>CAMNAO010000001.1 GCA_946531435.1 uncultured Clostridia bacterium
TCCTCTTCCTTAGGTCTTTTTCTTCTTGCTCTACCCCAACTATTGACATAGAGCCTTTTTTAAATGATATGAATGATACTTTTGATGCAAGGCGTCAGAATCAAAGGACAGAAATGGCGGCCTCCAGCCCCTTTACCATCTCCTCCAGCCGGAGAGAGAACGCTCCCGGTTTGTCCTTCGTCTGTTCCGGAAGCCATGGTACATGAAGAAAACCGCAGCCCATGGAGGGGCGTGTATGCGCAGCATAATGCAGCAGCCCATAGAGAAGATGGTTGCAGACGTAGGTCCCCGCCGTGTTGGAAACCCGGGAAGGGATTCCGGCCTTTTCTATGGCCGCAGCCATGTCCTTTACCGGCAGGGTAGAAAAACAGGCAGCCGGTCCCTCCGCTTCAATGGGACAGTCAACCGGGCAAAAACCGTCATTATCGGGAATCCGTGCGTCATCCAGATTGATTCCGATCCGTTCCGGCGTCAAGCCCTCTCTGCCTCCTGCCTGACCAACAGAGAGAACGGCGTCGGGCCTTAAAACCTCCACCGTCTCCAATACGGCAGGAAGCACCCTTTGAAAGCTGACAGGCAGAAGAAGGGGCTTTAACTCCCAGCCGCCAATCTTCTCCGGAAGGCGGATGACCGCCTCCCAGGAGGGGTTGATTTTCTCCCCTCCGAAGGGCTCAAAGCCCGTAACGAGCAGTTTTTTCATTTCTATCTCCCCTTCCCTCTTTTATCATTATATCTCTCTCCCGGCCCCTGTCAACAGCCGGCAGGCATGGACAATTTCCAGGGGATCGACTATAATGGAAAGGCCCTATATCATCAAGGCAAGGAGGCTGCGCATGTCCAGGACCTATCGTTTTAAGGACGCAGATACCCTGATTCAGTCCCATCGCCGGCTGATCCAAAGTCTTCAAAACGGTATCTCCGCCCGGGAGGAATGCCAAAACGAGGCCCTTTCCGCCGCCCATGCCCTGCAGGAGCGGGAAGCGATGAAGATCCTGGAGGAGATCCCGGTGGAGGAACTGAACCGGGTTGGCCGAGGATTTCGGGTCAAGGCTCTGCGGGAACAGGGATACCCCAACATTGCCTCCCTTGCTTCTTCCTCCATCTTCGCCATTGCGGCAGTCAGCGGCGTCAGTGAGGACGGAGCCTTTGCCATCAAGGACCTGGTCAGCAGGATGCGTCAGGAAGCCCAGGATGGGCTGAAAATCCGCCTGAGCATCGACGACAGGACCCCTGCCTCTACCAGGCTGATCCAGGCCCTTTCGGCATTTCGAAAAATTGAATCACTTTCCCGAGATTGTGAACGGCTGCTGTGTGAGGCGGCCCCTTCCCTGGAAAACGCCATTTCCGCTCTGGAGGCCTGCAGAGGGGGTATTCGGCGGCTTTTTGCCTCAAAACAGAAAAAAGAAGCCGCGGACGAGGCCTTCAGGTACCTTTCTGAGGCGCTTCATGGCGCCTACGGGGCCGACGCCGCTACCCTTTTAAAGGCAGTTGAAGCGGCACGGTTTCCCGACGCCGAGACTGCCTGGCGGGACTTTGAACAAAACCCCATTCGCTTTGTAAATACCCTGGAAGCGCTGGAGCCCGGGCTTTTGGGAAACGACGATGACAGCTACGGCTTGCCTGCAGACCTGGCCCAGGGCCTGGAAGCGGAGAAGCTCTCCCTGGAGGGGCTTCATTGTGAGCTTCGCCGCTATCAGGAATGGGGCGTCCGTTATATTCTCCACCAGGAACGGGTCCTGCTGGGCGATGAAATGGGCCTCGGCAAGACGGTGCAGGCCATCGCCGCCATGGTGGCCCTGCGGAACGCCGGGGCCTCACACTTTGTGGTGGTGTGTCCGGCCAGCGTCCTCACCAACTGGCAGCGGGAAATCCAAAAAATGAGTGATCTTCCGGTCATTCCGGTCCACGGCACCCAAAAGGCCGCAGCCCTGCTGCAATGGATGGAGCGGGGCGGCGTCGCCGTCACTACCTATGAAACTGCGGATGATTTTTTACTGCCTCAGGATTACCTCTTCTCCCTGCTGACGGTGGACGAAGCTCACTACATCAAAAATCCCCAGGCACAGCGAAGCATCTATGTAAAAATTCTCAGCGGCCATGCCCGACGACTCCTTTTCATGACAGGAACTGCGTTGGAAAACCGGGTGGATGAGATGATCTCCCTTATCCGGATCCTGCAGCCCAAAATCGCGGATTCGATCACGCCCAGGGCCTATCTTTCAACAGCGCCCCAGTTTCGTCAGGCGGTTGCCCCCGTCTACTATCGTCGGAAACGGGAGGATGTGCTGACAGAGCTTCCCCAGCTGATTGAGAGCCGCGAGTGGTGCAGCCTGGGCGCCAAGGAAGAAGCGATTTATGAGGATGCAGTCCTGGGTATGCGCTACGCCGACGCCCGCCGGGTGTCCTGGAATGTGGAGGATCTGAAGGACTCCTCCAAGGCCGCCCGCTTGAAGGAGCTGGTGGAGGAAGCTGCCGGGGACGGACGCAAGATCCTGGTCTTCTCTTTTTTCCTGGATACCATTGCCAAGGTCTCTCGTCTCCTGGGCGACCGCTGCTTGCCCCCGATTACGGGCGCTGTTCCTCCCCAGCGAAGGCAGGAGATCGTTGACGCCTTCGAAGAAGCGGCGGCGGGCGCTGTCCTCCCCGCCCAGATCCAGTCCGGCGGTACGGGGCTGAACATCCAATCCGCCAGTGTCGTGATCCTATGTGAGCCGCAGTTCAAGCCCTCCATCGAGAACCAGGCCATCTCCCGTGCCTATCGCATGGGCCAAACGAGAAACGTACTGGTCTACCGCCTTCTCTGCGAGAATACGGTGGACGAAAAGCTTCTGGAAGTTCTGGAGGAGAAGCAGGCCGTCTTTGACGCCTTTGCGGACCGCTCCATAGCGGCGGAGGAGGATCTGAAGATCGAGGAGAGTACCTTCACCGACATTTTACGGTCCGAGCAGCAGCGGATCACCGCGAAGCGGGACAAAGCTTTTATTGCCGATACATGATTCTCCATCCCTAAGAAAAGATCCGCTTTCCCGGGAAAGCGGATCTTTTCTTATAATCTTTTTTGAGTGAAGCTCAACGCAGAACTGCGTTATACTCCTCTTTGAGACCCTTCAGCACCTTTGCCATGGTGTCCTCCGCCATAGCGTCCGTCAGGGTCATTTCATCACTGCGCAGCGAGAGGGAGAACGCCACACTCTTCATCCCCGCGGGAATATGGACGCCCGTATAGATATCGAAGAGCTTCACATCCTTTAAGAGAGCGCCACCGGCGCGATAGATGCACTTTTCCAGATTGGCCACGGGAATCTCCGCCGCACAGACCACAGCCAGGTCACGCTGCACGCCGGGGTAACGGGGCAGCGGGACATACTTCTTTTCCGGCTCCTGCAGCGCCAGGATGGTCTCCAGGTCCAGTTCGGCGGCATAGGTCTCATCCAGGCCGAAATTCGCCTCTACCTCGGGATGGATCTGACCCAGAATGCCCAGAACCTGACCATCCTTTTTTATGACAGCGCAGCGGCCGGGGTGGTAGGAGGGATTCCCCTTCTCCGCCTCATATTCCACGCCGGAAACCCTGAGGGACCTCAAAACCGTCTCTACAGCGCCCTTCATGGTGAAGAAGTCGCCAGTACCGTAAGCGCCCAGAGTCAGGATCACCCGCTCATCGGGGAGCTCCTCCCCTGCGTTCCGATAGACCTTGGCCAGCTCATAGAGCTTCACGGAAGCGTTGCGGACAGCCTTATTGCGCTGAAGCGTGGCGAGCATGCTGGGCAGAGAAGTGGCGCGCATAACGCTGGTATCCTCACCCAGGGGGTTCAGAATGACAGGGCCGGAACGCAGAACAGAATCCTGGGGCAGACGGATTTTATCCGCGCTGGAGGGACTGACGAAGGAATAGGTCAGGATCTCCGTATAGCCCAGGCTGCGGCAGAGGGTATGCAGCATCCGCTCTGTCTGCTGACGGGGGGTATAGCCGCCCATGGTGGCCTCGGCTCGGATCATGGTGGAGGGGATCTCATTGTATCCGTAGAAGCGGGCGACCTCCTCGGCCAGGTCTGCGTTCCGCTCCACATCACCGCGCCAGGAGGGCACGGTCACGATGCCGCCCTCCACGGTAAAGCCCAGCTTCTCCAGGATCTGGGTCATATACGCCTCACTGAGATCGGTACCCAGAAGGGCGTTGATCCGCTCCGGCTCCAGCGGGAGCTTACGAGGCTCCTCCTTTTTGGCGTAGACGTCGATGACACCGTCCACCACCTTTCCGGCGCCCAGCATTTCAATGAGCTCACAGGCCCGCTCCAGAGCGGGGAGGGTGTTTTCCGGGTCCAGGCCCTTCTCAAAGCGTGAGGAGGAGTCGGTACGCAGTCCAAGCCGCAGGCCGGAACGACGCACCGAAATGCCGTTGAAATTGGCGGACTCAAAGACCACAAAGCCGGTATTCTCCGTGATCTCGCTGTTGGCGCCGCCTTTGATGCCCGCAATACATACCGGCTTTTCGGCGTCGGCGATCACCAGCATGTTTTCATCCAGCACGCGAGGCTCCCCATCCAGCGTGTCAATGGTCTCGCCTTTCCGTGCACGGCGGACAATGATCTTCTGCCCCGCCAGACAGGCGTAGTCAAAGGCGTGCATGGGCTGACCGTACTCCATCATGACGTAATTGGTGATATCAACAATGTTGTTGATGGGACGCATACCCATGGCACGGATGCGCTGGCGCAGCCACTTGGGGGAAGGCTCCACCTTGATATCCTTCACGATGCGGGCGGTATAACGGGGGCAGAGAGCCGGATCCTCGATCTCAATGGAGAGATGGTCCCGGATATCGCCGCCGCAGCCCTTGACCACAGGGGTATGGAGCTTCAGAGGCACATCATAGGTGGCAGCAGTCTCCCGGGCAAGGCCGATGACGGAGAGGCAGTCGGGACGGTTATTGGTGATCTCAAACTCCACAATGCTGTCGTCGAGGCCCACGATGGGCTTGATGTCATCACCGGGCTTGCAGTCCTCCTGAAGGATGAAGATCCCATTCTCAATCGCATAGGGAAAATCGTGGGTATCCAGCCCCAGCTCTCCCAGAGAGCAGAGCATGCCGTCGGATTCCACACCACGCAGCTTGCCCTTTTTGATCTTCACGCCGCCGGTGAGGGTGGAATTATGCAGGGCCACGGGAACCAGATCTCCGACAGATACGTTCTGGGCGCCGGTGACGATCTGCAGAGGCGCTTCGCGACCCACATCCACCATGGTGACCCAAAGGTGGTCGGAGTCCGGATGCCGCTCCATAGCGGTCACCTTTCCCACCACCACATTGCTGATCTCATCGCCGGGGCGCAGGGTCCCCTCCACCTTGGAGCCGGTTCTGGTCAGGTCCTCCGCAAATTCATGATCCGTTGCGGTAAACTCTACAAATTCAGAAAGCCATTTTCTTGAAAGCTGCATCTCTCTTCCCTCCTTAGAACTGGCTGATGAAACGCTGATCGTTTTCGAAGAGCAGTCTCAGGTCGTTGATGTCATAGCGGAGCATGGTCAGCCGATCCAGTCCGAGACCGAAGGCAAAACCGGAGTACTCTCTGGGATCGATGCCGCAGCCCTCAAGCACCTTGGGATGGACCATGCCGGCGCCCAGGACCTCTACCCAGCCCTCGCCCTTGCAGACGCGGCAGCCCTTGCCCTTGCAGACAAAGCACTGCACATCCATCTCACAGCTGGGCTCCGTAAAGGGGAAGTGATGGGGGCGGAAACGGGTCTTGAGATCGTCACCGTAAAGCTTGTGGACCAGGGCATTCAGCGTTCCCTTCAGGTCGCCCATGGTGATGCCCTTATCCACCACCAGCCCCTCCATCTGATGGAACATGGGAGAGTGGGTGGCGTCCACCTCATCCTTCCGGTAGACACGGCCGGGAGAGATGACCCGGATGGGCGGCTGCTGCTTCTCCATCACGCGGATCTGCACGGGAGAGGTCTGGCAGCGCAGATGGACCCGCTCATCCTCTGTAATATAGAACGTATCGGTCCATTCACGGACGGTGTGGCCCTCCGGGATATTCAGTCGGGTAAAATCGTAATCGCTGAGCTCCACCTCCGGTCCCTCGGCCACGGTAAAGCCCATGCCGATGAAGATATCCTTCACCTCATCTGTCACCTTGCTGAGGGGGTGAGCATGGCCAAACTCCGGCGCTTTGCCAGGAATCGTCACATCGATGGCCTCACTGGAGAGCCGAAGCTCCATCTTTTTCCGCTCCATCTCCTGGGAGGCGGTGCGGATCTCATCTTCAATAAAGCTGCGCACCTGATTGGCCGCCTGCCCGAAGGAGGGCCGTTCCTCCGGGGGAAGCTGCCCCATGGTACGAAGGACAGCGGTAATCTCGCCCTTCTTGCCCAGGAAGCGAACGCGGACCTCATCCAGGGCGCCGAGATCCGCAGCCGACTTCAGGGCTTTGAGAGCGCTCTCCTGAATCTCCATCAGTTTCTCATTCATGTTCTTTTCTCCTCACTCTTTTTGTCCAAAGACAACAGTAACGCCCATCCGTCCATTGGGACGGAAGGGCGCTTCCGCGGTACCACCCAGGTTCGGCTTAAGGCCGCACTTTGCCGCCGATAACGGAGCGGAGCCGCCGGGGATTGGCCGGAGCTCATGGGCGAACCAAGCGCCGCTTCCAAAGGCGGCTCACAGCCGACGACCGCCACTCTCTTTTCGGAACGCAGTGCGCTATTTTCCCACTCAAAGCAATCAATATCGTATGTCATTTAAACACATTTACCGCCAAATGGCAAGAACAAAATTGACGAATCTCCCTCTTCCCTTTACAATAGACCTATCGACATGACCATTTCGACGTAAGGAGGTTCCCTCAATGCGCAAAATATCGTTGGATGAGCTATCCCTTTTCGATCCCCGCGCCCTGGGCGACGGGTCACTACCGACGGTCTCTCTCTATGTGACGGAGCCGGGGGACTGCAGACTTCCCAGGCGAAAAGAGGATGGTCACAAATATGAATTCGGCCGTGCCCTGATCCTGGCCGGAAAGCGGGGCTACTCCGGCGCGGCCTGGCTGGCCGCCAATGCCTGTGAAAAAAGCGGCGCCGGTCTCACCACCCTGATGGTGCCGGAAAGCATCTATGAGATCGCCGCCCTCCGCTGCTGCGGTACGGTGGTACAGCCACTGCCGGCGGATGCGGAAGGCGGCTTTTCCGAAGACGCTGTCCGGGCAGCATTGGATTCCCTTCAAAGCGCCGGGGTCTGTCTCATCGGTCCCGGTCTCGGCAGAGGCCGGGGGGCGGAAGCGCTGGTAATGGCCGTACTGAAAGCGGCGACATGTCCTGTCATTCTGGACGCCGATGGCATAAACATCCTGTCCGGGCATATAGATGAGATGGACAGCACCGCTTATCCCCTGCTGCTGACACCCCATGAGGGGGAATTCAGGCGGCTGGGAGGCAGCACGGCATCCGGCAGAATCAACGGCCTTGTGGATTTTCTTCAAAACCACCGCGCCCGGATCATCCTGAAGGGGCACCGCAGTCTGATAGCCGAAAACGGCAGCAGCATCACCGTCAACCCCACCGGCGGACCGGCCATGGCAAAGGGCGGCAGCGGTGACGTATTGGCCGGGATGCTGGCAGGACTTCTGGCCCAGGGGCTTCCCTGGGATCTGGCGGCCCGGGCCGCGGTCTATCTCCACGGCCTCTGCGGAGATCTGGCGGCGGCGGAGCTGGGAGAATACAGCGTAACGCCTGATGATCTTCTCAGGTATCTCCCTGCCGCGTTTAAAAGCGTACTGTCCGAATAATCCTGTTGAGGTGGTTTTTTGCGAAAGCTCATCGTCCCCCTGCTGCTTCTCTTCCTCTGCGGCTGCTCCTCCGGAACTCTGACCCGGGAGACGGATCGGCTGCGGCAGCGCTTTCTTGATGCGGAGGAGCTTCAGCTGGATGCCCGCCTTACCGCCGATTACGGGGACCGGGATTACAGCTTTCTTCTGCGCCTTCAGAAGACAGACTTTGGGTGGGAAATCCTGGTGTTGGAGCCGGAGAATCTCAGCGGACTGACCGCCCGCTGCCAGGATGGCTCCATAGAGCTTCAGTTTGAAGACCTCATTCTGGACACCGGGGACCTGAATTCCCGGGGACTCAGTCCCATGAACGCCCTGCCCATGATCGCAGACGCCTGGAAGAACGGCCACCTGGAGGAGGTCATCCGCACCGGAGACGATCTATTCAGCATACAATATATTGTGGATGACGGCATTTCGGTACTGACGGTCTTTGATCCGGAAAGCTCCCTTCCTTTGCGCGCCGAGCTCTCCGTAGACGGAGCCACGGTCATTTTCTGTGAGTTTCAGGACGTGATCCTACGCTGACCCTGGGGCCGGCATCATAAAAATGAATAAATCTTTCCGGAACGTGAAAGAATGATAGTGTCCGATACATACGTTCTGAGTCAGTGCATCGGGCAGATTCTATCATCGGAGATGAAGACATTTGGTAAGCACACTCGTCGTTAAAAGGGGCGATATCTACTATGCGGACCTCAGCCCCGTGGTAGGCAGTGAGCAGGGCGGCATGCGCCCCGTGCTCATCGTTCAGAATGATACGGGAAACCGCCACAGTCCTACGGTCATCGCGGCGGCCATTACCTCCCAGACCGGGAAAGCCCGACTTCCCACGCACATCTCCATCGAAGCCCGTTCTTACGGCCTTGCCAAGGATTCCGTGGTGCTGCTGGAGCAGATCCGCACCATTGACAAGAGACGGCTTCGTGAGAAAATGGGCAAGCTGGATGAGAGGGCCATGACAAGGGTCAACAACGCCCTTGCCGTCAGTATTGGCCTGCAATGATCGGTCCGGCACGCGGACTGCGCTTTCGGGAGGAGGACTCATGGAAGAAACACTCTGCGGAGTCTACCCCGTTGTGACTCCCGATCCCGAAGCAGCGGGAGAGCTTCGACTGAATCGGGAGGGCGCCTATTATCGCCTTCGTTACAACGGCCCTCTCCTTTCGAAGCCCATGCGGCTATGGGCGCTGGGCAGGGAACGCTGGCTGAAGCTGGGCGTCCCCTGCCCCGATGGCGGAAGCGCGACCCTGAATCGGCGGCTGAGCGCTGACGTGCTGAGGCCTCTGGGGGGCATAATCTCCCTTGTCCGCCTCTTTCCGCCGGATTGCACGCCGGAAGCCCCGGCTCACCCCGCCAAAAACGCGCCGTCGCCATCAGGCCCCAAAGCCTGGCGGCCGGATGGCTGGGCTCCCCTGCCGGAAGGAGAACGATCTGAAATTCCCGGCAGCGCGGAGGTCTATATCCGTTTGTTTCAAGGTCACCGGCTTGCCGCGCTCCCATTGAATCACGAATCTCCCTTCCCCTTCCCCGAAATTCTGCGCTATGGCACCCCCCGGAGCATTGACGGGAGGGTCCTCTTGGTATATGAAATCCGACACGGAAGGCTTTGCCCACTGCAGTCATTTTGATCAAAGAATAGACAAAAACCATGAATTTTCTTTGAATCCCCTTTACACAAAAGGAAAAAAAGGCTATAATGAAAGAGCGATTCCGGATATCTTTGGAGGAGGGGACTTTGATGGATACAGATTTCGAAAAACGTACAAGGCCCTTTGAGGCCATCGATTCCCACCGGGAGATCAAGGAGATCCTCACCTCCGTCTACAACTCTCTCCGGGTGAAGGGTTATAATCCCGTTAACCAGATCGTAGGGTATATTCTTTCCGAGGATCCTACATATATCACAAATTATAACGGCGCCAGAACGCTGATTTGCCGCCTCGACCGGGATGAGCTTCTTCAGGAGCTGGTCCTGAACTATCTTCAGAATTAAAGCAAAAAAAGCGGTGAAGCGTCCCTTCACCGCTTTCCCTTATCTTTCCCATTCCCCTGCTGCTATTCCTTTTGCGGAAGATTTTACCAAAAAAGTGCTTTAATTGAGATAGAATGCCCGTTTTTCTTAATTATTACCCAAGCATGACAGTCTTTTATCATTGACGGAATCCGCAAAGCATGGTATAATACCCTTTAGAGTGGGTATTATACCTTTTTCTTTTGCACTCGTATCTATGCCGTTTTTGGCACCGGAGGGGTGCGCATCGGCCTTGCTTTTCTCCCGGCATCGAGGCTGTGAACATACAGGCGAGCCTGTCACGCCCACTCTTTCCCGTTGACCGGTGATCCACCCCGGTCCTGGCAGGCAATCGCCGGAAATGGAGTTTTCAATGGCAGAAACCACCAAAGAAATCCTTACCTATAAGGGGCATCCCCTTCGGCGAAAGGGCACAATCCTGTATTACGGCAGCATGGAGGACAAATACATCTGCATGCTCCAGATTACAGGCAGCAAGACCGAGAACGATCTGGAGATGGCTACCAAGGTATCGGTTCAGCTGCAGCTCACGGATCCCGATCTGAAATCCCGTGACAGGGTTGTAAAGAAAACAGAAAAGGACGGGCTCTACGCCGCCATGGATGTGGCCGCCGTCTGGCTTCAGCGGGCACTCGCCTCGGCGTAAGGCCGAAAGGAGAAGATATGAGAGAGAGAAAAAGCATCCTCACCCTGCTCCTGCTGCTGGCCCTTGTTTTATCCGGCATGGCGGTCCCCGCCAGGGCGGACGGAAAGATCGCCTATGGCGCGGCCACGGTGAACGCCGCCGTGCTGAACGTGCGTTCCGGCCCCGGCAAGGACAACTCCATCGTGGGAACCGTCACCAACGGGTCCATCGTGGTCATTCTGGAGCAGACAAACAACGATTGGTATAAGATCAATTTTGAAGGTACTGTTGGCTACGTCAGCACTGAATATCTGCAATATGTGGTAACATCAGCTAACTTCACCGCCAGGGGCACCGTCACCGCGGACAGCGTCCGTGTCCGCAAAGGTCCCGGCACCAGCTATGACACCGTATCCAATTGCGCCCACGGGGAAAATGTGGACGTTATCGGGATCAACAGCGGCTGGTATAAGATTGTGACCGGCGCCGGGATCACCGGCTACATCCGCAGCGATCTCATGGGCGTCACCGGCGGTCGGGCCGCGGGGAACGTCCCCTCCACCACACCGGAGAGCGGCACCTCCACGGAGCCCACCGGTACGGTCACCGAGACCGACGGTGTTGTCATGGGCTGGGGCGTCCGGTTCCGCACCGGGCCCGGTATGAACTATGACTTCATCACATCCCTCAACCGGGGGACCAAAGTGACTGTGATCGGCACCGAGGGCGATTGGTACCGCTGCATCTACGACGGGAAGACCGGCTACCTCAATACGACCCTGGTAACGCTGGACACCTCCACAACCCGTCCCGCCAGCAATTCCACTCAGGCAAACGAGACCAAGGGCACCGTCAACGGCTCCTCCGTCCGCTTCCGGGAATCTGGCTCCACCAGCGCGAAGGTCATTGCCTCCCTGGCCAAGGGCACTGTTGTCACGGTCCTTGGGACCGAGGGTGACTGGTACCGCTGCAGCTATAATAACAAAACCGGCTACATCAGCAAGACCTATGTGACCGTCAGCGGGAGTGAGACTGCCCCCTCTGACCCGACACCCTCAACCCCCTCTTCCAGCACCGGCAAGCCTGTGGTCGTGGCCAACAGTCTTCGGCTTCGGAGCGGCCCCGATACCACCAACGGCATACTTGCCACCCTCAGCAAGGGTACGCAGGTTAGTGTTTTGAGCGCGTCAAACGGCTGGCTGAAGGTTTCTGTGGACGATCTCACCGGCTGGGTCAGCGGCGAGTATATTTCCCTTACAGGGGACAGCAACGTGTCTCTCGGGACCGTGAAGGGGACCAGCGTCCGCTTCCGCAGCGGCGCCGGAACCAACAACAGCATTCTGGCCACCATGCCAGTCAACGCCCGCCTCTGTGTCTACGGCACGGAGAACGATTGGGTAAAGTGCAGCTACAACGGCAAGATCGGCTATATCAGTGCGAGCTATGTCAATCTGGACGGTTCCTCCTCCCTTCTTGGCAGCGGCAGTACAGGGACGACCACCACCGAGGTCCCCACCATCAACCACAACGCAAGCCTTGGGGAGCAGATCGCACAGTACGCCTGCCAGTTCTACAAGTACCCCTACGTCTACGGCGAGGAGAGCCCCTCCAAGGGCTTTGACTGCTCCGGTCTGGTGTACTACGTTTATCACAGCCACTACGGCTACAGCATGCACCGCACCGCCTCCACCCAATATCGCTATGACGGCGTCTATGTGAACAAGAGTGAGCTTCAGCCCGGCGACCTGGTTTTCTTCAACGGCGACGGCAGCGGCGTCACCCATGTAGGCATTTTCGTCGGCTCCGGCCAATACGGTTCCAGCACCTTTATCCACGCCTCCGGCACCGGCGTCGGCGTCATCTACAGCGACCTGAACAGCTCCTATTACAACCGTGTTTACTACGGCGCCAAGCGTATCGTATAATCCATTCAATGTGAAAGACTGCCGCAGCACTGCCGCGGCAGTCTTTTTTGAGGAAGGCCATGAAAGAATTATTGTATCGCATCATCGCATTGGATCTTGACGGGACCCTGCTGAATGATCGGAAGGAAATCAGTCCGCGCACTTACCGCGCGCTGGCGGAAGCGCACCGCATGGGTGCGGAAATCGTACCCTCAACAGGCCGTATTTACAACACCCTTCCGGAGACGGTAGCACGTCTCCCCTTTCTCCGCTATATTATCGAGGCCAACGGCGCCCAGGTCTATGATATCCGGGAGCACAAGGTTCTTCACCAGGCCCTTTTGGATCTGGACAAGGCCATGGAGATCTACCGCTATCTGGATGAGATCGACTGTATCTACGACTGCTATCTGGACGGCAAGGGCTATTGCCCCGCTGCGTTTTATGCTATAGCCGAAAAGTACACGAGTGACGGCTATGACACAGCCCATTTCCTCGGCACCCGCAGTCCTCTGTCGGACTACAAAAGCGCTCTCATAGCCCGTGGTGAAGCCCTGCAGAAGATTTCCATCTTCTTTCAGCATCGGGAGGAAAAGATTCCGGTGATGGAGGCGCTGACAAACCGCTTCCCATGGGCTGCCATCTCCACCTCCGTTCCCAACAACATTGAAATCAATTCTTCCCTGGCCACCAAGGGGGAAGCCATTCGCTTCCTCTGCCGACATCTGGGGACCGATCTTGACCACGTCATTGCCTTCGGTGACTCCATAAACGATCTGGACGCCATCCGAACAGCAGGAACCGGCGTCGCCATGGGAAACGCTCTCCCTATTGTCAAGGAGGCAGCCGATATCGTCACCGGCACCAATGAGCAGGACGGTATTGCAATGGTACTGGAGGAAAAAATGCTGTCTTGCGTCTGATGGCTATTACAGTTTGTATATTCATCTTTCCAGCACTGCATTCCCTATTCGTTTTTCATTGCATACTTCCCATGTCAAGGGAAAAATGACTACGAAAAAGATTTCAGATACTTCCATTTTTTTGGCGAATCATGCCTATTGACAGCCTGTTTTCTTATTCTCCTTTTCCTCCAAAAAGTTGACGTAAGCCGACAGCAGACAGAACTACTACAAATAGTTATTCACATTATCCACACAGTTTTCCACACCTCAAAACGCCGCTATTTGGCCGTTTTGAGGTTTTCCTTTGAAAAACTCCACCTCCGAAAAGGCAAGGTAGCCCCCTTCGGAAAAGTGGTTTTTCAGTGAACATAAAACGGTATTCATTGATATCGAATGGACCGCTTTTGTCGTTTTCGGACAAAGATAAAAACAGGAGTATCCCTTTGCGGAAGACTCCTGCATCTGTGATTATATGGTCCTTTCTCTGCCGGGAAACCTTATTGCAAAGTGAACTCAAGCCCGTTAGGCGAACGGGCACTGACCCCCTTTTCTTTCTTCCTGCTTCATTATTCCGACGAGTACCTTCTTCACCCACTTTATGAGGTGATACAGGTTCCTTCGAAAAACGCAAGTATCCTTAATAGCGTCATCCCTTTCATCATCCACCCATCAATGGCCCATAAGAGAGAATAACCGACACTGGAGAGGAAAAGGCGGAATGCTTGATCCCTTTTCATCACCCCATGTACTCTGAAAAATTTATGGGAGCAGTCAGCGCTTTTTCTGTTTCGTTGAGGCATATTCTGATGGCATCAGGATCGTCTCCCGCTTTCTTCAGGGCCTGAACTCTTGTATACCACAGCGGCTTGAGACAGCGGTACAGCATCAGCGCCGCATGCTTTTCGATGTCCGAGAAGCGATAGTATTCTGAAGCGATCTTCAAGGCTTCACAGATTCCCGAAACGCCGTTGTTTTCACGGATAAGGTAATTGAGAAAAACATCCCTGCCGCAGAGGTTGAAATCATATACTCCGACAAATCCGCCTTCATCATTCAGGAGGATATTTGACGCATTGAGATCGGCCTGAAAAACGGAGGTCGGAAGCTTTTTATAGATCGGCTCAAGCGCGGCTCTGTTCTCCGTCCATAGGCGCCAGATCCTTTCTGTCTGTTCCGCGAATTCTTCGGGAAGCGTATCCGCAGTTTGCTTCCAGGCAATAGCGTTTTCAAGCACTTCATCCGTCTTGTCGCTGGGGCAGAAGGTCTCAAACAGGCAGTAAGCCGAAGGATACTCCGTATAATCGAGATACAGGGATGCCACCCTTGCTGTCATCCGCCAGATGTCGCGTCTATACCTGTTATACAGCTCTTCGTTCTGCCCGTAGTCCTCCGAAAACCTGTCTTCAACAGGATGGAAGGGCGCATACTCCTCAGCATAAGCCGCGCATCTGTGCCCGTTATAGTCAACCATGGGGAATTGCCCCGATTTGTCCCGAAAGATCCTCGGGCAGTAGTAACCGAGCTTCCGGTATTCTTCCGCCGTTCGCTGCCAAACGGAAATCTTTTCGGGGAATGTGAAATCATTATCGGCCAGCTTCAGAACATATTTGCTGCCCAAAGACGTTCCGATAATAAAGGTCGCTCTGAAATCCGCATCGCCCCGGCTCGTATCGATCAGGCGAACCTCGTTTGGCGTATCGTCAAAAAACAGTGAAAAGATTTCTTTGATCTCCTCATGCATCTGCGTTTCCTCGCATTTTTGTTTTTTGCAGAGTGATTTGAACTCACAAAATAATCAAGTGATCTATCTCGCTGATGATCCATGATGTTGCCGCCGCAGCGGCTAATGCTGCTTCTCCGCTCACGCTCCGAAAGGATATTGCGCCACTTCGCGCCGCAATGATGAAATGTTTGCCCTTATATCCCGCAGGATAGATCATCAGCGAAGAGACATCATTGCCGAAGGCAGCATCAATTGCCCGACACGGAAAACATCATTCAAAAAAGCGTCTTTTGCCTAACGACAAAAGACGCTTTTCTGTTGGCGGAGAAGGAGGGATTTGAACCCTCGCGCGCGGTTTAGACGCCTACTCCCTTAGCAGGGGAGCCCCTTCGGCCTCTTGGGTACTTCTCCAGGTCGAATGACAACGCAATATTTCCATTGGCGGAACGGAAGGTTCGCCCCCGTTCCGCCATGGATGGCGGAGAGAGTGGGATTCGAACCCACGGTGCGTTTCCGCACAACGGTTTTCAAGACCGGCCCGTTATAACCACTTCGGTATCTCTCCATGGTCTCG
Organism: uncultured Clostridia bacterium; assembly: GCA_946531435.1. GTDB lineage: Bacteria > Bacillota > Clostridia > Oscillospirales > Oscillospiraceae > CAMNAO01. The sequence continues at coordinate 15,596 of CAMNAO010000001.1, forward strand.
AACGCCATAGAATAATAACATGTCGTCTCTCATTTGTCAATACCAAATTCCCGGCTTCCTTTCCCTCCCTCAAATCCTTCGACTCGGTTTTGTGCGGATTTTGTCACGTTTCCCATGCCTCCTTTCCCTTGTCTGCAGATTCCAATATGTGTATAATATGATCAGAAATCTTCTTAAGGAGGTACAGCATGAACCGTAAGATCAACATCGCCCTCTGCGGGCTGCGGGGACACCTGGACAAGTTCGGAAGACTCATCAACAGCTATCCAGAGAGTCAGGCCGTGGCTGTCTGGGATCCTGATTATGAGGCCGCCAAAAAAGCGGCCGAGGAGGTCGGCGGCTGCGAGATCTATACCGATTTCGACGAGCTTATGAAAATGCCCGACCTGGACGCCGTGGTCATCACCTATCACAACATCTGGCATAAGGAGCTTGTTTTAAAGGCCGCGAAAGCGGGCAAGCATATCTTCCTGGAAAAGCCGCTCTGCATTGAGCTCCAGGACGCCTACGAGATGCGGGACGCGGTGGAGGCCGCCGGCGTCAAGTTCTTTCTGACGGACCCCTTCGTCAACAGCTCCACCATCTTTATGAAGGATTTTATTGAGAGCGGGAAGCTGGGAAAGCTGCTGACCGTCCGGGTACGGTTCAGCAACAACGGAAACGTTTTCCGCAGCCGTTCTGAGGACCACATCCGTACCGAGGTTGCCAGAATGGGGGGCGGCATGATGTCCGATACCGGCGGGCACCCTCTGCACATGGTTCATTACCTTCTTGGCAAGCCCAGCCGCATTCATGCCCGCTTTTCCTACCTCAACGATTTCAACAAGTCCGTCGGCAACGAGGAATACATTGCCATGCTGATGGAGTATCCCAACGACGTCACCGCCATTGTGGAAAGCGGAATGATCTCCCCGGGTTACACCAGCGGCGTAGAAATCAACGGCACTCTGGGCACCATTATGGAAGCCGGTACCGGCGACCGGGCCTCTGCGGTGCGCTATCGCCTGACCAACCTGGATCCCGCGAACAAGGGCTTCCGAACCAAGGATCTCAGCGAGTGGGTAGACGTTCAGCCCGATGAGCTGCCTCCCGCTCCCGATGACCACATTCGTTACTTTGTCAAAATGGTCGCCTACGACCTCCCCAACGACGGCGTAGGCGTGGACCCCGCCAGCACCCACGGCATGAGTCTCAAAAGCGCCGTGGAGCTCATGGAGATGCGGGAGGCCATTTATGAGGCCGCCAAAACAGGCAACGGCATCTTTGTCAAGTAAAACTCCATTCCCTGATAAAAAGTCCGGGCGGTTTTCCCGCCCGGACTTTTTATCGTGCATTGCCTTGCTTTTTCCGGGATCCTCCGCTATAATGTAGGGTAATCGTTTTGCTTATCTCCGGTTTCACCGGTTTGCTTTGGGAGGGATTCCTATGCGTTTCTTTGAAAAATCTCACAAGTTGGATAACGTCTGCTATGACATCCGCGGCCCTGTCATGGATGAGGCCAATCGGATGGAGGCCAACGGCACCGATATCATCAAGCTGAACATCGGCAATCCCGCCCCCTTCGGTCTGAAGGCGCCGGACGAGATTGTTGTTGATATGATCTACAACCTGCGGGCCTCCGAGGGCTATTCCAACTCCAAGGGGCTCTTCTCCGCCCGCAAGGCCATCATGCAGTACTGCCAGCTGAAGCACATTCCCAATGTGGGCATCGAGGATATCTACACCGGCAACGGCGTCAGCGAGCTCATTACCATGAGCATGCAGGGCCTTCTGGACAATGGGGATGAGATCCTGGTCCCCATGCCGGACTACCCCCTTTGGACCGCCTCCGTCACCCTGGCGGGCGGCAACGCCGTTCACTACCGCTGTGACGAGGCCAGCCACTGGGAGCCGGATCTGGAGGATATTCGCAGCAAGGTCACAAGCAAGACCAAGGGCATTGTTGTCATCAATCCCAATAACCCCACCGGCGTACTCTATTCCACAGAGGTTTTGAAGGGCATTGTGGAGATCGCGAGAGAAAACGACCTCATCCTCTTTGCCGATGAGATCTATGACCGCCTTGTCATGGATGGCAAAGAGCATGTGGCACTGGCCTCTCTGGCGCCGGATCTTCTGACCCTCAGCTTCAACGGTCTTTCCAAGTCCCACCGGGTGGCGGGCTATCGGGTAGGCTGGCTCTGCCTCGCCGGCGACAAAAGCCGTGCCAAGGGCTACATTGAGGGACTGAATCTCTTAAGCACCATGCGCCTCTGCTCCAATGTTCCCGCCCAGAGCATCGTACAGACCGCCCTCGGCGGCTATCAGAGCATGAATGAGCTGCTGGTCCCCGGCGGACGGGTCTATCAGCAGAGAGAATTCATCTACAAGGCGCTGAACGAAATCCCCGGTGTTACCGCAGTCAAGCCCGACGCCGCCTTCTACATCTTCCCCAGGCTGGATCCCGAAATGTATCCCATCCAGAACGATGAGGACTTTGCTCTGGGCCTTCTGCGTGAAAAGAAGGTTCTGGTCACCCAGGGCACCGGGTTCCACTGGGATACGCCCGACCACTTCCGCATTGTCTTCCTCCCCCGTGTTGAGGTTTTGGAGGAGGCTGTCGGCAGGATCGCCGAGTACCTCAAGGAAATCCGCCGCTGATCATCAATGCCCCGTGTTTTTGTGATGCTTCACCTCACAAAAAACGTCGCTTCGCTCCGCGAAAGCCTGCTTTAGCAGGCATTTCGCCAGGGCAGATTCAATTCGAGGCGGGCCTGGCCCCCTCGAGCTCCCCCGCTACTCTAATACTATTTCCCCTTGTACCGGGGGTTGTCTACAGTCTAAATCCCCGAGGTCGTTGACCTCGGGGATTCTGTTCTCTACATTGTAGCGTTATTTGGCAAATTCGGCGTAGATGGCGCGGATGGCGTTCTCACGCTCCTTCTCCTCCACACCGATGATGATATTCAGCTCACTGGAGCCCTGATCGATCATACGGATGTTGATGCCCGCCTCAGCCACAGCGGTGAGAGCGCGGGCAGCGATGCCCTTGCGGCGAACCATGCCCCGTCCCACCACGGCAATCATGGCCATGTTATCCTCAAAGTAGATCACGTCCGGCTGTACCGTATGGCAGATCTCGTTCATCACCTGATTACGGCAGGGGTCCAGATCGATGGTAGATACAACGATGGACATGGTGTCCACGCCGGAGGGCATGTATTCATAGGAGATGCCGTGCTCCTCCAGCACAGAGAGCACACGGCGGCCAAAGCCGATCTCGGAGTTCATCATCGCCTTCTCAATGGTGATGGTGGAGAAACCGCTGCGTCCGGCGATACCGGTGATCTCTCCCTGGTCCTTCTCCTCCTCCACCGCCGGAACGATCATGGTACCGGGATCCTCAGGGCGGTTGGTGTTGCGGATGTTGATGGGGATGCCGCATTTTCGCACGGGGAAAACCGCGTCCTCATGCATGACGGTGGCGCCCATATAGGCAAGCTCCCGCAGTTCCTTATAGGTAATGAGAGCGATGGTCCTGGGATCGGCAACCACCCTGGGATCCGCCATCAGCATACCGGATACATCGGTCCAGTTTTCATAGACCGCAGCGGAGAGGGCGCGGGCCAGGATGGAGCCCGTAATATCGGAGCCGCCCCGGGAGAAGGTGTGGACCGTCCCCCACTCGTCGGCGCCGTAGAAGCCGGGCACCACCGCCCGTTTGACCCGGCGCAGAGCGGCAAAAACAGCGCGGTTGGTGATTTCCCAATCAAAGGTGCCGTCGGAATTGAAGCAGATGAAATCTGCCGCGTCCACAAACTCAAACCCGAGGTAACAGGCAATCACGCGGGCGCTGAGATACTCGCCCCGGCTCGCCATATAGTCCCGCTGGGGCTTGGAACGCAGATGGGCGCGGATGGTCTGGAATTCGGCATCCAGATCCAGCTTCGCACCGAGGCCCTCCACGATCTCATCATAACGGCTGCGGATCTCGGCAAGAATGGGCTCAAACTCCCGGCCCTCGGCGGCAGCCTCATAGCAGGCATACAGCAGATCGGTGACCTTGGTATCACCGGAAAACCGTTTCCCTGGGGCCGACACCACCACATATTTTCTGCGGGGGTCGGAACGAACGATGGCCTCCGCCTTTTTGATCATCTCCGCATTGGCCAGAGAACTGCCCCCGAATTTTACCACTTTAAAATCCATAACTCTATCCCCACAAATGTAAGGTTTTTACTTTCCCTTTGAATTCACATCATGTTAACATATTCCCGGGCACGATTCAAGTCCTGTTTTATTTGAAAAGCAGCGTCCGTTTTCCCCTTTATTACAGCGAATCGACAGATTTTTACGGAATTGATCAAGATCGGGCGACGTTTTCCATTTCATCAGCGTTTTATGAACAGAAGGAGGTGATAGCCTTGGGCGAACAGATAGAGCGTGAGGACGACCTACTGCGGGCGTGCTTTGAACGGAACTATCGTACCTTGTACCGGATCTGCTATGTCTATCTGAAAAACGGATACGACGCCGAGGACGCAGCGGCAGAAGCCTTTATAAGGCTCATACAGAAGAAGCCGCGGTTTTCTTCCCCGGAGCAGGAGAGTGCATGGCTCATTCGGACATCGATCAATCTCTGTCTGGATGAGCTGCGCAGGAGGAAACGCAGGCCGGATAGTCTGGAACAGATCGGCGAGCCGGCAGGTGAACCCGAACTACAGCCCAATGAAGTTTTGCAGGCCGTCATGGAGCTGCCGGAGAAATACCGGGTATTGGTCTATCTGCACTACTACGAGGGCTATACGGCGGCAGAACTGGCGAGGGCATTGAAAAAGCCTGCCTCCACCCTGCGAAATCAACTGATGGACGCCAGGCAATTACTGAAAAAGCGATTGGGAGATGAGCTTGATGAATAAAACATTCACAGCAGCCTTTGACGGTATCGGACCGGGACCCGCAGCCCATCACAGAATGTGGGCAAAGCTTGCTGAGGGAAAGGCTGCGGCAAGATTGCAGGAAGAAGGAAGAAAACGGCAGGTTACCAGGTTGGTCATCAGCGTCGCGGCGGTTTGCATCGTCCTTCTGGGAATCAGCCTGGCAATGGCCCGCTATGATCGATGGAGGCATAGCATTCCGACGGGCTCCACAAGTCTGGGCACGGTAGAAGAAGCCGTTCCTTCCCTTGAAGGGCTCGAAGCCCCTACAGGAGGCGACGGATCCCTGCTGCCGGAGAACATCGCCCTCAGCGAAGCATCTGCAAAGGTCAGCGTCAAGTACACAACGAAAACGCAGGAGCCGGTAGCCACAAGTCTCGTCTGGTTCAGTGAGGAGGAGATGTTTTCCCATTGGAATATGGCTTTTTTCCGGGGGAAGGTGACAGATCTCAAGAATATTGAATTGGACTTCAACGGGGACAAGGCCTACAGAGCGCTGGCAAGGGTACGGGTGGATCGGGTACTGAAGGGGGAGTTGGCAGAGGGAGACTATGTGACGATCCTTCTCCCCTGCCCTGTCAGTGAGAAGATCTGGGTGGAGGACTGCGGTCTCGCCGCGAGCCTCAGGATCGGAGACGAGGCCGTCTTCACTCCCATTGTCTACGATAAGGCTTCGATGTGGGGGCAAAACGGTGCCTGGCTCTCTTTGAAGGATCTTGCGCCTTATGGTCTTGCAGACGGCGCCAGGTGGGTCTTCCTCGCCACGGAGCAAGGGGTCCGTTATATGGAATCGGCTTACCCCGGCTTTCACGGAGGTACTCTTGAGGACGCGGAAGCCTATGTTGCCGAAATGCTGGAAACAGCGAGCGCAGATTAGCGTCAAAAACAAGGGGCAAAATGCCCCTCAGACTGTAGACAAAGGCCTGTGGCCGGAATCCATACACCCAGGGGCCGGTGTTTCTTCAGAGTTTCACCTTACAAAAAATGCCGGATCCTGACGTAGGGGCGGCTATTAGCCGCCCGATAAACAAAGTGAACTATTAGAATCATTGCCAGTAACAAATACAATTCTTTTGCACATTTTTCGCAATTGTCCGGATTCATGCACGGGCGGCTGATAGCCGCCCCTACGGTGTCTTGGGAAATACCTGCGTTTCCGCGTTTCTCCTCATCATCCGGGCTTTGTCTGCACGCTCAGGGGCAAAATGCCCCTTGTTTCTGCTCAATGATATACAAGGGGAGGGGCAAAGCCCCTCCCCTACTTTTTCATACGATTAAAGCTTCTCTATCCACGCAGTTCCCTGCGGCGGGAGAGGTTGATGACGCCGTCGTTCATGTCATTGAGCCACTCCAGGGATTTGTTGATCCCATAGGCCACACAGAGCTCCGCGTCGTCCGCAATGTGGGTGGTGATGCTGGTGCTCTGCTCAATGAGGCGGTCCATGCCCCAGAGCATGCTGCCGCCGCCGGTAAGAACGATGCCGTTCTCCGAAATATCGCTGACAAGCTCGGGAGGTGTATTCTCCAACACCCGATGGACGCCGTCCACGATCTGCTGGGTCACATCCCCGAAGGCCTCAATGATCTCATTGGAGCTGATGGAAACCACCCGGGGCAGACCGGTCAGAAGGCAGCGGCCCTTGACCTCCACCACGGTGTTCTCCTTCCTGGGGAAGACGCTGCCGATGCTCTTCTTCAATTCCTCCGCCGTGGCGTCGCCGATGAGGACGTTGTCCTTGCGGCGGATGTACTTGATGATGGCGTCGTTAAAGGCGTTGCCGGCGCTGGTAAGGGAGGCGGCCTCCACCACGCCGGAGACGGAGATCACGGCGATATCGGTAGTACCGGCGCCCATATCCACAATAAGGTGCCCCTCCGGCCGGGAGATATCGATCCCCGCGCCAAGGGCGGCAGCCACCGCGGATTCAATGAGATAGACCTTCCGGGCGCCGGCCTGAATAGCCGCGTCGATGACGGCCCGCTCCTCCACCTCACTGATGCCGGAGGAGACCGAAAGCAGCAGGCGGGGCTTGAACAGGGTAAAGGTGCCCGTCTTTTTGATAAGCTCCTCAATGAGGCGCTCTGTCATGTCATAGTCAAAGATGACGCCGTCATGGATGGGACGGATGGCCGCCACATTGCCGGGAGTCCGTCCCAGCATGCGCTCCGCCGCCAGACCCACCTTCATGAGGCGGCCCGTAGTCTTTTCCATGGCAACAACCGAAGGCTCACGGGCGATGATACCGCGCCCGCGCACCGATAAAATCACAGAGGACGTACCGAGATCGATACCGATATCCCGTCCTAAAACCATGTTCATTCCTCCAACCCCATTGGGGGGTATCTTTTGCTGTTTTGTCTTGCCGAATGGGAGATGATCAGACGAATTTCCACATTCTAAAAGCCATTATAGCAGATTTCGCCCATTCATCCAATAGTTTTCTGAAAACTTCAGGTCTTTTTTCCTCCGCCTCTGGCCAGGGCTGCACAGAGCACCGATTCCGCGCCCGCCATCAGCAGCATCCGGGAACACTCGCCCAAGGTGGAGCCTGAGGTCACCACGTCGTCAATAAGCAGTACCCGCTCCCCATGCAGAGAATGCAGTGCCCGGTATGCGCCCAGGGCGTTGGCCCTGCGCTCCGCCTCCCCCTGCAGGGAGGACTGGGCAGGGGTATTTCTGATCTTTTTCAGAAGGGGCACCGGTTTGATGCCAAGCTCCTCCCCCAGGGCTTTGGCCAGAAGCTCCGTCTGATCGTAGCCTCGTTTCCAGCGCCGCAGGGTGTTTACCGGCACCCAGGAGAGAAGGTCATACTCCCCCTCATATTCCTCCCGGATGACCGGGGCCATCAGTCTGGCATAGGTGATCCGGTATCCCCGCCTGCCGCCGAATTTGAAACGATGAAAGCTCTTTCTCACTATGCCGCCGTATCGCAGCGGAGAGACACAGTCCTCAAAGAACTCCCCCTCGCTGTGGCGGTCCCCCTCCAGATAGGGGCGCAGCTTTTCACGGCAGTCCGGGCAGATCTCCCCCGCCTTCAGACCGCTGAGGCGTCCGCAGAAAGCGCAGCGGGGTGGGAACAGCAGATCTCTCAGTCCCATCTCACACCTCTCGATTGAGCCGCATCCGCAGAGCGCTGTAACGTCTCTGCCTGCGGTCGTTCATAGCCATGGAGGACACGGTCTCCGGGTCGCCCACGAGAATGAGAAGATCCCTGGCGCGGGTCACCGCCGTATAAAGCAGGGATCTCGTCATCAGCGTCTTGGGTACATCCGCCACGGAGAGGATCACCGCCGGGTATTCGCTTCCCTGAGCCTTATGTACCGTCACTGCCCAGGCCGGCTCCAGGTCTCCCAGCATCTCAAAGGGGTATTCGCTGATCCTGCCGTCAAAATCCAGGGTCACGCTCTCCCGCTGCTTGTCCACCGTCCGGATCACGCCCAGATCCCCATTGAAGATGCCGGTTCCCAGTTCATTGGTCCCCTGCTGCTTCCAGACCACGTCATAGTTGTTGCGGATCTGCATGATCCGGTCCCCCTCCCGGAAGGTCCAGGTGCCGAAGGTGGTTTCCTGTTTCTCCGGTGCGGCGGGATTCAGCGCAGTCTGCAAAAGGCGATTTAAGTTTTCCGTCCCGGCCTCCCGCTTCCTTGTGGGGCTCAAAACCTGGATCCGGGACGGGTCGATCCCCATCTTTTCCGGCAGTCTCCGGCTCATCAGCTCCACCACGGTTTCCGCCGTTCTTTCCGCCAGGGGGCGTTTCAGGAAGAAATAATCCTTTCCGTTTTTGCCCAGCGCCTCAATATGTCCCAGGTTGATCTCATGGGCACTGCGGACGATCCCGCTCTCCTGGGCCTGGCGGAAGATCTCCGTCAGGCGGATGGTGGTTACCACGCCGCTGCGGATCATATCCGCAAAGACGTTTCCGGGGCCCACCGGCGGCAGCTGATCGGCGTCCCCCACCATTACGAGACGGCAGGAGGCGGGCATGGCATTCAAAAGGGCAGCCATCAGACTGATATCCACCATGCTGGTCTCATCCAGGATCACAGCGTCGCAATCCAGCGGATCGTCCATGTCCTTCTGGAAATAGGTGGCGCCGGTTTCCTCATCCATACTGGCGCCCAAAAGGCGATGGATGGTGTAGGCTTCCTCCCCGATCAGCTCTGTCATCCGCTTGGCGGCCCGCCCGGTGGGCGCCGCATAGGAGACCTTCAGGCCCAGTCGGTCATATAGGGCAGCAATTCCCCGAAGGCAGGTGGTTTTTCCCGTGCCGGGACCGCCGGTGAGGATCATCACACGATTGCCGGCGGCGGCGGAGACCGCCTCCCGCTGGCTCTCGGCATAGGTGATCCCCTGCTCCCTCTCCACCGCCTCCAGAAGGCTCTGGAAGCGTCCTGAAGAGTATAGCGGCGCCGAAGCCAGCGCCCGGATGCGGCTTGCTACGCTCTCCTCCGCCTCATACAGCTCCCGAAGATAGATCGCCTCCAGCTCCGCCAGGGGCTGGCTGACGATGAGGCCGCCCTCCTCCAGCATATCCAGAGCTGTGCTGACAGCCTCTGTACCGCACTGAATGAGCTGATCCGTGGCGGCCACAAGCTTGGTCTTGGGTATAAAGGTATGCCCATTCTGGCTGTTGTAGCGCAGCTCAAAGAGGACAGCAGCCTCCACCCGTTCGTTGGAGTCCCCTTCAAAGCCCAGCTCCAAAGCCAGCTTATCCGCCTCAAAAAAATCCGCGCCAACCGTGGCGGCGGTGAGGATATAGGGATTATCCCGCAGGGCATCCAGCGCATCAGGACCATAGCTGCGGTAAAGGCGCGCCGCCAGCACCGGACGCAGTCCGGCCTGGGTCAGAAACTCCATAAGCCGCCTTAAGCCCGTACGCCGTTTGAAATCCTCGCTGATGGACTTTGCCCGCTTGGGAGAAATGCCCTTCAGTTTCGTCAGCTCCTCCGGGCGATTCTCCAGGACCTCCAGGGTCTCATCCCCGAAGGCGTCGGTCATCGCCTGTGCCAACGCCGGTCCGACGCCCTTGACAGCGCCAAAGGCCAGATATTCATAGATGGCGTCCCGGCCCACCGGCGTCAGGCGGTGAACCTCCTCCGCCTTCAGCTGCTCCCCGTAAGAGGGGTGGCTGATCCAGCTCCCTGTGAGGGAGAGGCGTTCGCCCGGCGCGACGCCGGGGACGGTTCCCACCGCTGTAAACTGTTTCTTTCCGTTGTGAAGGCGCAGAACCGACCAGCCGTTCTCCTCATTGTGGAAAACAACCGTGCTGACCGTCCCCTCCACAGAGGCTCCGGGATTCTTCTCGAACATGAAGACTCCTTCTCTACGTTCTCTCGTATCTTTCAATCACTGCTTTTCAGACCGTCGTAATCCCCCAGCCGCCGGCGGCGAGGATTCCGGCCATGCGAATGTATTCCGTATTCTTTCCCTCGGTATCGATGGCGATGACCGCGCCCGGCAGCTGCTCCTGCCGGAGCTTTTCCAGTGAGCGCACCGTCATTTCCAGTTCTCCGGGATCACGGGCCCGTACCACCATCGTGATCTCTGCCCCGGTATGAAGCCGCAGCGAGGACCAGAGTGCCCGCCGGATCCCATAAAGAAGCGCGAGAAAAGCCGCCGCCAGCAGGATCCCGAGAATTGCCATTTTCATCTTCCCACCTCCCCGCCATTCTATGGAAATGGCCGGACAGTGGTTCCCGGTGCGCTTATTCTCCCCTAAGCTTGATGATCCGGTCTCGCAGGAGGGCGGCATACTCAAACTCCAGCATACGGGAAGCCTTCTGCATCTCCTTCTCCAGCTTACGGATCTCCATGTCCCGTTCCTTCTTCGTCATCTTCACGCCGCTTTCATTGCGGGCGGATTCCGCCACCTCCGGCGCGCCGGAGATCTCGATCACATCCCGGACGCTCTTGATTATGGTCTTGGGCACGATGCCATGGGCCTCGTTATAAGCCTGCTGCTTCTTCCGGCGGCGCTCAGTCTCATCGATGGCCGTCTTCATGGAGGGGGTAACGGTATCGGCATACATGATGACCTTGCCCTCCGCGTTTCGCGCCGCCCGGCCGATGGTCTGGATGAGGGAGGTCGTGGACCGGAGGAAGCCCTCCTTATCCGCATCGAGAATGGCCACAAGGGAGACCTCGGGGATATCCAGGCCCTCCCGCAGAAGGTTGATGCCCACCAGCACGTCAAACTCACCGAGACGCAGATCCCGGATGATTTCCATGCGCTCAATGGTGGTAATATCGTGATGCAGATAGCGCACCTTGATCCCCGCCTGGCTGAGGTAATTCGTCAGATCCTCCGCCATGCGCTTCGTCAGCGTGGTCACCAGGACCCGCTCTTTTTTCTCCGTCCTGGCATTGATCTCACCGATGAGATCATCGATCTGCCCCTCCACCGGACGGACTTCGATCTCCGGATCACAGAGGCCCGTGGGACGGATCACCTGCTCCGCCACCTGGGAGGAGCGGCTGAGCTCATACTCTCCGGGGGTCGCGGAGACGTAGATCACCTGATTCAAGCGATCATTGAATTCCTCGAAGGTCAGAGGACGGTTGTCAAAGGCTGAGGGAAGACGGAAGCCGTAATCCACCAGGGAGGTCTTCCTGGCATGGTCCCCCCTCTGCATGGCCCGCACCTGGGGCAGGGTCACATGGCTCTCATCAATGAACATGACAAAATCCTTGGGAAAATAATCCAGCAATGTCATGGGGGCGGAGCCTGGAGCCCTGCCGGAAATGACCCGAGAGTAGTTCTCGATCCCTGTACAGTAGCCCAGCTCCTGCATCATCTCCAGATCGTACATGGTACGCTGCTGAATGCGCTGGGCCTCAATGAGCTTATCATGGTCCTGGAACCACTTCACCCGCTCATCACATTCCGCGCGGATCTCCCGGATCGCCCGCTCCATCTTCTCCCGCGAGGCCACATAGTGGGAGGCCGGATAGATGGCCACGTGCTGCAGGCTCCGGGTGGGCGTCCCGGTCACTACATTGATTTCGGAAATGCGGTCAATCTCATCCCCGAAAAACTCCACCCGAATGGCGCTGTCCCGGGCATAGACCGGGAAAATCTCCACGGTATCCCCCCGGACACGAAACATATTCCGGTCAAAGGCAATGTCGTTGCGCTCATAGCGGATCTCCACCAGCTTCTTCAGAAGATCGTCCCGATTCCGCGTCTGGCCCACCCGCAGGGAGATCACCATATTGGCGTAGTCGATGGGATCGCCCAGGCCGTAGATACAGCTGACGGAAGCCACCACGATCACGTCCCGCCGCTCAAAAAGGGCCGAGGTGGCGGAGTGACGCAGCCGCTCGATCTCATCATTGATGGACATGTCCTTCTCAATATATGTATCCGTATGGGCGATGTAAGCCTCCGGCTGATAGTAATCATAGTAGGAGACAAAGTACTCCACCGCGTTCTCCGGAAAGAACTCCCGAAACTCACTGCAGAGCTGTGCCGCCAGGGTCTTGTTATGGCTGAGGACCAGGGTGGGACGCCCAATGCGCTCAATGATCTTCGCCATGGTATAGGTCTTGCCGGAACCGGTGACGCCCAGAAGCGTCTGCTCCGGCAGGCCCAGCTCCAGGCCCTCCGAGAGGCGGTCAATAGCCTCCGGCTGGTCGCCCATGGGCTCAAAGGGGGAAACGACCTTAAACTCGGACAAGAGGATGCTCCTTTCCATCTGCCCGTGTTCTCGGGCAGGAACATTTTCATACAGACTAACAATGTATTATATCAAAGGTTTTCTTTTCTCACAATAGCAAATCCGGAGAGAAGTCTGCCGTCCCGATAGGGAGTAATAATTGAAAGCCCCTCTTTCCTCTCAGAAAAAAGAGGCTTTCAAAAAAGCTTTACTGCAAAAAGACCTTCATGCGCTGAATGTTCTCCTGCTCCGCCGCAACAAAGCGATTACACAGGTCCTTTGCGGCCGGGGAGGCATCAGGGAAGCTGTTCAGCACCTTGGTAAGATTGATGATCCCCATATTGCTGCCGTTCATCATCAGCTCCGCCACATGGGAGCAGGAGGTATCCATCGCTGTCTGCATCTCCAGTCCCAGCTTCATTCCCAGCTTCTGCATCATGCCGGGATCTCTCGGATCCCGGCCCATGCTGCCGAGAGACCGCTCCGCCTCCCGCCGCAGCCGGCCATAGGCCAGGCTGTGCTGATCCATGGCCGCCCGCAGCTTTTCGTCCTTGACCTTCTTCATGAGTTCCTTTGTGCTCTCGTACCCGGTTTCCGCGCTGGTGTAAACCGAGCGCAGCATCTCTACAGTGCCGTCTCCCATGTGTTTTCGCTCCTTTTTCATCCTTGGCCTCGCCCTATCGTCGATCCGCTGATCGCCGCCATGAGGTAAAACCGTTGTAATCCCTCTTAGTCTGTGCTAAAATAGACGCGATTATAAGTGAGGAGGATCAGTTTTTTGGAGTGGATCGAAGTCGCCATAGAGGCTGCCCCCGGTAAGCTGGAGGAGCTCTCCGCCCGGCTCGCCGCCCTGGGCATTGACAGCCTCATCATTGAGGACGAGGAGACCTATCGGCGCTTTTTGGAAGACAATCGAAAATTCTGGGACTACGTGGATGAGGACCTTCTTATATCCTGGAAGGGACTTTCACGGATCAAGTTCTATCTCACAGGAGACAGTGAAGGACGGGAAAGGCTCAAAGAGCTGCGAAAAAGCCTCCCCCAGTGGGAGCTCAAATCCGCCCCGGTGGCTGATGAGGACTGGGAGAACAACTGGAAGCAGTATTATCATCCCATCCCTGTGGGTGAGCGGCTTCTGATCGTCCCCCAGTGGGAGGACGCGCCGGACCCGGAGGGGCGAACCATCCTTCGGCTGGACCCCGGTCTCGCCTTCGGCACCGGTTCCCATGCCACCACCGCCATGTGTCTAACCGCCATGCAGGAGCTGGAGCTGCAGGGCGCCCAGGTGCTGGATCTCGGCTGCGGCAGCGGCATCCTGGGGATTGCCGCCCTTTTGTTGGGCGCAGAGCATGCCACCGGCTGTGACATTGATCCCAAGAGCCCGGATATCGCCGGAGAGAACGCCGCCCTGAACGGCATCGGTCCGGACCGCTTCACCGCCTTCTACGGTGACGTTCTGGACAGCAGAGGGTTGGGAGGAAAGCTGAATCCCGGAGGCTATCAGCTTGTCCTGGCCAACATCGTTGCCGATGTGATCATCGCCCTTGCCCCGGCAGCACGGCGTTTCCTTGCGCCGGGAGGGCACTTTATTACCTCCGGCATCATTGACGGCCGTGAGGAAGAGGTGAGGGCCGCACTGGAAGCCGCCGGTTTCCGTATCCAAAAGCATCTCCGCCGGGAAAACTGGAGCGCCTTTATATGTGAAGGAAAGGAGTAAACCAACATGGAAAATCTTCGTGCCATTGTCCTTGCCGCCGGCAAGGGAACCCGTTTTGTTACCGAGGGCGAAGCCCTTCCCAAGGTCATGCGGCGGGCGCTGGGCCGGCCTGTTCTGGCCTATGTGCTGGATGCCCTGAATTTCATTCCGCCCCAGGACATTACCCTGGTAGTGGGATATATGAGAGAAAAGGTGCTGGAGGCCTTCCCTCAGTATAATCACGCGGTGCAGGAGCAGCAGCTGGGCACCGGCCATGCCGCCCTCTCCGCCCGCAGTGTTCTGGAAGACTATGATGGGGATGTGCTGATTGCCGCAGGCGACATGCCCCTCATCCCCCGGGAGACCTACCTCGCCCTGCTCCAAAAGCATCGGAAGGACGGGAATGACTGCACCGTACTGACAGGTTATATGGACGATCCCGGCTCCTTCGGCCGCGTTCTCAGGACCGCCGACGGCAGCTTTGACCGCATTGTGGAGGCCCGCGACTGCACGCCGGAGCAGTATGCCATCAAGGAGGTCAACTCCGCCATCTATGTCTTCAAGGCGACCTCCCTGCTCCCCGCCCTGCTGGCACTGAAAAACGAGAACGCCCAGAGTGAATACTATCTCACCGACGCACCCGATCTCATCCTCCGCAAAGGCGGAAAGGTGGGCATTTCCGATGCCTGGCGGGAGGAGGATATGACCGGCGTCAACACCCCGGCAGACCTCAGAGCCTGTGAGGAGGTCCTGCTGGAACGGTAAGGATCTCAAAAGAGGAGTAAGATCTCCCATACCCCATGGAATATCCAAAAACACGGGCAGGGCTGCCGTTTGGCTTCCCTGCCCGTGTGCTGTTTTTTTCGCCGGCTTATGCGCCGATGAGCCTTCTCCAGAAGGTGAACCTGGTGCTGGCGTTTTCCGCCCGCTGAGCCTCCACCGCTTCTTCCCAGGCGGTGTAGTCCGCTTCACGCTGCGCATCCTCCGCAAGCTGCAGATGGGCGGCAGCATTCTCGCCCGTGTAGCAGACCATCACATAGCCGCCCAGAGTATCGCTGTAGATAAGCTCCACATCGCCCACCTTGCGCTCCGTATCAAAGAGCCAATCGCTGACCTCGCCGTAAGCACCCTTCCGGGAAGCCTCCACCGCCTCCACGGAAACGCCGGTAGCTTCTCCGTAGGAGGCCGCGGCCGCCAGGAAGGAATCCACGGTTTTTCCGCCTTCCGTCCATGACTGAAGATAAGGGCCAAACATGCTCTCAGCATACTGGGCGGTCTGATTCAACGCGGCCTCATATTCCTCATCGGTATTATAATCTGCGGCAGAGATGGTGATGGGATACAGCACGTAGCTGAAATCCCGCGTAAGATAATCCGCGCTGTCCCGGGAGACAAACTGCAGAAGGTAGGCGCCGCCCTCCGTCTCAATAAAGGTAACGTCATTTTCCTTCCGGGCAGGATCCCGTACCCAGTCGCCGTAATCGGCGCTGAGAGATGCGCCCTGTACGGAAGAGAGGGCGCTGTCCCCCTCGCCGAAGCCCTCACGGCTGCTCTCCGGCAGGTAGTTTACAAGGGTCTCATAATAATCGCTTCCGCTCTGCAGCTTTTCGCCTACTTCGTCCCAGATGGTCCGGAGAGACTCCATGGCGGCGGCGGTATCCTCCGCATTGTAATTCTCCTGGTCGCTGGCGCGGAGATAAGTCAGGCGGAAAGAGAAGGTATCCAGCTCATCCGCATGCTCCGTATAGTAACTCTCCAGCTCTTCAGGGGAATAGCTCAGGCTGTCATGCTTATATTCCCGATAGCCATCCGCAAGATAGCTGCGCTCCAACTCCTGCCGATAGGTCTCCAGGGTCATCCCCTTGCCAAGGCTCCGGGAGAGATAGGCGTTGACGCTCATGTTATTCTGCTGCGCCATCTCAGTCACCGCGGCAATGTTTTCCTCGATCTCCGCCCGAAGCTCCTCCGTCAGGGTGAAGCCCTCCTCTTTTGCAAGGCGCTCATAATTGCGAAGGCTGGAGATGGCGTCAGCGGTGCTGTCCACCAGAAATTCATGCCAGGTGCGGTTTTCATCATACTGCATGCTCTTCACATAGCTGATGTTGGAGGGCATAAAGTAGGAGGCATAGTCGCCATAGGTCGTGCTCATCTGGCTGTACATCTGGCCATAGTAATTGGTATAGTAGTAGGTGTAGATATCCACCGGCACCTTCTCCCCATCCACCACGGCTGCGGTGAGGACCCGGCGGCTCACACCGCTGGAGAAGAAGATCACAGCGGCAGCCAGAAGGACGATGCAGGCACAGACAAGAATGGTATAGAGGCGGATCCTTTTTCTCTTTTTCTCCTCCTCCATCGCCTCTTTCTGCTTTCTGCTCAAAACATCTGCGCCGATATTCTGGCGCTGGTTCTTCTCTCTTGACGCGCTCATAGTTTAAACACCTTTCCACCGGCATCGCCGGATGATCACTGGCAAAAGCCAAAGTAAATGGTATTATAACGCAAAACACGGGATAGTTCAAGCACTACCCCGCATTTTTCACAGTTTCGTCACATCACAAGAAAAAGACCCGCGATGCCGTGTAGACCTTTTGCGACCTACACAGTCGTGTAGGTGGGTTGACGCCGCCCTGTTTTACTGCTTCCAACTTCCAATGGGCCGCGAAGGCGCACCGGGAGGCCTGCAAACCGCAGGGAGAGTCGTGCATCCCGTATGGGTGCTGTGGGTCCTAAAAGAATCTATCACGAACACCGCAGGCAATCTTATTTATTTCTCTTCGTCTTCCTCTTCTTCCTCAGAGAAGATCCGCTCCATATAGAGGTCATAAATGCGCTCCGCATCCTCATCGGGTACCGGGGTCAGATACTGATCGTCATCCCCGTCTCCGTCGCCGGGCAGAGCCTCCATAATCAGGATTCCATAGCGCTCGTCATCCTCATCCACATCCGCGGGAAGAAAGACGAGATAGATATGCCCCTCAACCTCCATGGTATCCAGGTACTCCAGCTCGTAGCTGTTGCCCTCTTCATCGGTAATGGTGAGATAATTGTTCTCTTCCATAGTGGTCCTTCCTTTTTGTTTCTGGCCTTATCATACTATGACGCGGGGAAAAAAGCAAGCGGTATTTCCGGACAGATTCCGACACATGTTTTCCCGGACCTTCGCATAGAATATAGGCAAGCGCCGGCAAAACCTGCTTTTTTCCGCAAAAAGCTCTTGACAGGAGGAGCAGAATCTGGTAATATTCTTCTGCAAAAAAGAAAGCAGGTACGGCATCCCGTCCTCACCCGGCCGCAAAGCGAGCCGGCGTCAACATCGTCTCCCCTTCCCTGGGGGTATGTTGCGCGGGTGTCTGCCCACGCATTTTTTATTGGTTTCTGTCGCTGCGTTTTAACATGGAGGTGTTTTCCAATCAGCAACATCGATTACCAAATCAATGAAGAAGTCACTGACAAGCAGATCCGCCTCATCGACGAGGAAGGTGGTCAGCTTGGCCTTATGACCGCGGCGGAAGGGCTGAAGGTCGCCATCGAGCGGGGCTATGACCTCGTGAAGATCGCGCCTACCGCCAATCCCCCGGTATGCCGCCTCATGGACTACGGCAAATTCCGGTTTGAGCAGTCCAAGAAGGACAAAGAGGCCAAGAAAAACCAGCGCGTCGTCGAGATCAAGGAGGTCCGTCTCTCCCCCGGCATCGGCGCCAACGATTTTGCCGTCAAGCTGAAGGCCGGCCAGAAGTTCCTCTCTGAGGGGAACCGGGTCAAGGTGGAGGTCCGCTTCCGCGGGCGCGAGATGGCCCACACCGAAATCGGTAAAGATCTGCTTGATAAGTTTGCCGAGGAATGCGCAGGCATTTCCACGGTAGATAAATCTGCCAAGCTGGAGGGGCGGCGCATGAGCATCTTCCTCTCCCCCAAAGGCAACAAATAAGCCCCCGAAGGGCAACACATCGGAAGGAGCATTCTTATGCCTAAAATCAAGACCCACAGCGGTGCAAAGAAGAGATTCTCTCTCACCAAGAATGGCAAGGTCAAGCGGGCACACGCCTTCAAGAGCCACATTCTGAACAAGAAAACCACCAAGCGGAAACGCAATCTTCGCGCGGGCGCTTATGCCGACGTTACCAACGAAGCGGCGATCAAGCGCATGATTCTGTATAAATAAGGAGTCTATCTAAAATGGCAAGAATTAAGGGCGCGATGATGACGCGCAAAAGAAGAAACACTGTCCTCAAGATGGCCAAGGGCTATTGGGGCGCCAAGTCCACCCACTACAAGATGGCCAATCAGGCCGTGATGAAGAGCCTGAGCTATGCTTACATCGGCCGCCGTCAGAAGAAGCGCGATTTCCGCAAGCTGTGGATCGCCCGCATCAACGCCGCCGCCAAGATGAACGGCATGAATTATTCCCGCTTCATGTACGGCCTCAAGAAGTCCGGCATCACCATGAACCGGAAGATGCTCTCCGAGATGGCCATTCATGAGCCCGCCGCCTTCACCGCCCTCTGCGAGAAGGCCAAAGCCGCCATTGCCTGAGACGATTCAATCGCAAACGCTCACAGCCGTCCTTTTCGGGGCGGCTGTTTCGTTGTCGGGGAAAAGCCTCCGGGATTTTTCGCCGCCTTTCGGTTGAAATGCCTTCACGACTGCGCTATAATACATTTGTGTGTGTATCCTTATCTCCCAATCAAGGAGTTTCTATGTTTATTGAAGAGCTTGATCGCTTTATCCGGCCCGGTATCCGGGTCCACCTCTCCGGCATCGGCGGCGTATCCATGGCCCCTCTCAGTGAGGTTCTTTTGGACCGGGGGCTCATCATCTCCGGCTCCGACACCAGAGAGACCGAGGTTGTGGAGCGTCTGCGCTCTCTGGGCATGACGGTTCATATCGGCCAGCGGGCGGAAAACCTGGGAGATGCCCAGTTTCTGATCCGTACCGCCGCCGTCCACGACGATAATCCCGAGATCCTTGAGGCCCGTCGGCGGGGCATTCCGGTTTTTGAGCGGGCCCAGGCCTGGGGCTGGTTTATGAGAAGCTATCCCAATGCCATCTGCGTGGCAGGGACCCACGGAAAAACCACCACCACCTCCATGCTCGCCTATATTCTGGCAGAGGCCGGAAGGGATCCCACCGTCTCCCTGGGCGGCACCCTTCCCATTCTCACCAACGGGCACCGCATCGGCAAGGGCGATGACTTTGTGATCGAAGCCTGTGAGTACTTCAACTCCTTTCTGAGCTTCTTCCCCACCATTGCCGTCATCATGAATGTGGATGCGGACCATCTGGATTTCTTCCATAACCTGGACAACATCAAGGATGCTTTCGCAAACTTCGCTTCCCGAGTGCCGGAGGGGGGCTGCATCGTAAAATCCTTCCATGATCCCAACACGGAAGAGGCTCTCTCCCGCGCCGATCTCAATGGGAAGACGATCCTCAGCTTCGGGCTGGAGGAAGGCGCGGACCTGCGGGGAGTCAATCTGGATGAATCCGGCCGGATCACCCATCTTGAGGTTCTTTTCCGGGGTGAGCACTACACCGATCTGGATCTTCAGGTCCTGGGCAGGGCCAACGTCATCGACGCTCTCGCCGCCTGCGCTGTCGCCCATTATCTGGGCGTGGACGGGAAAGCGGTCCATGACGCGCTTTTGAAGTTCAGCGGCGCCGGGCGCCGTTTCGAGTATCGGGGTACCGTAAAGGGCGCCCTGGTCTATGACGATTACGGTCACCACCCGGAGGAGCTGAAGGCGGTCATGGACATCTGCCGTCAGTTCTCCCCCAAGCGCCTTCTCGTCGCCTTTCAGCCCCACACCTACACCAGGACCATTGCCCTGTTCGATGACTTTGTGGAGGTTCTGAAGCAGCCGGATAAGGTCTTCCTGGCGGAAATCTATGCCGCGCGGGAAGAGAACACCACCGGCATCTCCAGTGCGGATCTGGCAGCCAGAATCCCCGGCAGCCGGTTCTGCGGCAGCGTGGAGGACACTGCGGAGGCCCTTCGGGCCGAGGCCCGTCCCGGTGACCTCATCGTAACCATCGGCGCGGGTGATATCACCAAGGCGGCAGCCATCCTGACGAGATAACAAATCCTATCAAAGTATAAAGCACCCGGCAGATCCGTACAGATCTGTCGGGTGTCGTGCTTTCAAAAGGAATGTAATCTTAAGGCTCTATGAGATCTTTCACACGGAAGCATTCTCCGCTTTGAAGGGCCACCCAGCGAAGGAGGGTCCCTTCCAGCGTCATATAGCTCTCCCGACTGCCGTTTTTGGGAATGGAGACAGAGCCGGGGTTGTAATACCGGGTCTCCCCTCTCCACTCCGCCGCCGGCACATGGGTATGCCCGCACAGCAGCGCATCGCCGGATCGCAGCTTCAGGGGCACACTGTCCAGCTTGTGGCCGTGGGTAAGATAGAGGAGCCGACCCTCCACCGGCAGGACGGCGTACTCCGCCATCATCGGAAAGGGCAGTACCATCTGGTCAACCTCTGTATCGCAGTTTCCGCGCACGGCAAGGATGCGGTCGGCGTAGGGGCCCAGCAGCGCGATCACCCTTTTGGGGTCATACTCCCGGGGAAGGTCGTTTCTTGGGCCGTGATAGAGGATATCCCCCAGGAGGATCAATCGATCCGCCTTCTCCCTTTCATAGGCTTTCAGCATCTCCTCACACCAGTAGGCCGAACCATGAATATCCGATGCGATGAACCATTTCATTCTTCATGCCCTCTCCTTCGGTCCTTTTTGACCCCTGCCCCGGTCCGGAGGCGGCAAAGGCCGCCGATCAGGGCGCCGCAGGCGAAGGGGTCTTCCCTGCCGCAGTTCCCGATCGGGAGGGGTAAAGCGCTCCCCCTCCGGAAGGAGGAAGAGGCGGGAGGGGATCTCCTGCAGTCCGAAAACCTCCAGCGTTACCGCGGCAAAGCCCCTTTTTTCCAAAGCGGCAAGATCGATCCTGTCCAGCGTCTCATCCGAAAACTGCTGGGCCAGCTGTTTTAAGTGGGTTGTACGCATGGCGCTGAGATCCCGCAGGAAAACAGGACGGTCCGCCTCCAAATCCGCTGCAATCACATAAATCATAGGCGCCTCAATTCCCGGCTTCTGCCGCAGGGGCTGACGGGCCCTCCACAACAACGCCGCCGACAATCGTAAAGCCCGCCGCCTCCAAATACTCCAGCGCGGCCTTCAGGGCAGCATTCTCCCGCTGGGCCTGGGTCATCTCCGGCGTATAAATGGCATTGCCGTGAAGATCCACGCTGTAGGCCTCACGGTAGTCCTCCTCTCCGGGCTGGGGCGCGGCCCAGCCGGATCCCGACAGAGGATACTCTGCCGTCAGCGCCGCCTCACCGAAGTAGTTGCGGTTGGCCTGGGACCGGAAGGCGCCGATCACCGTAGCCAGGGCACGACGAAGATACAGGGATGCCTCACCGGAGGGATCGCCGTTCACCGAAACGCTCTCGGCATTGATCCCTATATAGCCATAGGCAAAATGATCCACAAACAGGGTCGTGATCGTAGTGCCGCTGATTTCCCCGCCGTTTTCTTCGGCAATCGTCTCCAGCATGGCCTTTCCGGCTACGATGGAGCCGCAGTCCACTTCACCGGCGGCCACTTTTGCCGCCGTCTCCATTGCGGAGACCGGGACCAGGCTCACTGTTTCGATTTCAGGCATCCCGCGCCAGTAATGCTCATTGCGCTTCAGCAGCAGCGTTCCATCCTTCCACTCATCAACGGTGTAGGGGCCGGCGCCCATGGGCTTTTCCAAGGCTTCGGGGCGGAGTGTCTCGGACAGGTTCCCGTAGATGACCCCAAAGTCGCCAGCTTTCTCATCGAAAGAATCCGCAACGGCAGAGTAATAGTTCATCGAAACAATCGGGATATCGCAAAGGCCGTAAATGGCAGAAGAGGAGAAGCCATCCGTAGTGATTGTGACCGTATAATCCCCGGTCATGCGAATTCCGCTGATGCGGGGCACGCCATGCTCCGTATCGGGATCCTTCGCGGCCATTTCACGCACAAAGCGTCGGCGCAGAAGGGTTAGAAGGTCAGAGCCGTTGGCGTCCTCTCCCTCTGCAAAGGCCTTGAGATCACCTTTATAGGCGGTATAAGTTTCGGCATAAAAATCCCTGATCTCCGGGTATTCGCCATCCCGGCAGTTCCAGGTCTTTCCTCCGACAGAACGAAAAAGGCCGCTGTCATCCCAGGTGCCATAGCCCCAGAGCGCCATGGCGAAGGCGGTACGAAGGCCCTGAGACGCCTCGATTTCCTCTTTCGTAAAGCCGCCGCCATAGCGCGTCGACTCCGCAAAGCTGAGATAGTTATAGGCGGCATAATCCACGATCCCCAGGATGCTTGCCAGCCAGATCTCCTCCTGCAGGTCCCAGAGGAGCTGGGAAGCCTCGGCATTCTCTCCCGAGGATGCGTCAGGCCCTGCGGCATAGAGCCGCTCAAACAGCTGGGAAAGCCGCTCAAAGGTCTCAGCGGTGGTCTGGGTTCGGTAATCCTCCAGTCCCTGAATGTGATAGGCCGTCAAATCCTTTGGCCCCAGATAAGAGGGGTCCGCCAGAACATAGAGGGCGAAAATCAGATCCTCGGCAGTTGCCTCGCTGCCATCGGCAAAGGTGATCCCCTCCCTCAGGCGAATGGTATAGGTCGTGGTGTCCGAAGCCGCATCGTAAGCAAAGCTTATGTTGGCGGGGCCGGTATAGCGATACTCGCTGCCGTTGTAGCCCCGGGTTTCCCCGGCAATGGCGTCCGTCACCACGGCGCCCTGCCGGTCGGTCGTCAAGGTGCTGAGCTGGGTCAGGGCGACCACATCGGCGTCAAAGGGGCTGACGGCAAAGAAGGGATCCGGATGATGGCCCGGCGTTCCGGCGGCAACCCGCAGCACCCCCGAGCCGTTTTTCATTTTCAGGCTCTCCGCCTCTTTGGTCCAGTCCCAATAGCGGGTGAGATCCGGCGTCACTGTGTCCGTATCCACGGCAGCGGAATTGAAGATCACAGCACCGCGGCGCTGATAGTCGGGAATTTCGACCGCCCAGTCCATAATAAGGTCCAGACAACGCCGATAGATCGTGCGGCGATAAGCCTGACTGCCGCTGCCCTGGGCCTCTTCCAGTAAGGCATCCAGCGCCGGATCGCTGATTCGGTAGTAGTTGGAGCCGCCCTCCGTCCCACCGGGGATGCTGTCACTGTGATAAAGCCGGCTAAGCTCCGGATCCCTGTTCACAGGCCAGGCTGCGGCCCACAGGTCCTGCTCACCGGCGGACAAAGCCTCCTGCATGGCAGCGGAATCGTCCGTATCGATCAGGTTCAGTGTGATCCCGATGGAAGCCAATGCCTCCTTGGCCAGAGAAAGCGCCTCAAAGGCAGGGTGATCGCCTACGCCCTCCCCTTGAAACAGAACATCATATTCTAAATAACTCTTGCCGTTCTCCCGCAGGAGTACCGGCTTCTCCTCCGGCTCCTGGGCAGGAGAAGGATCCTCTCCGCCCCCTGTCTCGGTCTCCGGCGCTTGATCGGCTGTTCTGTCGCCCTGGTTGGTGACCACTGTTACCGGGCGGCTGGGGATCCCCGCGCAGCCGGACAGTAAGCCGGCAAACAACACCAGCGCCATGAGCAGCGCCAGGCATCTTTGATGTTTCATTTCATTACTCCTTTGTGTCCCTGGGTACCGCTGTACACAAGAATTCAAGGGTATTATAGCCGAGGCCGGTCCCCTTGTCAACAAAGGGCCAGCAATGGAAATATGATCCAGAAAACAGCGGGAGAGTTGCCCCTCCCGCTGTTTTCATTGTCTATCAGAGTATTAAAGCTTCTTGATGATGTCGATGACCTGATCCCGGAAGGACTGGGCGGCGCCCAGATAGAAACGGGACTTCCCTGCCTGATAAGTGCCCAGGTCGTACATATAGTCCTCCGCCATGTAAGTACCGGTGGAATCCTTGCCCTCATTGGTCCAGCCGGAGAAGGCGGTCTCTTTAAAGGGAGAAGCCTCCTTGATGGCACGGATGGTGGCAACCTGAATTTCAGGGGTGGCGCCGATCCACAGAAGATCGTCAAAAGTCATGGTGGTGACCATCACCTGCACATCCTCGCCCTTCTCCAGCGGCTGAGGCTTCCGGGGCTCACCGGGCTTGCCCCTGTGCTGAACCCGACCGGGAAGCTTGACGGCATGGCGGGAGAAGGTGATCTTTTCCACGTCCTTGCACTCGATGCTGTCGGCGGCACGAACGATCTGCTGGCCCAGGCGCT
The DNA here is from genome assembly GCA_946531435.1 of uncultured Clostridia bacterium. Lineage (GTDB taxonomy): Bacteria > Bacillota > Clostridia > Oscillospirales > Oscillospiraceae > CAMNAO01. The sequence goes on from CAMNAO010000001.1 coordinate 40,109, forward strand.
CGCCCATGAGCTCCAGAAGCAGCCAGCCCTTGTCGCCCAGATCCCGCTGGCGGTAGACGCCTCCGCGTCCCACGGTACCGAAGATGCCGCGCATAGCCTGCCACTGGTCGCCGGTGGCGCCGCAGAGGTACATGCAGACGCAGTCCTCGCCGAACTCCTGACGGACGAAGTCCGCAGAGGCGCCGGCGATATCATTGGAGACCAGACGGCCGCCATCATCGCTATGGGTGAACTCCAGCATACCGGCGGCGCAGTTGACCACATACAGGATGGCCAGAGTCTTCCCCTCCAGGTTGTCAAAACGGAACACCGGCATACCGTGATCGGTATCGCCCTCGTCATTGGTGGCCTGGGTGCCCCAGCCCTTTTCGGTCTCCATCACACGGTTGACCACGAAGTTGGTGTAGCCCTCCTTATAGCCGAAGAGACCCGGGCCAAAGGTGGCCTTCGCCTTCTCCAGGGATTTATCCAGTGCATCCATAATGGCGGCATCCAGCATGTCCTCTTTGGCCTTCTCCTCCGGCGTCTGGGCACGGTGGAAGTTGTGGGGCGTGGTGAGGACGTGGGCATTGGTGATGATCACATTATCGTAGGGCACCTCCAGCACCTGGGCGGCACGGGCGCGCATTCCCTCGGCATCCGGGATCCCGACGATATCCACCGCCAGGATGGCATAGCGGACGCCGCTGTGCTCCAGAAGCACCGTATGGACATAGGGATAATCATGAACGCCGGTATAGTTCTCCATCCCGCCGGTGGGGAACATGGCCTCGGGGAACAGCATGGGCGCCTCACCGGCACCGACCTTCAGCTTCGTAGACAGGGACATGGGAATCACCCTCGCTTTCAAAATTGATATATGTATGATAACACAAAAATGGCCCGGGGTAAAGTCCCCGGGCCATTTTGTTGTATTTCCGCCGTTTTTCCCGTTTACTGAATGGGCTCAAAATCCTGGGCGCCGTGCTTGCAGAGGGGACAGATGAAGTCCTCCGGCAGCTCCTCACCCTCATAGATGTAGCCGCAGATCTTGCAGACGAAGCCCTTCTTCCCCTCGGTCTTGGGCTTGGGCTTGACGTTGTTCTGGTAATAGGTATAGGTCATGGTCTCCACCTTGGAGATGACACGGGCCTCCGTCACAGAGCAGATGAACATGCCGTGGGTATCCAGATCCAGGTACTGCTCCACCTTCAGAGACATGAAGGAATTGATGTAGCGATCCAAAAACACAAGGCCGTTGTCGGAGCGCAGAGGCGTCTGCCCCGCAAACTTATCCACCGTGCGGCCGCTGCGGAAGCCGAAGTCCTCAAACACCTTGAAGGGAGCGTCCACTGAGAGGCAGTTCACATTGAGGATACCGGTCTTCTGGATCACATGGTGAGAATAGTTGGTCTTATTGATGGCCACCGCCACCCGGTTGGGCTGGCTGGTAAGCTGGGTCACTGCGTTGACGATGAGGCCGTTGTCCTTCGTACCGTCGTTGGAGGTCACCACATAGAGACCGTAGCCGATGTTGAAAAGGGCCTTGAGGTCGTTTTTGTTGGCAGTCTCCGCAGCGCGGGCCTCGTAATCCCCGCAGAGCTCCTCCGCCAGGGCCTCCAGCTGGCGCTGGCTCTCCTCATTCAGGGCGGATTTGATATGTACCACATTCTCACACAGGGTCAGATCCTTGCAGCCCATGAGCAGTGCAGTCATGCCCTTGGCGGCCAGAGGCGCCCAGCTGCCGTTTTCAATGAGGCCTACGGTGCGCTTTTTGAAGCCGTGCTCCGCCAGGGTCTCGATAAAGGTACGCATGAAGGGGTAGATCTCAGCGTTGTAGGTGGTGGTGGCCAGGACCAGCTTGGAAAATCGGAAGGCGTCCGCCACCGCCTGGGACATATCGCAGCGGGCCAGGTCATAGGTGACCACCTTGGGGCAGCCCTTGCTTTTCAGCATCTCGGCCAGCTTCAAAGCGGCAGTGCGGGTATTGCCATAGACAGAGGTATAGGCCACCACGATGCCCTCTTCCTCTACCCGGTAGGAGGACCAGGTGTCATAGAGATCGATGTAATAGCCCAGGTTTTCCTTCAGTATGGGACCGTGGAGAGGGGCGATGACAGCGATTTCCAGATTGGCGGCCTTATTCAGTACAGCCTGCACCTGGGCGCCGTACTTGCCCACAATGCCGATATAGTAGCGGCGGGCCTCGTCGATCCAGGGCTCATCGGTATCCGGAGTGCCGAACTTGCCGAAGCCGTCGGCGGTAAAGAGCACCTTCTCCGTGCTCTCATAGGTCATCATAACCTCCGGCCAGTGGACCATGGGCGCCGCGACAAAATGGAGGGTATGGCGGCCCAGCTCCAGCGTATTGCCCTCCCCCACCACCACGCGGCGGTCGGCAAAATCGGTGCCGAAGAAGTTTAACATCATGTCAAAGGCCTTCTTGGAGGAGACCACCGTGGCCTCCGGAAAGGTCTTCATAAAGTTCAGGATATTGGCGGAGTGGTCCGGCTCCATATGCTGCACCACCAGATAATCGGGCTTGCGCCCTTCCAGCGCCTTCTGCAGGTTATCCAGCCACTCATGGGTGAAATGGGCGTCCACCGTATCCATGACGGCGACCTTGTTGTCCAGGATCACATAGGAGTTATAGGACATGCCGTTGGGCACCCGGTACTGTCCCTCAAACAGGTCGATCTTTCGGTCATTGACGCCCACATAGCGAATCTCGTTGGAAATATTCATCGGGTTCCTCCATTGGTATGTTTTCGGCGGTTATTTTACCGCACCTCATTGATGCTGCTCCCATTTTCCACGATATCCCGAATGTTGTCAAGAGTGGTTTTTGCGATATTTTCCAACGCCTCCTTCGTAAGGAAGGCCTGGTGGGAGGTGACGATCACATTGGGCATTCCCAGCAGGCGCGCCAGGGTATCATCGTTTAAGATGTGGCCGGAGATATCCCGGAAGAAAAACTCCGACTCCTCCTCATATACATCCAGACAGGTGGCGCCGATCTTCCGATCCTTGATGCCCTGCAGCAAAGCCTCCGCGTCAATCAGCGCGCCGCGGGAGGTGTTGATGAGAATGACCCCTTTCTTCATCACCTCCACCGTTTCCCGGTTGACCATGTGATAGGTCTCCTCCGTCAGCGGGCAATGGAAGGAGATGATGTCGCTTTTCCGAAAAAGCTCTTCCAGAGAGACGTAGCGCACTGAAAGGTCCTTTGCGGGGTACTTGTCATAGGCCAGCACATCCATCCCGAAGCCCCGGCAAATGTCAATGAATACCCGGCCGATTTTGCCGGTGCCCACCACGCCTACGGTCTTGCCGTGAAGGTCAAAACCCATCATTCCGTTGAGGCTGAAATTGAAATCCCGGGTGCGGATATAGGCCTTGTGGATCCGGCGCACGGAGGTGAGGAGCAGGGCCATGGCATGCTCCGCCACGGCATAGGGGGAATAGGCGGGCACCCGCACTACGGGGATCCTCCCCTGGGCATAGGCAATATCCACGTTGTTGTACCCCGCGCAGCGCAGGGCGATGACCTTGACGCCGCAGTCACAGAGCCTGTCGATCACCGGGGCGGTGATCTTATCATTGACAAACGCGCAAACCGCTTCGCTTCCCCGGGCAAGCTCCGCCGTATCCTCCGTGAGATGGACGTCAAAGAACTTCAGATCCCAGGAAAGTTCCCGGGCAGCGCTCTCAAAGCTTTCCACATCGTAGGGCTTTGCGTCATAAAACGTGATTCTCATTGTGTTTCTCCTTGTAAAAAACAGGGCCCGCAGTCGGCGAGCCCTGTTGTACTTTCCGATATATCCTCAGATCCACCTGGCGGGAAGGCGGCAGGCAAGCTCTCTGACCTCCGTCTCCTTGGCGGCGTAACCCAGGGCCATGAAGGCGCCGGGGACAAAGCCCTCGGGCGCACCCAGTTTTTTGAAAAGCTCGGGCTGCTTCTCAAAAAGTGCGCAGGGAGAATGGAGATAGATATTGCCGAGGCCCAGATCCGTGGCGGCGATCAGCATGTTCTCCACCACGCAGGCGCAATTCTCCTTGCCAAGGAAGTCATCACCCTTAATGGCAACGGAAACCAGCACCGGAGCGCCGTAAAAGGCCTTCATCTCCGGATTGCCGCGCATCTCGCGGGTGGCGGCCTCCAGCTCGTCCAGGAGAGCGCGATCCCGGATCACGGTAAGAAATACATTCTCAAACTGACGGCGGCCGATGGCGGCAAGACTGCCGGCGGCAACCACCTTTTCAAGCTTTTCGGTCTCTACCGGCTGATCCGTAAAGGCGCGGCAGGAAGTACGGCTGCAAATCGCTTTTAATGTTTCCATTTTCTCCTCCTTTATGCGAAGAAAAACAAATAATCATGGCTATCGGATTGAATCAGCCGGCGGCAACAACGTCACAACCCCGCAGGGGCGAACTGCGTGTCAAGCGTCAGCAGGAGGTCTCTTTAAAAGCGGGCAATCAAAGATCGCCCCTGCAATAGAGAAGAGGTGTTATTCCCGGGGCTCCGTCTCCTCCGTCGCCTCCGCCTGGGGAGCGGCCTGCTGGGAGACCGCCTGGAAGCGGGTACGGGAATTGCGCACCTCATTGAGGGCCGCGGTGATGGCCTCTTCGGTCCGCCTCAGGGCATCGTCGGCATACTCATTGGCGACACGGCGCAGCTCATTGGACTTCTGCATCGCCTCATTGACCACCATGGCGGAGCGCTGGCGGGCGGCCTGCACGATCTCCTGCTCCTCAATCATCTGATTGGCACGATCGGTGGCGGCCTTCTTGATGGCGTCCGCGTCACGCTTGGTGTTGGCGATGTATTCATTCCTGGCGGCCGTGAGGCGGCGGGCCTCCGTCAGCTCGCTGGGGAACTGGGTCTTCAGCTGGTCCAGAAGATCCAGGGCCCGATCCCGCTCAATGACGCATTTTCCCGCGCCGAGGGGCACACTCCACGCACCGGAGATCATGCTATACAGCTCCTCCAGCAGCTCCTGCACATTGTTTCCCATAGGCTCATCCTTTCCGCGCCAAAAATCAGGCGCAGCTTATTTCAGATTGCTTCTCTCCTCCACCATGCGGTTGAAGTCCTCCAGGATCTCACAGGGGACGAAGGCGCTGAGGTCCGCGTGATACCGCGCCATCTCCTTCACGATGGAAGAGCTGAGATAGGAATACTTCTCGCTGGAGGTGAGGAACACCGTCTCAATCTCCGGCGCCAGCTTCTTATTGGCCAACGCCATCTGGTATTCCAGTTCAAAATCAGAGACGGCACGGAGCCCCTTCACGATCACAGAGGCGCCCACGTCCCTGGCATAGCTCACAAGCAGCTTATCAGAGCAGTCGGCCACCACGTTGCCGAAACGGGCGGTGGTGCGGCTGATGAACTCCATCCGCTCCTCCAGTGTGAAGAGCGGGTTTTTGGCGGAGTTGACCATCACAGCCACATAGACCTTGTCAAAAATGCGGGAGGCCCGTCGTATAATATTCAGATGCCCCAGAGTGATGGGGTCAAAGCTGCCGGGATAGACGGCGATCTTCATGCGTCCAACTCTTTTCTCCGGAAAATACTGAGCTTTTTTCGCCCGTAAACGTACTCCCTGCCCTTTTCATAGGGGGGCGGAAGCGAAGGCAAAACACGCTCCTTCAAAGATTCAAGGATAATTATACCATTTTCCCTCAAGTTGTCAATTTCAATTATAGTTTTGAGACATTTTTCGTAATAATCGGAGGCATATGGGGGGTCAATCAGGATAATATCGAAGCTGCCCAGACCCGGCAGCAGCCGGAGGGCGTCCCCACGGCAGACCCTGGCCCGGTCCTCCAGGCCGCAGATTTTCAGATTCTCTCCGATGATCTTCAGGGCGGCGGGACTCTCCTCACAGAAGACCGCCCGCTTCGCGCCGCGGCTGAGGGCCTCGATCCCCAGCTGTCCGGTGCCGGCGAACAAATCCAGTACCTCCTTGCCCTCCAGCTCAAACTGAAGGATGCTGAACATGGCCTCCTTCACCTGGTCGGTGGTGGGACGGGTCTCCATCCCCCTGGGCTCTTTCAGACGGCGGCCCCGCTTATCTCCGCTGATCACGCGCATGCTTCAGGCCTCCTCTTCTCCCGTTGTATCCGCCGGATGCTCCGCCGATGGATGAAAATGGTCATAAATCGCTCGGGCGGCGTTCTTCGGCACCACCCGGTTCAATTCCTCGAGACCGGCGTTTTTGATGGCGGCCACACTTTTGAATCGCTTTAATAGATCCGCCTTCCGCTTCTCCCCTATACCGGGGATCTCATCCAGCTGGGATTTATGGGTCCGGGCGGCATGAAGATCGTGGTGATAGCCGATGGCATAGCGGTGAACCTCCTCCTGGATGCGGCCAACAAAGGCGAAGACCCAGGGCGCGGCGGCAATGCCGATCTCGCGTCCTTCCGGTGTTAAAAGGGCCCGGGTGCGATGGCGGTCATCCTTTACCATGCCGAAGATGGGAAGCTCTACCCCCAATTCCTCCGCCGCACGCTGGGCAACCTGAGCATGCTCCTGCCCGCCGTCGATAAAGAGCAGGTCCGGCAAGGGCATAAACTTTTCATCCCCGTCCAGATAAGCCTGGAGGCGACGCCGCACTGCCTCATCCATGCTGGCATAATCGTTCTGGATTGCGGTAGAACGGATCTTGAACTTCCGATAGTCCTTCTTGGAGGGCTTGCCGCCCACGAAGACCACCATGCCTGCCACAATGTCGTCGGAGCCGGTGTTGGAGATGTCGAAGGACTCAATGCGTTTGGGAGGCGCAGGCAGCTGCAGGTGCTGCTGCAGCCACTCCTCCGTCTTGGTGATCCGTTCCTCCTGGGTGGTGACCCGCTCCGTCTCCTGTCGGGCGTTGATGGCCGCGGTCTCCATCAGAACCCGCAGTTCTCCTCTCTGAGGGACCCGCAGCTCTACCTTGCTGCCGCTCTCCTCGGTGAGCATCTGCTCCAAAGCATCGCCATCCGGAAGCTCAAAAGGCAGGATGACCTGCTTCGGCGCGCCGCCCAGAATTCCGTAGTACTGGCGAAGGAGCGTGGAGAGAGCCTCCGCATCCTCCTCCAGGGGCAGGTCCATAAGCTCCATATCCTTGTCCAGGAGCTGGCCCTGAATATAGTGGAGCACCACAAAGCAGCAGCGCGCTTCCCCCCGGTAGTAGCCGACAACGTCCATATCGCCCCGGCGGAGGGTGCTGGCATGCTGCTTCTCCCGGAGGCGCTGTACCGCCCGGAGCTTATCCCGGAGGGCGGCCGCCTGCTCAAAGCGCAGCTCCTCCGCCGCGGCCTCCATCTTTAGCTTGAGATCCGCCTCAATTTCCTCCCCCTTGCCGTCGAAGGTCAGAAGGGCCTCATTGTACGCCTCCCGGTATTCCTCCCGGGTGGCATCCTTGAGGCACCAGCCACGACAGGCACCCAGGTGGTAGTTGAGACAGGGGCGTTCCTTCCCGATATCCCGGGGGAATTTCCGGCTGCAGGTGGGAAGGCCAAAGGCCTTGCTCACCGAATCGATGGCCTGCTTGACGGCACTGCGCCCCCCGAAGGGGCCGAAATACCGCGCCCCATCCTCTGTAAGGCGGCTTGCAATCGTAAAGCGGGGATAGGCTTCCTTGGGATCCGTGCGGATCCAGGGATAGCCCTTGTCATCCTTCAGAAGGATGTTGTAGTGGGGCGAGTAGCGCTTAATGAGCGCATTTTCCAGCACCAAAGCCTCAAATTCCGAGCGTACCATGATGACCTCAAAATCCGCAATGCGGGAGATCATCGCCTCCGTCTTGGCGTTGTGGGCCCCGTGGAAATAGCTGGAGACCCGGTTTTTCAGCTTGATGGCCTTGCCTACGTAGATCACCGTGTCATCCACGTCATGCATGAGATAGACCCCGGGCTGCAGCGGCAGCTTGGCCGCCTTTTCTCCCAGTTCCTGAATGGTCAGCTTTTCCATGAAACCCCCTCAAAACATACGGGGCCGCCCCCAAAGGGAGCAGCCCCGTAAATCCGTGTGATGTATTACTCAGCAAAGTTGGAGCAGACCAGATCAAAGAGCGTGTTGACCGCCTTCTCCTCATCGGGGCCGTCCGCAACGATGTTGATGGTGGTCCCCTTCACAATGCCCAGAGAGAGAACGCCCAAAAGGCTCTTGGCGTTAACGCGGCGCTCGTCCTTCTCGATCCAGATGCTGCTCTTGAATTCATTTGCCTTCTGGGTGAAGAAGGTCGCCGGACGGGCATGCAGACCAACCTGATTGGAAACTACAGCTTCTTTAACGAACATGGCGATTCCTCCTATTGCTGTCCCGGGTCATCCCCGACTGACAACTTTCATTTGCAAATCAATTGTAACAAATTTCCTGGCTCCCGTCAATCGGTATTTCAAGAATTTAAAGCATTCCGGGGCCCGAAAGGTGTAAATTTTTTGTTTCGGCGAAAAAGAGTTATTTCAGTTCCACCACGGTGACGCCCATCTCTCCCTCGCCGTAGCGTCCGGCCCGGAAGGATTTGACCTGTTTATTGAGGCGCAGAGAGTCCTGCACCGCCTTGCGAAGGGCGCCGGTGCCCTTGCCGTGGATGATGGTAACGGTGCCCAGCTTGGCCATCACGGCGGAGTCGATATAGCGTTCCACCACAGGGATAGCCTCATCGGTCATCATGCCGCGGATGTCGATCTCCGCCGCAACGCCTGCGGAGGGTGAGCGCACGGGATCCGACTTCGTATACTTGGGCACCTTGACCCCGGGCTTGGCTGTCACCCGTACCTCCTCCTGCTTTGCTGTCATCTTGAAGATGCCGGCCTGCAGATACAGAGTCCCGTCCGGGTTGACAGAGATCACGGTTGCGGTGGTATCCAGGGCCAGGACCTTCACCGTATCCCCTGCAGCAGCGGGCCGCTCCATGGGAGGCGGCGCAGCCTCCTCCCGCTTGCCCACGGTCTTCTCCTCCGCCTCATTGAGGCTGTGACGGAGCTGGGCGCGGGCTTCGTTGGTCTTCTGCCAGTCCTCGCCGGAGATCTGCTTTTTGCGGATCTCCTTCAGCTCATCAAAGGCGTTGTCCGCCGCTTTCCTGGCCTGGTTGATGATATCCGAGGCCTCACGGCGGGCGGTGCGGGTGACCTTCTCCCGCTCCTCCTCGCTGCTTTTCAGAAGCTTTTCGGCGGCGGCGCGGTCCTCCTGAGCCTTTCTGCGGAGGCTTCCCGTCTCCTCCCGCTCCTTTTCCAGAAGCTGTCTCGTGCGCTCCAGGCTCTCCAGCACATTCTCAAACTCCACGCTCTCGGTATCCACACGGCTGCGGGCGTCCTGAATCACGGATTCGGGCAGGCCTATCCGCTGGGCGATGGCAAAGGCGTTGGATTTTCCGGGAATGCCCACGATCAGCCGATAGGTGGGCCGCAGCGTCTCCACGTCAAACTCACAGGAGGCGTTCTGGACACCGGGCTGACTCGTGGCGTAGACCTTCAGCTCCGCATAATGGGTAGTAGCAGCCACCAGGGCCCCGCTCTTTCTCGCGTACTCGATGATGCTCACCGCCAGGGCGGCGCCCTCCACCGGGTCCGTTCCGGCGCCCAGCTCATCGAAGAGGAGAAGGGTCCCCTCCCCGCACTCTTGCAGAATGGTGCGGATATTGGTCATGTGGGAGGAAAAGGTGGAGAGAGACTGCTCGATGCTCTGCTCATCCCCGATATCCGCCAGGATCTCCCCAAAAACAGGAACCTTGCTGCCGTCTGCCGCCGGGATCTGAAGGCCGCACTGGGCCATGGCGCTGAGAAGGCCGATGGTCTTCAGGGAAACCGTCTTGCCGCCGGTGTTGGGGCCCGTGACGATAAGGGTATCGTACTCCTCCCCCAGGCGCAGATCGATGGGCACCGCGGTGCTTTTCTTCAAAAGCGGGTGCCTGGCTCTTCGCAGAACCAGGGAGTGATCCCGGCTGAGAGCAGGCTCCTCGGCGTCCATGCGGAAGGCCAGGCGGGCCTTGGCAAAGATAAGATCCAGCTCCGTCAGCATCCGCACATCCAGGCGAAGGGCTTCGGCCTCCTCCGCCACCAGGGCGGAAAGCTCCATGAGGATCCGCTCGATCTCGTTCTTCTCCTGGCTGAGAAGCTCACGGATCTCGTTGTTGGCCTCCACTGCCCCCATGGGTTCAATGAACAGGGTGGCGCCGGTGGAGCTGACGTCATGGATGAGGCCCTGAACCTGGGAGCGGTACTCCGCCTTCACCGGGACCACATAGCGGCCGCCCCGCATGGTGATGATGGGCTCCTGCAGGGCCTTCTGATAAGAGGGGGAGGAGATCATCCGCTGCAGGGTGGTGCGGATCTTGTCCCCCGCCATCCGCATGTGCCGCCGGATGGTGGCAAGCTGGGGGCTGGCGGAATCCGCCAGCTCATCCTCGCCGATGATGGATCCGGTGATCCTCTCCTCCAGCGAGCGGTTGGCGGTGAGGGCCGAAAATCGTCCGCTGAGGACCCCCGGCTCCCCCTTATCCTGGGCAGCATAGCTGATGGCCTCACGGGCAGATCGGTAAACCGCCGCCGCGGCCAGAAGCTCTGTCGTGCTGAGGCAGCCCCCGGCCTCCGCACGGGCCAGGCTGCCGCCGATGTTCTTGATCGCGCCAATGGGAGGACTGCCGTTCATCACCATCATCTTCTTGGCGCAGGAGGTCTCGCTCATCAAAAGCTCTGCGATATCATAGTCCCCGGAAGGCCGCAGAGCCTTCGCCGCCTCCTTGGCGTCCTCTGACGCGGCTTCCTCGGCCAGCATTTCCAAAATGCGGTCAAGCTCCAGCGTCATGAGACTCTTTTCACTGTATTTCATCAGAGTTCCCTCACACTTTTGTAGTAATCCAGGCTTTTGAAACGGGTATCAAAATGCAGCGCCAGGAAATCCTCCGTCGCTTTACTTAGCCGCCGGAGGGGCTCACCTTCCATGCGGAAGGAAAAGGCGCGTTTGGAAGTGGAATTCAGAATATGCCTCATGGCCTTCAGGGAGTTTTCGTCCAGCTGCCGCTGATCGTAAGAGGCCCCGTGAAGGCAGGAACGGCAATGAACGACGCCCCCCGCCAGATCCAGCGTCGGCTCCAGGGGCTGCTGCTTTCCGCAGACCGCGCAGGCCTCAAGATCGGGAACAAAGCCGGAGAGGGCCGCCACCCGAAGCTCAAACACCGCCCGGACCAGCTCCGGCGGGCGTTTTTGAACACCTGCGGCAAAGAGGGCGTTGAGGGCCAGACTCATAAGCTCCGGATTGGGCTCCTCCGGATTGGCCGCGAGATCCGTCACCTCGGCAATATAGGCGCCCAGGGCCAGCAGGGCCAGGTCATCCCGCAGCCCGTTAAACTCCTCCAGGCAGCGGGCCTCGGTCAGTACCCAGCGTCCGTGACTGTTGGACAGGGTCATCTCAGAGAGGCTGAGAAACTGGGTGGCTGCCGCAGTTTTGCTGTTCTTCCTTCTTGCGCCCCGGGCGGAGACTGTGATCTTCCCCTCCGAGGCTGTAAGCACGGTCAAAATCCGGCTGGACTCCTTATAGTCCACCTCGCGGAGGACGAGGCCGGTGGTGGTGAGATACATAGGGCTCAGTCATCCTCAGTAAAACCAAAGTTTTTGAGTTGGGCCGCGCTGTCGCGCCAGTTGTCCTTGACCCGGACCCAGATCTGGAGATAGACGCTGCCCCCCAGGAGGGTCTCCATATCCTTTCGGGCGAGCGTGCCCACCTTTTTCAGCATCTCTCCGCCTTTGCCGATGATCATGCCCTTGTGGCTGGTCTTTTCGCAATAGACGGTCATCTCCAGCTCCGTGACGCCGTCTTCCCGGGTACGGAAGGTGGTGGTCTCCACAGCCACACCGTGGGGGATCTCCGCCTCCATGGTGAGAAGGAGCTTCTCCCTTAAAATCTCCGCCAGCATCTGCCGAAGGGGCTGATCTGTATAATCATCCTCATCAAAAAGGGCGTCTCCGGGCTTGGAGAAGGCCTCCAGCTCGTCCAGAAGGAGGGAAGCGCCGTCCCCCGTCTTCGCGGAAAGCGGCACCACCGCCCGGAAGCTGTGGAGCGCGGCATAGGCGGCAATGACAGGAAGGATCTTCTCCTTCTCCACGGTATCGATCTTATTGATCACCAGGACCGCCGGAAGTCCTGAGGCCTGGATCGCCTTGATCAGGATCTCCTCCTGCCGCCCGACCTTGGCCACAGGCTCCACCACCAGAACAGCGCAGTCCGCGCCCTCCAGGCTTCCGGTGGAGACCTTGTCCATATACTCCCCCAGCCGGTTCCGGGCCTGGTGATAGCCTGGCGTATCCAGGAGGACAAACTGGGTGCTCTCCCGGTTCACGATTCCGAAGATCCGGCTGCGGGTGGTCTGGGGCTTGGGGGTGACGATGGCCACCTTCTCCCCCACCAGCGTATTGGCCAGGGTGGATTTTCCAACGTTGGGCCGCCCGACAATGGCGGCCATGACGGTTTTTTCAATCATGATTCAAGTCCTTATCTTTTGTCTTTTCCGCAGTCTCCACCGGCTTTTCCGGGTGACTGATAAAATACGCCGCCGGGAGAAGCAGGAGAAGGAAAAACGCGGCGGCTGCGGGATGGCTTTTCGCAAACGCCCAGGCGATGAGATGGTGTCCCCCGCCAAAGAAGACCAGGATCCCGATGGCGGCGGCAAAAACGGCGGTACAAAGGACCCCGCCGGCGGCGGCATCCTTGGCTGCGGCAATCTCCGGATCCTTCTCCCGGGTGACCCGGTCCGCCAGATGCTCTAACGCCGTATTCATGAGCTCCGCCCCGGTGACCAGGCCGATGCAGCCCAGTACGGCCGCCCATTCCCAGGGGCAGAGACGGGTAACGATCCCCCCAAGGATCACATAGAAGGCAAAGCACAGGTGGACCCGCATATTCCGCTCTACCGCTGCAGTGCGGAATATGCCCTTCAGGGCATAGGCAAAGCTGCGTATCATCTTGAGATCCCCATGCGGCTGAGCACGGCCTCTTCCCTCGCGCGCATCTTCCGCTTCTCCTCCCCCTCATCCTCATGGTCATAGCCCAGAAGATGGAGGGTGGAGTGAACCGCCAGATAGGCCAGCTCCCTTTGGAAGCTGTGCCCATACTCCCGCGCCTGCTCCCGTGCCTTATCACAGCAGAGCACCATATCCCCCAGCATCACAAGGCCGGTGTCCGGGTCAATATCACAGACGGCCGGGTCAAAGGCGCCGGCTGTCAGACTCTGCATGGGAAAGCTCAGCACATCCGTGGGCCTGTCCACGCCCCGGTGCTCCCGATTGAGCTCGTGAATGCCCTCCAGATCGGTGAGGAGCACGTCAACCTCACAGTCCACAGGGATCTGTTCCGCCCGCAGGGTCTCCCGGATGGCAAGGCGGATCAGCGGACGGGCTGAGAAAGAACCCGGTGCGTTCTCCTCCCGGATCGGTATTCTGCAGCGCATTACTTCCTCCTCTGCCCCTGGGAATTCTGTCCCCGGGGATTGTTGTAGTTCTCGTAAGCGGCGATGATCTTCTGCACCAGCTCATGCCGTACCACGTCGGAGGCGGAGAGCATGATGATGGCAATATCGTCCACGCCCTTCAGGACGCGGATGGCCTCCTTCAGGCCGCTGGTCTTGTCCGCGGGCAGGTCGATCTGGGTGATGTCCCCCGTTATGACGATCTTGGAGCCGAAGCCCAGCCGGGTCAGGAACATCTTCATCTGTTCACGGGAGGTGTTCTGGGCTTCATCCAGAATGATAAAGCTGTCATCCAGGGTGCGGCCGCGCATATAGGCCAGGGGGGCCACCTCAATATTCCCCCGCTCCAGATATTTCTGGTAGGTCTCCGCCCCCAGCATATCGAAAAGCGCATCGTAGAGGGGCCGGAGATAGGGGTCCACCTTGCTCTGAAGATCCCCGGGCAAGAAGCCCAGGCGCTCCCCCGCCTCCACCGCGGGGCGGGTCAGGATGATGCGGTTGACCTGTTTTGCCCGAAAGGCCGCCACGGCCTGGGCCACGGCGAGATAGGTCTTGCCCGTGCCGGCGGGGCCCACGCCCAGGGTCACGGTATTGTGAGCAATGGCGTCACAGTAGCGCTTCTGTCCCAGGGTTTTCGCCTTGATGGGCTTTCCCTTGGCGGTGACGCAGATCACATCCCGGCTCATCTCCGAGATCTTGTCCTCGTTGCCCTCCTGGACCATCTGCAGCACATAGCGCACCGTCTGACCGTCGATGTTCTCTCCTCTGGCCGCCAGGGACAGGAGCCCTTCCACCGCCCGGGAGGCCAGCATCACCGCCTCCGGCTCGCCGGAGACCTTCAGTTCAGACTCCCGGTCGGTAATATGCACATCCAGGGCGTTTTCAATGGTACGCAGGTTTTCGTCAAAGGACCCGAAAACGCTGATCACGTTCTCCATCCGGTCCACGGAGATCATTTGTTCGGTCAATGCCATCACACTCTTTTATTCCGTATTGAGACTCTCCCCCGGTACGGCAATGTTTTCCAGGCAGACCGCCCGAAGCGTTACCGTCAGCATCCCGTCCCGCTCCTCCGCAAGGGTACTCTGAGACATAATGCTGCCCTTGATGCTGCCTTCCAGCCGCTCCTTCAGGCGCAGTTCCAGATATCGCCGGGCTGCCTGCGGGTCGAGGGCTTCCTCCTCCACCGTATAAGGGAAGGCAAGGCTCTTCCCAAGGGCGAAAGGAAGCACCGTTCCGCCGGGAAGGCACAGAGGTCGAGTCTCCGTTATTTTATCACAGTTCATGGGGAGATTACCAGACATCTTGAAGAAATTTATATGTTTTCCGAAAAGATAGAGGCTTTCATCCCGCAGGACCTCCCCGGTATATTCCTTCTTCAAGGCAGTAAGAGGGGTAACGGCCGTGATTTCATAGTACGTCCATGCCTCCACCAGCGCAACAGCGCCTTCCTCGCGGCTCTCCCCCTGGAGATCCACCCTTCGGGACAGCACCAGGGGATCACCCTTCTCCACCATCTGGCCGCGGCGGACCCGGGCCTCCCCCGAGAGGACGGTGACCGCGTGCACGACGCCCCCGCGGGCCGCCACCAGATCGGCAGCCTTACCTGGGGATGCTTTTTCCGGGGCGCCGCTCTCCTCCCGCACCAACACCACCATACTGCTCCCGAAGCTGTTGCAGCTGAGAAAGCTGAGTTCAGGGATCCGCAGCAGCATCTCCTCCGCGATCCGCGTGTTGTCGATCCCAGGACGGAAGGTTCCGATCCCCACCCCCAGCTCCTCCAGATTCCGAAGGATTTCTCCCGCCGTTATTTTCTCATTGCCCACCACACGGATCTCCCATACATAAAGGGAGGATCCCCACAGAAGGACGAAGAGGGGCAGAAGGCAGAGAAGCAGCAGCGCCCGGCGGCGCAGACGGCTTTCTGTTCCGGCGATCAGTCCCCGTGAAAGGATGTCGCACGCCCACCCCTCCTCCCGTGAGACGTCCATGAGGCGTCGGAGGGAGCGTTGTTTTACCGTCAATCGAAGCCCGTCTTCTCCACTTTCCGCCCGGGAGAAGGCCAGTCCAGCCCCGGCCAGTCGGTTCAGGATCGAAGAGGGCTCCGCCCCCTTCAGCTCCACCAGGACCGACGTCCACCCGACCTTCCTCATAAGCGCCTCCCCCGCGGCGCCGTAAAGGAGACGCCCGTGATCTCCCCCCGCACCATCAGTTCTTTCCGATTCATGGCAGAGAGGCTCAAATCCTTCCCCTCCACCAATACACCGCAGCCCTTTCCCTCCAGGACGATCCGCTCTGAGCCGTACTCGCGGATGCCCCGATGGTTCTCCACATAGAGGCGACGATCCCCCGTCAGCGTAAGACGGGTCTCCCCGGCAGCCGCCTCCGCCGGAAGATCCATGAGTTCCGCCGCAGCCACGGTGAGTCCCCGTCTCTTCTTCCCATGCTTTTGCACCGCGCCACCTCCTTTCCTCCCATCCTATGCGGCGGCGGGCCTAAATTTGTCCATGCCGTCATAGAATAGGCCACGGAGGTGACGGTATGAGAACGCGGATACATTCCCTTATCAAGCTGCTCATTCCCCTCGTCGGGGTGATATTGCTGCTGCTATACTCTGCTGAGGCTGCCGAGGCCGCCCGGGAGGGGGTCCGTCTCTGTCTATACTCTGTAATTCCCTCCCTTTTCCCCTTTCTGGTACTGACGGATCTCCTGCTCTCTCAGGGACTGGACCGGGTGCTGGGCCGCCTGCTCTCTCCCCTTGCCGGGCGGTTTCTCGGTCTCAGTCAGCAGGGAATGCTCCCCCTGGTCCTGGGTTTTGTCGGCGGTTTTCCTCTGGGGGCGCGGACCGTGGTCAATCTCTATCGGGAAGGGCGTCTGGAAAAGGAGGAAGCGGAGGCGCTTCTGGGCTACAGCAACAACTGCGGTCCCGCCTTTCTCTTTGGCTTTGCGGGGTCGGGCGTGCTGAAAAGCGCTTCCGCAGGGCTGATTTTGTGGATTGCCCAGGTTTTGGCAGCCCTTCTGACCGGCTTTCTTCTGCGGCCGCCGGGGACGAGGGCAACCGGGCTAACGGAAAGGACCGCAGGGCGTCCATCCCTTGGCAGCGCACTGGTAAAAGCAGTGAAGAGCGGCGGCGCGGCGGTTCTGAATGTCAGCGCCTTTGTCCTCTTTTTCTCCGTCTTCACGGGGGTCCTGGAAAGAGCCGGTCTGCTTGCTCCCCTTGAGGGACTTTTGCTTCGAGGCGGGCTCACCGCCGGGTCGGCCCACGGACTGGTTTTGGGCGTTTGGGAACTCAGCGGCGGCATTGCCGCTTTGGCCGGGGCCTCCGATCCGCTGTGGATCCGGGCGGCGGTCTGCGGTCTGCTGGTCGGTTGGTCGGGAATCTCTGTGCATTTTCAGGTCCTTTCCTTGACGGAAGACACGGATCTGCGTCTGGGGAAATACTTCCTGGGAAAGTTGTTTTCTTCCGCAATGACCGCCGTTTTCTCCGGGCTTCTGGCTGCCCTCTTTCTCAGAGAGGAGGTCATCCGTGTCTCCGCCGGGTTCTTCGTCACAAGCGCCGCAGCGGAAGGGGCCCTGCTTCTGCCCCTTTTTCTGTTATTTGCCATGGGCGGTCAAATTAGGACTGGAAAAGGATCGAAAGATGAGATATAATGTCTTCCGTAAAGAAACCCGGTCTGTCATTCTTTTCGGGAGGCGTCTATGCTGTTTGATCAAAACCTTGAGCCCAGCTGCTCCTACTGCAAATACGGCAATATCATCGGTGAGGAGGAGATCATCTGCCTCAAGAAGGGTGCGCTTACGCTCCCCAATTCCTGCCGCAAATTCACCTACGACCCCTTAAAGCGGATCCCTGCCCAGAAAATGCTGTTGGACCTCGACGAGTTCCAAAAGGACGATTTTGAGCTCTGAAATACTCTACGCTGCTGAGAAATACGGGTTGCAAAATCACGATGCGGCGATTATAATACGGATCGGATATAAGCTTGGGTCCCTGACCCGGAAACGGAGGGCAAGATGAAAAAGCTGATCGCTGCGGCGGCGCTGCTGGGCGGCTATCTCTATCTCATTGCGCCCCAGAGAGCCGATAAGGCAAAGCGGGAGGCCCTCTCCGGCAGGAACTACGCTCACCGCGGTCTGCATAACAAGGACCGATCCATCCCCGAAAACTGTCTTGTCGGCTTTCAAAAGGCCCTGGACGCCGGATACGGTATGGAGTTTGACGTCCACATTACCAAGGACGATCAGCTGGTGGTCTTTCACGACAACTCGCTGCAGCGCATGTGCGGTGTGGACGGCGTGATTGAAGATCTGACCCTCTCGGAGATCCGTCAGCTTCGCCTCGCCGGGACGGAGGAGAAAATTCCCTCCTTTGACGAGGTGCTGGCGCTGGTGGATGGCCGCGCCCCTCTCATCATCGAACTCAAGGACTCCAAATGCGGCCGCAATGACCGGCTGTGTCAGCTGGTGGCGGAGCGTCTGGATCACTACAATGGGCCCTACTGCATTGAGAGCTTCCATCCCCTGATCGTCGCCTGGTTTCGCCGGCACCGTCCGGACACCGTCCGGGGGCAGCTTGTGATGCAGGCCGACGGCTATAAAGGAGAGGTTCCCGCCCCCGGCGGCTTTCTTATGAGCCGAGGTCTCACGGGCTTTCTGACAAGGCCGAATTTCATCGCCCATCGCAAGGGGGAGCAAAGCCTCTCCCTGCGTCTTACCGAGGCCCTGGGCGCCATGCGTTTTGTCTGGACCGTTCATCCCGAAGACGGACCGGAGCAGCTGCAAAAGGAGAATGACGGACTGATTTTTGAGTTCTGTAATCCTGACAAACAATATTGAACAATTGTCTATTGTCAATTGTCCATTATCTATTATTTACACGCGCCTGTGGTGGAATTGGCAGACACGTTGGATTTAGGTTCCAATTTCGCGAGAAGTGCAGGTTCAAGTCCTGTCAGGCGCACCACAAAGGGACTCTGATCATGATACGATCAGAGTTCCTTTTTTCTTCCCGTATTGTGCTTGTTCTGTTATAATCATCCTGATAAATCGTAGTTTGTGAGGAGTCTATTATGAATTTGGGTCAAAAAATCATAGTGCTTGGATGTCCGGGAGGCGGAAAAAGTGTATTTTCCAAGAGACTTCACGATGCTTCAGGGTTGCCTTTGATCCATTTGGATAATGTTTGGTGGAAGTCAGACCGATCGCATATCTCAAGAGAAGAATTTGATCGAAAGCTTGACGAAATACTGCAAGGAGACAAGTGGATCCTTGACGGGGATTACAGCAGGACCTATGAAGTTAGATTTCAAACATGCGACACCGTGTTTTTCCTTGATTATGGTTTTGAGGAATGCATGAACGGTATTAAAGAACGTGTCGGGAAGGCACGCAGGGATATTCCCTGGACAGAACAGGAACTTGATCCGGAACTGGTGAAGCTGGTTGAAAACTATAATACAGAGAATCGTCCTGTCGTTTTAGCTTTGATGGAAAAGTATTCCGGTAAAAACAGCTTTATTTTTCGATCACGGGCTGAAGCAGATGCGTGGATAAGCAGGCTGATATCAATTCCCGATTTGTCGAGCTGCACCCCGCATGACACATAGGGTGCATTGGGTATATAATAAGCGGGATCTCCGCTGCAGACTGTAGACAAAGGCCTGTGGCCGGAATCCATACGCTCAAGGGCTGGTGTTTCTTCAGGGTTTCCCCTCGCAAAGAATGCCTGGTCCTGACGTAGGGGCGGCTATCAGCCGCCCGATAAACAAAGTGAAATATTCGAATCATTGTCCGTAATTACTATATTATTTCTATATTTGCACATTTTTCGCAATTCTCCGGGTTCCTGCATGGGCGGCTGATAACCGCCCCTACGTTGTCTGTGGAAATACCTGCGTTTCCGTGTTCCTTCTCATCATCTGGGGTTTGTCTACGCACCAAAGCGGAGATCCCGCCGGCAAATGCCGGCGGGATCTCCGCTTTATCATCATTCAGTTTGTTCTCATTATGCGCCAAAACCGATCTGGTATTGTCGCTCAGAAGAAGAAGCCCCAGCCGCCGCAGAGAAGGCGGAACAGAAGATAGGAAAAGCAGATCCGACGGATCATGGCAAAGCCGTTGAAAGGTGCGAAGGGGTAGGAGCTGCGATAGCTGGAATAGACCTGTCCCCCTTCCTCCATCTGGTTCAGAACCGAGCGGTAGGTAGCATTGGAAGGCTCCATCCGAACGGCAGTGCGAATGTTTTCCAGGGCGGAAATGGTACTCCCCGTATTGTACGCCACCAGGGCGGAGATATAATACCACCTGGCTGCCCGTTCCGAAACCGGCACGCTCTGCAGAACGTTCATTGCCTCCCGGAACATGCCGTTCTGCAAATAATGCTCCGCGGCGTCCAGCTCCACGGAACCGGAGCTGCCGCCGGTCCGGTCGCCCCAACCGCCGTCATACCAATCGTCATAGCGCTCCTGGCCGAAGCTCTGGGCGGAGGGATTCTTGATGGCGTCATAAGCCGCGTTGATCTCATTCATCTTTTTGGCGGCACGCTCATCCCCCGGATTCAGATCCGGGTGATATTTTTTTGCGAGTCGACGGTAGGCCGCCTTGATCTCCTCATCCGTCGCATCCCGGGAAACGCCCAGGATCTGATAGGGATCAGACATGTTCTCTCCCCTTTCCCGCCTTTGTCCCGCCCTCGGAGACCTTTTGCCAGACGCCGGAATATAGAATATTGCGTAAAATGGCCACATCCTGCACGATGGGCAGCACCTCAAAGCGCTTGGTGCACTCCGCCATCAGCATGGCAAGCATGGCGGAGAAGTCCCGCTCACCGGTAAGATACGCCTTCTTCAGCGGATTGTAATTGCCCGTCCGAAGATCCTTCCGGATATCACAGACCGCGTCGGCCATATAGATAAACCGGCCCAGATAATCGCCCATATCAAAGAGGACCCCCTCCCAGCGGCCGCCGTCCACGGCAAAAATGCCGCCCAGGAGCTGTCCGAAGATCTCCGCCGCCGCGTCGGGATCGGTATCGGGATCCCGTTCCAGCGAATGCAGGGCCGCCATCTTTTCCGCGATCCAGGCGTTTTCCTTTGGCCGGCGCCCCTTTGCCTTCTCAAAGGCGGCATTCAGAAGCCGCCGCGCCGCGCTGCCGGAGAGCTTTTTCCCGTCAAGCACGCTGTCATCGGCACTGTACCAGGCCAGAAGAATATCAAGATCCGCGCCGAAATCGGTCCAGGAGGTACTCCAGGACTGCTGGTTCGGCAAGGGATGGGTGGGACAGCGGCCGACCTGAATCGTCTCCTCCGCTTCATCCAGGGCGCTTCTCAGCATGATGAAAAAGGCCAGATCATAACTGACAAAAGCCCTCTGCACTGTGCCGTACCGCCGACCCAGGGCGCGGCAGAGCCCACAGTAGCAGCCCCGATAGCGGTCAAGCTGCTGCTGCGTCAGCGCTGTGCAATTTGCGGTAACATAGCCGAACATACCTGTCTCCAAAGCCCTGAATGATTCTTCGCCAATGTGTTTACTATCAAATATTATAACAGCTTTTTTCCGTATAAACAACGAGACAGAGTATCTGAAAGATGAAAAGTTTGTAAATTTCAAATCTCTCGAAATACAGCAACAGGGGTCCGAAATCCGGACCCCTGTTGAAGGAACTCACTATAAGCTCAGCTGATGTTGGAGGCAAAGTCGTTGATGAGCGTCACATGCCAGTCCGGAGAGATGGTGCAGGCATACCAGTAAGTGCCGACGTTACCCGCGGGGATCCGCACGGTATCCACCAGCTCACCGCCGTGGTAGACCTGTACCATGGCCTCGCAGTTCGACAGAGCGCTGCTGCTGTCCTTGGCCCGGTTATCGTAGTCATGGACCACAACGGTATAGCCCTCGCCTACGATGCCGTTGATGATCTGAACCGTCTCCGGTCCGTTGCCGGTGCTGTTCTTCTGGGTGAGATTCAGCCGCACGGCAGATCCATCGTTATACGTGCGCTGGGAATAATCCACATTGATGCTGCTGGCCGTAGCGCCGACGCCCCGCACATTCAGGTCCAGATCGGTAACGGAATCGCCCCAGGTGAGGACTACATACCCGTCATTCTCCCCGGAAACGGGGCAGATGCAGGTTCTGGGATAACTGGTGGTATTGGCGGTAATGGCCTCATTCATATAAATTGGAACATAGCCGGGGCAGCTGTACTCCACGGTGTAGTATCCGGCAGGAATGCTGTCCACGGTAACAACGCCGTTCTCATTGGTCTTGGGCACATCGGTGGTGCTGAGGGCAACAACATCGCCGGTCGTATTGTTCCAGCCGGAACGAAGATGTACCTCGACCCCCTGAAGCGGCAGACCCTCTGCCGCCTCCTTGATGGAGGCCTGGATATTGCCGTTGCCGTTGGCGTTGTTTTCATTGATAAGAAGCACGCGTTCCATGGCCAGCTTCTCCCCGTTCTGAATGGAGAAGTCGTAGGAGAAGGGCAGACTGCCCTCATAGGTCACGGAGAGGGTATAATCCCCCGCCACAGTGGCGAACTCATAGTTGCCCGCATCGTCGGTGTAGGTGATGCCCATCTCACGATCCAGGTTCCGGTCTCTGAGGGAAATCTTGGCACCGGAGGAGGCGCCGCCCAGCACCCCGTTAAAGGCATAGACAGAGCCGGAGACCATCGTATCCCCGCTGCTGCTGCGGAGCTGATACAGAAGGTCATAGACAGGTGAGCTCTTGGTTGCGTTGTAGCCCGTAGTCAGAACTTTAATGGCGTCATCGGTCTTGGTCTGGGCCACCAGAACCTGCGCAAGGCTGAGATAGATCTCATAATTGTCCGGCTGCAGCTCCAGCGCGGCCTCATAGTCCTTCTGAGCGTTGGCGTAGTCATTGATGGCGGCGTAGGCCCGTGCCCGGTTGAGATAGGCGTCGGTGCACTTCTCATCGATCTTCAGGACCACGTCGTAAGACTCGATCGCCATCTGATACTGCCCATTGGCCATATACTGTTCGCCCCGCTCCATCTCACGGTTAAAGCGGGCGCCCCTGGAGAAGAGAGCCGCATAGACCAGCGCGCCGAGGCATACCAGCATCACCAGCACAAGGCCGGTGAGGTAGATAAAGCGCAGGCGCTGCTTTGGCTCCATCCTTCCGAGGAAACCGCCGGACCGGGGCTGCTCACGGGGCGTCGCCATGTGGAAGCTTCCAAGGCCGCCGGGGATGAGATTGCTGAGGCCCTTCTTCTCTCCGGAGGGATTCGTCCTGGGCTCCTCTCTCTCCTCCCGCAGGCCGCGGCTGCGCTCCACCACCGGGGTATCCAGCTCATCGTCCAGCTCGTCATATGTGTCGTCACCGGGCTTGATTGCGTGAAGGACCTTCTCTTTCAGACTGTTGAGATCGATCATTCCGTTTCAACTCCTTCCCTTGACTTCGGATCTTCAGATCCGTCTTCTATGTCCTCAGGCAGATCCAGGGTGTCCATGACCCCGGTGAGGCTGCCTGCATCCACCGTCAAAGGCCCTGTCTCCAGGGCGACGATTACGTCATCGGAGAGTTCCATCCGATTCTCTTCATCGGAGATTTCAATGCTGATGGCCGTTGCCTCAGTCAGCACGGTATCGGCAAGCTGCAGCTCCGCCGGAGCCTCCGCTTCCGCTTCTACTTCCTCGGAAGACTCCTCTGCCGCGCTGCTCTCAGGCTGTGCCTCCTCCTCCGCCTCAGGCTCCGCCGGGCCCTCAGGCTGCGCTTCCGCCTCTTCCCCGGCGGGCTCTTCCGCCGCTGTCTCTTCCGCGGCCTCTTCCGCAGCGGGGATTTCTTCCTGGGCTTCCTCCCCGGGAGTCTCTGTCAAGGGCTGCTCCTCCTGAGAGGGCTCTGCCTCGGACGGCTCCTCCGCATCCTGCTGAGAAGGCTCTTCCTCGCCTTCCCCGGCATCCTCAGAGGGGGCATCTTCATCGGAATTCTCCTCAGCATCGGGAAGCTCCGGTTCCTCCTCGGGAGCCTCTTCCCTCTCTTCCTCCGGCTCAACCCAGTCATCCTCAGCGCCGTCTTCATAATCGACTCCGTCCGGCTTCACCTCCACAGGAAGGGGAAGCTTGGAGATGGTGATCGTAAGATCGGAACCGGGGATCTCCACAGAGAGATCCTTTCCGGCCTTCGCCATGGCGGCGGCGTTATACCTGGGCCGCTTGAAGGCAAAGATCAAAAGAAGCAGGATCCCGACGCCGGCAAGGGCGACGCCGCCGTAAAAATATATCTGTCCCATATCCACCTCAATCTTTAATGAGTCCCAGCTCACGATAATGTGAGATGATCTCATCCAGTTTAAGCATCGAAGCATCCGGCTCTTCATCGCCGATGAGGCTTTGAGCCAGGAGATACTCGGAATAAATGGAAGCGACATCCAGCTTCTCCGGCTCTTCGGGATTCTTATTGACCTCGGCAATTGCAAGTCTGGCGTGGGTCTTCCAGGAATCCGGGAAAGCCTCCGTCGCCTCCAGCGCGGCGTTAAACTCCGCATTCCGGTCACCGGCAACACGATAAGCGTGAA
Source organism: uncultured Clostridia bacterium (assembly GCA_946531435.1). Lineage (GTDB taxonomy): Bacteria > Bacillota > Clostridia > Oscillospirales > Oscillospiraceae > CAMNAO01. The sequence goes on from CAMNAO010000001.1 coordinate 64,079, forward strand.
TCAGCACACAATATGCCTCCACGCTCTTTTCCCCGCCGTCAATCAGGGCGCGGGCGCTCTCCGCCAGCTCATCGGCATTCGTTTCGCTGTCGGGATACTCCAGTGCGACAGCGAGATAACGAAGCTTCAGCCCGGCCTCATTCGCAAGCTCCGTCTCCTGGAGACTGGCTTCCAGAAGCTGATAGGCACGGGTGAGGGCGATGGTATCCCGGTTCTCCTCAAACATCTGCCAATAGACATCTGCCAGCTGCTCCACCGACTTCAGGTGAAGCTCCCTGTCGCCGGCACTCTGGGCCATGGCTCCGTTGAAGGAGGTCTCAGCAGAAGCAAGATCGCCATGGGAGAGGTCCAGGAGACCCTGAATATAGAAACGGTGACCCTCATCCAGGACCGACGCCCTGTTATAGAAGATGGAGGAAAGTTCCTCGGCCCGATCCAGCTCCCTGAGGCAGTTGAGATATGCGAACATCTGTTCCTGCGTCATCTCGTCCTCTCCGGCCAGCCGGAAATATTCCGCGGCTACCCGGTACTCATCCATCCGGTAATCGGACATGGCCAGGTTCAGCACCAGAGATTTGCTCTCGGGGAATTCGGACAGCTGCTTTGTGCAATAATCCGCGCACTCGGCGTAGCGCCCGGAACGGTAAAGGTAGTCCGCCCACTGCTCATAGGCCCGCACGTCGCCATCCATGATCTTCTCCGCCTCGCCGAGATAGCGGAAGGCGGCATCATAATCACCCTCTTCCGCAGAGACGGAAGCGCTCTCCAGATAGGCGGTGTAGGAATCCTTCTTCTCCTGCCGCATGGTAAGATTTCCATAGACGGCCAGGGCGCCGCCGGCCAGGATCAGCACCGCAACCAGGGCGCCGCGGAGGAAAAGCTTTCCCTTATAGCGGCCCAGAACCCGATTGAAGCGATCGATATGCTGCAGATCGTAAAGCAGCTCCTCCGCGTTCTGATATCTGGCTTTGGGATTCTGCTGAAGACATTTATTGAGAATGTACTCCATGCCCGCAGAGGCGGAGGCGTTGTAATGGCGCAGGGGGTAGTAACGGAACGGAGGATCGTCGGGGTCCTTCCCCGTGAGGGCATAATACGCCACAGCGCCAAGGGAATAGAGGTCCGTCCAGGGGCCAACCGTCCCGCCGAGACGCATTTCCGGTGCGCGGAAGCCATAATAGGGGGCATTATCCAGAACGCCGAGACCGCACATGGAGGAATAATCCTCAATTCGGACGGAGTTATCCGGCATAAGCCGCAGATCGCCGGGGTCCAGATCACCGAGAATGGTCCGCTTCTCCCGATTGTGAAGGCGGAAGAAAAATCCCGCGAGTTCGCTCATCCAGCCCAGGACATCCTCTTCCTCCATGGCTCCGGATTCCTTGACATAGGCTCCCAGGCTGACGCCGGGGATATACTCCTCCACCGTGGTCAACACATTCTCATCATCATAGATCTCACGGATCTTGGGCAGCAGCGGATCCGCCATGTCCTTGATTTCCGTGGCGCGATCCAGACTGTCCGTATCACCGGGGGTTTTGGGAAGCTCTTTAATGGCCCACCGGGTCCTCTCCTGTCGGTGCTCGGCCACATACATCCGATAATTGCCCTGCACGCCGACGGCGGAGATCACCTGGTAGTTGGTTTCAACGAATTGATTCATTCTTTTCCTCCGTATAAAACGGTTTCAGTTATAGATCAAAGCTCAGCTTCTGGAGCTCAGCAATGATGTCCTCCGCCTCGGGAGACAGCCTGTCCGTGTTCGGATCCGGCTCCTCTTCAGGGGGCGGAAGTTCTTCGGTATTCTCCTCCGAAGCCACCACGCCTTCCGGCGTGGAAATCCGCACCGGAGTATCCGGGACCGTCTGCGGCTCCTCCTCAATGCGGAGTGCCTCCAGATACTCCGGGGAGTGTCTGTAACGGTAGCCTCGAATCACCGTAACGAGAATAATGATCATATTAAGGAAGGTCGCCAGAAGCCAAACGGGATGAATCTCCTTCAAAAAAGAGAACAGGAGGTTGGACTGCTTGATGCTGGCCCGGTATTCTACGAGAGAAATGATCGCAAGGCCCAGCAAGACGCCGCAAACGGTCCAGATCCTCACATCAAAACCGTGGAGAAGATTGGCCGGATGCTTATCCTCCTCATCGGAGTGCAGCTTCTCTGTAAGCTCCCGTAATTTTTCCGGCGTATTTGTAATGAGCGCGGAAACACGCGCCTTGAGGGGCGCAGCGGTTTCACGCTCCGCCAAGGCCGCCTCCGGGGCTTCTTCAAAGGCGGGAAACGGAGAGGGATCTTCCCTTGTCTCCTGTTCCGGGAGCGCGGTTTCCTCCACGGATGGCGGGGTCGCCTCCACCGGCGGGGATTCCTCCTCCGGGCGTAACCGTGGCCTCAGCTTGACGGTCTTTTTCCCGCAGGCGGTGCAAACAGGGGTCCCCTCATCCAATTCCTGGCCGCAGTATCTGCAAAACATAATGATTCCTTATCTGCCAAAGGCGCCGCGGAAGGCCTCTTCCATCAGGACGGCCTGGGCATCCGCAGCGAGCCTTGTCGCGGTGCCTGACTTATAGAGATACAGGCTGCCGCCGAAGGCATCGTAATAATCCTTGATATAGATTAGCGCACCATCTCCCTCATAGTGCCAGAAAAGGAGGGAGACGTTACTGTCGATCTCAGTCACATTATCGCCGGAGTATTCGTTCAGCGTTCCCACCAGTCGATGGGGCGCGGCATCCGAATAGGCGTCCGCCTCCACCTCCGTAAAGAAGGCCCAGCGGTTCTTTCCGCCGTAGACCACCAGCGGATAGGCATTATCCCCCAGGAGATGGCTCTCCTTCCCGTCCCAGCAATAAAGGCTGGAACGATTGAAGCCGGCGGCGGAGTCGATGGCGTAGAACAGGGTATCGCTTTTTTCATCATAGAGAAGCTCAGAGCAATCCTCAGCCAGCTTCTCCGGCATACCCGCCTCTCCGGATTTGGAGATCTGGCAGCGGTAAAGGCCCCGTCCGCTCCCCTCCTCAAACAGGATGAGATAGAGGATGTTGCCCTTTCCGTTCTCCGCAGTATCCACCACCCAGCGGTTGCCGAACTCCATGGAGGTCCCGCCGCAGTAGAGGAAGTAGGTCCTGGCGTCCACCGATTCGGAGCAGTAGACCGCATAACCGCGCTCAGGGTCACAAAAAGGAATGTCGCTGCAGCTTCGGGTTACCAGAAGGATTTCACCGGCGCTGTTATAATAATATAGGTTCTTGCCGGAGGAGGCGTCGGCGGCGATATAGAAAAAGCTGCCGTCATCGCCCGTTTTGGTCATATAGCTGAGGCCGGGAAGGAGCCGTTCCTTCTCACGCTCAAAGCCCGCCGCATAAAGAGAGATCGGATTGACGCCGTCGCCGCCGTCCCGCAGATAAAACACGGCTTCAAAATATTTGTCATAGCCGGCCAGACGGGAATACTCCGTATCCAGCTGCCGGGGACCGTCTTTTTCGGAAAAATCCTGAATCGTGAGGATATTGGCCTCCCCATTGTCGTCCAGGCTCACCCACAGGGCCCGCTTCCCGTCCGGCGAGATATCAAACGCGGTCACCTTTGCGGCGACCTTCCGCGCGCTGCCGGAGGCATAGCGATAAAGATCCGCGCCCTGCTCCACCATGTCCTTCAGATAGAAGATTGCAGAACCGTCCTCACTCATTTTCCATTCCGCGGTGAGCTCCCCCGCGTGTCCGCAGACGCCGGGGATCCCTTCGCTGTAAACGCCGGCATCGATCCGATGCTCCACCTCCGGGCGCCGGAGGTCATGCAGCTTCAGGGTCCAGCTGTCGGTGGGAACCACATAATCATCCAGATATCCGATGACGCCCCGACGGGTCATGGCGGCGCCGGAGAGCTGGGTGAGGGCTGCCGCGGTTTTTCCGCCTGCAGCGGAGGCAACCGAATCCTCCAGGAAATTCAGTTCCAGCGTGTGGCTCTCCTCGCCCTGGAGAAGGACCAGATCCTCGGAGGTAACGGCAACGATGCGTCTGACATTACGGGCAGAGATACCGCCGATGAGAAGGCCGATGAGGACGATGACAAGGATCGCGCCGAGAGAAGCGATGATAAGGCGTCTCACACCGAAGCGAAGAATGCCTCGGAAATATTTGCTGAGAGCATTTACAAACCCCAGAAGCTCCTTCATCACCGGGGCCTGATTGTTCTCCTTCCCTTGCTTTGTGGGTTCTTTGGCTGCGGGCCTTCCTCCCGCACCACGTCGCCCTCCTGTGGGAAGACTGATGCCGGAAAAAAGAGACTGGGATGAAGGGGCAAGTCGTTTTCCTCCGCGGTGGGAGCCGCGCTGTTTTGCCGTGCTCCTCCGCTGCCCCTCCGTCTCCGTGGTCAGGGAAATCTCCTCCGGCAGGTGCAGAAGGTCCTGTATATTGGCAGGGTCAGTCCACCCCTCCCTGCCGCTATCCGCCTGAGGGAGCTCGGTATCGATTGAATCTTCCAGGTCTTCCTCAAAAACCTGACTCTCCCCGCAGGCGGGGCAGATCGTCATGCCGTCATCCAGTTTGAGGCCGCAGTATGGACAGTACAAATTGACGCCTCCGCATCATAGCTGCCGATGGGCACAGCTACAGCAATTTTATTTCATTATATCGAACCCCATTTTAGGTGCTTTTTGGCGACTTGTCAAGTTTTTGCGCCAATTTAGCCGGACGATGCCGCAAAGATGCCGGAATTGCCCGAGTTTTCCCCTCTCCGTCACACGCCGGATGAAAAAGGGGCGAGCAGGCGATTCCGGAAGGCGGTTGATTTTTTGCCCCATTGGTCGTATGATATCCAAAGTGAATCCGGCTCAAGCCGGGAAAGGAAAGATACCATGCGAAACCTGTTTACTGCCAGAATCAATATTTTCCTCGCCCTTCTTCTTGCCGTCCTGTTTGCCGCGGCGGCCTCCGCTGGGACCTACCTCGCCGTAAGAGGGCAGGCCGATCTTGCCGGGAAAATCAACATTCCCGCTTCCCCCTCCGCTTCCGGTTTCGATAAGGAGCTCGCTCTTGAAGAGCTGGCCCCCATTCTTGAGGCCAGGGCGTATATTCAGCAGCGCTATGTGGGAGATATGGAAGATTACTCAGCCGTCCAGTCCGCAGTGGAGGGTATGGTGGCCGGTCTGGGCGACCGCTGGTCCTACTACGTCTCCCCCGAGGAAATGGACGCCTATTACGAGAACCTGAACAACAGCTACGTCGGCATCGGCGTCACCGTGACAAGCACCGAAGAAGGAAACCTTCGGGTAGAGAAGGTCAGTGACGGCAGCGGCGCCGCTGACGCCGGGATTCAGGTAGGCGACGAGATCATTGAGGTCCGTGGAGTCCCCGTATCCAGCCAGGATCAGAGCTATTGGGTGGACGTGATCCGCGGAGAAGAAGGCACCTCCATCCAGCTGACCCTTCGGTCAGAAAACGGCGAGACCCGGACTGTGGAGGTGGAGCGCCGCACCGTAGCCACGGTCATTGTTACCGGGGAAATGATCGGCGACATCGGCTACATCGCCCTCGAGAACTTCAACATCGGAGCCGCCGACGCCCTCATCGGCATGACCCGGGAATTCATCAAGGCGGGCGCCACCGCCCTTGTCTTTGATATGCGCTTCAATAACGGCGGTCGTCTCTCCGAGCTGGTGGAGATCCTGGACTATCTGCTTCCCGAGGGGGAGATCTTCCGCTGTGTCAGCAAGGCGGGCGAGGAGACGGTCTACACCTCTGACAAGTCCTGTGTGGAGCTTCCCATGGCGGTGCTTATCAACGACGCAAGCTACAGCGCCGCGGAATATTTTGCCGCCGCCCTGCAGCAGTACGGCGTGGCGGTCACGGTGGGCACCCCCACCGTGGGCAAGGGCTTCGCCCAGAATACCTTCACCCTCTCCGACGGCTCCGCCATTGCCATCTCGGTGCTGAAATACTACACCCCCAACGGCGAGAGCCTGGCAGGTGTGGGACTGACACCGGACCATGAGATCGATCTCAGCGACGAGGACTACGCCGCCCGCTACTACGGGCAGCTGGCCAAGGAAGACGACGAGCAGCTGCAAAAAGCTCTGGAGGTCGTCAAGGCGAGATAACAACAGAAATATACAGTCTGAGGAGCCCGGGGCATAAATGCCCCGGGCTCCTCATTTACTTGATCCGGCAGTCCTCCGCCGGGTCGGGCGCTACATACAGGGTTTCCTGGCCCGTATAGATCACCCGGCCGGGCAGTGCCCCGGAGGGCTTCTTCACATTTCCCACATGGGTCATATCCACAGCCACCTTTCCCGCATCCCGGCCCTGGGAAAACCAGGCTGCGAGGCCGGCGGCCCGACGGATGCTGTCGGCGTCCGGCTCCCTCCCCTCGGTAGACAGGATCACATGACTTCCGTGGAGATCCTTCACATGGAACCACAGATCCCCTTTATGAGCGGTCTTCAGGGTGAGTCGGTCGTTTTCCAGGTTGTTGCGGCCTACAGTAATGGTAAGGCCGCTCTCTGTCCGATAGCGGGGCGGAGCGCTCTTCTCCCCCTGGGGCTTTCTCCTGCCCCCCTGGCTCTTCAGCCAGCCGCCGGTCTCCAGCTCCTGCCGGATCCCGCCCAGTTCTGAAAGGCTCTCAGCCCGGTCCAGCTCCTCCAGCACACTCTCCAGATAGGAAAGCTCCGCCTCCCCCTTTTCGATCTCACCCGTCAGGATGCGGCGGGCTGTCTTGGCACGGTTATAGTCTTTATAATACCTGGCGGCGTTCTGTTGGGGCGTCTTCAAAGGATCCAGAGGGATCTCCCGGATGGCTCCCTCTTCTTCGCTGTAAAAGTCCTCCGCCTGAAGGACGCGCATTCCCTTTTTCATCTGCCAGAGGTTGGCGGTGATGAGGTCTCCGTTCTCCCGGAGGGTGTCCCGGTCTTCAGTGGCGGCGTATTCCTTCCTCTGTTCATTGAGGCGGCGGCGCACCCGATCCCTGGCCGTTTTGGCCGTGCGGTGGATTTCATGGGCGGCGGCGGTGATCCGGGAGCGGGTATCCCTCTCCCGGTAGAAGGTGTCCATGAGATCGGAGAAGCTCTCCTCTTTTCTCAGCGTCCAGGCGCCGCCGTATTGCCGGATAGGAGTAGCGGCGAAGTCCTTCACATCCCCCTTTTCGTCCAGCAGCAGCCAGGGGGCAGGCGTTTCGTCTCTGAACGCGATGAGGGCCTCCGCCAGGGAAGCCCGGATTTCCTCCCGAATGCGGGCGTCCGTGTCCCCTGCGGCCCGGTAGCTGAGCTCCCGGCAGAGAAGGGGCGACAATCCGCGGAAGGCATCCCGCAGCCAGTCGGTGACAGCACGGTCCGGCGGGGCTGTCCGGACAAGCTCCCGAATGCTTTCCGGATCAAGCTCCCCCAGTACCGTCCCGGCCTGGGACGGCGGATTGCGGTAGCGAAGCCCCGGCAGCAGCGGACGAGCCGCTTCCTCCACACCGGGGACCCGGCGAAGGGCGTCCAGAACGATCCCCTCCTCATCGGTCAGGATCAGGTTGGAGTTGCGGCCCATGAGCTCCGCAATCAAGAGACGCTCGCATTCCACCCCCAGGGTATCTCTGGCCCGGATCCGCAGCCGGACGATCCTGTCCCCGGCCAGCTGCTCCAGCTCCGTGATCTTTCCGCCCACAAGGTGCTTTCTTAAAAGCATGCAAAACATGGGCGGCTGGGGCGGATTGTCCGCTTGAATGCGTGTGAGGGAGATGCGCGCGCTGCCGGTGCCCACATTGATGAGCAGCCTGCGGGAGCCCCGCAGCACCAGGATCACCGTATCCCGGGCGGGCTGCAGCACCTTGTCGACGGAGGCGCCAAGGATCTCCCCCCGAAGCTCCTCCGTCACAGCGGAGAGAAAAACCGCATCAAAGGGCATCGTCCCACCCCCCGGATATGATTGCAAACAGCTGATTCAGCCGCTCCCGCTCTCCCCTAAGATAGAGCCAGCCGAAAAGGGCCTCCAGCGCCGTGGCAAGATGGTACTCCTCTGCGGTGCTCCCATGGGGGATGCCGTGGACGTGGCTGTTCCTGGCCCGTCGGAAAACGCTCCGCTCCTCTTCCGTGAGCTCCGGGAGCAGCAGTCTGGCGGAGGCGGCCTGGCTGGGAGCGGAGACATGTCTGACGGTTCGGCGGTGGAGGTCCCCCGCCCTGGCGCCGCCCCGCCGAATGGCCCAGGCGCGCACCATCAGGTCATAAACCGCGTCCCCCATGTGAGCAAGGCCAAGATTGGAGACCTCCAGAAGCTCCTGGGGCTGCATCGAAAGTGAAAAATAATCTGTCATAGCTCTCCATTCTCCGGGTGGTCCCGAAGCCAATGAAATGGTATTCTTTTCGAATTGTAACACAGAAACGCGTTTTGGAAAAGGCTTTTTCGGCGTCACCTGTTCCAGGCAGTTCAATGCGCCCTGTTTCGATTCTTTTCCCCCGGTTTCTTCGGCGCTTTAGGTCTTGAATACCAGAAAAAAGAAGATTATGATAAATTAAAAGGATTAAAGGATGTATTACTGTATGTTGACTCGATTGACGCGCCTGCTTCTCGGCATTCCGGGTTCGGAGGTACTGGAAAAGGATGAGGACAGTCTCGGCGACCTCTATCGCAGAGTGATCACCATTGCCTGGCCCGCAGCCCTGGAGGGACTGCTTCTCACCCTCATGAATTCCTTTGACACCATGATGGTAGGCAAACTGGGCGCCGCCGCCATCGCCTCCGTGGGGCTCTGCGCCCAGCCCCGCATGATCATGCTGCTGGTGGCCCAGGCTCTCGGCGTGGGCACCACCGCAGTCATCGCCCGGCGAAAAGGGGCCGGAGATCAGGCGGCCGCCGTCTCCTGCCTCAAGCAGTCCATGGCCATCATCACCGGCATCGGGATCCTGATGACCGTGATCGGCTACGCCATGGCCGAACCCCTGCTGAAGCTGGCCGGCGCCGGAGAAGATACGCTGGCCGACGGCGTCATCTACTTTCAGACCATCTCCCTGGCCTTCATCGCCAACTGCTGGGCCCTCTGCATCTGCGCCGCCATGCGGGGGATCGGCAAGACCCGGATCACCATGGTGGTGAATATGACCGCCAACGTCGTCAACGTCTTCCTGAACTACTGCCTTATCGGCGGGCATCTGGGCTTCCCCGCCCTGGGGGTTCGGGGCGCGGCCATTGCCACCGCCGTTGGGACCTGCGTTTCCTGTATCATGGCGCTTGTTGTCGTTTTCCGCAAGGGCGGATATCTGAGTCTTGTTCCCTTTACTCCTGTCCGCTTCGACAGCGCTACCGTCCACAGTCTAGTCAGCGTGGGATCGGGAACCATTGCGGAGTCGGTTTTCTTGCGGTTAGGATTTCTAGTGAATGGCCGCCTCATCGCCGGGGTCAGCACCGCGGCCTATGCCACGAACCAGATCGTACAACAGATCTCCTCCCTCACCTTCACCGTGGGGGACGGCATCTCCTCCGCTTGCACCTCCCTGGTGGGGCAGTCCCTGGGGGCGGAGAAGAAGGACAAAGCTGTGCTTTACGTCCGGGTCGGGCGGCGGATCTCCATTTTCCTCTCCCTCGGTCTCATTCTCTTTACCTTCTTCGCCCGTAACTGGCTGCCCACCCTGTTCTCACAGGATCCGGTGATCATTGCCGCGGCCTCCCTTTGCTTCCTGGTGGTGCTGGTGGGGATCTATCCCCAGAACATCCGGGTCATGTTCGCGGGCTGCCTTCGGGGCGCGGGGGATGTGAAATACGTCGCCCTGGTCTCTCTCATCAGCGTGGCCATCCTGCGGCCGGCCATGACCTGGTTCTTCTGCTATCCGCTGAACCGCATGTTCCCCACGCTGCAGCTGGGCTACATCGGCGCCTGGCTCTCCTTCGATATCGACGCCTTTGTCCGGGCGACCATGCTCTCTTACCGGGTCAACAAGGGAAAATGGATGGATATTCGTCTGTAAGCTGTTGACAGTATAGAAGAAGACTGTTATATTGATCCGGCGTCAATGGGCGCCGGACACTTTATGCTTTGACTATATAAGTGAGGAACTCATGAAAACATCCAATTATTTCGGGAACAAACGCTTTTACAGCAGAGTGCTGGCCATCCTTGGCCCCATTCTGCTGCAAAATGTGATCACCAACTTTGTAAGCCTTCTGGACAACATCATGGTGGGCCGCGTGGGTACGGAGCCCATGAGCGGCGTCGCCATCGTGAACCAGCTGCTCTTTGTCTTCAATCTCTGCCTCTTCGGCGGCCACGCCGGGGCCGGCATCTTCACCGCCCAGTTTTTCGGCAAATCCGATCACGAGGGCGTGAAGCACACCTTCCGGGTAAAGTGGTACATCTCCCTTTTGGTGACTGTCATTGCGGAGCTTGCGCTTCTCTTCGGCGGCGATGCACTGATCTCCTCCTTCCTCCATGACGGAGAAGAGGGGCTGGACCTGGTCGCCACCCTGGGCTACGCCAAGGCCTATCTCGGTGTGATGATGGTGCAGATGCCCCTCTTCGCCCTGGCGCAGATCTATTCCAGCACCCTGCGGGAGACCGGCGAGACCGCCCTGCCCATGAAAGCGGGCATTATCGCCGTGTTTGTAAATCTCTTTTTCAACTATGTCCTGATCTTCGGCAAGCTGGGCGCGCCCCGGATGGGCGTCGTCGGCGCCGCCGTGGCCACGGTCATCGCCCGGGTGGCGGAGCTGGGGATCATCGTGATCTGGACCCACCGTCACAAGGAGCGCTGCCCCTTCATCCGGGGCGCCTATCGGGGCTTCGGCGTGCCCCTCAGGCTTGTCAGGCAGATCCTTCTTCTGGGGGCGCCGCTTCTTGTCAACGAGATGCTCTGGTCCTCCGGCATGACCATGCTGAATCAGTGCTACTCCACCCGCGGGCTGGAGGTGGTCTCCGCCGTAAACATCTCCTCCACCATCTCCAACCTGTTCTTCTGCGCCACCCTGGCCATGGGAAGCACCGTCTCCATCATGGTCGGTCAGCTGCTGGGAGCCGGTGAGCTGGAGCGGGCGGTGGATGAGGATCGGAAGCTCATCGTTTTCTCTGTTCTGCTCAGCTCCTCCGTGGGGCTCGTGATGGGTCTCATTGCCCCGCTCTTGACCGGCTTCTACAACACCACACCGGGGGTAAAGCATCTGGCCGCCCAGCTCATTCTTGTCTCCGCCGTGATGATGCCCTTCAACGCCCTTACCAACTCCGCCTACTTCACCCTGCGCTCCGGGGGAAAGACCCTCATCACCTTCCTCTTTGACTCCGCCTTTGTCTGGGTGCTCTGCGTTCCCCTGGCCTTCGTTCTCTCCCGCTTCACCGCGCTCCCCATTCTCCCCATGTACATCGCCGTGCAGGGGATGGAGCTGGTGAAATGTGTGTTGGGTTATCTTCTTGTAAAGAGCCGCCGCTGGGTCAACAATCTGGTGGCCTGAACCGTCACACAAACCTAAACAGTATAAAATCAGCCTTCACGTTCACTCACCATTGGGGTAAGACGTAAAGGCTGATTTTATTGTTCTCTGCCGCCAAAGAGCAGCAAAGGCTCGTAGGCATCAGCGACGCGGCGCATGAGGCTCATGGCGTCCCGCTCGGTCCGGTAGCCCGTGGGGCTGCGGATCTCCCTGGATTTGAGCTCAGGCTCTCCCTGACGCAGATAGTCCACGACCCGCTTTTCCGCCTGCTCCTGGGTGGCGGTGTGGGCATAGATGTAGAGGCCGGAGATCCCCTCAGTCCCCGGCTGGGGGCGGCACACACGGCGCAGCTTTGCCTTTGGCATGGTGCGGCTGAGATGCTTCTCCAGCTCCCCCATTTCCGAGTCACGGCCGATGACCTTGAAATAGACGATCTCCCCGGGGTCGTAGATCTCCCCCTCAAAATAGCTCCGGTAGGGAGACTGGCGAAGGCGGTCGTAGATCTCCTTCTCCTCCTCCCGGAAGTCCCCGGTGTGAAAGATGCAGGCCCGGTTATGGTGGATGGTATAGACGAAATAGCTGATCCCCAGCTCATCCAGACGGTCCCGCAAGGCCAGGGAGTTCTCCGGAGGAATGGTCTCCGCCTGGAGGTAGACATTTTTCTCCGCGTCGTAAATGGCAGCGCCATCCATAACGATGAGGGGTGTGGAGAGCCTGGCTCCCCGCAGCTGCATGGCGAAGAAGGCCGGGGCGTGCTGGCTTACGAGACAGATCCGGGCTCCGTCATTATAGAGCGCATTCAGGTGAAACAGCACCGCCGGGGCAAGCTGCGTGAAGGGGTCCGGCGCCAGGTCCTCGGTATGGACAAAGAGCAGGAGATCCCGCCGTCTTCGCCGGGGCAAATGGAAGATATTTACCAGAATGGCCACCGTGGTGCCGATAAACACATCAAAGATGCGGCCGGCCGCCTGCCGCAGGGGGTCTTCAATATCCGGGAAGGCAATGACCACGCAGAGAAATACGATGGCGGCCAGACCCGAGGCGTCGGGCATCTTCATCAGCACCGCGAGATAGAGGGAAAGCAGCACACCCACCGCCATCAGCGCGTAAAGCACCGGAAGATTGCCGCCCGGCGCAGGCCATATATAGAGGACCAGCAGCAGCAAAAGGCCGAGAAAAGCACCGATCAGCGTCCCTACAAGACGATTCAGCGCATATTCGCCAGAGTCCTTTACATAGGGCTGCATGCAGATGATGGCCGTAATGGCGGCCTCCGAGGGCATGTCCTGCCCGTGAAAGCCCCTCAGCCAATAGATCACAAGGCAGAGGAAGACCGCCACCGTGGTTTTGATGATCCGCCAGCCAATGGGCGGCGGCAGATGATGAAGTCGGGGAGAATCCCCCTGAGACAATCGCATGATCCCTCACAGCCCCGAAGGGCGGGTTATTCTCCGGAAGAATCCGGGAGGCCATATTATACAGGAGGCACATGGAGATTGCAAGTGTCAAGGCGCTATTCTTCCCCTTCCCCGGCAAAAAAGCGCAGGATGCTTGTCACGATGAGAATCAAGGCGAAAAGCAGCAGAGCAAACTGCAGGTTTTCTCTCAAGGCGCTTGCCCGATCAAGGTCCAAAGCTGTGCCACCATATCGGCGGAGCTGTAGCAGTAGACGCCGTTGCAGACGTACATCGGATCGTTATCCCTGCGATTGAGCAGGATCTGATGCACGGTGCCGTCTTTCAGCGTGATCCTGAGCTCGGTATCCGGGGCAAAATCCGGGCTGAGGTCCGCCCGGTACTGATCCTCCGCCGCTCCGGCCAGGACATAGAGGGCCGTTTCATTCAGAAAGCTTTCATCGGTAAAGGTCTCTCCCACAAGTCCCAGGTCCTCATCATAGCGCAGCTCCAGAGAGGCGATGCTGTGCTCCTCCAGATTAAGGGGTTGTCTTCCCACGATCCGGAAATAGGACTGCCACAGATCATAGCTATGGCTCCATAGCACCAGGTTGTTCGTGCCCTGGAGAATGCTCCGCGTGCCGCCGGGGGCAGCCGTCGGGCAGATGGTCAGGGTGTTCAATCCGTCTGTGAAATCAACATGGATCCACGGCATAGTGGGATACAGGTCCGGAACGCCGGTTTCCAGATCGGCATCCATAAGGCAGCGCAGGATCTCTTGCTGCTCCTCAACTGTGGTGGTATGGCTGTGCAGCATTGGGCCCTCGCCCGGATCATCTGCCGAAAGCCAGGTCAGCGTGCCGGTGGCCCCTTCTGTCCAGGAGAGGGCCTTCTCCAGTTCCTCCCGCTCCGGAGTCTGCTCCTCCCAGGGCCAACGCTCAAGGCCCAGGGCACGGGGAAAACCATGGAGCATCAGATCGGAATACTCCACATTTATCATGCGGGGGAAGCGATAAAAGCCAAGCCAGGGGAAATAGACATTACCGTTTTGAGGCTCGACCCGCAGGGTGCGCTGCTTTCCGTCCGCGGTCTCAATAACGGCGTTCACCAGATAGGAATCGATGTAGTGACCCGAGTCATCCGGCCGCAGCTCGGCAAATAGCGCTTCGAGATCGCGGCAGATCTGGGGATCCCGGGACTCATAATATAGATAACCCTGATAATACAGCGCGATCCCGGTGATCTCCCGGAGCTCCCCCAGGCCGCAATGGGCATTCCACCCGGCATGGTTCTCCACGGTTTGGAGCAGGGCCTCAATGGCCGTCTCATTATCGCTAAGGGTCAAGTCTCCGTAGTCCCCCGCTGTGAGCCAGAGCTTGTCCTTCTCGCCCCGGTAGAGGGCATACTGCTCCCCGCCAATTCGGAGGGTCATCAGTCTTGTTGGGCTGAAAAGCTCCCCCTCCCTGGCACCGAGAAGCCTTGCAAAGGCCTCCGAGGAATCGATATGGGTCGTTGCGTGTCCGATAGCCTCCGTCACCTGCCGATTGAGATTCTCCCCTGTGAGGATCCAAAACACGCGGTCGTACTCCGGGATTATGAGTTCGATATGGTCGGTCACCAGGGGATCCAGGTGCCACACATGGGTGGCGGCATCCTCACTCATGAAAATGGGCGGCGTACCTTCGGGAGTGTCTTCGGAGAGCTGGACCGGCACACCCAAGAGGGTACAGATCTCCTGGACAAGGCCGGGGTACTCATACCAGTAGGTGCCGTTGGCCACCAGAATCCAGGAGTACTCTGTCCCCTCTCCGGGGGACAGGGTAAGGCCCAGTTGGTAGTCCTCCACGCCATCCGCGTGGAATAGCAACTCCGCGTCCGGCTGATAGTCCGAGATAGGACGGATAGAAAGGCCCATAGTCAACCGATCGTGCAACAGCTCCTGCAGGGTGGCGATCTCCGCGCCCGCGCTCTCATAAGACAGGACAAGATCTTCCTTCTCAATTGTCTCCGCAAAGGTGACGGTCAGAGTTTCATAGCGGGGCCACAGGGGCGGGATTTCCGCAGGAGCAGGATCATCGGGGGATACAAGGACTTCGGAGGTTTTCTTTCCGACAGAGTTTTGAGAAGCGTGCTCTTCGGAATCCACTGTTTGTGTATGATCATTGTCTTCCTCCCTTGCCCTCATCATGCCGCAGCCGAGGGCGATCCCCAATGCAGCGAGGACCAGGAGCGCCGCCAAAAGGCTGCGGCGGTGGTGCTTTGCCACGGTGAGGACCCGCTGTTTGAGGCCCATTTTGCTGCCGAACATGGCGGTGGTGACCGAGAGGCGGTCCTTTTTCAGCTCCACCATTTTGAGAAGGCTCATGGCGTAGGTTTTCCGCTGCCCCTCCCCCAGGATGCGGATCACCGCCTCGTCACAGCTCATCTCCCGGTCCTCCCGCATTTTCGTGCGGGAAAGCCACACGAGAGGCGACCACCAGAAGAGGACAAGGATCCCGTACTCCACCCAGAGCCACAGAGGATCCCCCTGTTTCAGATGGCAGGCCTCATGGAGGACAGCGTGGCGATAAAACTCCCGCTCCAGCTCCAGCTCCGCAGGGAGGTAGATCTGACGCCCCAGGAGAAAGGGAGTACTGGACCCGGGCAGGATCCAAACCCGAAGGCCTGTCTCCTGATTCTTTTCGTAAAAGATCCGATCCCGGCGAAGGGCGCGGATAAGCTCCAGATTGCGGGTCAGGATCAGAAGAAGCAGCGCCGCGGCCCCGGTGCCCCAGAGAAGCCAGAGGACCATTTGCCAGGGAAAAGGCTTGGGGGCTTTTTGAGGCGCCGTTTCGGTGGGGCTGGCGGAATTATGAAAAGAAGTATACTCTTCCGTCAGTTCTCCCTGGGGTTCGTGATACGCGTCGGTTGCGTTTCCCCCGCCTGCCGGAAAAGAGGGATCGGGTGCAAGCCCGGAAACATTCAACACCTCTCCCGATATTTCCTCCGCGGTCTCAACCACGGGGCGCACCTTCTCCGGCAGAGTCACGGGGATGGACCAGAGGGGCGCGATACAGAGATAGAGGGGCACCGCCAGCCAGAGAAGATAGCGCAGCCGTGGATTCAGCCGCTGCCCCGCTGTTTTTCTCAAGAGGAGCAGCACCGCCAGTATGAGATGAAACCCGATCAGGATACGCAGCATACTTTACCTGCCTTTCATCCAAGGATATTATCTTTCGTTATGATTGAATCCAATTCATTGAGAAGAATGAATCAAGAGACGGGAATACGGATTGCCACGTCGCCCGGCTCCTCGTGACGCCTCTTCGTTCACGACGGCATCTGAAGCCGTCGTTCACGGCCCGGCGTCCTCGTCGCCCTCCCCAGAAAAGCCCTCCGGGCTTTCCCGGGGACCCCGGCACCTCGCAATCATCACGCTCTGACGCGCCACGATAAATGCAAGGGTTGTGTGCTGTATCCCTGTAGGGGGCGATCTCTCCGACTTCGGCTCCGCCCGGATCGACCCGCTGTAGCGGCCTATGCGAAGGACACGGGCGGATGTGGGCATCCGCCCCTACGGCTCAAAGCCTAAGAGAGTCTTTCATAACAATGACAGTAGAGAATCGACAGCATCCGCTGTTTGTCACCTTATGAATGGAAGTTGATACCTGCAATCACAGCTCGCTGAGGGCCTTTTTCAGCTCCGCGATCTCCTCGACGCTCAAGGCCTCCTCCGAGACCAGGGTACTGACCATAAGGCCCAGGTTGCCCCGGAAGACCCGGTCCAAAAAGCTGCGGCTCTCCCCCACCGCGGTCTCCCGCTGGTCGATGGCGGCGGAAAACCACTTGGTCCGGCCCCGCTGCTCATAGCTCACGGCCCCCTTCTCCAAAAGGCGGTTGAGATAGGTGATGATGATATTCTTGGACCAGTCCGTGTCCCCCTCCATCCTGTGGGTCATCTGGGTGATGGTCAGAGGCCCCTCCCGCCAGAGAAGGTCCATGACCTTCCACTCCGCATCCGAAATACGAATCACGCCTGCATCCTCCTTGGTCTATGTTTGTATACCTATCTTAACAGATTGGTAGATGTTTGTCAACCTTTTTGTTTAAAAAGAAAACAGCCCGGGAAAGGGGCTGCAAAATAGAAAGCTCAAAAGGAAATTCACGAAACAAAGCGGGAGGGGCGAGCCCCTCCCCTACGAATTACGTCTCAGCGCCTTCTTACGGACCTGCGACAGTGTATTCCCAATCTTCCCCGCGGGGGATGTAGGTGATCTCGCCGGGGAGATCCGAAAGATAGGTCACCAGATCCTTGTCAAAATCGGGAGCGGCGTTTTCCGCCGTAATGGCCGCGGGGTCCATCCAAAGCATCTCTCCCTCTTCAGAGGAGCGGAGGGTACCTGTCCAGGAATCCGCCCGATAGAGAAGGACGATGGTTCGTACCCCGTTTTCTGTCCAATGCTTTATTCCCCAGAGATAGGGGTGCACCGGCGTAAGGCCGGTCTCCTCCTGTACCTCCCGGATCACCGCCTCCGTAAAGCTCTCCCCCAGCTCCACGTGGCCGCCTGGAAAGGCCAGGCCTTTCCAGGATTGTCGCCGGTTCTGCACCAGAACACGGCCCTTCTCATCCCGCAAAAGGCACATATTGGTAAATATGACTTTCTCTACCACGGCTCACTCCCCCAGATAGCGTAAAAACTCCACGGTCAGGCGCTCCGGCAGAGGTTCAAGGCCCCCGGAGAGCAGACGGGAGACCACGGCGTGTTCCCCGACCCCGGCAAGGGCCGCAAAGCGGTTCCCTCTTTCGTCCCCGAGAAGGGCGTCATAGAGCCCCGGCTGGGGCAGGATCACTCCGCTGTCAGGCACCACGCGGATGGAAGGGAAACCGGCCGCCCGCTCCGGATTGGCCGTGCCCGACAGTCGGTGAGGGTGGCCCAGATACTCGTTGGCGGCCTCCAGATCTCCCCCCTCCAAGAGGCTGCGGATCAGCGTGGAGCTGACCCGGCGGCCGTGAAGGGTCACCTCGGGCACCACCCGAAGGGCGATGCCGCTCTCCTCACAGAGCTCCCGCAGAAGAAAGCGGTCCCCGGCGCCCCCACGTCCGAAGCGGAAATCATCCCCGCAGACAAGGCCGACAGCGCCGAACTCCGTTATGAGCCGTCGGAAGAACAGCTCCGCAGGCTGCTCCCGCAGAGCGCGGTCGAAGTGAAGCACCAGCACCGTCTCGATGCCGTATTCCTCCCGGATCAGGGCTTTTCGGTCCTCAACGCCCGAAAGGAGGGGCACCCGCTCCCCCAGGATCTCCTCCTGAGGGGAGACATCAAAGGTCAAGGCCGCCGGAGAGGCTTCCAGCTCCGACGCCAACGCTCTTGCCGTTTTTAATAAGGCCCCGTGGCCCAAATGCACCCCGTCAAAAAAGCCTAGGGCGATCACACGTTTCATGCTTTATCCCTCGAAAAAGTTCTTGATGGATTGTAGTACGCCGTTCCTGGCCTGGGCAACCATGAGAAACTCCCCCTTCTGCCCATAGACCCGCAGCCGCCCCTCCCCCTCCCAGGGAATGGAGACGCCGTTGCGGATCTTCTTTTCCTGAGAAACCGTGGCTGTGACGGCAGGAAGATCGGAAAACAGGGAGTCCACCGGAAGCAGATATTCCTCCATCCGGCCCTCTTTGGCGGCGGAGAGCAGCTCCTCCAGGCTGTGTGCTTCCTCCAGCGTATAGCGGCCGGCCCGGACCCTGCGAAGGGAGCTCATGGCGCCGCCGCAGCCCAATTCATCCCCAAGATCGGCACAGAGGGTGCGGATATAGGTTCCCTTGGAACAGGCCACCCGCAGGCGGTAGTTCTCCCCCTCCCGGCCCAGATACTCCAGGCGGGAAATGGAGATCCTGCGGGGCTGGCGCCGGGCCTCCACCCCGCGCCGGGCCAGCTTGTAGAGGGGCTGCCCGTCCACCTTGATGGCGGAGTACATGGGCGGCAGCTGCTCCTGCTCCCCCAGAAAGCGGGGCAAAAGCGCCAGAAGGTCGGTTTCTGTCACCGTGACCTCCCGCTCCTCTGTCACAGTTCCGGTGATATCCTGGGTATCGGTGCTGATCCCCAGACGCAGGCCGGCGATGTATTCCTTCTCCGCATTCTCGGCAAACTGGGCCGCCTTGGTGGCCTTTCCCACAAAAACCGGGAGGACCCCCGTTGCCATGGGATCCAGGGTGCCGCCATGGCCCACCCGCTTTTCCTTCAAAGCGCCGCGCAGCTTGGCCACCACGTCGTGGCTGGTCCAGCCCGCAGGCTTATCCACGATGAGGATCCCGTTCATTCTCCCAGTTCCTCCGCCGCGGCCCGGGCGATGATCCCGGCGGCGGCAGTCAGTTCCGCCTTGATCTCACAGCCCGCGGCGCCCACATGGCCGCCGCCGCCGAAACGGGCGCAGAGCCGGGAGGCATTAAAGCCCCCGGAGGCCCGTACAGAGGCCTTGCTGCAATCCGGCTTTTCCCGGAGAAGGACGCCGCAGACGACGCCCTCCACCTGCTGCACCAAGGAGGAGATGTTGTCCAGGTCGTCCTCTGTGGCGCCGCAGTCCTTGAGCTCCTGCTCGGAGAGGGTGGCCACCGCCACCCTGCCGCCGCAGGAATACCGGGTATTGCGGGCAATGGCGGTCTCCACCGCCAGGCGGGCCCGGGTCTTCATCTCAAAGAGGACACGGTTCAGATGAACATGGTCCGCCCCGGCACGTACCAGCTCCCCCGCCGTCGTAAGGCTGCGGGCGGTGGTGTTGGCCTGGCGGAAGCAGCCGGTATCCGTAGACACCGCAATGTAAAGGAGGCTGGCGAGGTTCGGGTCCGGCTCAATCCCCAGCGCTTTTATGACAAGGTAGACGATTTCCCCGCAGGAGGCGCTGTCCCCCTCCAAAAGCAGAAGGGGGCTGTAATCCTCGTGGGAGCCATGATGGTCGATGCTGAGCTCCACCTTGTCCTCATAGTCACTGCTCCCCTTGGGGAACATGTTCCGGGCGGCGGTATCCACCGTCAGCACATGCTCCGGCTGAAAGCCCTCGGGAGCCAGGTAAGGGGCCGTACAGGCAACGTAACGGGGTGTGATCTCGGGATTGGGATAGATATAGGCGGTCTTTCCCAGCTTCCGCAGGCCCTCCGCCAGTCCGGCGGCAGAGCCCAGGGCGTCCCCATCGGGGCGTTTATGGCTGAGGATGAGGAAGCGATCCCGCTCCCTCAGCCAGGCCGCCGTCTCCTCCACACTGAGTCGACGGGAGGAATCAGTCATCCTGCGTATCTCCATCCTCTGCCTCCTCCGCAGGCTGAATGTTCAGCTCATTGATGAGCCTGTTGATATGGGCGCCCTCCTCAATGGAGTGGTCCAGCTGGAACAGCAACTCCGGCGTATTGCGAAGCTGCAGACGACGGGCCAGTTCCTTCCGGATCCAGCCGTTGGAGCTTTTCAGACCGCGGCGAAACTCCCGCTCATCCTGAAGGCCCAGCACACTGAGATAGACCTTGCAGCTACTGAGATCCTTCGCGGCGTCGCAGCCGGTGACGGAGATCATCCCCTGCTGTACCCGGGGGTCCTTGACCTCACGCAGAATACTGGAAAGGGCCGCGGTAATATCGCTGTTGGTACGGCCCATACGATTGTTTGCCATGTGTTTCTCCCTTCCGCCCCATGGGGCGAGGTGCTTTCGTAATTCTTTGTGAACAAGGGGAGGGGCAAGCCCCTCCCCTTGTCATATCCTATCCGGGGAAGGCGGGTTTTACTGCTTAATCTCCTCCTGGGTAAAAGCTTCCAGGATGTCGCCTTCCTTGATATCGTTGAATTTGGCCACCTGCATGCCGCACTCATAGCCCTGATTGACCTCGCGCACGTCATCTTTGAAGCGGCGCAGGGACTCCAGCTCGCCTTCGTGGACCACGATGCCGTCCCGCACCACACGGATGCCGCAGCCGCGCTGGATCTTGCCGCTCTGGACATAGCAGCCGCAGACGGTGCCAACCTTGGAGACGTGGTACACCACGCGGACCTCAGCCTGGCCCAGCACGACTTCACGGAATTTGGGCGCCAGCATGCCCTTCATGGCGGCCTTGATCTCATCGATGCAGTCATAGATCACGCGGTACATTCGTATATCCACCTTGCTGCGCTCTGCACTGGCGCTGGCAGCGGCGTCAGGCCGCACGTTGAAGCCCACGATGATGGCGCCGGAGGTGGAGGCCAGCATGAGATCGCTCTCGTTGATGGCGCCCACGCCGGAGTGGATGACACGGACACGGACCTCGTCGTTGGAGAGCTTCTCCAGAGAGGCCTTGACCGCCTCCGCAGAGCCCTGGACATCCGCCTTGACAATGAGGTTGAGGTCCTTGAGAGTGCCCTCCTGGATCTGGTTGAAGAGATCGTCCAGGGAGATCTTTCTCGCAGGCGCGGCCGCGGCCTGGGCCCGCTCGGTCTTTCGCTGCTCGGCCAGCTCTCTCGCCATGCGCTCATCCGCAACCACATTGAATACGTCGCCGGCGTTGGGCACATCGGACATGCCCGCCACCTCCACAGGGACGGAGGGGCCGGCCTCGGTGACCCGGCGGCCCTTGTCATCCGTCATGAGACGGACACGGCCCACGCAGGTACCGGCAATGATGATATCGCCCTGCTTCAGGGTGCCGTTCTGCACCAGGACAGTCATGAGGGGGCCGCGGCCCTTATCCAGGCGGGCCTCGATCACGGTACCCCGGGCAGCCCGGTTGGGATTGGCCTTCAGCTCCAATACCTCAGCGGAGACGACGATGTTCTCCAGAAGGGCATCCACGCCCATGCCGGTCTTGGCGGAGACGGGGCATACAATGGTCTCGCCGCCCCACTCCTCCGGCACCAGGTCATACTCCGTGAGCTGCTGCTTGATGCGGTCGGGAGAGGCGCCGGGAAGATCCATTTTGTTGATGGCAACGATGATGGGGATACCGGCAGCCTTGGCGTGGTTGATGGACTCCACGGTCTGGGGCATGATGCCGTCGTCCGCGGCCACCATCAGCACGGCAAGATCGGTCACCATGGCGCCGCGGGCGCGCATGGTGGTAAAGGCCTCATGGCCCGGCGTATCCAGGAAGGTAATGGGGCTGCCGTTGATTTCCGCCCGATAGGCGCCGATGTGCTGAGTGATGCCGCCCGCCTCGCCGGCGGCCACGTTGGCCCGGCGGATGCGGTCCAGAAGGGATGTCTTGCCGTGGTCGACGTGGCCCATGACCACCACCACGGGGGCGCGGGGCACCAGCTCCTCCGGCTTATCCTCGCGGTCATCAATAAGGCGCTCCTCGATGGTGACCACAACTTCCTTCTCCACCTTGCAGCCCATTTCCAGGGCCACCAGGGCGGCGGTATCATAATCGATGATCTCGCTGAGGGAGGCCATGATGCCCATCTTCACCAGCTGACGGACCACCTCTGTGCCGGTCTTCTTCATCCGGCTGGCCAGCTCACCCACGGAAATCTCATCGGGGATCATGACCTTGGTGGGGGCCTTCTTGGCGATCTCCAGCTGCAGCTTCTGCATCCGGTCCCGCTCGGACTGGCGGCGCTTCAGGCTGTTGGCCGGGGCTTTGTTATTCTGCTGATTGCGCTTGGTGAACTTCTCCTTGCCGCGGCCCATATTCTGGGCCCGCTCGGGAACCAGCTCCTCAATATGCTCATCATACTTATCGATGTTGATGGTAACGCCTGAGGTATCCACCACCCGCTTCTGGGGGAGATTCCGGGGCGTATGAGGTTTATTCTCCTTGGGCTTGGGCGCGGGCTGCTGCTGAGGCTGCTGGGCGGGGCGGCCTGTCTGGGCCTGGGGCTGAGCCTGGCGGTTCTCCTGGGGCTTCTGCCCCTGCTGGGCGGACTTGGCCTTTTCGCTCTTTACGGGCTCAGCGGCCTTTTCAGGCGCATTATTCCCCTTGTGGGGGGTCTCCGCCTTCTTTTCCGGCGCCTTGGGCTTCGCGGCAACCTCATAAACCTCGGCAAGGCTTTCCATCTGGTGCTGCTGGGTCAGGACCTCAAAAATGATGTCCAGCTCCTTCTCCTCCAGCACCTTCATATAGCTCTTGGGCGTCTCCGCATACTTTGTCAGGATGGCGGAGATATCCTTATTGCCGAGGCCGAAATCCTTCGCCACCTCATTCACTCTGTATTTCACGACTATCGCCATAGATCAGTCCTCCTTGCCTAAAACCTCTTCCGCGCCGCTGCCTGCGTCCTTCAGCTTCTTAAGAAGCATCCCGGCGAATCCGGCATCCGTCACCGCGGCGATGGAGACCATGGTCAGTCCCAGGGCCGCACCCAATGTATTCTTTCCCTCCGGAAGCCGCCACAGGGGGATTCCGGTCTCATGGGCGAGGGCCCTCGCCCGCTTTACAGCGCCGTCGCCCGCATCATGAGACAGAAGAATCAGTTTTCCTCTGCCGCTGCGGACCTCCGAGCGCACCGTATCTTCTCCGGTTCTGAGAGCGCCGGCCCTTTTACAGAGGCCCAAGCTCCCCAGAAGGTCATTCATTCTCAGAATTCATCTCCTCCGCCAGCCGCTCATAGATCTCCGGCGGCAGCGTTACCTCAAGCTCCCGCTCCAGTGCGCGGGATTTCTGCGCCTTTTTCAGGCACTCCGGATTGCGGCAGATATAGACGCCGCGGCCGGATTTTTTACCCTTCAGATCCACGGAAACCTCCCCCTCCGGGGAGCGGACAACGCGGACAAGCTCCATCTTGGGCTTCATCTCCCGGCAGCCCTTGCACTGCCGCATGGGGATCTTCTTCGGCATATTTACGCCCTGCTCTCCGGCCGGATGTCGATCTTATATCCGGTCAGCTTGGCGGCGAGGCGCACATTCTGCCCCTCCTTGCCGATGGCGAGGGAGAGCTGGGAATCAGGCACCACCACGGTGCAGCTCTTGCCCTCATCCGCCAGGGTGACGCTGAGAACGTCTGCCGGGGCCAGGGCCGCGGCGATATAAGCCGCCGGATCCTCAGACCACTTGATAATATCGATCTTCTCTCCGCCGAGCTCGTTCACGATGGCGCCCACACGGCCGCCCTTGGGGCCGACACAGGCGCCGATGGGCTCCACTTCCGGATCGGAGGAGGAGACGGCCATCTTGGTGCGGCTGCCCGCCTCACGGGCGATGCTGCGGATCTCCACCGTGCCGTCAAAGATCTCCGGTACCTCCAGCTCGAAAAGGCGCTTGATGAGGCCGGGGTGGGTCCGGGAGATAAAGACCTGGGGTCCGCGGCGGACATCCACCACATAGACCTTGATATGCTTCCCCACGGTGAGCACTTCACCGGGAATGCACTCCGTGGCGGGAAGCGTGGCCTCGCTGTACTCAGCGCTGGAATTGATCTTCAGCGTAACCGCGCCGGTACGCTCATCAATGAGGGAGACAACGCCGGTCAATACCTCGTGGGCCTTGCTGGTAAGCTCATCATAGACCTTGCTCCGCTCCGCCTCACGGATGCCCTGGATGACCACCTGCTTGGCGGCCTGGGCCGCGATGCGGCCGAATTTCTTGGTGTCCACCGGGACGTTGATCACGTCGCCCACGTCAGCCTTTTTATTATATTTCCTGGCCTCGGAAACGGAGAGCTGAATGGCAGGGATCTCCACATCCTCCACCACAGACTTCTGGATATACATATCCACGGTCTTGGCCTCTTCATCCACATTGACCACCACATGCTCCTCCGCCTGCGGGTTATCCTTGCGGAGGGCTGCCAGCAGAGCCTGACGGATACGGTCGATCATATAATCCCTGGGGATGCCCTTCTCCTTCTCCAGCTGTTCAATTGCCAGAAAGAACTCCTCATTCATTTTACGTATCAATCCTTTCCTATAGTAGCAGATTCCCGATTCGGGAAACCGAAAAAATCAGAACTCAAAGTAGACCCGCGCGGAGGAGTAATCCTTCTTCTCAAACCGCTCCTCCCCCTCAGGGGTCTCAAGTACAAGGGCGCCATCCTCATAGGACTTCAGAACGCCCACAAACTCCCGGCGCCCATTGCGGGGGGTAAAAAGCTTCACGGTGATCTTTTCCCCGAGATAGCGCTCAAAATGCGCCGGCTTTCTGAGGCTGCGCTCCAGTCCGGGGGAGCTGACCTCAAAAACATAGCTGTCCGGCACCGGATCTTTTTCGTCCAGGATGGGGTCCAGGGCGCGGCTGACGTTTTCGCAGTCATCGATACCGACACCGCCCTCTTTATCCACATAGAGGCGCAGATAATAGCTGCCCGCCTCCCGAACGTATTCCACATCCCAGAGGGTCAGACCCAGGGCGCCGACCACCGGCTCCGCCAGGGCGGCAACCGCATCGGTTACTTTACTCATCTCAGCCTCCAAATAAACCAAAAATGCCAAATAAAAAGAGTGGGATGACCCACTCGCTTCAGGGCAAAGCCCCATAAACGATATACCGAACGACCAAGCACAATATACCATTCTTTTTCTCACATTGCAAGCCTTTTTTATATTTTTCTCCTGATACGGCCCGCTTTTCTCATCCCCGGGCGAAAGAGGGGCGAAATTTAAATTTGCCCTTGTGAAATCGAAGCGCATAGAGTATAGTTAGAATCGTGTGAATATGATCGGAAAAAACGATCGATCAGGAGGCAGAACATGAACATCGTTGTGCTGTGCGGCGGACTGAGTCAGGAGCGGGACGTCTCCCTTCTCAGCGGGCAGCTGGTGGCTAAGGCCCTGAAGAAGCTGGGCCACAAGGTCGTAACGATCGACTTATACTTCGGTTACACCGGTACTTATCACGACCCAAGGGAGCTTTTCACCGAAGAGCATACCCTTGCCGATCTTCAGATCAGCGAGGACGCTCCGGATCTGGAGACCGTAAAGAAAAGCCGCAGGCAGGCCAACAACAGCCTTATCGGCGACAACGTCATTGAGGTCTGCCGGGCCGCGGATCTCACCTTCCTCGCCCTGCACGGCGCTGAGGGGGAGAACGGAAAGCTTCAGGGACTCTTCGACCTATTGGACATCCGTTATACCGGGTGCGGCTCCCTTGCCAGCGCCATCGCCATGAACAAGGATCTGGCCAAAAAGGTCATGGCAGAGGCCGGTGTCCGGGTGCCCGGCGGCATTACCGTCCACGCGGGAAGCCCGTCTTACCCCCTGCCTTCCCTGCCCTGCGTCGTTAAGCCCAAGAGCGGCGGATCCTCCATCGGTACCTCCCTGGTTTTTAAGGAGGAGGAGTATCTCCCCGCCCTGGAGCTGGGCTTCCGCTATGAGGACACCCTTCTGGTGGAGGACTATATCAAAGGCCGGGAGTGCGACGTGGGCGTTCTCATGGGCAAAGCCCTGCCCGTCATCGAGATCTGTCCCAAGACCGGCTTCTATGATTATAAAAACAAGTACCAGGCGGGGCTCACCGACGAATACTGCCCCGCCGATCTCCCGGCCGAGGCCGCCCGGCGCCTTCAAAAGGCCGCGGAGACCGTTTATCGGGCCATCGGTATGGAGGTCTATGGGCGCATGGACTTCATTCTTCGGGAGGATGGGGAGATCTTCTGCCTGGAGGCCAACACCCTGCCCGGCATGACTCCCATGAGTCTGATGCCCCAGGAGGCCGCCGCCGTGGGGATCTCCTACGAGGGGCTCTGCGAAGAGATCGTCAAGGGCTCCCTGGCAAAATATGAAAGCTGAGGCAGAAGCATGATCCCTTGTCGTCTGGAGGAAATCGCCGCCGCCGTGAAGGGGCGGCTGGAGTATAGGCCCGGCACCGCGCCCATCCCCGTAACCGGGATGGTCCGGGACAGCCGTGAGGTCAAGGAGGGCAGCCTCTTTCTCTGCATCCCCGGCAGCCGGGTGGACGGTCACGACTACGCAAACGCCGCCTTTTTGAAAGGCGCCGCCTGCTGTCTGATTCAGCGGTCCATCCCCGACGCCCAGGGGCCCACGATCCTGGTCGAGGATGTATTGAAGGCCGCCCAGGATCTGGCCGCCTGGTACCGAAGCCGTCTGACGATCCCCGTCGTCGGCGTTGTGGGCAGCGTGGGAAAGACCACCGCCAAGGAGATGATCGCAGCAGTCCTTTCCGCGAAATACCGGGTATGGAAGACCCCTGCCAATCTGAACAACGAACTGGGGGTTCCCCTGAGCCTTACCGGCATCGACGGAGACACAGAGGCCGCCGTCATCGAAATGGGGATCAGCAGCTTCGGTGAGATGGACCGATTGGGAGCCATGGTGCGGCCGGATATCTGTGTCTTCACCGTGGTGGGCCACGCCCACCTGGAGTTTTTGGGAAATCTGGAGGGGGTCCGTCGGGCAAAATCCGAGGTCTTCCGCCATATGGAGCCCACCGGGCTCGCCGTCTTCAACGGCGATGATCCCATGCTTGCCGGGTTCGATCCCGGGATCCCCCGCGTTCTATGCGGCGTCGGGGAGAATTGCCGGATCCGTGGGGAGGATATCCGGGCGGAGGGGGCGGAGGCCATCCGCTTTACCCTTCTTATGGATGATGAGAGGATCCCCGTTACCCTCCATGCCTATGGCATGCCCTCTGTCACCGCCGCCCTTCTGGCCGCCGCCGTTGGGCACCGTCTTGGGCTTTCCCCGGAGGAGATTCGGGCCGGACTGGAGAGCTACCGTCCGCCGGAGGGCCGCTCCTATGTGGAAAAGCTGGGAGAGATGACCCTCATCAATGACTGTTACAACGCCAATCCGGATTCCACCGCCGCCGCCCTCCGCTCTCTCTCCGCCCTGCCGGGCGAGAAGATCGCCATTCTGGGCGATATGAAGGAGCTGGGGCCGCAGGAAACCCGGCTTCACAGGGAGATCGGCAGGCTGACGGCTGAGCTCGGGATCCCGAAAGCCGTCTTTTGCGGTCCCCTGGCAAAGGCCATGGCGGAGGGCCGCCTGGAGGCCGATCACGA
Source organism: uncultured Clostridia bacterium (assembly GCA_946531435.1). GTDB lineage: Bacteria > Bacillota > Clostridia > Oscillospirales > Oscillospiraceae > CAMNAO01. The sequence goes on from CAMNAO010000001.1 coordinate 91,746, forward strand.
CGCCGCCACCCTATGGTTCCCGGATACGGATACACTGCTTCGGGAGCTCACGCTTTCCCGGGGGCAATGCGCGGTTTTGGTCAAGGCCAGCCACAGCATGGGCTTTGACAGGATCGTGAAAAAGCTGCGGGAGGCGAAGGATGCGCAGTGACTACCTCTGCGGGAAGGAAGACGAGGGGCGCAGCCTGTATTCCATTCTGCGAAGGGAGCTGGCGCTGAGTCTCCACCAGGTGCGGCGTCTAAAGCCCGCGGGAGGGATCTTTCTTAACCACGAGCCCGCCCACACCGACTACCGTGTGCGGGAGGGGGATCGGGTGGAGATCCGCCTTCCCTCTTTGGAGCGGGAGGCCCTGCTTCAGCCCCAGGAGGGGCCATTGGATGTTCTGTGGGAGAGCGAGGGGCTTCTCGTCGTGAATAAGGCGCCGGGGATCCTGGTTCATCCCACCAAGGCGCAGATCACAGACACCCTGGCAAACTACGTTCTGGGATATCTTCGAAAAAGCGACCCCGAGGCTGCCTGCCATGCCGTCAACCGCCTGGACAGGGACACCAGCGGCGCCGTTCTCTTTGCCAAGAGCGCGCGAATGAAACACCTGGCCGCCGCAGCCCTGCAGCGGGAGGACGCGGAAAAGGCGTACCTGGCCCTGGTCCACGGGCGCATGGATCCGTCCTCGGGGGAGATCGATCTTCCCCTCCGGCGGGAGGCGCCGGAGGCCCAGCGCCGCATTCCCGCCCCGGACGGGCAGCCTGCCAGGACCCATTATGAGACACTGGCCGTGAGGGAGGAGTATTCTCTCCTTCGTCTGCGGCTTTATACCGGGCGCACCCATCAGATCCGCGCTCACTGTCTCGCCCTGGGACACCCCGTATTAGGGGACAGGCTCTACTATACCCCGGCGTCCCGGGAGCTCTCGCAGACGCTGGGGCTCGAAAGTCAAGCCCTCCATGCGTACTACCTGCATTTCCATGAGCCCCGAAGCGGTGAAGAGGCGTCGATTTTCGCGCCGGTCCATCGGGAGCCCATGGCGGCTCTCCTTCGTCAGCTGTCTTTTTCCCCCGAATCTCTCCGGGCAGTGCCCGAACCCAAACCATAAGGAGGCATTTTATGCACGACGTTCTCATTTCCGCCCTGCCGGTACTGCTGCCGGTGCTGACCCTTCTCAATCTCCTGCTTCTGGTACTTCTGGACAAGGCCTACCGCAGCAACACCCGCAAGAAGATCACCTTCTGCATGACCCTTGTGAGCTTCGGTCTCTGCTATGACGCGCTGATCCTCTCCCTGGGAATCGTACTGAAGGAAGGTGCGCTGCTGAAGATCCTCAGCCAGCTGCGGTTCGTCAGCCACGGTTTCCTGATCCCCCTGCTGCTTCCCATCTGCGCCTACGCGCTGAAATGGAAGCCTGCCGGCATGAAAAAGATCTGGGTCGTCACTCTGGTGCTGATGCTTCTGGGCCTGGCGGCAGGCTTCCTGGTGAAGCTGTCCCCCATCACCCTTGGAAGCAGCCTGCGCTACGCCTCGGACAAGGAGCTGACTCCCGGTTTTGTTACCGCCATCGAGAATCTTCTGAGCTATGCCCCCGTGATCGTGCTGATCGCAGCCGGGATCCTTGTATGGATCAAGCAGAAGCGGGCCCAGCTCTTCCTCTCCGGCTTTTTCATGTTCGTCTTCGCGGCCTTGGGACCCGCTACGGGCAACTTCGATCTCATCTTTGTCATCACCATGTTCGGTGAAGTGCTGATGAGCCTCTTCTTCCTCCTCTACGCCAAGGCGTATCTGAAGGGCGACTGACATACGGCTGCAGGATCAGCAATCAACTATATAAACAATTAAACCCCTGAAAGAGCGCCGATTGCTCGGTTCTCTTTCAGGGGTTTTTTCGGAAGGGGCAAGTCCTTCCCTGAGAGTTATTCGGCGATTCAAGGAATCCCTCACCGCTGGATAAGCTGCATGACCTCACCGATGAACATGCGGTGGGGCTCCTCATAGATATAGTTCCGCTCCATGATCTCCTTTTCCATATTGTCCCGTTTGAGATCCTGCCAATACATGGTGCGGCAGAGAAGCACATCCTTCGCCTCCCGGAAGGTGACGCCGGCAGTGCCCAGCGGCTCTATGGTCAGCTTTGTCGCGGCGATCTTGTCCCCGTCCCTGCCGGAGAGAGTTCCCAAGGTCATTAAGTCCTCCCGGTATTCCGGGCCGAAGAAGCTCACCACAAAGAAGGGGTTCGTCTCCATGAATTCATAGGTGTAACGATTGGGCTTCACATAGACCGTCACCGCAGGCTTTCCCCAGAGCGTGCCCATGGCGCCCCAGGAGATGGTCATGGCGTTGAAATGCTCCGGTCCCCCGGCGCTGAGCACCGCCCAGTCTTTTCCGAACTTATCAAAGGCACTGATTTCAAAACGCTCCATGTTCTTTCCTCCAAAATTCAAAATTGGCTGAGATCCAGGTGCATGAGCTCAAGCGGAATGTGACAGTATCCGCCGGGATGCTTGTTGAGATAATCCTGGTGGTATTCCTCCGCAGGATAGAAGGCTTCCAGGGGCTTTACCTCCACCGCCAGCGGCTTGCCCTGCTTTTTCTCCTCCACCCCCACAGCGGTTCGGATGGCGGGGAGCAGCGCAGGATCGGTATAATAGATGCCGGTGCGGTACTGGGTGCCCACATCCTCTCCCTGGCGATTCAGGGACAGCGGATCGATGGTCATGAAGTAATAGCGCAGCAGCTTTTCCGTGGGAAGGGCGACCTCATCATAGATGACCTCCACCGTTTCCGCATGGCCTGTCCCCCGGTAGCGCACATCCTCATAGCTGGGCGCCGCCGTTCTCCCGTTGGCATAGCCGACCCTGGTCTCTTTAACAGCGGGAAACTGGCGCAGGAACTGCTGGGTGCCCCAAAAGCAGCCCCCGGCAAGATAGATGGTTTTCATGGGCATCGCTCCAATCTGTTTTTTCCTGGTTCTTCACGGAGCTCTATGATACGAAAGTGCAGAGTTGCCTTGCCTTCTCCCGGAGGAGAAGGCGGCTTGCCCCGATCTGACGCGTGAGCAAGCCGGATGAGGAGGAAGAGATAAACCTTCTTAATAATGCACAGAGGTCAAGCTTCCCACCTCATCCGTCACGGCGCTTGCGGGGGACGCGCCGCGACACCTTCCCCTCCCAGGGGAAGACTGTTGTGCACCGTCCCTTTTCTTTAGCTCATTGAAGTCTCGTAATGATCCTTTTTCTTGATGATAGACCGAGAGCACAGGACTTGTCAAGTAAAAAAGAAAAGCCGCCATCCCAAAGGGATTGACGGCTCTTTCTTTCTGGTGCGGGAGATGGGACTTGAACCCACACGTCTATGGTGGAACACAGGCACCTCAAGCCTGCCTGTCTGCCTATTCCAGCACTCCCGCGTTTCAGCAAGAAGTATTATAGTCCGGGCTCCCCAATTTGTCAACGATAAATTTTGATTTTCAAAAGATTTTCAGGGAATCAGACTGTGGTCTTTCCCGGCGGCGCTTTTATTCCCTGTGGAGGGCCAACGTCACACTAAGAAACAGGAGAAGCAGCAGGATCACGCACTCAAAGGCAGTCACAGCCCGAAAGGCAAAGCGCATGGAGCCATTCTCAACCTCGGTAAGCTTCCAAAGAGGATCTCCCTCATCCTGCAGCGCTCTTATGCGCCGCAGGACATCCAGCCCCAGTCCGGCAGCCATGACCGCGGCGGCGCACCAGAAGGGATAGGGTGAAAGCAACCGGCCGAGAAGCGTTGTCAGGCCCCAGGCCGCAGCAGCCGACGCCGCCCAGATTCCCAGGGTTTCCAGAAAGAATCTCAGATGCCGCTTCATTTCACACCACCTGGAAGATATAGAACTTCAGATAATCCGTCTCCGGCACGCCCCAGAGGATCGGGTGGTCCGCCGCCTGGCGGCCATGGTAGAGCTCCTTGAGCTCCCGGTTGGCGTCCCGCGCCGCCTCAGCCACCATACGCCGGAAGAGCTCCTCCCCCATAAAATGGGAGCAGCTGCAGGTGGCAAGATAGCCGCCGCGCTCCAAAAGGCCCATGGCCCGGAGGTTGATCTCCTTATACCCGGCATAGGCACTTTTTACCGTCTGGCTGCTCTTGGTAAAGGCGGGAGGATCCAGAATAATCAGATCATAGGCTCCACGGCGGGGCTTTTCCGGTCCGGAGAGCAGGTCAAACACGTCAGACTTTACAAAGTCGATCCTGTCCTCCAAACCGTTCAACACGGCGTTCTTTTCCGCCTGCCGAAGGGCGGTCTCTGAGATATCCACCGCAGTGACTTTTTCCGCACCGCCCTTGGCGGCGTGGACGGCAAAGGCCCCGGTATGGGTAAAGCAATCCAGGACCCTGAGGCCGTGGCTGAGCTCCATGACCGCCCGTCGATTGGGACGCTGATCGAGGAAATACCCGGTCTTCTGCCCCTCAATATAGTCCACCTCAAATTGGACGCCGTTTTCCCGGATGATGATCCGTCCATTTCCTTCGGTAAGGTCAGCCCCCAAATAATAACCCTTCTCCTGGGGCAGTCCCTCCTTTAGGCGGAGGGCGATTTCGTTGCGCTCATAGAGATGATGAATGTGGGCTCCTTCATCCCGCAAAGCCTCCAGGAGATCTTCATAGAGCTCCGCTTTGATGTTCTCCATCCCCAGGCAAGCCACTTCAGTAACCAGCACATCCTCGTACCGGTCCACCGTCAGGCCCGGCAGGCCGTCCGCCTCGCCAAAAACAAGGCGGCAGGAGGCAAATTCCTCCCCCATGACCTGCTTGCGGGCATGCACCGCCCATTGAATCCGTCGACGAAAGAACTCCCGATCGGGACGATCATTGCCGTTGCGGCTCAATACCCGTACCCGAATCAGAGAGCGGCTGTTATAAAACCCAACACCCAGCCATTTCCCGGCCTGAGAATAGACGTCTGTCAGCACGCCATCCCTGCAGTCTGTTTCCTTTGTTACCTCACCTGCATAGACCCAGGGGTGACCGCTGCGGAGGCTCTTCTCTCCTCTTTGCGTTATGTTAACCTTTTGATACTCTCTATCCTTCATTGTAAACCTCAACCACGAAAACGAGAGGGCTGTCCAACAGGCAGCCCTCTCGCTGATTCCATTGTGTTTATTTGCTGTTGAAGATCTTAAAGATATCCTCAAAGGGATCCTTCTCCGGAGCAGCGGGCGCCGGCTGCTGAACCGGCTGCTGAACCGGCTGCTGGGCGTAAGTCTGCTGGGGAACATAGGGCTGCTGAGCCACAGGAGAGGGATTCACATAGCCGATGGGCTCCGCCGCCGGAACAGCAGGCTGAACGGGAGCGGGGGCCACGGGGCGGGCAGCAGGAACTTCCTCTCTGGGGAAGGAGGCGGGCTTCTCATCGAAACGGGTGGCGATCACGGTGACACGGATCTCATCATCCATGGTCTCATCGAAGGAGGCGCCGAAGATGATGTTCGCGTCGGGATGGGCAGACTCCTGAATCAGGCTGGCCGCAGCTTCCACATCGTCAAGACCCATATCCAGGGAGCCGGTGATGTTGATGAGGACGCCCTTGGCGCCGTTGATGGAGGTCTCCATGAGAGGGCTGGAAATCGCCGTGCGGGCAGCCTCGGCAGCCTTGCCCTTGCCGGCGGCATGGCCAACACCCATGTGTGCAAAGCCGGCGTCCTTCATGACGCTGGTCACATCGGCGAAGTCCAGATTGATGAAGCCGGTGTTCTTGATGAGCTCGGAAATGCTCTGCACCGCCTGCAGAAGCACGTCATCCGCAATTTCAAAAGCGTTGGCGAAGGTGAGCTTCTGATCGGTGGCATGCTTCAGCCGGTCATTGGGGATGATGAGGAGGCTGTCCACCTTGCCCAACATATTCTGGATGCCGACGTTGGCCTGCTCCATGCGCTTTTTGCCCTCAAAGGCGAAGGGCTTCGTAACCACGCCCACGGTGAGGATCCCGGCCTCTTTGGCGATATCCGCAATGATGGGGCAGGCGCCGGTGCCGGTGCCGCCGCCCATACCGGCAGCCAGGAAGACCATGTCCGCCCCCTCCAGGGCCTTGGTGATGTTGTTGCGGCTCTCCTCCGCGGCCTTCTTGCCCACATCGGGATTGGCGCCGGCGCCCTGACCATGGGTCAGCTTCTCACCGATCTGGATTTTCTGATCCGCGCAGGAATTGGCCAGCGCAGGCTTATCTGTGTTCACAGCAATGAACTCCACCCCCTGGGTGCCGTTCTTTACCATGCGATTGACGACATTGTTGCCGGCGCCGCCGACGCCGATAACTTTGATGGTTACAACATTATCCGGACCCTGCTCAAGTGAAAAAGACATGGAAACTCCTCCTGTGCTATATGTTTTTACGCACGCCCCGGTAGGGACCGCGGTCTCTTACCTCAATCATAAAGTAAGCATACGATTGAATGTATTTTATAACGCAATTTGGATTTGGTCAATACCATTCATGGATTTTTGAAAACTTTTTTATGTCTACCGATATCACACTTATTTGCGCAGATAATGCACTTCTCCATCGGCACCGAAGGAGACGATTCCCTCCGTTTCGGGATCCAGCATGTCCGCCACTTCCTTCAGGAGCTGCAGCTTCCGGGAGGCCTCTTCCCCGCTTTTCAGTTCGACGGTGATCCGCTTTCCATAGGTCAGCAGAAGATTGCCGGGATCTTCGACGGAGATGGCTGTGATCTCGCCCTCCAGCCCCGCTTCATCGACGGCATTCAGCACCATCGTAAGGCGGCTCAGCCTGGTCTCATCCTGTGCTTCAACCGTTATGATGTCTCCTATGGTTCCGTTTATTCCGTTAAGGCCTGAAATCACCACACAGTCCGCAGCCTTCTCTCCGGTCCCGTACTCCAGAAGACGGCAGTTTTTATCCAGGATCCACCAGTCCCCGCCGACTCTGACCGCAGCCATGGGATAGCGCTCCGTGACAGAGACCACGATACGGTTTGGGTAGTATAACGTCACCCTGGCTGTATCCACATAGGACAGCTTATGGACAATGTTGCTCTCCGTCCTGCCCCGGCTTACAGAGAGCATGGCGCTCCCCACCCGCAGACCGGCAGCCTCCAGAATGGTCTCGTCGGAATAGCGCTCGTTCCCGCGGATCTCCACCGAAGAGACCCGGAAGAAGATCAGCGAGCCCAGGCCCACTGCGAACACCGTCAGAAGGACAGCCAGCAGTACATAGCGCAGGGGCAGCCCGGTCCCGGAGCCTTTTTTCTTTTTTGTTCCTTCCGCCATGGTCCCGCCTCCCTGCATCTTTCTTTATTCTTCCACTCTCTCCGCTTCCGCGCCCAAATCCCGAAGGGTCCGGGCCAGATCCTCATATCCGCGGTCCACATAATCGAGGCCCGCAATGCGGCTTTCCCCTTCCGCAGCCAGAGCAGCCACGGCAAGAGCCGCGCCGCCGCGAAGATCATGGGCAGTCATCTCCGCGCCATAGAGCGGTCTATGTCCTATAATGACCGCCGTTCTGCCTTCCGTCCGAATGTCCGCACCCATGCGGCAAAGCTCAGACGCGTGGTGAAAACGGCTCTCAAAGATGTTCTCCACAAAAACCGAAATCCCCTCCGCCCGCAGGCAGGCCGCCATCATCGGCGGCTGTGCATCGGTAGGGAAACCGGGATACGGCTCTGTCAGCACAGGTCCCGGAGCCTTCAGGCGTTCAGCCCGGATCCGGATGCTGTCTCCCTCGACGCCGATCCGGGCGCCCATTTGACTCAGGACGGAAAGCACCGACCCCAAATGCTCGGGGCACACCCGAAGGAGCCTCACCTCTCCCCCTGCAGAGGCAGCGGCGGAAAGGCAGGTGGCCGCAGCAATGCGGTCCGGCCATACCCGATGTACCGTGTTCCCGGCCCTGCCCCGTCCCTCCACGGTAATGAGGGCGGTGCCTGCGCCGGATACCGGAAAGCCCATGGCTTTCAAAAACTCCGCAAGCTCCACGATTTCCGGCTCCCGGGCGGCATTGATGATGGTGGTTTTGCCCATTGCCCCCGCGGCAGCCAGCATGGTGTTCTCCGTCGCGCCGACACTGGGGAAGCGAAGGTAAACCTTCCCGCCCTTCAGACGGGATGCCCGCACGGTGATGCAGCCTCCCCGCTCCTCTACCTCAGCACCCAGAGCCCTCATGGCGCCGAGGTGCAGATCCACAGGGCGCGGTCCCAGTTCACAGCCGCCGGGAAGGGAGAGGGTCACCTCCCCTGTCCGGGCCAGAAGAGGTCCGAGAAAGATCACGCTGGATCGCATCTTCTGCATCAGCCCCGAGGGGATCTCAGACCGGCTGAGGCCGGCGCCGCTGACAAGGACCCGATCCTCCTGGCGTTTCGCTCGACAGCCCAGCTCCCGAAGGATCTGCATTGCCGCGTCAATATCGCTGAGGCGGGGACAGCCCACGATCTCACTCTCTCCCTCTGCCAGAAGAGAGGCCGCCAGAATCGGCAGAGCGCCGTTCTTGGAGCCCTGGATCCAGGTCTCACCCTTTAGTCTGTTTCCGCCCCTGATTCTGAGGATACCCATATCATTCCCCCGCATCCCTGAAGATTACGGGTCATCCTATGCGGGTTTCCTCAGTTTGGTCAGTTCTGGAGAAGCGCCTCGGCAATTTCGCAGATCTTTCCCGCTGAATCCTTGACGGACATAGAGGCCGCCGCCCGTTCCATACGGACAAGGCGCATCCGATCCCCCACAAGATCCCGGGTCAGTTCAAAAAGGTCACGGCCGGAGGTCACGCTCTCCTCCCGCACAATAGCGGCGCCGGTCTCTTCCAGGCGGCGGGCATTCTTCCGCTGATGATCGTTGGTCACATTGGGCGAGGGTACGATGACGGAGGCGCGGCCCAGCGCGGTGATCTCCGCCAGGGTGGATGCCCCGGCGCGGCAGAGCACCAGATCCGCCGCCGTCATGACAAGGCCCATATCTCTGATATAGGGGCGTACATCCGTATAGGGAGACTCATGCTCCGGCACTCTGGCCTTGAAAGCATTGGCATAGTCCTCTCCCCCGCCGGTTGCGTGAATAAGGTAGAAAAAGCCGCTGCTGGCAACAAGGCGGACGAACTCCTCCATATAGCCGTTCATTTTCTCGGCCCCCAGAGAGCCCCAGAAGGAGACCACCAGCGGCTTGTCCGTAAGGCCCAGGCGCTGCTTCGCCATATCCCGGGTCACGCTGTCAAAATCACCGCGCACCGGCGTTCCCGTGTAAATCAGCTTCTCGGCGCGTTTGTAGACCGAATCCTTATCCGGGAAGGAGAGCAGGATCCGATCCACCGTGCCCTCCAAAAGCTTCGTTGTCAGTCCCGGAACGGCGTTGGACTCGTGGATCAGAGTAGGGATTCCCCTTCTGTGGGCCGCCCGCAGAACCGGGTAACAGACATAGCCTCCGGTTCCGATGACAAGATCCGGCTTGAAGCGGCGAATGATTTTGCCCGCTGTAATGGTAGCGGTCAGCAGCTTCCAAAGGGTCGCAAGGTTCTGTCCAAGGCCGCGAAGGCTGAATTCCCGGCTGAGGCCGGTGATGTTCAGATTCTCCAGAGGGTAGCCCTCGGCAGGGATCAGGGTCCGTTCCATGATCCTTCCGCTGCCGATAAACAGGATCTCCGATCCCGGCCACTTTTTTCTCACTCTTTCGGCAATGGCCAGGGCCGGATTGATATGGCCCGCGGTGCCCCCGCAGGCAAAAATGACACGCATGACAACACTTCCGATCTCAGGGAATAAAGGAAAACAAAAGCTTCACTCCTCCGGCGCGCCGGGAATATCCCGGGAGGCCGCAAGAATGATGCCCATTTCTACAAGCTGGAGCCAGAGGGCGGAGCCCCCATAGCTGAAGAACGGCAGGGAGATGCCGGTGCAGGGGATGAGATTCGTGACCACCGCCACATTCAGAAAGACCTGCAGCGCCAGAAGGGTACTGATCCCCGCCACCACAAGGCAGCTGAACCGATCCCGGCAATGAACGGCGATCCAGTATCCCCGCAGAATGAGGAGCGCAAACAGGATCAGGATCAGTGACGCGCCGAGAAAGCCCAATTCCTCACAGACAACGGAGAAGATAAAATCGTTGTGCTCCTCCGGCAGGTATAACAGCTTCTGCCTTCCCTGCCCCAGTCCCAGACCCAGAACGCCGCCGGACCCGATGGCATAGAGGGACTGAATGATCTGATATCCCTCATCCGAGGTGTAGGCAAAGGGATCCAGCCAGGCGTTGATGCGGTCCGAAGCGTAACCCAGCCGGCCGATGACCACATAGAGGGCCAGGGCTGCGGCAACGCCCAGGGCGGCAAAATAGATGAAGCGTGTGCCGCCCAAAAACATCATCACCGCGCCGATGGCAAGGATAATGACGGTAGCTGACAGATGGGGCTCCCCATAGAGGAGCAGGGCGATGACGCCCAGGATCAGGGCAAAGGGCAGCACGCCCAGCCGAAAAGTCCTCATCTCCCCTCTGAGGGAGCAGGACATGGAGGCAAAGGAGAGGATCACCGCCAGCTTACAAAGCTCCGAGGGCTGAAAGGTGGTAATACCCAGGCTCAGCCATCTTCTGGCGCCGTTCTCCTTGACGCCGACAAGCAGCACCAGCACAAGGAGCACAACGGAGGCCCCGAGAATCGGGAGGGACCAGCGGGCGTATCGCTTCAGCGGGATCCGGGAAACCAGCAGCATAAGGACGACGCCCGTCAGCGCAAAAACACCCTGCCGCAGGAAAAAGTAAACGGGGGACCGCCCCATATAGTAGGCCCGGGCATAGCTGGCGGAGAGGACCATCAACACCCCCAGGGACAGAATGATCAGAGTCAACAGCAGCATGGGGCGATCCATCTGACGCCTTCCCTCCGGGCGATAATCCCGGAGGCGGTTTTCCGGCTCCCGCCGGTTTTCTCCGTATGTGATGGTTCTTCCCGTTCCTACCGCCTCATTCAATCAGGGGCCGCCTCCTTTATAGATTCACAGGCTCAGTTTCGCCCCCCACCAGGCGAGGAGAGCGAAAAGGGCCGAAACAGTCGAAAACACCGTAAAGATTTTAAGCTCGCTCCATCCGCACATCTCGAAGTGATGATGGATGGGCGCCATTTTGAAAACACGCTTTCCGTGGGTCAGCTTGAAATAGCTGACCTGAATGATATCCGACATGGTCTCGCAGATATACACAAAGCACATGGGGACCAGGAGCAGCGGATAGTCCAGCGCCAGGGCCAGGGCACAGATCATCCAGCCCAAAAAGAGGGAGCCGGTATCGCCCATGAAGCACTTGGCCGGGTGGAAATTGTAGACAAGGAATCCCAGCATGGCACCCAGGAGAGCGGCGGCGATCACACCGACGCCGGGCTTTTGCATGAGGAGAGCCACAACGATATAGCTTACCTCAATGGGGATCGAAACGCCCGTGGCCAGGCCGTCCACACCGTCGGTGATGTTGACCGCGTTGACGCAGCCCGTGATGATGAACATGCCAAGAAGGGAATAGAGCACCGGATGAAGAGTAATGGTGGCTTTGGTAAAGGGGATCCGAAGGACATTGTCCATGTGTCCGTTGGCCCGCATGGCCAGGAGGAAGATGGCGGAGACCACCATCTGCAAGAAGAGCTTCTGCCAGCCGCCGAGGCCCTTGTTGCGGTGATTTTTCAGCTTCTCATAATCATCAAAGAAGCCCACGGAGGCAAAGAGGATGCCGAAGATAAGCACATAAAGAGTGCTGAGATCGCCCTTGCGGATGTCATTCCAGTTGGCGGCAAGGCTCACCAGAAGGACGGCGGCAATGAACATCAGTCCGCCCAGGGTGGGTGTGCCCGCCTTGCCGGCGTGCCAGGTGGGGCCATCCTCCCGGATCATCTGCCCGGCCTTGATGCGGCCCAGGTAGGGCACCAGAAAATGCCCGATGAATACAGTGACGCCAAAAGCGCTGAGAAGCGCGACAGCCAAACGCAAGGTCATATTTCCATCCTCGTTTCTTTTCTTTCTTTCATCTTCTGAAGGAGCTCGGCCACAATGATTCTCTCATCGAAAGGCGTTTTTACATGATCGATCTCCTGATAGGTCTCATGACCCTTGCCCGCCAGCAGGATCACATCGTCCTTTCTCCCTTCCCTCAGGGCATAGGCGATGGCCTCCCGCCGGTTTTCGATCACCACCCGCGGAGTATCCGAGCCCTCCAGGCCCGGAAGGATCTCCCGAATGATCTCCATGGGCTCCTCTGTTCTGGGGTTATCAGAGGTGACGATCACCAGGTCCGACAGCCTGGCGGCGATCTCTCCCATCAAGGGGCGTTTCTTTCGGTCCCGGTCTCCGCCGCAGCCGAAGAGGGTGATCACTCTCCCACGGGCATAGCCACGGACGGTCTTCAAAATGTTCTCCAGGGCATCGGGCGTATGGGCGTAATCGATCATCACCGTGTAGTCCCGGTCGGTGGGCACCAGCTCGGCGCGGCCCATAACGCCATGACACGCGGCAAGCGCTTTTGCAGCCTCCTCAAGATCGATTCCCAGGCTCACAAGGATCCCCAGGGTTGTAAGGGCGTTGTACACCGAGAATTCACCGGGAATTCCCAGGGTCACGGGAACCCGCTTTTCTCCCATGCACACATCAAAAGAGACATGATCGCTTGCAAGTCGGATCCCGAAGGCTCTAAGGTCCCCCCCGGCCTTGACGGCCGTCCGCAAAACCGGGCAGGATGCTTCCGCGGCCATTTTCCCGGCCCAGGGGTCGTCAGCATTGATGACAGCCCTGCCGCACTGCCGGAAGAGAAGGGATTTACAGCGGGCGTACTCCTCCATGGTCTCGTGGAAATCCAGGTGGTCTTCCGTCAGGTTGGTAAAGGCGCCCACCGCAAAGGGGACCCCCGACACCCGGTCCAATACCAGGGCGTGGGAGCTGACCTCCATAACCACCGCTTTGCAGCCTTCATCCGCCATCCGGCGAAAGATTTCCATGAGGTCTCTGGATTCCGGGGTGGTGCGGCTGCTGGCCAGCACCTTCTCCCCCACCAGGATGGCATTGGTGCCGATGAGGCCCACCTTGATCCCCCGAGTCTTTTCCAGGGCCGTCTTAACAAGATTCGTCACCGTGGTCTTGCCGTTGGTGCCGGTGACGCCGATAACCGTCATCTCCTTCGCCGGGAAGCCGAAAAACCGCGCGGAAACCAGAGCGAGGACGCGCCGGGTATCCTTCGTCACAACGGCGGGGATCCCCTCTTTATCCAAATGGCTGCACAAAACGGCGGCAGCGCCTTTTTCCAGGGCGGAGCCGATATAGCGGTGGCCGTCGCTTTGAAAGCCCTCTACCGCCACAAACAGATCCCCCGGCTTGACCAGACGGGAATCATAGGCAATTCCCGTGATCTGGGTATCAGGATCCGCAAAGAGCCCTTCCACAGGAAGGTCAGAAATCAATTCACCAAGGCGCATAGCCTTCTCTCCCATTCTCAATAATCCCCCTGGATGCTTGCATCCACCAGGGTCACCCGGATCACGGAGCCGTAATCCGCCTGGGTTCCCGGAGGAACCGCCTGAACGGATACCACAACGTTTTCATGCAGCGGCGATGCGCCGGTGGTATCCAGATAAAGTCCTACACCCGCAAGAGTATCACGGGCCTCCTCCACCGTCAAGTCCACAAGCTCCGGAACCTCTACCGATCCTTGATCCGGAAGCTCACCGGCGTAGAGTACAAGGCAGGAACCGGAGGCCACTTCACTTCCCGCTGCGGGAAGCTGCTCCGTGACCTGTTCGCCGTCGCCCACAACGGTGACGGAAAGGCCGAGTTCGGCGGCGGTCTTTTTCGCTTCCTCAAGAGCTCCCCCGGTAAAGGAGGGGACAGTCACATCCACGAATCTGCTTTCCTTCTCCGTATAGTGAGGCGTGTAACCCAAATAGGGCAGGATTTCGGAAAATAGTCCGCCCACCGCCGGAGCGGCCATGTTGCCGCCGCTGACGTAGACGCCGCAGCTTTGGTCCGGGGAGTCCAGGATATACAGAATTGCCAGCTCCGGGTTGTCCATGGGCGCCACGCCGCAGAAGGAAACCATATAGTCCTTGGTTCCTGTGGCGGCCTGGTGGGCCACCTTTTCCGACGTCCCCGTCTTGCCGCCGATCCGGTAGCCGGGGACATAGGCATTTTTTCCCGTTCCGCCTGCGCCTGAGACCACAGCCTCCAGGATCTCACAGACCTTCCGGGAGCTATTCTCGCTGAGGACCTGACGCACGGGTTCTCCGGGCGCCTCATACACCGTCGCCCCATCGGGGGAAACCGCGGACGCCACAAGATAAGGCCGCATGAGGCTGCCGCCGTTGACGGCCGCCGAAACAGCCGTGACCATCTGCAGAGGCGTGATGGTGAAGGTCTGACCAAAGGACGCGGCAGCCAGCTGGGAGAGATTTTCCGGATTGGTGAACACCTCCGGGCTCCACCAGGATCCCACAGCCTCGCCGCCGATGTCGATACCGGTCTTCTCGAAAAAGCCGAAGGCCTGGATATAGTCGTAAAACCGCTCCGCGCCCACAGCCGCGCCGATTTGCACAAAAGCCACATTGCAGGAGTGCTGCACCGCCTCCGTCAGGGTCTGCAGGCCATGCCCGGCGGTCTTCCAGCACTTCAGGGGCGTGGTTCTCCCCTTGACGCGCGTGGTGCCGCCGCAGCCATAGCGGCTGTGCTCCCCGGCGGCGCCGGTCTCCAGCGCCATGGAGAGGGTGATGATCTTGAAAACGGAGCCCGGCTCGTAGGTGTCGCTGATGGCCATATTCCGCCATTGGGCGTACTGGGCCTCTGCTCTGGCACGGGACCTCTCCTCGGGATCCTTGATTTCGTCGATCCTCTCCTGCACATCCTGCCGGAGGGTCTGATATGCGTTGGGATCAAAGCCATTGTAGCTCGCCATGGCACGGATGGCTCCCGTCTTCACATCCATGACGATACAGCAGCCGCCCTTGCAGTTGTAATCCGCCACCCCCTGGCGCAGGTACTTCTCCGCCAGGTATTGGATGCCCGTGTCAATGGTCAGATTCAGACTGCAGCCATCGACGGCATCAAAATGCTCCTCATAGTTATCTGTAAAAAGGGTATCTCCCCTGCCGGTGCGAAGCCGTTCCACGCTGCCGTCCTTACCGGACAGGAGCTCATTATAGGCCGCCTCCAGACCGCTGAGGCCGGTATTTTCCGCCCCCACAAAGCCGATCACATGGCAAGCCAGGCTGCCATAGGGGTAGTAGCGCTTTGTCGTTTCCTCAATGTGTATGCTCTTGAGATCATGGGCATTGAGGAAGGCCCGAACGCCGTCCACCGCCCGGGCATCCACCCGGGTAGCAAGGGTCTTGTACCAGGACGCGGTATCCTCCGCCATTTTGCGGATCTGATCCGGCTCCCGGCAGTTATAGCCCTCCAGAAGCCTAGGCAGGGTCTCGGCAATGAGATTTACGTCCTCCTCGTATCGCTTCAGTTCATAGGGGCTGAGGAAGACGTTATACGCGGTTGCGCTCACCGCCAGTGCATTCCCGTTGCGGTCATAAATACCGCCGCGATTCGCGGCGATGGAGGTCTCCCTGGTCTGCTGGCCTACCGCCATGCCCTCCAGCTCCTCATGGCGGAGGATCATGACCCGGTAGAGCTGCCCGATCAAGGCCGCAAAGAGTATGATTCCGCACACTCCCATAAGGATGAGTGTGCGGCTCACATTTCCGTTTGAGGGCCGTAGCCCCCGATATTCATGGGTTGTTCCCTTCATTGCCCTCCTTCAACGGATTGAGGTCAAAAGGATGGAGAAATACTCCCGCGCGGCCTCCAGCGTCTGATTCTCTCCCAGGCTCTCATCCAGGATCTCTATCTCATCCCGGCTGAAATCCGGCAATGTCCGGGTATCATAGGGGGAAAGACGTCTCATGTGCAGATTTTCCACCGCATAGATCGCCAGCTCGTTGCGATTGAAGCTTTCCTCCATCGCCACACTGAGCTGCCGGGAGTCCTCACGGACCATCTCCAATTCCTTATTGAGCATGCTGTTTTCCGCGCCGAGGCGGGTGAGCGCCGCACCGGTCAAAAGGACCAGAGCCGCCATGCCGGCGGCAAGGATCGTGCCGGTGAGAGCAAACGCGCTCCTTAGAGGATGGGCTTTTCTCTCTTCTTCTCTCTTCTCTTCTTCCCGGGGGTCCTCAAATCGGGGCTGAAATGCCTCTTCACCATTGACGGCCTCTGTCATTGCTTCCAGATCTACAGCCGCGCTGCCCAGCATATAGAGCCGCGGACTGCGGATAAGTTCCGCCTCTTCGCCGTTCCTTCTTGCCAAGCCGATCCCCTTCTTTCTCAGATCCGTTCCGCCACCCGCAGCCGTGCGCTCCGGGAGCGCGGATTTTCCTCCAGCTCCAGGGCCGAAGCCGTCGGAGCACTCACTTTGATTGTCTTCATGGTCTTTTGAAAGCCGCAGGCGCACACCGGAAGCCCCGGCGGGCAGGTGCAGCCGTTTTCCCGGGCCCGGATGGCGTTCTTCACCATTCTGTCCTCCAGAGAGTGGAAGGTGATGACCGCCAGGCGTCCGCCGGGCTTCAGTCGGTCCATTGCCTGGCCCAGCATGGCATCCAACGCACCCAGCTCATCATTGACCGCGATGCGGATGGCCTGAAAGCTGCGCTTGGCCGGATGCTGCTTCTCTCTTCTGGCCGCCGCCGGCATGGCGCCTCGGATGATCTCCGCAAGCTCCAGCGTCGTTTGGATCGGTTCCTTTTCCCGCCGCTGTTTAATGGCCGCCGCGATCCGTCGGGAATAACGCTCCTCGCCATAGGTGAAAAGGATGCGGCTGAGCTCTTCCTCCGGAGCGGAATTGACGAGCTCATATGCGCTCATGCCGTCCTCCCGGTCCATGCGCATATCCAGAGGGGCGTCATGCATATAGGAAAAGCCCCGTTCCGCATCATCCAGCTGAGGGGAAGAAACTCCCAGATCAAAGAGCATGCCGTCGGCTTTTTCGACGCCCTCCCGGGTCAGGATCTCTCCCAGATCCCGGAAATTTCCCTTGACGACCCTTACCCGCTCCCCATAGGGGCGGAGGCGCTCCGTCACATAGCTGACGGCCTCACGGTCCCGATCGATGGAGAGAAGAAGGCCCGTTTCCAGTCGCTTTGCGATCTCCTCCGAATGGCCTCCCCTGCCCGCGGTGCCGTCCACATAAATGCCGTCCGGCCGGATGGCCAGGGCCTCCATGCACTCACCCAGCAGCACGGGAACATGACGGTCAGACATCAGAAATCTATCTCCTCATACAGGCTTGCCAGGTTCTCCTCGGAGCTCTCCTCCTCAGTCACCCGGTTCCATTCATCGGTAGCCCAGAATTCGGCGCACTCTCCGTTGCCCACGATGGTCAGGTCCTTATCCAAACCGATGCGCTCACGGAGCTTCTGGGGGAGCAGGACCCGCCCCTGGCCGTCCAGCTCACAGCGGCAGGCATTGGCGAAAAGGGGCCGCATCCTCAGCTGCTGGCGCTTGGGCATCGCCAGGACCTTCTCATAAAAGCGGTCCCAGCTGGCCTGGGAATAGGCGGTGAGGCACTTATCCACCGAAATGGTGAGATAGAAGATATCCCCCAGCTCCGGACGGAGACGGGACGGGATAAACACACGGCCCTTGCTGTCCAGCGTATGCTCGTAAGTTCCTGTCATGCCGGCCATGGGATCCCTCCTCTCCATCGGGCTGATTTTTTCTACCACTTTACCCCACCTGACTACCACTATTATAAATTAATGCCCCACCAAATGCAATAGGCTTGTTCAAAAAATTTTAAACTTTTTTCTCTGAAAAAGCCGGAGAATACGGGGTTACCTTGCTTCTTCACCCTTTAGAAAATGGATTTCTCCCGGCATCGACCCCGCAGGCCGACGATGGGCTCGAAAGCCGCAGAAGCAGAGCCCCGTTGGGCAGGAGGAGAAGCGCGTTGGAAAGGGATACCAGAGGATTTAAGCGGACAGTGTCAAAAAAGGAGCCCAGGATCACCGCGCCCAGGAAGGCCAGCCGCACCAGCCAAAGCCCCACCCGATCTGCGCCGAGAAAGGCCGCGAAGCGGAGAGCGTACCAGGACCAGGTAAAGGCGGAGGAAAGGGCAAAGAGCCACACCGTCAGTGTGAGATAGGGCGACGCGAATCCGCCCATCGTACCACGGAAAGCCGCAAAGACAGCCTCCAGTCCGCCCTCAGTCCCCTCCGGGACCGCCGTCAGCACCGCCAGCGAAGTCAGCGTACAGACCACCAGCGTATCGACCAGCACCTCAGTCAGACCACAGAAGCCCGCCCGCTGCGGGTCCCTCTCCCCGGAGGCGGCATAGCACAGCATTGCGGTGCCAAGGCCGGCCTCCCCCGAAAAGGTACCGCAGCGCATGCCTGCCGCCGCAGCGCCAAGGCCTCCGGCCATGGCCGCCCGGGGCCGAAAGGCACAGGCAAACACCTGCAGCAGCACGTCCGGGAGCCTTCGCCAATGGACGAGGATCACCGCTCCGGCGCCAAGTACATAGAGAAAGCACATGGCCGGAACCAGACGTACCGAGATACGCTTCAGCCTCTCTCCGCCCCCCAGCAGCACCGGCAGCGTTAAAAGTGCAAAGGCGATGCCTGTGAGAAGCGGCGGCAAAGATCGGCCGGGCATCCCGCGAAAAGCCTCCGAGGCGGCGGCGGATTGCCACCCCGCGCCGGCGGCAAGGGCAGAGAAAAGGCCTCCCACGGCATAGAGTCGCGCCAGCATCCCTCCCCCCTTGGGAAACGCTCGCACCATCAGCGCCATAGGGGTGCCTTCCCCTTCTCCACAAGTCCGGCGCACAGAGAAGGCAGCCTCACAGTACTTGATCGCCATGCCGCCAAGGCCGCAGATCCAGATCCAGAAAAGCGCGCCCGGTCCGCCCAGCAGCACCGCCCCCGCTGCCCCCGCCACATTGGCCGTTCCCACCGTGGCCCCCAGAGAGGCCATCAGAGCAGCGAAGCTGTCGCTTTTTCGGCTCAGACTCTGCCGGACGCCCCGCGCAAAGTTGCCGGGCCGCAGCCGGAGGAGGCCGGAGCGCAGCCACAAAATGACTCCCAAGCCCAGAACCGCGGGTATAAGCGTATAATCCAGGGTTTCTCCGAAGCCCATAAACCACCCCCTTAATAGCTCAAAGTATTCTTATGCGGGGATTGTCCGATCAAGAACCAAAGGCACAAAAAAAGAGCCCTGCGGGCTCAACAAAAAAGGGACCGTTTTCACGGTCCCAAAAAAAATGGCAGCTTCTTACGGCACAAGGCCGCTTTGATTGAGAGACAGATAGCGCTCCCCCGCAACAATCAGATGATCCACCAGCTGAATCCCCATGACCCGAAGGCTCAGACGCAGCTGGCGGGTGGCCAGTTCATCCTCCCTGGAGGGCTGCAGGCTGCCGCTGGGGTGATTATGGGTCAGGATGACGTTGGCCGCCTTCCGATGGATGGCAATTTCCACCGCCCTTCGAATGCTCATTTCCACGCCGCCCGGCTCCCCCTGGGACAGAAGATCCACGCCGATGAGCCGCAAACCGGTATCCAGGCTGATGAGATAGGCCCTCTCCTCCCCAAGATTGTCAAAGAGAGGCACCGCAAAGGCGCCCACCCGGTCTACCGTATCCAGGAGCGGGCGGTCCCCATTGCGGGAGATCCGGTAGCGGCGGCTGATTTCCGGCAGCAACTTCAAGAGGAAGGCCGTGTTTTCTCCCACGCCGTCAACCTCCAGCAGCTCCTCCTCCTTTGCCTCCAGGACACCCGCCAGAGTCCCGAAACGGTTCAACAGTTCGTGAGCCAGCGGGTTTACGTCCCCCCGGGGGATGGAAAAGAACAGAATGAGTTCCAGAACATGAAGATCGCTGAAGGTATCCAAGCCGTTTTCCCGATAGCTGTCCTTCAGCCGCTTCCGGTGCCCGTCGTGCACGTTGCCCATCCCTGCGATCCTTTCTCTTTCCTGCTCCGTTTTTTCTCTATTATATATAAAGCGCAGCCATCATTGCAAGCATTTTCTCCCACCGGCTCCATTGTCAAACCATCTTTTTTGCTGTATAATGGTTTTTTGCAGAATTCACATCCTAATCTGAATCGGAGTATCATTATGCGTGACAGCATTCTCGTCAAAGGCGCAAGGGCCAACAATTTAAAAAACATCGACGTGGAGATCCCCCGGGATAAGCTGGTGGTGTTTACCGGCATCTCCGGCAGCGGGAAGTCCTCCCTCGCCTTCGACACCATCTACGCCGAGGGTCAGCGGCGGTATATCGAGTCCCTCTCCAGCTATGCCCGTCAGTTTTTGGGGCAGATGGAGAAGCCCGACGTGGACTACATCGAGGGTCTCAGCCCCGCCATCTCCATCGACCAGAAAACTACCAGCAAGAACCCCCGCTCCACCGTTGGCACCGTAACGGAGATCTATGACTACTTGCGTCTCCTGTGGGCCCGGGTGGGGATCCCCCACTGCCCCAACTGCGGCCGGGAGATCCGCCAGCAGAGCATCGACCAGATCACCGACCAGGTGATCGCTCTGGAGGCCGGTACACGGATCCAGGTGCTGGCGCCGGTGGTCCGGGCCAGAAAGGGCGAATTTGCCAAGATTTTTGAGGACGCCCGCAAGAGCGGCTACGTCCGCTGCCGGGTGGACGGCAACCTTTATGACCTGGGTGAGGAGATCAAGCTCAACAAGAACGTAAAGCACAATGTGGAGATCGTGGTGGATCGTCTCGTGGTGCGGGAGGATATCATGCGCCGCCTGACCGATTCCGTGGAAACGGCCACCGGTCTCTCCGGCGGCATTGTCATCATCGATCTCATTGACGAGGGACGGGAGCTCAGCTTCAGCCAGAATTACGCCTGCGACAACTGCGGCTTTTCCATGGAGGAGCTGACGCCCCGGCTCTTCTCCTTCAACGCCCCCTACGGCGCCTGCCCGGACTGCTCCGGCCTGGGCACCCAGCTGCAGGTCTCCCCTGACCTTATCATTCCCAACCGGAGCCTCTCCATCGCCGAGGGCGGGATCCTGGCCCCCGGCTGGGGCAGCATCAAAAACGATTCCATCGCCCGGATGTATTATGAAGCCCTGGCAAAAAAATACAATTTCAAGCTCACCACCCCCATCAAGGATCTGCCGGAGGGAGTGGAGGACGTGATCTTCTACGGCACCAAGGGAGAAAAGCTCACCCTTATCTACGATCAGCCCAGGGGCAAGGGCACCCTCTCCCAGCCCTTTGAGGGGATCATCAACAACCTGGAGCGCCGGTATAAAGAGACCTCCAGCCAGTCCGTGCGGATGGAGCTGGAGCAGTATATGACCGAGCACTCCTGCCCCCGCTGCAAGGGCCGCCGTCTCAAGGAGGAGGTGCTGGCCGTCACCGTGGGTGGGGACAGCATCATGGACTTCTGCGACAAGTCCATCAACGAAGCCATTGACTTTTTGGACAGGCTGCAGTTCCAGGGAAAGGACGCCATCATTGCCGCCCAGGTGATGAAGGAGATCCGTTCCCGGCTCCAGTTCCTCTCCAGCGTCGGCCTGCAATATCTCACACTGAGCCGCTCCAGCGGTACCCTCTCCGGCGGAGAGAGCCAGCGGATCCGGCTGGCCACCCAGATCGGCTCCTCCCTCATGGGGGTCCTGTATATCCTGGATGAGCCCAGCATCGGCCTGCACCAGCGGGACAACGCCAAGCTGCTGCGCACCCTGAAGCAGATGCGGGATTTGGGCAACACCCTCATCGTGGTGGAGCACGACGAGGAGACCATCGCCTCCGCAGACTATGTGGTGGATATCGGCCCCGGCGCCGGGCGCAGCGGCGGCCACGTGGTCTTCTCCGGCACACCCCAGGAGCTGATGGCCTGCGACGACTCCATCACCGGCCGCTTCCTCTCCGGAAAGGAGCGCATCGCCGTTCCAGAGACCCGACGCCCCGGCAACGGCCACGTTCTCACCGTCCGCGGCGCCAGGGAAAACAATCTGAAGGGCATCGACGTCAGCATTCCTCTGGGGACATTGACCTGCGTCACCGGCGTCTCCGGCAGCGGAAAATCCTCCCTCGTCAACGAAATCATTTTCAAGGCCCTGGCCGCGGAGAAAAGCCGCATGAAGATCCACCCCGGCAAGTATGACCGCCTGGAGGGGCTGGAGCACCTGGACAAGGTGATCTGCATCGACCAGAGCCCCATCGGCCGCACACCCCGCTCCAACCCCGCCACCTATACTGGGCTGTTCAACGACATCCGGGAGCTCTTCGCCCAGACCCAGGACGCCAAGTCCCGGGGCTACACCGCCAGCCGCTTTTCCTTCAACACCAAGGGCGGGCGCTGCGAGGCCTGCGCCGGCGACGGCCTCATCAAGATCGAGATGAATTTCCTCCCCACGGTTTACGTTCCCTGCGACGTATGCAAGGGCCACCGCTACAACCGGGAGACTCTGGAGGTTCGCTACAAGGGCAAAAACATCTATGATGTTCTGGAGATGACCGTGGAGGAGGCCCACGAGTTCTTCTACAACTATCAGAAGCTGCGGGACAAGCTGCAGACCCTGATCGACGTGGGCCTCGGCTACATCAAGCTGGGACAGCCCTCCACGGAGCTCTCCGGCGGCGAGGCCCAGCGGGTCAAGCTGGCCACGGAGCTGAGCCGTCCCGACACCGGCAGCACCTTCTATGTGCTGGATGAGCCCACCACAGGTCTGCACACCGCCGACGTGCGCGCCCTGCTGAGCGTGCTGAACCGCCTGGTGGAGGACGGCAATACGGTGCTGGTCATCGAGCACAACCTGGAGATCATCAAATGCGCCGACTGGATCATCGACCTGGGGCCCGAGGGCGGCGACGGCGGCGGCCAGCTTATTTTCGCCGGAACCCCCGAGGATTGCATGGAATGCAGGGAGAGCTTCACCGGGGAGTACCTCAAGAAATTCAGCCAGCACATCGGGTTTGCGCCCATTGCGTAGGCGTCCCGATGGATTCCATCGAACGCGGAAAGAATTAAAAACGAAGGCATGCTGCAAAGGGCTTGCAGCATGCCTTTGTTTTCGTTTATAAACTTGAGACGCACCAGGGTTTATGCCAGATTCAGGCCCTTTTTCAGGCCAAGAACCGTGGCTAAATAAAGCACCGCCGCCTGGATGCCCTCCATGAGAAGTGCCTTCCCGATGAACCCCTGAACGACGCGGATGCCGCCCGCCACCGTTTCTGCGGAGTCCAGGGAATCCCAATGGATATAAAAGCCATAGCCCGTTGTGAAGAAGCTGAACATGATGCTGATCAGAACAAAGAACACAACGGAGAGCAGCAGCTTGTTCTCAGAGAACATATGGCCGAGGCTCATGGCGGCATAGAAGTGCAGGCAGGTCATGACGCCGCCCAGCAGGATCGCCATCGCCGTCTCACCGAGCAGCAGCGTGATATCGCCGCCGCGGATGCCCATCTCCCGCAGGACCTGACGGATCTCATGCCAGCTGGGCAGCTCCGCCAACAGCTCGCCCAGATTGGTGTTGTTCTGAATCAGCACCGTGAGGCCGATGGAGAGCCAGACCACCAGGAAGGTCATCACAAACCAGCAGAGGGCGGCGATCATCTTGGACCAGACCAGGGCGTGGACGCTCACCGGCAGGGTGTGCATGAGATAGCCCTCATCCTTCAACAGGTTGGTGTAAAACCGCTTGATCATCATCCAGGCGGTCATAACGCCTGCCAGGATCATCCCCAGGACAAAGCAGACGAGAACCAGGACAAACAGGAATCGCAGGATCGGACTCAGCTCCCGGTCCAAAAGCCGGATGGAGACGTTGGCCAGGGCGGCAAGGGCAATCACCGCCCCATAGATGGGCAGGAGGATCCTGCCTGTCGCACGGAATTCATGCTTCAAAAGCTTTCCTAACATTTGAACACCTCCCGGAAATACTGGTCCACGCTCTTTCCTTCCCTGGCGCGAATCTCATCCACCGTGGACTGTAAAAGCACATGGCCCTCACGGACAAAGATCACATCGTCCAATACCTGCTCCACGTCGGCAATCAGGTGGGTGGAGATCACCACCGCCGCCTCAGGGTTATAGTTGCGTATGATGGTATCCAGAATAAAATCGCGCGTGGCAGGATCCACACCGCCGATGGGCTCATCCAAAAGGTAGAGCTTCGCCTGCCGACTCATCACCAGGATGAGCTGTACCTTCTCCCGGGTGCCCTTGGAGAGCTGCTTAAAACGGCGCTTCTCATCCACACCCAGACGGGCCAGCATCTCCCGCGCCCGCTCCCGGTCAAAATCGGAGTAGAAATCCCCGTAGAAATCCATGAGCTGCTTTGCGTTCATCCATTCCGGCAGGTACTCCTTATCCGGCAGATAGGAAACCAGAGCCTTGGTCTCGCTTCCCGGCTTCATCCCCATGATCTTCAGCTCCCCGCCGGTCGGAGTCAGAAGTCCGTTGGCCAGCTTGATGAGGGTGGTCTTGCCGCTGCCGTTGGGCCCCAGAAGCCCCACGACCCTGCCCGGCTGCACCGCCAGGCTGACGCCGTCCAGGGCCTTGACGGCGCCGAAGCGCTTTGTGAGCGCCGCACATTCCATGATCGCCATTTTTATTCCTCCTTGATGAGCGACAGGATCGAGGGGAGGTCAAATCCCAGCTCCGCCATGGAAGCCAGGAAAGCCCGGACCCGTTCCTTCGCCAGTGTCTCTTTCTGCATTGCAATCACCCGGTCATCCTCCGTCACAAAGCGGCCGGAGGTGCGCTGGGAATAGACCAGCCCCTCCCGCTCCAGCTCCTGCAGAGCGCGCTGCATGGTGTTGGGATTGACGCCCGCCTCCATAGCCAGCTCACGCACCGGAGCAAGTCGGGACCCCGGCAGCAGTGCGCCGGAGATGATGCTTTGCTTGATCTTCTCTACCAATTGGGCATAAATAGGTTGATCCGCGCGAAAAGTCCAATCCAATCCGAACGCTCCTTTCTTGTGTTGTTGTATTAAGTGATTAATACAATAACACATTTTTGAGATTTGTCAAGGGAATTTTGAAAAAAAGATGGAGCGGCACTGCCCATCGGCAATGCCGCTCCGATTCGTATTGATAGTTCAGTCAGAAGAGATCGGATCAGGAAAAAGGGCGGCCCACTTCCCAGCGCTTTTCTCCCCTTTCAATGTGCGGCGCAGGAATTCTTTGACCACCTTCATGGTCTCCGGTCACCAGAAATTGGTTTCGTGCCCCGCACCCTCCACCTCATAGAACTCCACGTCAAAGCCTGCGGCGGCCATGGCCTCATACAGCCGTTCCGACTGCCGCTGAAATAGGGTGCAGGTGATATTTGAATCTTCCCTCTTGTTGCCACGTTATCTCTCCTCTTTCAATCGCAATACCGCCCCTTATACCAAACGGGCGCAGAACAGGCTCCCATAAAGCTGCAGCCCCCGAAAACTCAGGGCCGCAGGCGTACATTTTTCTTATTTACTTGGCATCATGGATATAATTCGCATCATAGGAGAAGCGAATGCCGAACTTGGTCACGACACGGGGATCGGAGGGGCCGTCCACCGGATGAGGATGACCCATATCCTGGGGCCGGGGATCCATGCGGTTGTAGATGGTCCGTCCCTCCGGATCGGGAGCCAGCGGGGGACGATGAGGCCGTCCACCCATGGTCATGGGCTCCCCTTCTCCGCCGGAGAGGACGAACTCGCAGCTCTGCATGAACTGATCGATGATCGTGGCGTCCATCATGCACCAGGCGCCCGCGCAGAGGTGGTCGAACTCACCCCGGTGGGCGGCAATGGTACTGAGCTGACGGTAATACTCCTCCACCGTTCTGGGCGCACGGGGGCCGCCGCCCATCTTCATAATCTCATCGCCGGAGAACAGGATCCGCTCCTTCCGGTCCAGCAGCATCAGGCTATGGGCGTGGAAATTCATCTCCAGCACCTCCAGCGTGCGGCCGCCCAGGTCGTAGACAAAGCCCGCGGAGACGATCTCCTTCGGGTAATCCCGGGGGAAGTCAATGCCGGCAAAGCTGGGGAAGGGAATGGTAGCCCGCTCCGCCGTTCCGGCGGTCATAAAGCACTTGTCAAAATAGCTGTTGTTGGCAGTGTGATCGAAATGCTCATGGGTATTGAAGGCGTAGCGCAGGGGCTTTTCCGTCAGGCTCTGCATGTACTCCCGAATGTTGCCGGCGCCGTAGCCCGTATCGATGGCAACGGCCTCATTCTCACCCTCCACCAGATATTGGTAATCGCCGTCGGAGAGGATGCGCCAGGTTCCGGGCGCCACCTTGATGCTCTCATAAAAAGGCTCATCCATCCGCTGAAGGCTGCCGTCCTCCTTATTGCGGATCCAAACATCATGCATACAGGAAAAATCAATTGCGCTCATTGTGAAATGACTTCCTTTCGTTGTTTTCTATGGAATCTATACACATATTACAAGAAGATTCGTCCCTTCGCAAGGGCGCAATCCGCACGATTTTGTGTCAGGCTCAGCGCTCCAGCCAGGCACGCAGCTTTTCCAGGGCGCCTTTTTCCAGCCGCGAAACATAGCTGCGGCTGATGCCGAGACGCCCCGCGGTCTCCCGCTGGGTAAGCGGCTTCTCCCCGCCGAGGCCGTAACGCAGCAGCATGATCTCCCGCTCCCTGGGCTCCAGCGCCGCCTCCAGCGCGCCGCGAAGCTGTCCCCGCAGCTCCCGGTCGCTGAGATTCTCAAAGAGATCATCCTCGGAAGCAACAAGCTCAAGAAGGGACGAGCCGTCTCCTTCACCATCCGGCTCCAGGCTCTCCGAGAGGGAGATCTCCCCCGCCGATTTCCGGCGGCTGCGAAAATACATTAGAATCTCATTCTCGATGCAGCGGCTGGCATAGGTGGCAAGGCGCACCCCCTTCTCCGGGCGGAAGCTGCGAATCCCCTTGATAAGGCCGATGGTGCCGATGGAGATCAGATCCTCCTGTTCATCCGTCTGGCTGTAATACTTCTTGACGATGTGCGCCACCAGACGGAGGTTGCGCTCCACCAGGACATTCCGGGCCTCCTGATCCCCTTTCGCGGCCTTTTCCAGCCACTCGCTCTCCTCCTTCCGGCTGAGAGGACGCGGGAAAGATCCATGGCCGTCCGAGAGCCGGAGGAAGATCAGCGGCCAGCCCGTCAGCAGCGTGAGCAGTGTCAGCATCAAACCCCTCCCTTCCGTATTTCCATTCTCCGGGATCATCCTATGCCGCCACGGTTCGTCCCTATGCGTCAGAACTGTCCACCCGAAAGGAGGTCCATACGCTCCCATCCGGCTCCCCTGTCCCTTCCGGGCTTGCCAATCCCTCAGACAAGGGTATCGAAGGGTCGCGTCTTTTTTTGCTGGATCACACCGCAGATCCTATTGCATAGAGAATACCCGAACACAGCGTTCTCCTTGGATAACGCCGTATCCGGGTACTGTTTCACGGTTTCCGATTCAGAGGCAGAGCTGTCTCAATCGTTTTCAGCCGTTCTCCTCCCCCGCAGGACGGAAGCGGGCATCCGTAATGATTGCAGGCGGGAAAAACTCATCCGTGGGGAAATTGATGCGGTTAAAGAGGGTGCAGGGATCCTCTTCCTCCGCCAGGATGCCGTCGCCCTCCGGCACACAGTAGTCATAGGAGGGAATACTGAGCTGGGCGTCCCGCTCCAGGCGAACAATGGAGAACTGTCCCAGCGTGACGAGGACGGGACTGGCGCTGTCAAAATCCACCCCGCTGGAGAAGGCGCCCAGCACCGCGCCGGGAATATTGCAGGGCAGCGCATCGGTGGGAAGCTGGTTTGAGTCAATGAGGCGGGTGCGCAGAACGATGGGATCCACCGCCTCCACCACGGCAATGGGCTGGATGGACTCATAGACGTCGTCCTCCGCCGCGTCAGAGGCAAAAACCTTGACGCCGCCCTCACTGCCGAAGAGGATCACCCGCTTGTTGAAGATGGCCAGGCCCTCCGCCCTGCCGTCCGTGGCCGGCAGCAGGCAGCCGTCAAACAGCACTTTGTAATAGTAGGTCAGGTCCACCGTGTAGTAGCCCCGGTTGAAGCTGAGCTCCTCCACATTGGAGCTCACCCACAGCAGGCGGGCCTCCCTGGCCCGGGCCGTAGCGGAATTCTGCAAGAGGGCGGCAGAGGCCACCGTGGGGTAGATCCGAAGATCCTCACAGCAGTCCTTTCCCCGGCAGGAATCATAGATCTTCCGGCTGTGGATACAAACCTCCTGGGTAGTCCCGGACTCCTCCCTGCGGGGGACGGCAATAGTACGATCTGGCATTGAAGTTCCTCCTTTATGACGATCCCACACCCCGTTCCCGGAGGGAACAGTCTGGTAGTCGTTGAGATTCACTATCAGTTTATGCCCTTACGGGGGCAAGGTTCCCAAAGAATGCAGCCAAAAAACGGCCATCGGCGCAGATTCATCGCCGATGGCCGTTCCCTTTTCAGTTGTCGGTTACTCTTCTTCCGGGTCCTCTTCCCCCAGATCGTCCGGGAGCGGCGGCATCGCCGCGGGATCCCCCGCAGGGGCTGTTCCGTTGATATACCGCATCTCCGCCCATTCATCCTTGGTGATGAGCACCTGACGGGGCTTGGAGCCCTCAAAGGGGCCAAGGATGTGCAGCTGCTCCATCTGGTCCACCAGGCGGGCCGCCCGGGCATAACCCAGCTTCAGGCGCCGCTGAAGCATGGAGACAGAGGCCTGACCGGTCTCGAAAATGACATCCACCGCCTGCACCAGAAGCTCGTCATAATCCTTAAACGGATCGTCGCCGGAGTTATCATCGGAGGCAGCACCGGCTTCAGCCTGTTTCCCGGCGGCCGCCAGATCGATCTGGCGAATAACATCGTCGGAGTAGTTGGCCTCGCCGGAGGACTTGATGAAATCCACGATGTTCTCCCGCTCATCATCCGAGACCCAGGCGCCCTGTATCCGCTCCGGCTTGGAGGCGCCGATGGGAGAGAACAGCATATCGCCGTTGCCCATCAGCTTGTCCGCGCTGCCGCCGGCATCCAGGATGATCCGGGATTCCAGCCCGGAGGCAACCTTGAAGGCAATGCGGGAGGGAATATTGGCCTTCATGAGGCCGGTGATGATATCGGCACGGGGACTCTGGGTGGCGATGACCAGGTGGATGCCCGCAGCACGGCCCATCTGGGCGATACGGCAGATGGACTCCTCCACCTCCTTAGCGGCCACCATCATGAGGTCCGCCAGCTCATCAATGATGATGACGATCTGGGGCATGGGCTGCAGATCCAGCGTAGACTTGGCCAGTTTGTTATAGGTCAGGATCTCCCTGGCGCCGTTTTCCGCAAAGGTCTGATAGCGGCGCATCATCTCCGCCACCGCCCACTGCAGGGCGCCGGAGGCCTTCTTCGCCTCCGTCACCACGGGAACCAGCAGATGGGGAATTCCCATGTAGACCTTAAACTCCACCATTTTGGGGTCCACCATGATGAACTTGACCTCTTCGGGCGTGGACTTATAGAGAATGCTGAGGATGAGAGAGTTCAAGCAGACAGATTTGCCGGAGCCGGTGGTACCGGCCACCAGCAAGTGGGGCAGCTTGGCAATGTTGCCCACCACCACCTCGCCGGCAATGTTCTTGCCGATGGCAAAGGTCAGCTTGGAGCTGGCATTCTTGAAAGCAGGACTGTCAATCAGCTCCCGAAGGTAGACCGTGCTGACCAGCTTATTGGGTACCTCGATGCCCACGGTAGAGATCCGGTTGGGGATGGCGGCAATCCGCACCCCCGCGCTGCCCAGAGCCAGGGCAATATCGTCTGAAAGGCTGGTGAGGCGGTTCAGGCGAACGCCCACCTCCAGCTCCATCTCATAACGGGTGACCGAGGGGCCGCGGACCACATTGTTGATGGCCGCATTGATGCCGAAGCTGCGCAGGGTGTTCTCCAGCCGCTCCCGGGTAAGGCGGATCTCTTCCCTGCCGTCCATCTGGGAGCCGGGTTCGCCGATGCTGAGAAGCTCAATGCTGGGGAACCGATACTCCTGCACCGGGGCGCCGGTTTCGGGCTGAGGCGGCTGAAAAGCCTCTCCCTCCGGCTCTTCCTTCTTCTGTGGCTTTTTCTTCCCTTCCGGGGCCACAAATTCAGAGACCGAGATCTCCGTAGGCTTCTTGATTTCCTCCGCGGTGTTCAGAAGCTCGGCCGCCACATCTTCATCCTGGGGCGCAATCTCCACCGCTGGGGCAGGCATCGGAGCCGGTTTCGCCGTCTTTCCCTCCAGAAATTCATCGGGCGACAGTGCCTCACTGCGGGAATCATAGAATCCGGACTTCTTCTGGGATTTTCTCCCGCTCTGCTTTTCATCCAGCTTGAGATCAATGCCGTCAGCGCTGATGGGGCGAAGCTTCTGCTGCTTGGGCGTCTCCACCGGGTGGACATGGCTGATTACGGGATATATTGGCTCCTCCGTCTGCAGCGGGGTCTGTACCGGAATGGGCTGAGCCTGCTTCCGGGCCTTTTCCTGGGCAAGCTGGAAGAGATTGACCGGCTGCTCCTCCGGGTCCGGCTCATAAGGCACCAGCTCCCGGGCCTGGAAGGCCGCAACAAGGGAGGTGATGAAGGGACCCACGGCGATCCAAAGGAACAGGAGTCCAAAAACAAAAAACAGGATCAGCGCCCCGGACTTGGAGAACATATAGGTGAACAGGATCCCCAATCCGCCGCCAACAACGCCGCCGTTGGCACAGGCCTCCCCCAGGGCCCACAGGCTATGGAACCAATCCTCCTGCAGCACGATCTTGCCGTCCGGGCCGCGGAAGGCCTCTAAATTCACAAAGAGATGATAGATGCAGGCGATAAAAACGGGGAGCGCCAGGGCACAGAACACCCGGAACGCCACCGGCCGTCCATGGTGGAAAAACAGGACGAGAGAAGCCGTCAGGAAGGCCAGGGGCACAAAGTAATAGCCCCATCCGATGAGGCCGCCGAAGAAACGGCGGATGAAGGAGATAAAGACCCCCTCACCGCTGAAGCAGCCCAGGAACGTGAAGAACGCGGCCACCAGAAACGCCGCCGCGGTAACCTCCCGCCGGATGGGCTTCTGCTGGGGCGCGCTCTTGGCTGCGGATCTGGTATTTTTGGTGCCGGAGGTCCGGGTCGCAGACTTTTTGGCGCCGGACTTGGCGGTGCTTTTTGCGCTTGTACTTTTTTTCGCGGATGAAGTGGATTTTTTTGCAGAACCAGCAGTCTTGCCGGTAGCCATAGAGTTACCTCCTGTAATGGGATCACATAAAGAGGCCCAGCACCAGGGTAATGACGCCGATGCCGAACATATAGAGGGCCACGTTGATGAGCTTGTTGCGTTCCAGTATGTATTTAAAAAACAGAATCGTGAGATAGCCGGCAACGAAGGTGACCACCGCCCCCACAATATACATCCCCATGGCGGACCAGTCAGGACCCGCGTTAAGGCTGGTGAGGACCTCCACCACGCCGGTAACAAGATAGATCGGCGCCATGATCATATAGGCAAAACGAACCGCATTGGAGGGCCGGAAATCACTGGTCACCGCAAGGCAGTAGGCGGTGGCAAAGAGGCTGAGACCGGGCATGACGGAGATCGCTTCCCCCAGGCCGATCATCACGGCCGTGGCGATGGACATGCTCTTGCTGCCCCGACGGCCGCCCTGGGTCTGGCAGGCGGCCCACAGCATGAGGCCGGTCAGCACCATGAGAGCGGAAGAAAAGGCCGTTTTCTCAAAGAGCTTGGCGATAGAGGAGTAGAACAGGACCATTAGCAGCGGCGGAACGATGCAGATCGCCAGCATTGCCGCTGTACGCACATTCTGAGGAAGCCGCTCGGTATTCCGGTCCCGTACCGTGAGGCGGGAGTAGGCCACCGTCTCCGACACCACCGTGCTGAGATCCCGCCCATAGATCGCCATAATGGCGCCGAAGGCGGCAAGATGCATCAGCGCATCAAACATCAGATGGTTTTCCCGCGCGTAATTCAACTGAAACAGGTTCACCAGAATGGACATATGCCCGGAAACCGACACCGGCAAAAACCGACATATTCCCTCTACGAGGCCCACAAACAGAGCCGTCAGCCACACCATAGCCCGTCATACCCCCTGAAAACGCCGAAAAGGCATTCTATCTCATCATTAACTTTTGTATCATACCACAGAAAGAATTCGATTTCCAGTATTATTTTACGAAAGTCCGGTTCCGGATGCGAGGGCGCAAAAGTCGGGGCCGGTTTTCCGGCCCCGACGGTATTCGGCTGTGAAGATGCTCAGTGCTTATAGAAGGCCAGGATCGCCTTATGGGTCATGTAGCAATCCAGCTTGCTGACCACCTCATAGGGGGAGTGCATGGAAATAACGGGAGTGCCGGCATCCACGGTCTCAATGTTCCGCTTGGCCATGAACTTGGCAACGGTTCCGCCGCCGCCCTGGTCCACCTTCCCCAGCTCTCCGGTCTGCCAGATGACCTTCTCCTCCTGGAAAATGCGTCTTAACTTGCCCATGAGCTCGGCGGAGGCGTCGTTGGAGCCGGATTTCCCGCGGGAGCCGGTGAACTTGCAGATGCCCACGCCGCAGTTGAGGGCCGTGTTGTTCCGCTTATCGGAGACCTCGGGATAGTTGGGGTCAAAGGCGTTGGTCACATCGGCGGAGATGCAGACGGAATGGGCAAAACAGTGCAGAAGGGATACGCCGAAGGGACGGCAGAGGTCGTCCATAAAGCACTCAAAGGCCTCCGACTGCATGCCGCTGGTGCCCTCGGAGCCGATCTCCTCCTTGTCCGCCAGAATGCAGACGGCGGTGCGGGCAGGGGCCTCAGTCTTCAGAATGGCCTCCAGCTCCGCATAGGCACAGACCCGGTCATCGTGGCCGTAGCCGCCGATGAGGGAGCGATCCAGGCCCACCTCCCGGGGATTGAAGGCCGGAACCACCTCCAGCTCCGCAGAGAGGAAATCCTCCTCCGTGATGCCGTACTTTTCATAGAGGATATTCAGCACCGCCAGCTTTACGCTGTCCTTATCATCGTCATCCTTCAGGGGCAGGGTGCCCACCATGATATTGAGGCCCTCACCGGAGATGGCCTCCCCCAGGGGCTTGACCGCCTGATCCTTGGCAAGATGGGGCAGAAGATCGGAGATATACAGCACGGGATCCCTGGGATCCTCCCCGATGGTTACCTTTACGAGGCTTCCATCCTTCATGGCTACGACGCCGTGCAGGGCCAGGGGCGTCGCCACCCACTGATACTTGCGGATGCCGCCGTAGTAGTGGGTATCCAGATAGGCCACACCGTTGTCCTCATAGAGGGGCACCTGCTTGATGTCCAGCCGGGGAGAGTCGATGTGGGCCGCCGCCAGATTGACGCCGTTTTCCAGGGACTCGCTGCCCAGAACGGCCAGGAGCAGCATCTTGCCGCGGACGTTGCGATAAACCTTGGCGCCGGGGGCAAGGGCCGTGCCGGCCTCCAGGGGGACAAAGCCCGCCTTCTCCGCCAGGGCTACGGCATTTTCAACCGCCTCCCGCTCGGTTTTGGACGCGCCCAAAAAGTCCATATAACGGTCGCTGTATGCCTCCGCCTCCTTCAGTTCCTGCGGCTCCATCTTCGTATAGGCATTCTGGGGCTTGTAGAACAGCTTTTCTCTGAGATCGCTCATGATTTCCTCCTTCAGCGTCTGAAAAAACGAGACGCAGTGTTTTTCAAATTCTTCCGGCGTTCCGGCGTTATTCAGGAGCACCCGGTCGCAGAGATTGCGGTACTCTGCGTCCGTGGGCTGGGAGCGCAGCCGCTCCTCCGCCCGCTCCCGGGAGATGCCGTCCCTCGCTATGATCCGTTTCAGGCGATCCTCCCAGGGAGCAAGCACCGCAACGGTGCGATGGCAGAGCTCGGCCAGTCCCCCCGCATGGAGGGCAAAGGCGTCCAAAGCCACGTCACTGCCGGGGTTTTTCTCGCCCAGCCGCCGGCGTACTTCCTGCCGCACCGCGCGGTGGGAGATCCGGTTCAGCTCGTCCAACGCAGCCGGGTCCGAAAACACGATCTTCGCCAGCTTCTTCCGATCCGGCCTTCCCCCCGTCACCGCCGCAGGAAAGGCAGCGGCCAGCTCCTGCTGCAGAGCGGGAGAGCCGACAAGAAGCTCGTGGTAGATCTCGTCACAGTCATAGACCGTAAAACCCAGTTTTTCCAAGGCTTTCAGCGCTGTGGTCTTCCCGGCGCCGCTGGGTCCCGTGATGCCGAGGATCATATCAATACCCCAGGGGCGACAGCACCGCCCGGATCTCCGCCTCGGGAATGCCGCCCTGCCGCAGAATGACCGCAGGTTTCCTTGTCAGATCCACAATGGTGGAAGCAACGCCCACCCGGCAGGGGCCGCCATCCACCACAGCGGCGATGGCGCCGTCGAAATACCGGAGAACGCCCGCAGCATCCACAGGGCTGGGCTCTCCGGAATAGTTGGCGGAGGGTGTCGCCAGGGCGCACCCGGCAAGGGCAATGATCGCCCTTGTCACCGGGTGATCCGGGCAGCGAATGCCCACAGTTGCTCCCCCGGCGGTGACGAGATCCGGCACCTGGGCTGTCTTCTTCAGGATCATGGTCAGGGGGCCCGGCCAAAAGGCCTCCGCCAGAGCACGGGCAGCCTCCGGGATCTCCGTCACCAGGGGCTCCGCCTCCTTAAGGGAGGCAATCAGAAGGCTGATGGGCTTTGTCTCCGGGCGGCCCTTCACCTCATAGATTTCCCTGACAGCGTCTTCCCTTGTGGCCATGGCGGCAAGTCCGTAGACTGTCTCCGTGGGGACCGCCACCAGCTCCCCTTTTTTCAAAA
Organism: uncultured Clostridia bacterium; assembly: GCA_946531435.1. Classification (GTDB taxonomy): domain Bacteria; phylum Bacillota; class Clostridia; order Oscillospirales; family Oscillospiraceae; genus CAMNAO01. The sequence goes on from CAMNAO010000001.1 coordinate 126,506, forward strand.
GCTCCGCCGCCGCAAGCGGAGTATCCGGCGCATCCGTATTCAAAAGCAGTGTTTTCATTTACGTCTCCTCGGTTGAAGAAGCCAGCTTATCCGCCCTGTCGGCAGCAGACAGAGCCTCAATCAGCTCGTCCAGGTCGCCGTCCATGATGGCGCCGATCTTATAGAGGGTCAGGCCGATCCGGTGATCGGTCACCCGGCCCTGGGGGAAGTTGTAGGTGCGGACCCGCTCGGAGCGGTCCCCCGTTCCCACCTGGCTTTTGCGCTCCCTCGCCACGGAATCCGCCTGCTTGCGCTTTTCCAGATCATAGAGCCGGGAGGCCAGGATCTTCAGCGCCCGGTCCTTGTTCTTATACTGACTGCGCTCATCCTGGCACTCCACCACCATACCCGTGGGCAGGTGGGTGACCCGGATGGCGGTCTCAGTCTTGTTGACCTTTTGTCCGCCCGCGCCGGAGGAGCGGTAGGTATCGATCTGCACCTCGCTGAGATCCAGCTTGAAGTCCACCTCATCCGCCTCCAGAAGCACCGCCACAGTGGCGGTGGAGGTGTGGATCCGCCCGCCGGACTCGGTCTCCGGCACACGCTGGACCCGGTGGACCCCGCTCTCATACTTGAATCTTCCATAGGCGCCTGGGCCGGAAACCAGGAAGCTCACTTCCTTGACGCCGCCCAGCTCCGTCTCATTGAGATTGACAAGCTCGATTCCAAAGCCCCGCCGGGCCGCATACATGCTGTACATACGATAGAGGGAATGGGCAAACAGAGCCGCCTCCTCCCCGCCCGCGCCGGCGCGGATCTCCACGATGGCGTTCCGGTCATCCTCCGGATCCCCGGGCAGAAGGGCGCCGAAGCGGTCAGCAATCTCGGCCATTTTCTCCTGGGCGGCCTGAAGTTCCTCCCTGGCCATCTCTGAAAGCTCGGGATCCTCCAGAAGCGCCTCGGCCTCCGCCGCCTGCCGGCGGGCCTCTTCATAGGCACGATAGGCAGCTGCGGCAGGCTCCAGCTCCTTCTGCTCCCGATTCAGAGCGGCATACTGCGCGGGATCCCCGTAGATCTCCGGGCTTTGGAGCTTTGCCTCATTGAGGGCATACCTGCTCTCCACCGCTGCCAGCCGTTTCAGCGCCTCTTCCACGGGATCCCTCCTCTCTTCAAGCATCAATTCCCTGTTAGTTTACCACAACCTCGCCCGTTTGTAAACCAAAGGACAGGAGCAGTCGATGAAACCGCTCCTGTCCTTTTCAACCGGGAGGGGCAAGCCCTGCGCTTCGCTCCGCCCTCCCCTACAGTCTTGTTTTTATTACTTCTGCCAGGGGCCCTGGTTCGGATTCTGAGGCATCTGGGTGGTGCCGGGGGCAGCCGGATTTCTCTTCTTCAGCTTCCGGCGGATGATAAGATAGATCACAAGGCCAATGAGCGCCAGCAGCACAAGAGCGGGCAGCGCCGTCACCAGCCAGAGGAAGAGATCCTTGAAGAAGCTGCCGATGGCGTTCAGGGTGGAGACGAAGCCCTTCCCCATCTTCTGCCAATAGCTTTCGGTGACGCTGGGTGTGACCTTGATCTCCGCCACCTCGCGCAGGGTAAGGTTCAGCGTGCTGTAGTCCACGCTCTGCTGCCAGTTCTTGAGGCGGGAGGTCAGGCTGTCAATGTTATACTGCACGTCGCTGAGCCGGGACTCGATATAGATCATATCCTCCACGGACTCCGCCTTTTCCAGCATCTCGATAAGGCGCTGGGCCTCCACGTTATAGGCGTCCAGCCGGGACTTGGTATCATAGAACTGGGTGGTGATGTTATCCGAATAGGTCTCCAGTGAGGTCACATAGCCCAGCTGGTCCAGATCCCCCTTGACGGCACTGAAGCTGCCCGCCGGCACCCGAATGGTGAAGCTGGCACGGCGGTAGCTCTGCTGGCCGTAGTAGGAATTTGCATAGTTGTTGCCGCTGACGTAGGAGCTTTCCATAAAGCCCCGGTACTGTTCCACCATGGCGTAGACCGCATCCACCGCATCATCAAAATGAAGGGTCTCCACCTCGGCATTGGCGGAATAAATAATTTTGTCGGCAAATTGCTCCTGACTTGTGACGCCGGTGGCCAGCAGGCTGTCGCCGCTCGCCATCTCGGCCTCCTCATACGCCACTGCGGAGTCATAGTCCGCTTCCGTGGGATAGGCCATCTCATCGGTCCGGGCCATGCTGTATCCTGAATTTGAATTTTGTGTGCTGCCGCCGGCGTATTTATCCGCGCTGCCCCCGCAGGCGCAGAGCAGCAAAAGCATTACGGAGACAAGCAGGACGGAGAGAACACGCGTTTTTGTGAATTTTCCTTTCATGGGTCTCAACTCCTTTCACCCATTTGACGGCTTTCACTTCCAATTGTTCCACATTTGGCAAAAAATGTCGCAGAAGATGCAAAACGATCCCCCGACGATGGCGTCGGGGGATCGAAAAGCAGGATTATTCGCCGTCCTGATTGGCCGCGTTAATGATCGCGGCAAACTTCTCAGGCACCAGGGAGGCGCCGCCGATGAGGCCGCCGTCGATGTCGGGCTTGGAGAGGAGCTCAGCAGCGTTCTTCTCATTCATGGAGCCGCCGTAAAGGATGGACACCGCGCGGGCCACCCGGGCGCCGTAGAGCTTCCGGATGAGGGCGCGGATCTCACCGCAGACCTCCTCAGCCTGATCGCTGGTGGCGGTCTTGCCGGTGCCGATGGCCCAGATGGGCTCATAAGCAATAACGATGCGGCGAATCTTCTCCACGGGGATGTCGGCCAGAGCAGCCTTGACCTGATAAGTGATAAACTCGTTGGTGACGTCCATCTCCCGCTGCTGCAGGCTCTCACCCACGCAGAGGATGGGGCTGAGGCCCGCCTCCAGCGCAGCCTTCAGCTTGGCGTTGACGCTGAAATCGGTCTCACCGTAGTACTGACGGCGCTCACTATGGCCGATGATGACATACTTGGCGCCGATATCGGTCAGCATGGCGGTGGAAACCTCGCCGGTGTAGGCGCCCTTGGGATTCTCGTTCACGTTCTCAGCGCCGACGGCCACGCGGCTGTCTTTAAACGCCTTGAGTGCGGCGGGGATCATCACATAGGGGACGCAGACAACGGTCTCGCACCACTTGGCCTTGGGGACCAGGGTCTTCAGGCTCTCAGCGAAGAGCTTCACCTGGGAGGCGAGAAGGTTCATCTTCCAGTTGCCGGCAATAATGGTCTTTCTGTACTTTCTGTTCATCTTCGCACCCTCCGCTCACTTATCAAGAAGGCAGGCGACACCGGGAAGGACCTTGCCCTCCATGAACTCCAGGGAGGCGCCGCCGCCGGTGGAGATATGGGTCATCTTATCGGCAAAACCCAGCTGCTGTACGGCAGCCGCGGAGTCGCCGCCGCCGATGATGGTGATGGCGTCGGTCTTGCTGAGGGCCTCGGCAATGGCCTCGGTGCCCTTGGCAAAGGCGGGGAACTCGAACACGCCCATGGGGCCGTTCCAGATCACGGTGCCGGCGTCCTTCACGGCGTCAGAGTAGAGCTTGATGGTCTCGGGGCCAATGTCCAGGCCCTGCCAGCCGTCGGGAATCTCACCCGCGGCAACAATCTTGCTGTTGGCGTCAGCCGCAAAGGCATCACCGATGACGGTATCCACGGGCAGGAGCAGCTTGATGCCCTTGTCGGCAGCCTTCTTCACCATTTCGTTGGCATAATCCTCCCAATCGGCCTCCAGCAGGGAGTCGCCGATCTTGCCGCCGGCCGCTGCGGAGAAGGTGTAGCTCATGCCGCCGCCGATGATGATGGTATCGGCAATCTCCAGCAGGTTGTTGATGACGCCGATCTTGGAGGAGACCTTGGCGCCGCCCAGGATCGCAACGAGAGGACGTTTGGGGTTGGCAAGAGCGCCGCCGATGATCTCCAGCTCCTTCTGGATCAGGAAACCGCTGACAGCAGGCAGATAGTCGGCAACGCCGGCAGTGGAGGCATGGGCACGATGAACCGCGCCGAAAGCGTCGGAGACATAGATGCCGCCTTCACCGGTCAGATCGGCCAGCGCCTTGGCCATGGCGGGATCGTTCTTGGTCTCGCCCTTCTCAAAACGGGTATTCTCAAGGAGAAGAACCTCACCGGGCTTCAGAGCGGCAGCCTTGGCCTGGGCATCGGGGCCGATCACGTCGGCAGCCAGGGTGACGGGCTTTCCGAGAAGCTCACCCAGCCGCTCCGCCACAGGGGCGAGAGACAGCTTCTTCAGAGACTTCTTCCAGGATTCCTCGGTAACGGTGGCGGGATCCTTGCCCTTTTCCACCTGCTTTTTCACATAAGAATCGAAGGTGGCGACAGGCTTGCCCAGATGAGAGCAGGCAATGACCGCAGCGCCGTTATCCAGGAGGTACTGGATGGTGGGCAGAGCCGCGCGGATCCGCTTGTCATCGGTAATCGCGCCGGTGTTCTTGTCCTGGGGCACGTTAAAGTCGCAGCGAAGCAGAACTTTTTTCCCCTTGACATCTACATCTTTGACCGTTTTCTTGTTGTAGTTCATGGTTCCTCTCCTTTGCATATAGAAATTTGTTGGTTTAGTTGATCCGCCGCTGCGGCTCGCCATCAAACGCCAGGCCGGGAAAACCCTGCTGCCGCAGCGCCTCATAGCACATGACCGCAACGGAGTTGGCCAGATTCAGGCATCTGGCCTCGCGCCGCATGGGGATACGAACACAGCTCTCACGATACCGGGAGAGGATCTCCATAGGGATGCCCGCCGTCTCCTTGCCGAAGATGAGGAAGCATCCGTCAGGATAATTCACTTCCGTATGGGATTTCTCACCGCGGGAGGTGGCAAGGCGCAGGACCTTGTCCCCGTTTTTCGCAAAAAACTCCTCCATGGAATCGTAGAGAAAAAGGTCCACCATGTACCAGTAATCCAGCCCGGCCCGTTTCACCGCCTTATCCGAAAGTTCAAAGCCCAGCGGCCCCACAAGGTGGAGGCTGCTGCCGGTGGCGGCGCAGGTCCTGGCGATATTGCCCGTATTCATGGGGATCTCCGGCTCCAGTAAAACGATATTTACCATAAAGCCCCCGAATCAGATTCTCATTCTGCGCAATGTATATTGTAACTCATAAAATAGGGTATTTCAACAGCAAAACGGAAAGTTTTTGAGATTATTTTTTCTGAAACATGGCAATTTCCATCGAAATCGGTTTCACCCTTCCGGCATGTTTCCGCCGGAAGACGCTTCCGTCCTCTCCTTTTGCAGGAGCATGGCCGCCTCGCGGAAATCGCTGACGAGATAGAGGCTGCCGAAGGCGCAGATCACCCCGTCCTCCCCCGCCAAGCGGAAAGCCGTCCGCATGGCCTCGAGCGGCGTATCCACGCACTCGGACCATACCCCCTCCGCCCGGATCAGCGCACTGAGCTTTTCCGAAGCCAGGGCCCGTTCGCTGGGCGGGGATACCGTAAGGATCCGGGACGCCAGAGGAAGCGCCAGATCCAGCACACCCCGATAGTCCTTATCCTCCATGATCCCCATGATGAGGATCAGTTTTTTTCCCGGGAAATAGCGCCGAAGGGATTCAGCCGTGGCGGCAAAGCCATGGGGGTTGTGGGCGCCGTCCACAATCACTGTGGGGCGGCGGCAAAGGACCTCAAAGCGGCCCGGCCAGCGCACCGATTCCAGCCCCCGGCGAACCGCCTCCTCAGGAATATTCCAGCCTTGCTGCCGAAGAAAGTCTACCGCCAGAAGAGCCAGCATGGCATTCTTGGCCTGATAGGCACCGGCCAGGGGCAGATGGATCCCCCGGATTTCCCCCAGGTCGGCAAGAACTCCCTCCGGGCCGGCAGAGAGAAGCCTGACCTTGTTAAGCTCCGCAAAGCGAAGTTCCGCGCCCACCTCCCGCGCCCGCTCACGGAAGACCCGGTCGGTTTCCTCCCCGCAGGGGTAGACCGCGACCCGTCCGCCCGCTTTGATGATTCCCGCCTTGTTTGCCGCGATCTCGGGCAGGGTATCCCCCAGAATGGCGCAGTGATCCAGTCCGATGGGCGTGATCACCGCCACCTCCGGCGGGTCAATGACATTTGTGCAATCCCGTATACCGCCGAGTCCCACCTCCAGCACCGCGATATCGCAGCCCTTCTCCCGGAAATAGAGAAACGCCAGGGCGGTCAAAAGTTCAAAGACCGAGGGAGGCTCCTCCATCTCTTCCGCAGCGCTCCGGACCCGGTTTGTCAGGCGCACGAGGTCATTGTCGGAGATCTCCTCCCCGTCTATGGAAATACGCTCATTCACCCGCTTTAAATGCGGAGAAATGTAGAGCCCCGTATGATATCCGGAAGCCCGGAGGATCGAGGCGAGATAAGCCGCCACGGAGCCTTTGCCGTTGGTCCCCGCCACATGGACAAAGCGCCCGCCCTTCTCGGGGGATCCCAGGAGCTCCAGAAAATGACGCATCCGTTCAAGGCCGGGCTTCCGCTTGATGGGCCGTACGGTAAAGAGATACTCCGCGGCCTCCGCCGCAGTCGTGATCGTCATGTCAGTTCTTCTCCTCCTTTGTCCCGAACTGCCGTCTCAAGGCCGAGACCAGTGCGGGAAGCACGGCAGCGTAAAGGAGCGCCAGCACCATACCGGTGAGAAAGCGCCATATTAAACTGCCGAAAACCATCTGATAGCTGTAATAGCCCCCGATCCGGGAGTCCACAAGCAGGGCAAGGGTGTTGAGTACGGTCGTCAAAACGGCGCAGAGCTCCATGAGGAAGATCATCCGTCCCCTCCCCAACTGATAGCCCCGTGCCCTGGCATAGAGTCCCGCCACGAGCCCCCGGGCAAAATGGGGCAGCACCCAGAGCAGCGTGGTGGGCATAAAGCCGTAGGGCCCCAGGATCTGGGCCAGGAATGCGCCGAGAAAGCCGATCACCGCGCCGTCCACGGGACCGAAGAGCAAAGCTCCCAAAAGAATGGGAAAGCCCTCCAGGGTGAATTTCATGGGACCTGCACTGATGGAAAACAGGCTCAGAACATAGTGGGCGGCGATGAGAAGGGCGTCAAAAGCCATTTGCCGGGTACGAAACTTCTTCCTTTGATTGGGCATAAAAAAACCTCCTTCCAGCAAACTGCATAGAGGAGACGCCTGTATGCAGCAGTGGGAATCGGCCCCAGCACCGCGTCAATGGACTTCGTCCGGCAGCAACTCCCTGTCTGACCGGCACTTAACGCGCTGTGGCCTACTCTGCCAATTCTTCCGATGATGACGGCCTGCAGGCCTCCACCGCCTGCATTTTACCATAGCCCGGTTTTCCTGTCTATAAAAACAGCAGAAAAAACACAAAAAAAGGAAGGGAGCGGTCTGCTCCCTTCCGGCAGGATTTGAGAATTCAAAAAATTCGTTAGCGTTTTCAGAGGTTCTCGCTCTTCTGCTGGAGATAGAGCCTGTCCGCGATCATGGCGATGAACTCGGAATTGGTGGGCTTGCCCTTGACCCCGGAGACCGTATAGCCGAAAAAGCGCTGCAGCGTCTCGATATCTCCCCGATCCCAGGCCACCTCAATGGCGTGGCGGATGGCACGCTCCACCCGGCTGGGCGTGGTATTGAAACGCCGGGCGACCTCCGGATACAGCACCTTGGTCACGGCGTTGATCACATCCATATCGTTTACCGTGATGAGGATCGCCTCCCTGAGATACTGATAGCCCTTGATATGGGCGGGAATCCCAATCTCATGGATGATCTCCGTGACCACATTTTCCAGATTGCGCTCAGTCCGGTTGGCTGCGGCCCCAAGCTCAGTCGTGGGACGGGCCGCTTTGCCCGCCAGCTGGCGGATCCTGCCAAGGAGAACGGAAGGATCACAGGGCTTCGGAAGAAAATAGGCCACGCCAAGAGACGAGGCGGCGGAGAGGATCGGATCAGAATAGAACCCGGCCACCATGATGACCGCGGGATGCCCAGCATCCGGCATCTCTGAGAGCTTTTCCAGTACGGCCAGGCCGTCCAGGTTCGCCAGCACCGTATCCAGCAGCAGCACGTCCGGCTTCAGATCCCGGACAAGCTCCACCACCTTCAGCCCGTCACCCGAGCTGGCGACCACACTGATATCCCCTTCATTTTCCACATAGTCCGATACACTTCTCCGAAAATCCTCTCCGGATCCGGCGATCAGCAGATTGATCCTTTTCTCCATGGGCTGTCATGCTCCTTAAACTGTAAGAATTCTTCAGGTGCTATTTATCTCTCTCCTGTTGAATTTAATCTACCACAATCAAGAGATTATTTCAAGTTTCTTTAGGAAATAATTTTCATAATTTCCCAATATGCCATGTTTTTACAAGTTTCGACAAAATATTCTTCCATTTGTCGAATTGTGTTATTTGGTCATATTGTGTGCTTTTATTCTTCCGGCGCTTCGCAGAATCAGCCTGGATATTCGCAAGATATGGTTGTTGTCATTTTTCTCATATCACAGCATCTTGTAATTTCACTGCTCTGTATTGATGTTCATTTGGCGCACCCGGCAGCTTCGCAGTTACAGATCATAGGCAGCGTCCAGCATGTGGTCCATGGTAATGGCATAGCCCCTGGTGGGATCCTTGACCAGCACATGGGTGAGGGCCCCGATCAGCTTCCCGTCCTGCAGGATCGGGCTTCCGCTCATTCCCTGGACGATGCCTCCGGTGATGGCGATCAGCTTATCATCCGTAATACGGACATACATATCCCTGCCCTCTCTGCCATCCTCATAGACCTTCACAATTTCCACGCTGTACTCCCTTACCCCTTCGCCGTCGATGTTGCTCAGCAGGGTTGCAGAGCCCCTGCGGATTTCAGACACCGCCGCCACAGGAAGCGGCTCCCCCTGCTCCACAGCCTCCCGAAAGGAGACGAGTCCGAAGATCCCATAGGGGGAGTTTATATCGACGCTGCCCCGGACCTTTCCCCCGTCGGCCATGCCGAGGATTCTCCCCGGGGTGCCATGCAGGCCCTTGATGACCCCCGTGATGACTGAGCGGGTGATGTTCCCCGCCCGCAGTGGGATCTCCCAGCCCCCTTCCCCTTCTGTGATGCCGTGGCCCAGGGCGCCGAAGATGCCCGTTGCCGGGTCATAGAAGGTCATGGTGCCGATGCCGGAAAGGCCGTCTCTCACCACGACGCCCAGCTCATAACCTTCCTCCCGCTTCGCCGGCGCCACTGTAAGCTGCTGCTCCACTCCGCTCCGGCGCAGGGTAAGGCAGATTTTTTCCGGCCCCAGGTGGGCGCAGGCAAAGCGCAGATCGCTGCCGGAATTGACGTGATAGCTCCCCAGGGCCACGATCACATCCCCTGGCTTGATTCCCGCCGCTTTTGCCGGAGAATCCGGTCCCGTATAGTCCGTCACCAGAACGCCCTCGGTCTCAACCTCGATTCCGGCGATGACGCCCAGAGGCACCAGGCTCTCCGGCTTCCCCGCCGCCCTGGCCGTTCCCGGCATGAGCAGCACCGCAAAAAAAAGAAGCAGTGCCAAGGCGCCGCTTCGCTTCCATCCTCTCCACATAGCGCATTCCCCCGTCTCAATGATTTTGCTTTTGCCTCTCTAATATATCCGATTCCCCGCCGTTTTTTCAGTCCGCTTCGTGGGAGTATTTGCACAAGCTTCCCGATCTTTCCGAAGCGGGCAGCGAAAAGAGCCGTACCAAAAGCAAAAGCATCATCCTCCGGCAGAATTTGGCAAGAGGATCATGTACGATGATTCGGAGAAGGGAGCATACTATTTTACTGTTATATGGAGCTATCGCTTCCGCGCAGGCTGTCTTTTGATTTGTTTCGGGTAAAAGTCCCGGCGCGCTTTTGGTTGACTTTCGCGTTTTTTCATGTATAATCTATGTGTTTTAAGGATGATTATTCAGCGAATCAGCTATGACAAAGGAGATTTTTCATGAGCGAACCGAACAAAAACGAGACCCCAACTCCGGAAAATTGCAGCCACGATTGTTCCACCTGCGGGGCCGCCTGCGGCAGCCGCACTGCGGAAAGCCTGCTGGCAGAAAACAACCCCATGAACCACATCAAGCACGTCATCGCTGTGATGAGCGGCAAAGGCGGTGTAGGCAAATCCATGGTCTCCTCCCTGCTGGCCGTCCTGGCCCGGCGGAAGGGCTACCGCAGCGCCATCATGGACGCGGACATCACCGGTCCCTCCATCCCCCAGGCCTTCGGCCTTACAGGCAATGCCGAGGGCTCTGAGCTGGGCATTCTGCCGACAGTCAGCACCACCGGAATCCCGGTCATCTCCCTGAACCTTCTTCTGGAGAACAAGACCGATCCCGTGGTATGGCGCGGACCCGTGGTGGCCGGCGTCATCAAGCAGTTCTGGACCGACGTGCTCTGGAGCAACGTGGACTACATGTTCATCGACATGCCTCCCGGAACCGGCGACGTGCCCCTGACGGTGTTCCAGTCCCTGCCCATCGACGGCGTCATCGTGGTCACCTCTCCCCAGGAGCTGGTGGGCATGATCGTGGAGAAGGCCGTCAACATGGCAAAGCTCATGAACGTGCCGGTACTGGGTCTCGTGGAGAATATGAGCTATATCACCTGCCCCGACTGCGGCAGAAAGATCAGCATTTTCGGCGAGGGCAAGACCGATGAAGCCGCGGAGCGCTACGGCGTGGATACCGTGGCCAAGATCCCCATGGATCCCAAGCTGGCCTCCGCCGTGGATGCGGGTATGATCGAGCTCTTCGACGGCAGCTGGCTGGACGGCATGGTGGAGATGCTGGAAAAGCGTTTCCCCGTGGAATGAAAGTTCTTTATAATTTTATGTAAACAAAGACGCCTTCCTTCCGGAAGGCGTCTTTAATTTACTTTTCCGCCATGATCTCATGGAGGTTCCGGCAACGGGTGTGGGAGATCGGCTGCCACTCCACCTTTTGCACCAGGGCGGCCAGGCCGATCGGAACGGCCATCAGCATAAACACCGGAAAACCCAGGGTGGAAAGCAGCTTCCTGCAGGGGCTGCAATGGATCTTCTTCCATTGGGTGAGAACCGTGATAAGGCCTATAAGATAAAGGCCCAGATATCCCAGCAGCACAGACCGCAGCAGCAGGATGGGGTCCGGCGGTACAAAAAGCCCCGACGCGGCATTCCACAGGAAGGCGGCCATGTTGATAAGTCCCATCAGCAGGCTCACGATCACCAGGGGCGCAGAGCACATGACCAAATCATAGCAGGTGAAGCTGCCCTCACGCAGCACCGCTTTCAGAAGGGGGCGCCAGTAGCGGAAGAAGACCTGCAGCGAGCCCTTGGTCCAGCGAAGGCGCTGAGTCCAGGCCTGTCTCAGATCCGTGGGCTGCTCATCGTAGAACACCGCCCGCTCATTATACCCGGCCTTGATCCCCCGAAGGGCGAAGGCGACAGAGAACTCCAGATCCTCAGTCAAGGTGAAGTATTGCCATCCGCCTCCCTCCTCCAGCACCCTGCGGCTAAAGCAGAAGCCGGTACCCGATACCGAGCAGCCGGTGCCCAGCAGCATGCGGGGTCGGTTCATAAACTGAGACTGGCGCAAAAACCAGATCCCATAGGCGGCGGAGAGCCAGTTATCACCGTAGTTTTTGCTGTTTCGAAGGCCTGTTACGATCTCATAACCGTCGGAAAGACTCCGTGCCATCTCCCTGACAAAGCCCGGATCCAGCACGTTATCCGCGTCAAAAACCAGATAGGCGTCATAGTTCGTTTTCCCCAGGGCCTCCATCCGGTCCAGAAGGAAGCGGAGGGCGTATCCCTTGCCCCTGCGGGCAGCATCAAAGCGGCGCGCCACGATTGCGCCGTGCTCCGCCGCCACCCGGGCGGTATCGTCCCGGCAGTTGTCCGCCGCCACATAGATATCGATGAGCTCGGGCGGATAGTCCTGGCGCCGGATGCTGTCGATGAGCTCTCCGATGACCGTCTCCTCGTTGCGGGCGGCAATCAAAACGGCAAAGCGGCAGTCCTTCCCGGGGCCGTGGGGCCTCCCCTTCTTCAGAAAAGGCACCAGCAGGAAAAAATACTGATAGCAGCAGGAAAGAAACAGGATGCCGGCAAGTATGCGATTTATTAGCTGCATCTCCCCGCCCCCTCTCTTTTGGAATTGCCCGATCGCTTCAGGCAGCTCCAATTGTAGGAAAATCCCCATTAAAATACAATCGGATAAGGGCTTAAGGTTTCCTTAACAGATTCTTGGCAAAGAAAAAAGCTCCGGGAACGCAAGCTGGGCTCGCGTTCCCGGAGCAAGGGACACGGATTTGAAGGATTATTTTGCCAGCAGGATCTCGGAAATCACCGACTTCATCTCGTCGGAGAGGGGCATGGCGTTGATCTCGGAGAGGAGATCTGTCAGTTCTCCGCCCCGTCGAATGGCACGGTAGAGGTTTTCCTTGGTGGCGTAGTCGATCTCCGCCCGGCGGATGGCGGCATAGGCCCAGTCCTCCGTGGGATTGGGAGCGAGAGCCAGGTCATTCCGGAAGGAAACCACCAGCGTCTCAGTATTTTTCAGGACGCCGAGGCGGACGGTCAGAACGTTCCGCGCGCTGTCGTAATCGGTTTCAAAGCCACGGGCGTTCCCGTCCACGGCAACCGACGAAACCGCATCAGCAGGCACGCCGTAGGCCAAGAGCGTGTAGTCCCGCTCCGGATGGGTAAGAGAGGGATCTCCGGAAACGGGAGAGACGGTAAAGCACTTCTTCTCCCCCCACCTGAGGGTGAATGGCGTCACAGCGCCGGGAGCTGTCTCATAGGCGCGGCTGACGCCGTCATCCTCGTAGAGCTCAAAGCTTCCGTCCGCTCCGGCAAAGACGCAGATCTCCAGGGCTTTGGGATTCTCCACCGCGCAGGCAATTTCGCTCTCCGCCGCCAGGGGGACGATGGCCCCCGCCCCGGCCAGCACGGGAATGCTGTCGATGGGCCGGTGCATTACGATGTTCCGTCCGCCGCGATAAGCCCAGCCGGTGAACACATCGTACCACAGGCCCTTGGGCAGCCAGGTCTTGGCAGCGCCGGTCAGCGTCTCGGGATCCTTTTTGTGGGTGATGGGGTTGACAATCAGCTCCGAGCCGAAGAGATACTCATTTTTCACGCTGTAGGCGCTCGTCTCTTTGGGGTAGCCGTAGTACATGGGCTGGATGAGGGGCCGGTCATCGTGCCACGCCCGGTAGTTCATGGTATAGAGATAGGGCACCAGGCGATGGCGCAGCCGCAGAAAATGGGTCATGGTCCGCTCACTGTCGGCGCAGTATTTCCAGGGCTCCTTGGCGTTGAACACGTCGTTGGAGCTGTGCAGACGCATGATGGGTGAGAAGACGCCGAACTGCATCCAGCGGGTCACCAGCTCATCATCCGAAATCCCGCCCCGATGGCCGCCGATGTCATGGCTGTACCATCCGTAGCCCACGTTGGAGGCATTGGCGGTGAAATAGGGCTGGAAATCCAGACTCCGCCAGGTGATGGCGGTGGAGCCGGAGAAGCCGATGGGATAGCGGTGGCTGCCCAGCCCGCCATAGCGGGAGAAGGCCATGCCCCGCTTGCCGTCCCGGCCAAGGTCCAGATAGTGATACTGATTCAGCATCCAAAGCGGGTCAAAGCCGGGGGCACGGGTATTGCCGCCCTGCTGCCAGTCCATCCACCAGAAGTCGACGCCATCCTCCTCCATGGGATGATGGATCACGTCGAAATAGGCGCGCCAGAACTTCTGACTTGTCACGTCAAATTCCACCGGAAGCTCCGAGGCCGGGTCGACGCCCATGGCCTCCGCCATCTGGGGATACATGGCCTCATGGGCGCGGATGCCGTCCGCCGGATGCACGTTCAGGGTGACATGCTTGCCGCGGTCGTGAAGGTTTTTCAAAAGGCCCTTGGGGTCGGGCATCAGATCCGTATTCCAGGTATAACCGGTCCAGCCCTTGCCGTACTTGGGATCGATGTCCACCCAGTGCCAGCCCATATCGAAAACAGAAACCGCCAGCGGGATCCCCTTCTCCTCAAAGGTATCCATCAGCTTGAGATACTCCTCCTGGGTATAGCTGTAATAGCGGCTCCACCAGTTGCCGAGGGCAAACCGGGGGATCATGGGCTGCTTGCCGGAGAGATGGTAAAAATCCTTCAAAAGGCCGAGATAGTCCCGCCCATAGACCAGGAAATAGAGGTCCTTCCGCTCCGGCTGCTCCTTCATGGGCCAGCCATGTTCATCCAGCGCGGGATCCTTGGAGTCGTCAATGACCGAGAAGCCCACGGAGGACATGAGGCCGATGCCGAGGTCGATCTTTTTGGGCTCCCCATCGCCGCCCGGAGGGCCCATGTTCACGTCACCGTCGCAGCCGTCCAGGTTGAAATAGGTCCCCTTCAGGTTGCCCTGCTTCTCGAACTCCTTATCCCCGTAAAACCAGGTCTCCTGCTTCCGCACATAGGGGTTGCCCAGCATGTGGATCTGCAGGCCGTTGGAGGAGAAGGGCTTTTTATCGTAGCTCAGAACAAAACGGGAGGTCACGATCTCCAGCCGGTCCCCGGTATCCTTGACCGTAAACGCCGGCACGGGAAAATCCCGGTTGATGACCGTCTCGGTCATGCTGTCAACAAACTGACCGGCCGCGGAATATTCCATGCGGATCATTCTTTCGGTCAGCACAGTAAAGCGGTAGTTTTTTCCCTGAACGATGCTGGCGGGATTTGCCACGGGAGACGCGCCGGTAATGCGGTATTCATCCATGATGGGTTCCCTCTCTTTCACATTTGGATATCTTATTGTAGCAAATCCCTCTCCATGCCCTCAAGTGGAAAATGCGTACAACAATGTGACAGGATTGGGACAGAGAGAGCGAAAGCAGATACACGCGAAAGCAAAAGAAAAGAGCGCCTCTAGGAGGCGCTCTTTTACCTGTTATTCCGTCTTACAGGGTCTTCTGGGCATTGATCTTAATGCCGGGGCCCATGGTGCTGGCGGTGACGCAGGAGCGGATATACTGGCCCTTGGCGGCGGCGGGCTTGGCACGCAGCAGCGCCAGGATCAGGGTGTTGTAGTTCTCCATCAGCTTTTCGGGGCCGAAGGACACCTTGCCGATGGGGCAGTGGATGATGTTGGTCTTGTCCAGACGGTACTCGATCTTACCGGCCTTGATCTCCTTGACGGCGGCGGCGATGTCACGGGTGACGGTGCCGGCCTTGGGAGAGGGCATCAGGCCCTTGGGGCCCAGGACACGGCCGAGACGGCCAACCTGCCCCATGACGTCGGGGGTAGCCACGACCACGTCAAACTCAAACCAGTTTTCCTTCTGGATCTTGTCGATCATATCGGCAAGTCCGGCATAGTCAGCGCCGGCGGCCAGAGCGGCCTCCACATTCTCCTCCTTGCAGAGGACCAGGACACGGCTGGTCTTGCCGGTGCCGTTGGGAAGAACCACGGCGCCGCGGACCTGCTGATCCGCGTGACGGGAGTCCACGCCCAGCTTCACGTGAAGCTCAACGGTCTCGTCGAACTTGGCATGGGGAGCCTTGCAGAGGATATCGAAAGCCTCGGCGGGCTCATACTGGATGCTCTTGTCATAGCCCTTCAGGGCGTCTTTATAAGCCTTGCTTCTAAACATGTCTTCAGCCCTCCACAACGACGCCCATGCTGCGGGCGGTGCCGGCGATCATACTCATGGCGGCCTCAATGGAGCCGGCATTCAGATCGTTCATCTTGGTCTCGGCGATCTTGCGGAGATCCTCCTGGGTGAGCTTGCCCACCTTATCCTTCTGGGGGACGCCGGAGCCCTTCTCGATGCCGGCGTACTTCTTGATGAGTACGGGGGCGGGAGAGGACTTGGTGATGAAGGTGAAGCTGCGGTCGGAATAAACGGTAATGACCACGGGCACGATCATGCCCATGTCGGCCTTGGTGCGCTCGTTGAACTCCTTGGTGAAGGCGGCGATGTTCACGCCATGCTGACCAAGGGCCGGGCCCACGGGGGGTGCCGGAGTCGCACGTCCGGCGGGGATCTGAAGCTTGATGATCCCGGTAACTTTTGCTGCCACTTTTTGTTTCCTCCTAATGAAATGTGGTATCGCACAATCTGTGCGTTTCGGCGGGGCAAGCGCCCCTCCCACGGTCCCGCGGTTGGCAGCCGCGGGTCACAAAACGGGATAAACCCGATTCGTTACTCGTCCATGACGACCTGCTCAAAATCCAGGTCCACGGGCGTTTCGCGGCCAAACATGGACACGATCACGCGCATGCGCTCCCGATCGGCGTCCACCTCGTCCACGATGCCGTAAAAGCCCTCCAGAGGGCCGTCGGTGACCTTGACCCGGTCCCCGACCTTGAACGCAATGACGACCTCGTTCTTCTCCATGCCGAGGGCGGCAATCTCATCCTCCGTCAGGGGGATGGCCTTGTTGCCGGAGCCCACGAAGCCGGTGGCGCCGCGAATGTTGCGGACGATATGCCAGCTTTCGTCGGTGAGGACCATCTTCACCAGCACATAGCCGGGGAAGACCTTCCGCTCCACCATCTTGACCTCGTTGTTGTCGCCGACCTCCTTGACCGTCTCCATGGGGATATTCACCGCCTGGATCAGGTCCTGCATGTGCCGGTTTTCAGCGGCCTTCAGAATGGACTCGGCCACCGCGTTCTCATAGCCGGAATAGGTGTGTACTACGTACCAGCTCGCTGCCTCACTCATGGCTCTCAGCCTCCGATGAGCGTCAGAAGGTATACAAACCCGGACGCCAACTGATCAACGCCGTAGGTAACGACAGCCGCGGCCGCCATCACCGCCAGGGCGACAAGGGAGTTGTTGAGGAGCTGCTTGGGGGTGGGCCAAACGACCTTCTTCAGCTCGCTCCGCATATCGCGGAACCACTTGATAATGCCGCGCCACCACCGCTTATAGAAGGGGATCTTGCCGTTCTTGGCCTCATCCTTGGCTTTGGCGTTGGCCTTGGCCCGGATCTTCTCCTCCCTGCGGCGCTTCTGGGCGGCTTTTTCCTCCGCCCGCTGGGCCGCTTTCTCTTCCTTCGTCACGCGGCTGCCTCCTTACTTGGTCTCCACATGCAGCGTGTGCTTGCGGCAGAACGGGCAGTACTTGTTAAGCTCCAGCTTGTTGGGGGTATTGGTCTTGTTCTTCGTCGTGTTGTAGTTCCTCTGCTTGCACTCATTGCAGCGCAGAGTGATCTTGATCCTGGCTTGTTTTGCTCCAGAAGCCATGTTGCGGCACCTCCATATCATTGCCTCCCTGCTTTGGTTTTGCGAAGAGCGATTTTTGCGCACAAAAATAAAGCCTCTTTCGCGGCAGGTAAGAGTGAGTATAGCACGATTTTACCCGTTGGTCAATACATCCCATGCCAAAACTTTTCTCTTTTTTCGGTCTTTTGCCGTTGATTTGACCGCATTCCGCCGCTATAATATGGGAAAACCGGATCCGGAGGAGAAATGCATGCGTGTGATGGGAGTGGATTATGGAGATGTTCGAACGGGGCTCTGCGTTTCCGACGCCATGGGGCTCATGGCGGGCGAGGCCTGGACCGTGACGGAGCCGAATCCGGAGAAGCTGGCCGACATCATCAAAGAGGAAGCAGGCAGGCGCCAGGTCGGTCTTCTGATCCTTGGCCGCCCCCTGAACATGGATGGCAGTGCCGGTCCCCGGGCGGAAAAGGCGGAGGCCTTTCAAGCCCTTTTACGGGAAAAAACCGGGCTGGAGGTCATCCTGTGGGATGAGCGGCGGACCACGGTGGACGCCCTTCGGATCCTCTCCGACGCGGGCAAAAAGAAGAAGAAACAGCGGGCCAAGGTGGACGCGGTGGCAGCCTCCCTCATTCTGGAGGGCTGGCTGAACGGGCCGGGGAGAAACGCGTAGATTACTGTTTTACATGAAATAGCACTCCGAAGGCGAAGGTACGGATTGCCACGTCGCCGCAAGCGGCTCCTCGCAATGACAGAGGAGAATCGACGGCCGAAGCGATTATCCCGCCCGTCCGTCATCGTGAGGCTCCGTAAGGCTTGCTATAACCCGCTTCATTGCAGGTCCTTTTGTCTTTTCCCCGTTTCAGGTTTAGTTTTCTCTCCTTTCGGGTATGCTCTCTCCACAACAAAAGGGGAGGAAAACCCATGGTCAAAGGCATCAACAAACGGGTGGTCGTGCTGAAGGCGCCGGACACGGAGCTTTTTGAGGAGGCCATCTTTCTCATCCGGGACGACGCCCTGAAAAAAGGCGTCACCAAGGCGGAGCTCCTGCGGGAAGCCCAGCGGGTGGCGGGAGGCAAAGGTGAATGTAAGCCGGCGGGCTTCTTTAAACGCTGGCGGCTGCCCCTGGCGGCTGCCGCGGGGGCGGGGCTCACCGGGCTTCTTTGGATCATCAGCGCGGTCCTGTTTTAACAACATTGGCGGGGCGACATCAAAGGGTGCCGCCCCGCTCTCTTTATTCCTTTCTTCAAACTCCCCTCTTGCAGATCCGATGCAGGCTGTATATAATGATTAGGCACGAAAAAAGAGAAGGAACGGCACTATGAAAAAAATAAACCTGCGGTTTTTCCTGGCCCTGTGGCTGGGAAAGCTTTCCATCTTCGCGCTGCGGCTGCTCAAAAAGCACGCCAGCCACTTCCCGGGGGAGCTGGCGCTGAAGCTCTGCCCCGATTTTTTGCAGCGCATTCCCCGGCCCAAGACCGTCGTCTGCGTGACAGGCACCAACGGGAAGACCACCACCAGCAACCTTCTGGGCGATATCCTGCGGGCAAACGGGCACAAGATCACCCACAACGCCTACGGCAGCAATACCCCCACCGGGATCTCCGCCGTGCTCCTGGAGAACGCAGATCTTCTGGGCCGTCCCAGAAATGAGATTGCTCTTCTGGAGACGGATGAGCGGGCCTCCATCCATGTGATGCCCTACTTGAAGCCGGATATTCTCCTTGTCAACAACATGCTGCGGGACACCTTCAAGCGCAACGCCCACCCCGGCTTCATCGCCTGGATCGTGGGAAAGGCCACGCCCCCCGAGACCACCGTGATCTACAACGGCGACGATCCCGAGTGCCGCTCCATCGGTGAAGGGACGAATCACCGTCTCAGCTTTTCCCTCCGCATCCCGGACACCGGAAACTACCGCCCCGGCACCTTTGAGGAGCGGCCCACCTGTCCCCACTGCGGCCACGAACTCCAATACACCCTGCGGCGCTACAGCCACATCGGGCTGCATCACTGCCCCGCCTGCGGCTGGGAGCCTGCCGCGCCGGACTACGCCCTCACCGAGCTGGATCGGGAGGCGCGCACCTTTACCGTCACCCACGGGGAGAAGGAAATCACCTGTCACCTCATCAACGACAGCCTTGCCAACATTTATAACTTCACCGCCGCCGTGGCGGTGCTGGACGCCATGGGTCTTTCTGAGGCCGAGATCCAAAAGGGCTTCCGCGAAGCCCGCATTGTGGCCTCCCGCGTGAAGGAGTACGACGTAGCCGGGCGCCACATCGCCATGCTGCTGACCAAGGGCCAGAGCCCGGTGGCCTGCAACAACATGTTCTCCTATGTGGCAAAGCAGGAGGTGCCGGGGAAGCTGGTGGTGCTGATGCTGGAGGACCAGCACGACGTGCAAAACGACGTGGAGAACACCTGCTGGTTCTACGACTGCGACTATGAGCTCTTTTCCGACCCCTCCATCGAGCACCTCATTATCGCCGGGCAGCGCAGTCAGGATCAGCTTCTGCGCCTCATGATCGCCGGGGTGCCGGAGGAGAAGATCACCGTTCTGGACACCATCGACGCCGTTTTCGACGCCGAGGTGCTTTACAGGGCGAAAAATATTTATTTCCTCTACGACGTCTTCACCGACGGCGTGGCGGAAAAGCTTCGCCGCAGAGTGGCGGAGAAAATGCAGGAAGGGGGCGCGAACTGATGGCGGTATTGGAGCTTCTCTACCCCGCCGCCGGGAATCTTTACGGCGAGATGGGCAACGGCATGTACCTCACCGCTCGCCTCCCCGGCTGGGAGATAAAGCGGGACGAGATGGGGGAAGAGCCCTTCTTCGTTCAGCATGATCCCAGCCTGATTCTGCTCGGCTCCATGACGGAAAACCACCAGGAGCAGAGCATCCGGCTGCTTCTCCCCTACCGGGACCGGCTTTTTGCGCTCATCGAGGCCGGCACCGTGGTGCTGGCCACCGGAAACGCCTGGGAGATCTTCACCCAAGGGATCACTTTCAAAAATGAAGGCCGCCGGGTGGAGGGTCTTGGGCTTCTCCCCCTGGAGACCGAGACGGATTACTTTGCCCGCAACCATGGGAAGGTGCTAGGCACCACAGTCGGCGGAGAGCAGACCATGAAGGTGATCGGCTATCACGCCCGCTTCTCCCAGGTAAAGGGAGAGGAGGTCCAACTGACCCCCTGGCTCCTTTCGGAGAAAGGCGAGGGCATGAACCGGGAGAGCAAGGTAGACGGCGTACGCTATCGGAACTTTTTCGGCACCCACCTTCTGGGTCCCCTGCTGCCCACCAATCCCGATTTTGCCGAGTTCTTACTCACCCTGACCGGTGAGGCTTTGCCGGAAACAGAGGAAACTGCCCGCCTCCTCGCCGTGGCAAGGGAGGCCCATCGGCGGCGTCTCAGCGAATTTGAAAAGCCGGGGATGAAGTACTGATATGGAACAGAACAAACGACTCCTCCCCCTCTCCTTTTTCGGAGAGAAGGAGGCCGAAAGGCTCCGCTGGGTCCTCTGCGACATTGACGACACCATCACCACCGGCGGCAAACTCACCGCCGACTCCTATGCCGCCCTGTGGGCCCTCCACGAGGCGGGCTACGGGGTGATCCCCGTGACGGGCCGCCCCGCGGGCTGGTGCGACCTCATCATCCGGGAATGGCCGGTGGACGCTGTGGTGGGGGAAAACGGAGCCTTTGCCCTCTATTTTGACGGCCCCCAATTAAAGCGCATCCTCCACCCCAACACCGTCCCCGACGCCCAGGAAAAGCTCCGTTCGGTGCGGGAGGCGGTGCTGCAGGCCGTGCCCGGAAGCCGGGTGGCCAAGGATCAGTTTTCCCGCATCTACGACCTCGCCATTGATTTCAACGAGGATGAGCCCCATCTGGGGCTGGAGGCCGCGGAAAAGATCAAAGCGGTCTGTGAGAGCATGGGAGCCACGGCCAAGCTCAGCTCCATCCACGTCAACGCCTGGTTTGGGGACTACGACAAGGTCTCCATGGCAAGGGAGGTGCTTTCCAGCATCTTCGGGGTGAAAGAGCCGGAAAAGGAGGCCATGTTCTTCGGGGACTCCCCCAACGACGAACCCATGTTCCGTTTCCTGCCCTTAAGCTGTGCCGTGGCCAATATCCGTCCCTTCGCCTCCCGCATGGCCTATCTGCCCCGCTTTGCCACCGCCGCGCCCGGCGCCGCCGGATTTGCCGAGGGCGTTGGGCACCTTCTGGAGGTCAAACCCCATGCCTGAGGCTCTGAAGCTTCTCTATGAGGACGCTTCCCTCCTGGTGGTGGAAAAAGCGCCCGGTCTCAGCACCGAGGGAGGAAGCGGTCCCACGGTTTTGGAGGCGCTGGAGGGCATGGGGATGCCCTGCTTCCTGGTGCACCGGCTGGACAGGGAAACCGGCGGCCTTCTGCTGCTGGCCCGGACGAAAGAGGCAGCGGCCACCCTCTCCCGGGAGATCGCCGAGCGGGAGATCCGCAAGGAGTACCTGGCTGTGGTGGAGGGGCGGCCCTCCCCTGCCGCGGGCAGCCTCCGGGACCTCCTGTACCGGGATCGGACAAAGAACAAGAGCTATGTGGTCTCCCGCCCCCGCAAGGGCGTGAAGGAGGCCCTTCTGGATTACAGGGTCCTGGAGGGTCTGGATGCCGAGGGCGGTCCTCTCACCCTTGTGCGGGTGACGCTGCACACCGGGCGCAGTCACCAGATCCGGGTGCAGTTTTCCTCCCGAAGCATGCCCCTCTATGGGGACAGCCGCTATGGCAGCCGGAATCGGGGCGTCTCCCTCGCGCTTTGGAGCCATCGGCTCCGTTTCCGTCACCCCGACACCGGCGAGGAGCTGACGTTTTGTTCTCTCCCTCCCCAAGAGGGGATCTGGGCGGCCTTCGACGCCATCGGGAGCACACCGGAGCCAAAGGAAGGATAGCAATTCCCCGGAGGATCGCTTATTCTCAGGCGATCCTCCGGGGATTCTTGTTTTTTGGATCATCGAGAAACATTAGGGAGTGAAAGTGTGGTAAGCTAATCCTTCTCCTTGAGGCCCAGCGTGGCCGAAATCTTTGATTTCGCAGCCGCGGTGAGGTGCCTTGTGCTGGAAGGTGCCCTCCGCTCCGCCCAGTTCGCAAACTGGGAAGAAGGGGTGGAAACTGACCGATTCTGAGCAACATCGCACAAGCAGCATAGTAACACCTCATCCGTCTCGTCCCTCGCGGGAGATCGGGCCGAGCCACCTTCCCCTCCAGGGGAAGGCATTTTGCACCATTCTGCGGTCTCCTCTCTTTAGCGCATGAAAGAATCGTGAAGAGCCTGTTTTTTGGGGGGACTTCATCCGTCACTCCACGGGGTGGGCGTCCAGATACTCCTCCACCTGCCGACGGCTTTGGATCCCGCCCGTGGCGCCGCGATGGGCAACGGTAAGGGAGGCGCAGGCCGTAGCAAAGCGACAGGCCTCACGCAGAGGCGCCCCCTCTAAAAGGCGCAGAAGGAGGCCCGCTGAAAAGCTGTCCCCAGCGCCGATGCCATCCACCACCGGGCCCGGAATGGCCGGAAGGAAAAAGTCCTCGCCCGCTTCCGGCAGTACATAGCAGCCCTTTTCGCCAAGCTTCACAATTACGGTACCGACGCCCAATTCCCGCAGGGCGCGAGCGCTGGAGCGAGGATCGGAATACCCGGTGTAGTAGGCGGCCTCCGTCTCGTTGGGCGTGATGAAGTCCAAAAGAGAAAAGAGCGCACGGTAATCCGAAAGCCCGGGATCCGCTCCCCGGGGCATCTTGGTATCAGCCAAAAGCAGGGCGCCGCTCTCCTTGACCTGCCGGGCAAAGGAAAGGCAGATCTCCGGGTCCAGGAAGGGCGGGCGGAAGAGGCTCGACATGGTCGCCGCCGCCACCGACAGGCCGCCCAGCGTGGGGCGGAAAAAGGGCAGGTCATTGGCCCGGCTGACGTAGCTTTTGCGCTCTCCGTCAGGGTCCACAAAGAGGCCGGATATAGGGGTGGCCGCGTCCTCACGATATACCACCGCTCTGAGATCCACCCCGGCCTCCCGGGCGCCCGTCTCTAACAGCCGCCCCGGCACATCCCGCCCCAGACCGCAGTGCAACAGCGCCCGACCGCCCAGCCTGGAGAAGTTCACCGCCCCATTATAGGCCTCCCCGCCGGGAGCGAGGGTGATGCTCTCCACCCGCTGGCTTTTCTCCTCCATCCCGAAAAAAATACAGTCCACCAATGCCTGCCCGGCAAACAGAACGGTCTGCATAAAGCTTCCCTCCTCCATATGATTGCAACTCTACTCTACTCCAAAGGTTCAAAAAGCGCAAGTACGAGGCTGGATGTCATTTACAAAAAAATGTCCCAATCCCGTTTGAAAAAGCGGGATTTTTTCTCCGATTCTTCTGTTGAAGGGAAGCATCCGGAGGAATATACTGTACTGCGCAACGCAATAACAGGAGTACGGAAAATGAAGGGATCGACTTTGAGTATAAACAATACCGGCAGGACGCCCACTCCCTTATGGAAGCGCATTCTGCTTTTTGCTCTGCCCATCATGGCCATGAACGTTTTGCAGCTGCTCTTTAATGCGGCGGACATGGTGGTGGTAGGCCGCTTTGCAGGCAGCGGCGCCCTGGCCGCCGTGGGAGCCACAGGCGCTCTCATCAATCTTCTGGTAAACTCCTTTGTGGGCATGTCCGTCGGCACCAATGTGGTGGTGGCACAGGACTATGGCGCCGGACGCATGGAGGACGTCAACCGCTCCCTGCACACCTCCCTTTTCTTCAGCGGGGTCACCGGGTTTGCCATTATGGGGCTCGGTCTCTGCCTCTGCCGCCCGCTGCTGGAGCTCATGGGGACGCCGGAGGACATCATTGACGCCTCCACCCTCTACATGCGGATCTACTTTATCGGCATTCCCGCAAACCTCGTCTACAACTTCGGCGCGGCCGCTCTCCGTGGTGTGGGGGACAGCAAACGCCCGACGCTTTTCCTCATTCTGACCGGGCTCCTCAACGTGATCCTCAATCTCTTTTTCGTTCTCGTCCTCCACATGACCGTGGACGGCGTGGCCTGGGCCACCGTCATCTCCCAGTACGCCGCTCTCATACTGCTCATGCATCAGCTGCTGACCGAACAGGATTACCTGCGGTTTTCTCCGAGGACCCTGCGCCCCGACAAAAAGAAGCTGGCGGCCATTCTCCGGATCGGGGTCCCCGCCGGGCTCCAGAGCACCATGTTTTCCATCTCCAACGTACTGATCCAGTCCGGCATCAACTCCTTTGGCTCCGCCTGCGTGGCCGCCAACAGTGCCGTGGGCAACATTGAGGGCTTTGTCAACTCCGCCTCCGGCGCCATCAGCAACGCCGCCGTCACCTTCGCGGGTCAGGCCGTAGGCGCCGGGGATTACCGCCGCATCGATACCATCACCCGGGACTGTCTTCTGCTCACCGGCATCTCCTGGCTGCTGATCTTTCTTTTTACCCGCGCCTTCGGGGAGAGCCTTTTACGGATCTATGTCAACGACCCTGAGGTCATTCCCTTCGGGATCATCGGCCTCAACATCCGCATGAGCTTCCATTTCCTCACCGGGATCATGAACGTGGTCTCCGGGCTGCTCAGGGGCATGGGCTACTCCCTCTCTCCTATGCTGAATACCACGATCTTCGCCTGCCTCATGCGCATCGTCTGGATCAGCACCGTCTTCCGCGCCTATCCCAGCTATGGCATGCTGATGACCTGCTACCCCGTGACCTGGGGCCTCTGCGCCGCCGCCCAGTCGATCACCCTCTGGATCGTGCGCCGCAAGGAGTTTCAAAAGGCGGGGCTTTTGGCCCGGTAATCTCCATATACAGCACACCTCACCCGGGGGCCTTGCAAAAGGTTCCCGGGTGAGGTAGTATGTAAGGGAAAAACAATCAATCGTTGGAGGGAGAGAGATGCATATTCCGTCCGCGGATACAAAGGACCAGGAGGTTCTGACCTTTCAGGAGGCGCTGGTGCCCCGAAGCGAGGATCTATGGGACCGGGAGAAGTGGATCTATGTGCCGGATTTTTACTGCGACTATCGTTATATTCTTGGCACCCGGGGGAAAAAGCCCCTTATCTGCATCGGCATCAACCCCTCCACCGCCAGCCCGGACCATCTGGACAACACCCTGGCCTCGGTCCAGCGGATCGCCCTATATAACGGCTTTGACAGCTTTCTTATGCTGAACGTCTATGCCCAGCGGGCCACCAATCCGGACGATATGGAGAAGGAGCTCAACGAAGCGCTGCACCGGGAGAATCTGGAGGCTCTGCGCTATCTTCTCTCCCTCTGCCCCCTTCCCCCCGCCATCTGGGCCGCCTGGGGGAACATCATCGAAAAGCGTCCCTATCTCTATGGCTGCGTCCGGGATATGATCCGACTGGGCGAGAGCTATGGGGCCCAATGGTTTACCAGCGGGAAGCGGTCCAAACGGGGGCACCCGCACCACCCCCTCTATCTGAAAAAGGACAGCCCTCTGGATCCCTTTGACGCCATGGCTTACTGCAATGAATTTCTGAAGGAGGATGACAAATGAAAGTATTTGAAAAGCCGGGTCCCGTGAACACCGAGGAAACCCTGCGCATCGCCATCACCCGGGCAAAGGAGACGGAGGCGGAGCTGGTCATCGCCACCACCACCGGCGCCTCCGCCCTGAAAGCCCTGGAGATCGCCGGTGAGCTGGGGTATTCGCTGCCCCTTGTCTTCGTGACCCACACCTATGGCAGCAGGAAACCGGGAGAAAACCCCATGTCCGAGGAGACACGGGCAATGCTTACAAAAGAGAACTGCCGCCTTGTCACCGCCACCCACCTTCTGAGCGGCGCGGAGCGGGGCCTCAGCCGCAAATACCAGGGCGTTTACCCCGTGGAGCTGATCGCCGACACCCTGCGGGCCATCTCCCGCGGCACCAAGGTCTGTGTGGAGTGCGGCGCCATGGCACTGGACGCGGGCGCCATCCGGTACGGCCAGCCCATCGTGGCCGTGGGCGGCTCCGGCAGCGGCTGTGACACCGCCGTTGTCCTGACTCCTGCTCACGGGAACAACATTCTGGATTTTAAAATTCACGAGTTTTTGTGTATGCCCCGGTGAAGGAATAAGGGAAAAGGTCTTAGGAAAAAGCGGGAGCGATAAGACGAATCCGGTATGACGCTGTATTTTTCTTCACCAACGCAAACGCGAAGCCTCCCGTTGAGCGGGCGACCGCAGGTCGCCCCTACGAGATACGCTGTGTATTCTTTCGTAGGGGCGACCTGCGGTCGCCCGCCTGCATTTCTGCACAAAACGGGGAGGGGTAAGCCCCTCCCACATCAATCATGATTTGAGACTACCTGTCTCTCCGACACCGTCAAATTGCGCTGCTTCATAAGCCCGCGGAGCAGCTTTTTCCGCTCCCGATAATCCGGCAGCACCCGCTCCACCTCCTCATAGAAGGCGGCGGAGTGATCCTTATGGCGGATGTGGGCCAGTTCATGGACCACCACCGCATCCACAGCCTCCGCCGGATACTGCATCAGGCGCCAGGAGAAGGAGAGTCGGTTCTTGCCGCTGCAGCTGCCGTAGCGGGTCTTTGCCCCGGTAACGGTAATCCCCATGGGGGCGACCCCCATCAGGCGGGAAAAATACTCCACGCGCTTTGGAAGGATCTCCTTTGCTTTTCGGATCAGCGCTTCCCTCTCCGCTTCCGTGAAATCCTCCGGAGCCTCCTCCTCTTCCCGTTTGAAAACCTGTTTTTTGATCCAGTCCTCATGCTCCCGGACCATGGCCTCAATCTCCCTCCGGGAGGCGTGGCGGGGCGCGCGGATCAGAATCTTTCCGCCGGGAAGGACCTGGATCGCAAGGGTCCTGCGGTCTGATCGGCGAATCTCATAACTGATGGGGTCCATGTTCCCTCCTTCAAATAGCCGGACGGCGCCGCAAAGTTCAATTTGGCGCCGTCCGGCAAACAGCCGGGAAGAAAAGTTTCTTCCCGGCTGCGCTTCTTTTTCCTGAGGAACCGGGCTTTACTCGCCCTTCAGGTCCTCCTTGATCTCTTCGGCGGCCTTCTCCACAGTCTCGATGGTCTCATCGACCAGATCAGAGGCGGCGTTGGCCACGGTCTCAGCGACCTCCTTGGCCTTCTCGGCGACCTTCTCGGCCTTCTCCTCGATCTCCTCCGTGACGGGCTTCAGCTCGCTCTCCTCCACGTCCACGATGACGCGGTCATCCACGGGCTCGGCGGTGACCTCCTCAGTCGCCTCGCCCTCCTCCACAGGAGCCACCAGAGCCGCCTTCAGCGCCTCCAGCTCCGCATTCTTGGCCTCCACATTGGCAGCGGCCACGGTAAGGATGCTGACAGCCTCCTCCATATCGGGGTCCATATTGCCCTTGTGCAGCTCAACATACTTCTTGCCGATGTTGGCATACTCCTTGCGGACGGTATCCTTCTCCTGGGCGATCTCCGCAGTCAGCTTGGCAATCTGCCCCAGGATCTTGGCCCGCTCAACTGCGGTCTTGGCATAGACGGCGGTCTTATCCGCGACGATGTTGGCAGTGTCGGTGGCCTTCTGCTTGATTTCATCAAAGATTGGCATAAGTTAACCTCCTGTTTTCAGCGGTTGCCCGCCCATAGTTTTACGTCTCTCCCGGGGTTTTCCCCCTGCTGAAACGATTATTGCACAAAGAGAAGCCACTTGCAAGATTTCCCGGACAGAATTTACAAATTCGCAAAAAAGGACGCAAAAAGTTCACAATTTAGTCCCGAATATCCGAGGCTGAAGCGCAGCGCTCCGCCTATGAAGCCGCTTCCTCCAGAAGGACCGTATCCTCCCGCAGCGCGCAACGCGCCTCCTCCAGTTCCTCTGTCGAAACGGTAAGGCATCGAGCCGCCGCATCCCCGGCGGAAAGGCCGCCCAGGACCCGCTGACGTGCAAGTAAGCGGGCAAAGGCCACGGGGTCCCGCTGCAGCTCCAGCCATTCCCTGCCGCTCTTTTCCCGGGCAAGCTCCGCGATGTCCGCCGGGATCTTCTCGGAGAGCCTTTGCCGAAGGACCTGTATCGTCTCCTCCGGCCGCTCCGAATCCGCCAGAATGGTCAGGACCCCTTTCACCGGGTCAAGGAATACCTGCGCCCTCAGATCCTGAAAAAGGATATGCAGCGCTTCCCTCAGCACTCCATAGAGGACCGGATCCTCCGACGCCGTCTCACGGCCGAGCCGCCAGCCCATGGCCAGCGCCCCTTTTCCCTCGGGAGAGACCTCCCGGTATAGACGGAGCTTTCCTCTGGGCGGCACAGTGCGGACCTCTCCCGGAAGAAGTGTATGTTCCTCTCCCTGAGGCAATGCCGCAAACGCCGCCCTCAATGGCGGAAGCAGAGTATCCGGCTCCAGACTGCCGATATACACAAGCTCCGTCACGCCCCCCGTAAGCAAAGACCGGTGGTAGGCGGTGAGGGTATGTACCGTCACCCGGTCCAGCGCCTGGGGCGCCCCCAGAAGGGGCGCGCCGTAGGCCTCGCCGGAGCACATCTTTCCCAAAAGCCGCTCCTTCAGATCGGAGGCGGAAAACCGCTCGCGCAGATCCTCTTTCTCCCTGGCAATGGGCACCATTGCCAGGCGGCCGAACTGCTTTTGGGGATTAAGATACAGCTCCCCCAAAAGGGCCGCCGCGCCGCGATAAGCGCTCTCCCTCTGACGAAAAAGACCTTCATCCGCGAAGCTGAGGGCAAGCTCAAGCTCGCTGAGCTCCCCCACCCGCAGGGCGGCGTGGGAAAGGCCGCCGCCCAGGCGGGCAGCCTCCTTCGCCAGCGCCCCTTCATCGGGAAAGCTGCGGCTGCCGCGGCAAAGCACTCCGGGCAGCGCTGCGCTGAGGGCGGCATTCGGCCGGGTCAGGCGGTCAAAGACATGAAGCGACAGATGCCCCTCGGCAAAATCCTCCGTGGTCACCGCCGTCAAGAAGAGACCGGGCTTCCATTCCCATCTGCTGATTCCGGCCATATCGGCGCCCCCTTTTTCTTTTTTACACAGTATAACACAATTCGGCCCTTTTGGCAGAAAAATTACCGAAGATTTCCCATAAAATCCCAGTCTGCAGCTTCTCCGTTGTAGGGGACGCCGTCCAGGGTCAGATCCACCCGCTCCCCTCGCCGGGTAGCCTCAAAGAGGCGCTTGCCCACCTGCACCCGCAGGCCGGACCAATCCGAGGGCAGGTTTGGCCGAAAGGAGAGCTTTCCCTCCCGGAGGCGAAGGCCACAGAGATCCTCCAGCGCCGTGGTATCATACCAGGCAGCGGAGCCGGTGTACCAGGTCCACCCCGCCTTCCCTGAAAACCCGGGCGCTGAGGACACATCCCCCGGCAGAACATAGGGCTCCCCCCTGTACACCGCCGGATCTTTCTTCTCCGGCAGAAGGGACAGCAGAAGATCCTTTCCCCGGTCGGTCTCCCCGCACTGCAGAAGAGCCGCGGCCAGCCAGACGGCGGCATGGGTGTACTGTCCGCCGTTTTCCCGAAAGCCGGGGGCATAGCGGCAGATATAGCCGGGATCTCCGATTTTCCCATCAAAGGGCGGCGTGAATAGACAAGAGACGCCCTCCTGTTCAAGCTCCCCCGCGGCGGTTCTCAGCGCCGTGATGGTCTTCTCTTCCCGAATCCCGGCAAACCAGGCAAAGCTCTGGGAGATGGAGTCCATGGCGCACTCTGGGCTCTCTTTCGTCCCCAGGACGGTACCGTCCGCCAGAAAAGCCCGGGGATAGCGGTCTCCCGCGTAAACGCTCCGGATCGCCTCTTTCAGCCCGTCGCGCCAGGAGCAGAGCTCATCCCGCAGCGGTCGATACTCCCTTTCTTCCGCATAAGGCAGCAGCTTTTCCGCAGACATGACAGCAAAGGCGCTGAGCCAGAGACTTTCCGCCTCCCCTTCCTCTCGGTTGAGGTCCATGCCGTCATTCCAGTCGCAGGAGCCCATGAGGCAGAGGCCGTGAGGCCCCACGCCACGCTTTCGGCAGAGTCTCAGGGCCATAAGGGCGTGATTCAGCATGCTGTCCCTCTCCCCGCTGATCTTGGGGCTCTCATACCGCTCCTTCTCCTCCGTCGCAAGCGGAGGAGAGATGAGCCAGGGCGCCTCAGTATCGAGGATGGACCGGTCTCCGGTCTTCTCCACATATTCCCCCAGGACGAAGGGCAGCCACAAAAGGTCATCCGAACAGCGGGTACGGACGCCCTTTCCATTCCCGTCCTCCCGGGCGGGATGCCACCAGTGCTGTACGTCCCCCTCCCGATACTGGCGCGACGCGGCCAGGATCAGGTGATTTTTGGCAAGATCCGGTCGAGTCAGCATCAGGGCGCGGCAGTCCTGCAGCTGGTCCCGAAAGCCCAGGGCGCCGCCGCACTGATCCGGCCCGCAGCGGGCCAACATCCGAGCCGCATAGCTCTGATAGAGGGCCCAGCCGTTCAAATAGTGGTCCAGCGCCTCATCCGGTGTGGTGACGCGAATCCCTCCGCAGAGGGTCTCCCAGGTCCTTTTTGTTTCCTCAAGGCTGCTCTTCATCTTTTCCGGCTCCGCCAGCTCCCGCAGCTCAGCCGGGGGAAGGCAGCCCGTCAAAAGCGCCGTCTCGCCCTCCGCCGAAATCCGCAGGGCCAGGATGGGCTTTCTTCCCACCCCGGTAAAGCCGTTATCCTCCCCCCGTTCCCAGGCGGCCCGGTCACAGGTCCAGGCAGTGAAGGAGCGGGAGGCCGCCGCCGTCATCCGGGCAAAGCCCAGGTCCAGGCTCAGCGTTCGATCCTCACGGCTGCTGCGGGTCCCATAAGGAGGCTCATTTCGGTCCCCTCCCGCAGGGCGGGCGGTATATTCGATTTCATCCCCCTCGTCGGCCCCCTCCACACGCAGGAGGAAGGCCCGATAAGGCTCCTCCGGGGGTACAAAGGCGGTGACGCTGGTCTTCACCTCTCCGATCTCTTTTTCCCACCGGGCATAGCCGAAGCCAAACTCCACCCGGCAGGAACAGCCGTCATCGTCGGCAAAGAGGGAGATTCTTTTTCCTTGACGGATGAGGGAGAGCGTTTCCGGTCCGGAGGCGGCCTGACGATCATTGCGCCAGGGGGTCAGCCGTCCTTCCCTGGCGTTTTCCAGCCAGACATGGCCTGTCCCCGCCTCATCCGTCAGCACGCCAAAGGTCTTCCCGGCCAGAATCTGGGTATAGGTCCGGGGCGGCAGGATGCCGTCAAGGCGAGTCCAAACGCAGTCCCCCTCCCCCTGGGAAAAGCAGGGCCAGGGGCGGGAAAAATTGCGGTCCGGGCGTTGGATCGGCTTGGAACGCTCCGGTTTGCGGGGAGCGGTATACACCGCTGAGGCGGCCAGAAGCTCCCCCACATGCTCATCCTTCTCCGGGACAAGGTGGATCCCGCCCCGTTTTCCCAGGCGGTGCATGGCGTCCATGGAGCGGAGAATGGCATAGAGGGCGGGTCGGTCCCCTCCCATATAGTCCCCATCCTCTTCCGTCAGCAGGACAAGATCGCTGGCTTCCCCAAGGCCCGCCAGGAATTGGTGGATATCCAGGATTTCCCG
This sequence comes from uncultured Clostridia bacterium, assembly GCA_946531435.1. Classification (GTDB taxonomy): domain Bacteria; phylum Bacillota; class Clostridia; order Oscillospirales; family Oscillospiraceae; genus CAMNAO01. The sequence continues at coordinate 158,193 of CAMNAO010000001.1, forward strand.
CAGCGCCGCTTCCATCCCGCTTTTCACGGTGTGGACCAGGACGGGCAGATCTCCGGAGACGCCAAAGCGCCAAAGCTCCTTTGCCTCGCCGCCGGCCTCTTCAAACAGCCGTTGTCTCTCCGCATCCCCATTGGGGTGAAAGCGCATGTTTCCGAGAAGCTCCATCGCTCTGAAAATGCCGCTCTCCCCCAGGCCCAGACGGGCAGCAAGGCGGGTCGAGTACTCTCCATTGGGACCGGCCTTATCCTCCAGGATCCGCCGGGCCGCCACCAGGGCGTCCTCGCCCTTGGCGCCGTAGGCCATGGACATGAGGATTGTCCGCTCCTCCTCGATTTTTCCCAGACGAATACGAAGAATGATAGCTCCGTCCGGGAGGGGACCACACTCCGGGGCCTCCGAAAACTCCTGTGAGGGCAGCATGGACCGGCCCATCCCCTCCTCCCAGGATGTGCAGAGAGAGAAGGGCTCACTGAAGAGGAGTCCCAGCCAATGCTCCGGTTTTCCTCCGCCGGGGCGGCGGCGCACCAGAACGCCGTTCTTCACCCGACGGTATTCCAGCATCAGCCGGGAAAAGGCCGGGTGAGCCTCGTAATCCTGCAGGGGAGCCAGAACGGGACGCAGAAACAGGATAAGCTCCATCGGCTCCTCTCCCAGGCCCTCCAGACGGAAGACCCGCTTCTCCCCCGCTTCGTATCCCGGTACGGACAGCTGCATCGAGGCGGAAAGGCTTCCGTTTTTTCCGCGAATTTCCGCCTCCCCCTGGCGGCGAAGGAAGGCGTAGTCCCCCGGAGTATGCCAGGCCGCAGGGGTCAGAGGCAGGAAGGTGTCCGGCCCCCACAGGGCGGCGGCAACGCCGCAGCCATCCAGCGAGCCAGGCAAAAAGCGGGTAAGCTCCAGCTCCGCCATCCGGGAGAGGGTGACGCCCCCATCCGTCACCAGGGTGCTGTATGCCCCGTTGGAGAGGAGGACACAGCGGGGTTTTTCAAAGTCGACGCCGGAGTCGATACGGCTCCAATCCGGTGCGTCCAGGCGCTGAGGGCGCTCTCCCTCCTCACGGGGGCGGCGGCGCAGAACAGGAGCAGACTCCGGATCCTTCTCCGCCAGAAGGCAGCGGTGGGCCGCCATCTCCGGGATCGCCATAAAGCGCTTTGCCATTCCCCCGCGACAGAGGGCATTATCCACCGCCAGGATGCTCATGCCGATGTGATGGGCCATGAAGGTGGCCACCGGCTCCGGGTGATCCCCCACCCTGGCAGCGGTATAGTCCACGGCCTCGAAGAAGCCGTATTTCCCGGTATATCCCCTGTTTTTCAGCATACGAAGATTCTTTGCCGCCTCTTCTCCGGCCCACTCCAGCATGAGAAAGCTGGCGTAGGGGGCGATGACCGTATCCTTTTCCATGCCCCGCTTCAGGGCCAAGAAAGCGCTGCCGTGAGCTTTATAGCAGTAGCCCAGGCCCCGGTCGAAGGCAAAGAAAGAGCTCTCACTCTCGCCCCAGGGGCTGTGATCGAGGCGCTGCTGGGAAAAGCAGAAGCGAAGCGCCGCATCCAGCAGAGATCCCCTTGGCGTCCGCAGGAGAAGCTCCGGCATAAAGTATTCAAAGGCGGTGCCGGTCCAGGAGGCCAATCCCGAACCCCGCTTTCCCCTTACCCGAATGCGGCCCAGGCTCCGCCAATGGCGCACCGGCACCTGTCCCAGGGAAACGGCCAAAAAGCTGGTGAGGCGGGCCTCACTGATGAGAAGATCATAGTCGCTCCCCGCGGGCCGATCCTTCGCCGTGTCCCAGCCGGTGTAAAAGAGGCAACGGTCCCGATCATAGAGGGGCCGAAAATCCGCCCCTCTCCCCAGGTCCTCCGCCCGCTTGGCAAGGGACGGCTCCCCCAGCTCCTTCAATCCCTCCGCCAGCGTGAGGAGGGAGGCGCAGAGGTTGCCGCTGTCCACCGTGGAGACAAAGCCTCCGCCGATGACCCGGAGGGATTGGGTATCATACCAGTTATAGAAGTGGCCGTGCCAGCGTTCCAGCCGCTCCAGGGTATCCAGGGTTTTTGTCATCCGCTCCCTGGCGTCACTGAGGCGGATAAGGCCCAGGTCCAGCGCGGCCAGATGACTCAGAAGGGCCATGCCGATGTTGGTGGGAGAGGTTCGATGTGCCGTCCCCGCGGCAGGCTTCTCCTGAAAATGATCCGGCGGCAGGAAGTGATCCTCCGCCCCCACATCGGCAAAGTAAGCGTAAGCCTCCTCCGCTGCCCGGCGCAGAAACTCACGATCCTCTTTTTGAAAGGCCGCGGCCTTGCTTCCGCCCCGCTCCAACAGCCAGGCGATCCAGGGGCTCAGTACCCAAAGGCCGGGCAAAGCCATCCAGAGGCCCTCCGCCCGGATAAGGAGGCCCAGGCCCAAGATCCAATCGGGCAGGAAAAAGCGGAGCTTTCTCACAATACCGGTTTTCTTTCCCTTCTCCGCCTCCCCGGCGGTGACCCACTGCAGCAGCTTTCGCTTGGAAACAAAGATGCGCCAGCAGGCAATGAGCACCGCCCGGGTCGCCACGAAGGCGCCCTGGGGCAGGAAGGCCAGCCGCACCAGCATTCCCAAAAAGGCCTCCAGAAGGGCAATAAGGCTCTCCATTCCCAGGCTCTCCCGGTGAAGGACGCCGTAAACGGTCCTGCGGCAGAGGTCCAGAAGGCTGCCGGAGTAGGCGCCGACCCCCGCCACCAGGGCCAGGATCCAAAGCCCCCGATCCCCAAGGAGGATGCCCAGAGCCAGGCTTACAAACGTAAAGGGCTGAACCAGGCTGCGGCGGAGATTATCCAGGAGCTTCCACTTGTCCCCATCCTCCAGAGGATTCCGAACCCGCTCCCCCGCTTCGTTGCGAACAAAGGGCCGCATCCAGTGGGCCGCCTGCCAATCTCCCCGGATCCAGCGCTCTTCCCTTGCATACCAGGATTCCGGGTCGCCGGGATAGCCGTCCAGAAGCTCGGTATCGCTGACATAGCGGCAGGAAAGGAAGGCGCCCTCCAGAAGGTCATGACTCAATACCCGCTCCGTGGGGAAGCGCCCCCGGAGGCAGGCGAGATAGGCGTCCACATGGATGAGCCCCTTGCCATTGAAGCTGCCGCGGCCGGAAAGCTCCTGGTAGAGGTCCGAAGCCACGCCGCTGTATGGGTCACAGCCGCCCCTGCCGGCATAGAGCCTGGTAAAGCCGTTCTTTCGGGCGGCCTCCAGCTCCGTGCCGATCCGGGGCTGAAGGATGCCGTAACCCCGGATGACAACGCCCCGCTCCGGGTCCCAGACCGGACGATTCAAGGGATGCAGGGCGGCAGCGATCAGGCTTTTCGCGGAGCCGGGTGTCAGGCGGGTATCCCCGTCCAATGCCAGTACATAGCGGATTCCCCGAACGGCCTCCGGGTCCCCGGAGAGGTGCAGCTCACTCTCCTGCCCCCGCAGAAGCTTCATGAGTTCCTCAATGGCGCCCCGCTTCCGCTCCCGGCCCATCCAGCGGCCCATGGTCCTTGACCAGGTACGCCTTCTCCCCAACAGGGCAAAGCCGCCGCCGTAGCGCCGGTTCAGCTGATGAATCGCTTCTGCCGCTTTGGCAAGGATCTCCCGGTCCCGTGGAGTCTCCTCCTCCCCGGCCTCCTTGAGATCCGCCAAAAGAGCAAAGGACAGGTTTGCTCCCGCGTCCCGGTTGCAAAGGGCATACTCCTCCAAAAGGTGGGCAAAGCTCTCCCCCGCCTCTTCCCCGGTCAGAAGGGCGGAGATCACGCAGAGGGTTTTCCCCTCCTCCGGCACGCCCTCCTCCAAATCCATACGGTAAGGGCGGTGGGGCCGCAAAAGGCGCAGCACAAGAAGGTCCACGCCGTTTTTGACGCACTCGGACACCGGCAAAAGCAGCAATAGAGTAGTGGATACCCGGTCCAGGCGGATGCCCAGGTAGAAGGAGATGCCGAAGCTGAGAAGCAGCACCAGTGTAATGTAGCCCCCACTGCGGATCCTGCCCCATTTGTGTTCCCTTTCCGGGGGCAAAAGGACCTCCCCTACATGGCAGTCCCGTTCCGTGGCCTCCCGGACAGCCCACTCCGCCGCGGCGGACTGGCTGATCCCCCGCCTTCGGGCGAGGCGAGCCAGAGCCTCCCGGTAGATTCCCCGGGTCTCCCGGTCCATGCGCCCAAACTCTCCGGTAGGATCCCGGGAGAGGATCCGATCCAGCCGGTCGCAGCGCAGGGCCGCCCGGAGATAGGCCGGCTCCCCCGCGGATTTCAGGGCAGGAATCAGCACAGCGAGACGTAAAGCGCGGCAATCGGGGCGATGAAGCTCCTCCCCCAGCTCCTCCAAAACGGCCAGGGTCAGAAGGGGCAGCGCTGCGTCGGTATCCTCCGCCCCCAAACAGACCTTTCCGCTGAAGGCATCCAGCCAGATCTCAAAGCTGCCGGGATCCAGAGGCCTCTCCAGCATTCCCAGAAGGCCTCGGAAGCCCAGAAGAAGCGCACTGCTTTTCCTGGCGGCACTGAGTCTGCGGATACCGGCAAGATCGCTTATGGCCCGCCTGCCCGCGTCCTCGATGCGGTAGCGGTTATCCAGCATCCATTCCCCGGCCTCGGGACTCAAGCGGTTTTCCTCCACCGCCAGGATCTCCCGGAGCAGCTTCCGGCAGTGCCGGGCGATCCGTTTTCCGGAGACTGTCCCCCGGATCCGCATCTCCCCCGCCAGCTTTTCTGCCTCCAGGGCCAGTCTTTTCTGATCCATCGGGTCCTCTTGCAGCATAGTCGATCCTCCGTCTATGATTCGTAACCATGATTCTCCCCTCTCGTGGAAAAATTATGCACGGCAGGACGGTTTCACCCTTGACAAAGCGGGGGAAATGGGATATACTCAGCCAGGTGTAAAGGTAAAATGCTTTACAGCGAGGTCATGTTATGGACAAGGGTGTGGAAATCGCTCTCTTATACGATTTCTTCGGCGGGCTTTTAACAGAGAAGCAGCGGGAATACCTGACGCTGAAATATGATGAGGACCTCTCCCTCGCGGAAATTGCCGAGAGCCAGGGCATCAGCCGCCAGGGTGCCAGAGACGCCATCCAGCGTGCGGAGAAATCCCTCAGGGAGGCGGAGGAGCGCACCGGTCTTTTTGCCCGCTTCGGCAGGCTGGAGGAAGAGCTGGACACCCTGAACGAACTGGCGGAAAAGCTTTTAACCATCACAGAGGGCGAGGCGAAGGAGACCGCAGAGGCGCTGGCAGCAGCCCTCAGGAAATGGAAAGGGCAGGTTTGACATGGCATTTGAAAGCCTTTCGGATAAGCTCAACAATGTCTTCAAAAAGCTGAAGACCAAGGGCCGCCTCACCGAGGAGGACGTCAAGACCGCCATGCGCGAGGTGCGCATGGCCCTTTTGGAGGCCGACGTCAGCTACAAGGTGGTCAAGGATTTTGTTAAATCCGTCACGGAAAAGGCCACCGGCGCCGAGGTGCTGGAGAGCCTGACCCCCGCCCAGATGGTCATCAAGATCGTCAATGATGAGCTGACGAATACTATGGGCGGCGGCACCTCCCGCATCGCCATGAACCAGAACGGTCCCACCGTGGTCATGCTGGTCGGCCTGCAGGGCTCCGGTAAGACCACCAACGGCGCCAAGCTGGCAGGGCTTTTGAAACGCAGCCAGAACCGCCGTCCCCTGCTGGTGGCCTGTGACGTCTACCGCCCCGCCGCCATCCAGCAGCTTGTCACCGTAGGCGGACAGCTGGGCATCCCCGTCTTTGAGATGGGGCAGGCCGACCCGGTGGAGATCGCCAAGGCGGGACTGAACGAGGCACGGCAGAAGGGCTGCGACCTGGTGATCCTGGATACCGCCGGACGTCTGCACATCGACGAAGCCCTGATGGACGAATTAAAACGCATTAAGGCTACGGTCAAGCCCAACGAGATCCTTCTGGTGGTGGACGCCATGACCGGTCAGGATGCCGTCAACGCTGCCTCCGCCTTCAATGAGGCCCTGGGCATCGACGGCGTGATTCTTTCCAAGCTGGACGGTGACGCCAGAGGCGGCGCCGCTCTCTCGGTCCGGGCAGTTACCGGAAAGCCCATCAAATTTATCGGCACCGGTGAAAAGCTGGACAAGATCGAGGTCTTCCACCCCGACCGCATGGCTTCCCGGATCCTGGGCATGGGCGACATGCTCACCCTTATTGAGAAGGCCCAGGACTCCTTCAACGCGCAAAAATCCGAGGAGCTGGCCAAAAGGCTCAAGCAGAACAAGTTCACCCTGCAGGATTACTACGACCAGCTCATTCAACTGAAGAGCATGGGCAGCATGCAGGACATCGCCGGCATGATCCCCGGGCTGGACGCCAGCAAGCTGGGAAATGCCCAGCTGGACGAAAAGGCTTTGGCAAGGACCGAGGCCATCATCCTCTCCATGACCCAGAAAGAGCGGAACAACCCCTCTATTCTGAATTCCAGCCGCAAAAAGCGTATCGCCGCCGGCAGCGGCACCACCGTGGTGGACGTCAACCGGCTTTTAAAGCAGTATGAGCTCATGCAGCAGATGACCAAATCCCTGGCAAAAGGCAAAATACCCGCCATGTTCGGCGGCGGCAAACGGGGCCGCCGTATGATGGGTTTTTGAAATAAAACACTTTATATACAATCGGAGGACAAAGACAATGGTAAAAATCAGACTTCGCCGCATCGGCGCCAAGAAGAACCCCTTCTACCGCATCGTGGTTGCCGACTCCCACAACGCCCGTGACGGCGCTTTCATCGAGGAGATCGGCGCTTACAGCCCCCTTACCGAGCCCACCACTCTGAAGCTGGATCTCGATCGCGTAAACTACTGGATCAAGAACGGCGCCCAGCCCACCGACACCGTCAGAGCTCTGATCAAGAAGGCTTCCGAGCAGTAATCGGAGGCAGACAATGAAAGAACTTTTGCTCTACGTTGCTAAGAGCCTCGTGGACCACCCCGATCTCGTCCGTGTGGATGAGCGCGAGGAGGACGGCGAGACCATCTTCGAGCTGCGTGTAGCGCCGGAGGACATGGGCAAGGTCATTGGCCGCCACGGCAAGATCGCCCGAGAGATCCGCGTTCTCATGCGCTCGGTGGCTGCCCGCAGCGGACAGCGCGTCAGCGTTGATATCGTGGATTGAGGCGGACCCTTGAAACGCGTAAGGCTCGAGATCGGGCGCATCACCAACACCCACGGCCTTAAGGGCGAGATGAAGGTTGAGCCCTGGTGCGACGACCCCCGGGATCTTTTGAAGCTGAAGACTCTCTTTGTGGGCGGGGCGGCCTATGCCGTCGCCTCCGCCCGCACAGCCGGAAATCTTCTGTATCTGAAGCTCGCGGGCGTGGACACGCTGGAGATGGCCCAGACACTCAAAGGAAAAACATTGGAAGCCGCCCGGGAGGATCTAAGCCTCGCTCCGGGCTCCTATTTTATTGCCGACTGCGAGAATGCCACGGTGGTGGACGCGGACAGCGGCAGGACCCTGGGCACCGTGAAGGAGATCCTCTACTACCCCGGGCGCACCATCCTCAATGTGGACGCCGGGCGGGAGCTCCTCATCCCCATGGTCTCTGACTTTATCAAGGAGGTAGACGCGGACAAAGGGATCGTCCGTGTGCACCTGATCGATGGAATGTAAATACCGGATCGACATTCTTACGCTCTTTCCCCAGGCCATCAGGGCCATGATGGATGAGAGCATCATCGGCCGCGCCCAGAAGCACGGCCATGTTGCCCTGGAATGCCACCAGATCCGCGACTATACCACCAATAAGCAGAAGCAGGTGGATGACTATCCCTACGGCGGGGGGCGGGGCTGCGTCATGCAGGCCCAGCCCCTCTACGACTGCTGGAAGCACGCGATGGCAGCGGGCGAGGGACGGGTCAGGACCATTTATATGAGTCCCTGCGGCTCCGTCTTCACCCAGGAGACCGCCAAGCGCCTTGCCCGGGACTATGACCGGCTGATCCTGGTCTGCGGCCATTACGAGGGGGTGGATCAGCGCTTCATCGATGAGTGCTGCGACGAGGAGATCTCCATCGGTGATTTCGTCCTCACCGGCGGGGAGATCCCCGCCATGGCGGTGGCGGATACGGTGCTGCGGATGATCCCCGGCGTTCTCTCCGACGAGGAGTGTTTTACGGAGGAGAGCCATTGGCACGGACTTCTGGAATACCCCCAGTACTCCCGGCCCGAGGTCTGGATGGGGCGGGCGGTGCCGGAGGTACTGCTCTCCGGGCACCATGCCAACGTGGCCCGGTGGCGGAGAAAGCAATCCCTGCTGCGAACCCTTTTCCGCCGCCCGGAGCTCTTTCAGCGCCAGCGCTTTGAGACCAAGCAGGACCGCAAGCTTCTCATGGAAGTCATGGAGGAATATCACATGGATCTCAATAAACGCATTCGGGAATATGCCCGGCTTCTGGTCACCGCGGGGCTCAACCTGCAGAAGGGACAGAAGCTGGTGATCGCCTGCCCCGTGGAGCGGGCGGATTTTGCCCGGATCGTCACGGAGGAGGCCTATGCCGCCGGCTGCGGCGAGGTCATTCTGAACTGGCGGGACGACGCCATCGACCGCCAGCGCTATCTTATGGCCGAGGACGGCGTCTTTGACAGCGTCCCCCAGTGGCGGGTCCAGTTCTACGACACCGTGGCCGAGGGGAAATATGCCTGGCTGGGCATCACCGGAGAGGATCCGGAGACCTTGAAGAATGTGGATCCCAATCGGATCCGCCGGGCACAGCTGGCCTCGGGCAGGGCCTTTTCCAACTTTCGGGAGAAGGAGATGTCCAATTACTTCCCCTGGTGCGTGGCCGCCGCCCCCACCCTCTCCTGGGCAAAGAAGCTTTTCCCCAAGCTTTCTGAGGAGCGGGCTCTCTCCTCCCTCTGGGAGGCCATTCTCTCCGCCGCCCGGGTGGACGGGAAGAAGGATGCCCGGCAAAACTGGGAAGCCCACTGCCGCACCCTTCGGGAGCGGGTGGATAAGATGAACGAATTCCGCTTTGTCTCCCTGCACTACAAAAACAGCCTGGGGACGGACCTGACGGTGGAGTTGCCCCAGGGCCATATCTGGGCCGGCGGGGATGAAATCTGCGCCGACGGCTATCCCTTCTCCGCCAACATCCCCACAGAGGAGATCTTTACCCTTCCCAAGCGGGACGGGGTCAACGGCACCGTCTACGCCTCCATGCCCCTGGTGCTGGGCGGCGACATTGTGGAGAATTTCAGCTTTACGTTGGAAAACGGAAAAATCACAAAGGTGAAGGCCGAGAAGGGACTGAAGCTTCTGCAGGACGCCATCAAAGTGGACGAAGGAGCCTCCTTCCTGGGTGAGGTTGCGCTGGTCCCCTACGACTCCCCCATCCGCAGCTCCGGCATTCTCTTCTATAACACCCTCTTTGATGAGAACGCCGCCTGCCACTTCGCCTTCGGCGCCGCCTACGCCACCTCTCTGGAGGGGGCCGAGGAGCTTTCCGAAGAGGAACGGATCGCCAGGGGCATGAATGTCTCCCAGACCCACGTGGATTTTATGGTGGGCACTCAGGACCTGGATATCACGGGAGTGACCGCCGACGGGCGGGAGATCCCCGTTTTTCGGGATGGTTTTTTTGTGATCTGAGTTTATCCCCGGGGAGGCCGTGCCTCCCCGGGGATTCTGTGTGCACCGTGCCCGTGCACGTTTTTTTGTGCCCATGGAAAGATTCTTCCTGAGGACCCCGTTTTTTGGCGCTTTTACGGGTTGCAAACCATCCTTACTTGTGTTAGAGTGGAGAAAAATATAAACAAGCACCGGGAGGACGTCATGCTGCAATCCACAGTCTGTTATCTGGAAAAAGACGGGAAGACACTGATGCTCCACCGGGTAAAAAAGGAGAACGACACCAATCACGACAAGTGGATCGGCGTAGGCGGAAAGCTGGAGCCCGGTGAGGAGCCGGACGCCTGCGTACTGCGGGAGGTCCGGGAGGAGACCGGGCTGACCCTCACCGATTACCGGCAGAGGGGCGTCGTTTTTTTTGACAACACGGAGTATGAGGAAGAGACCATCTACCTCTACAGCGCCACAGCCTGGACCGGTACCCTTCGATCCGATTGTGACGAGGGGGAGCTTCAGTGGGTGGAAACAAGCAAGCTCACCAGCCTAAGCCTTTGGGAGGGGGACAAGATCTTCCTCAGGCTCATGGAAGCGGGGGCGGCCCCTTTCCGCCTCACCCTGCACTACCGGGGCGATAAGCTGAAGGGCGCCGTTCTTAACGGAGAAAAAATCATCTGATCTTCAGATGGGAAAAGGAGCATATTCACATGGACCGCAGTGAACTGAAATCGCTTTCCATAACCGCAGCCAAAGTCCGCATGGGCGTCGTGGAGGCGGTACACGCCGCAAAATCCGGACATCCCGGCGGCTCCCTCAGCTGCACTGACATTCTTACCGCACTCTATTTTCACGAAATGAAGATAGATCCCCAGAATCCCCGTTGGGCGGAGCGGGACCGCTTCGTTCTCTCCAAGGGGCACTCCTCCCCCGCGCTCTATTCCGTTCTGGCCCATCGGGGCTTCTTCCCGGTGGCGGATCTCAAGCTTTTCCGCAGCATCAAGGGACATTACTCCGGGCATCCCGATATGAACCACGTCCCCGGCGTCGATATGTCCACCGGTTCCCTGGGACAGGGAATTGCCGCCGCCGTGGGCATGGCTCTGGCCGGTCGACTCGACCACGCTCCCTGGCGGGTCTATTCCGTTATGGGTGACGGCGAGCAGGAGGAAGGTGAGGTCTGGGAGGCCGCTGAGGCTGCCGGCAAGTACAAGCTGGACAACCTCTGTGCTTTCGTGGACTGCAACGGTCTGCAGATCGACGGCCGGGTGGCGGATGTGATGCCTGTGGAGCCTCTCGATAAGAAGTATGAGGCCTTCGGCTGGAATGTGATCACCATTGACGGCCATGACTTTGAGGCCATCATCTCCGCCCTGGACGCTGCCCGGGCCTTTAAGGGCAAGCCCACCGTGATCCTTGCCCGCACCGTCAAGGGCAAGGGCGTCTCCTTCATGGAGGATCAGGCCGGCTGGCACGGCGTTGCCCCCAACGATGAACAGTATGCCGCCGCCATGGCAGAGCTGCAGGCGGCCCTGAACGAGAAGGAGGCTATGTAAGATGAGCAAGATCGCAACGAGGACCGCTTACGGCAAAGCGCTGGTGGAATTCGCAAAGGATTACCCCAACCTGGTCGTGCTGGACGCCGACCTCTCCGGCTCCACCAAAACCAAGGATTTCTCCAAGGCCTATCCCGATCGTTTCTTCAACATGGGCATTGCCGAGGGCGGCATGGTTACTGCCGCCGCCGGACTTGCTGCCGCCGGCAAGATTCCCTTCGCCAGTTCTTTTGCCGTCTTTGCCTCCGGTCGTGCCTGGGAACAAATCCGTACCAGCGTAACTTATCCCCACCTCAATGTGAAGATCGTCGGCACCCATGCCGGTCTTTCTGTGGGCGAGGACGGCGCCACCCATCAGGCCACCGAGGACATCGCCATCATGCGGGCCATTCCCGGCATGCTGGTGGTCTGCCCCTGTGACGGCAACGAAACCCGCCTCGCCGTGAAAGCCCTTCTGGATTACGACGGCCCTGCCTATCTGCGACTGGGTCGGGCGGACGTGGAGACTGTGACCGACAACCTTCCCGGCTACGAATTTCAGCTGGGCAAGGGCACCTTCTTAAAGGACGGCAGCGACGTCACCATCATCGCCACCGGCCTTACGGTGCAGATGAGCCTGGAGGCGGACAAGCTCCTGCAGGAAAAGGGCATCTCCGCAAGAATCATCGACATGCACACCATCAAGCCCCTGGATGAGGAGATGGTCCTGAAAGCGGCACGGGAGACCGGCTGCCTCGTCACCGCGGAGGAGCACAACATCATCGGCGGTCTGGGCGGCGCGGTGGCGGAGCTCACCGCCGCAAAGCTGCCCACGATCCTGGAGCGGGTGGGCCTGAACGATGAGTTCGGCCGTTCCGGTAAAGCCGCCGAGGTTCTCGATTATTTCGGCATCTCCCCCCAGGGCATTGTTGACGCGGCGCTCCGGGCCATGGAGAGAAAAAAAGCACTTGGCCGGTAAGAAAATACAGATCCGCTGATGAAAAAGAGGAGAATTCGCAAAATGGCGAATTCTCCTCTTTTGATTGGCACATATAAGAAGCTCCCGATTTCATTGCAGAGGGTACGGCTCATTCGTACCCTCTGTGGATACGCCGGGAGTTTTCACTTGATTAGGGCTATATGCTCCGGGAGGGGTCGAGCCCCTCCCCTACGATATATGCAGCAGCTCTTCCGGTTTTGAGAAGATCTCGATGCTGTCCTCAATAGCGCTCGATGACAGCGCCGGTCTCCCGGTCACGGGCAAAGCGGCGGATGTAGCTCCAACATATCTGGGCCATTTGGGGGACGATCATGTGGGGCAGATTCTCCTGGGTGACAAAGCGCAGATGCCATTTGCCATCTACATTCTGAAGATCCGAAATGTAGAGCTCCGTGCCCAGCACGAACTGCACCTCCGTCCGATCAGCCGGAATGCCGTTCTTCCTGGTGACGTAGTCCTCAGAGTCCCGGGCGGCGATGATCTCTTCCACACCTCTCTCCGGGCAGCGGAAAGCCCTGAGGCGCCAGCGGAAGTACTCGGCATTCTTTCTCTCCAGCTCGCTGCCGCGGGGGGCGGAGACGAACTTATTCTCCAGCTCGCCGTTAAAGTTAATAAGGGGCATATCGTGGGCCGCAAAGCTCTGGATGGCTTTCTCCGGGTCTCTGTCATAGACGCCGGACATCATAGCCCCCAGCTCCAGGCCGATGGGATCCGCCAGGGTGGCCGCCGCGGCGATAAGATCCGGATGGCGGCGATAGAACTCCAGCGCATAGTAGCCGTTATGGCTTTGCCCGGTGATGTAAATGCGCTGAGGATCGACGGGATAGAGCTTCTCCGCCTGGGCAATGATCTCCGCCAGAACGTCGTTGTCATCCGGGGTCTCCAGAGCGAAGTAGAGGGCGATGAACTGTCCCTGGGCCGCCAGCTCCAGCCAGTCATAATAGAACTGGAAGGCGGTCTGCATCGCCTGGGGAATGGCCGTCCTGGGCTCCTTCATGATACAAAGGAGGGGCAGCTTCTCCTGGGGTTTGGTGGTTATGCTCTTGGGCGCAAGGGTGATCCACCAGTCATTTCCCAGGTAGTGGTCCTCGTAAATGAGGCCTTTTTTCCCCCAATGGGCGGCCATCCGGGGATCATGAGGCGTCAGAAAATCATACTCCATGTGGAAGCTCTCAGCCTGGGCCTTTCCCAGGGCGGAGTGGACCTGCATCTCGTAGTCCCACTCCTTCTGATTCTTCCGATACATGCGGCTGATGGAGACCTGATGCTCCAGATTATCCTGCCACTTATCGGAGACATCCACCACCGGGAGACCGAGAAGGCTCGTCTCCGCCGGATAGTCCGCGGGATCTACCCCGGGAATGTCCCGAAGGCTCAATCCCGCGGTCTTCAGAGCAGTGAGGTCCAGATACACGGGATCATAGCTGATTTTCAAGGTACCCTGGGTTTCCAGGCCCATCTCCATAAAGCCCACATGGTTGATAAACTGAACCAGGACCTCCTCCCTCGCCGCCTTCAGCAGCAGTTCCTCATAGACCTTCAGCGCATTCATGGCGGCATGGGAGTCTCCCCTGTTGGCCCGGAGAGGGATATACAGCACCTTGGGGTCATACTTCCGATGCTCCGCCACCGATACGGGAACCATCACAAAGCCGCCCATGCCCATCATGCCGCAGGCATTGAAGATCAGGCCCCGCTCCTTCCACCAGGCAACCACATCATCAAAGTAGGGCTGGCGCTGATGGAGATCCGTGTGTTCATCCGATCTTTCGGGATAGCACTCCTTGAGGGGCTCCGTCAGGTCTATGACCTTCTGAAAGAGGGGCGCGCCCTTGCACTCCTTCCCTTCCCAGGTTTTTTCGTTCCAGAGGCCGATGTCATCATAGCTGTAAAACTCATTAAAGTACCGCATTGTGTTCCTTACTCCTCTCTTCATGCCTTTTCGGGAAATCGCTTCCTGCGCTTAAACCGCTAACGAAAGTATACCATGTTTTCCGGAAAATGTCAGTATGTTATGACATATTTTTATAAAACTTATGGGGAGATGCGTCTCCCCATAAGTTTTTTGATCTATTTTTCTTGGCGACAGCTCAATGGTGTCCGCCGCCCCAGCCGCCGTTGCCGCCGGGATTGCCGCCCATACCGCCGGGGCCGCCAAAGCCGCCCATACCGCCCATCAACTGGTTGGTGATGGAATTGGTCTCCTCCCCGTTGACAATGATGGTGCCGCCGTTATACCGGGCGGTCCCGTCGTAGTCGAAGGGGCTCTGGCCGGTAATGTTCACCGTCCCGCCGTTGATATAGAGGTCACCGTTGGAATCGATCCCGTCGGTATCCCCCTGACCCATGACAATGCTGAGTTCTCCCCCGTTCATCTCAAAAAGCACGGAGTAGGCAGTACTCTTTCTGGCGGCGTTGATGCCGTCATCGCCGGCGGTAATACTGACGCTGCCGCCGTTTACCTGGACCCAGGTGGCCTCAATTCCCTCGGCTGCGGAGACGGTGATTTCGCCGCCGTCAATCTGGGCAATGGTGGTGGCATGGATGCCGTCATCCCCTGCCTTGATGATAAGGCTGCCGCCGCAGATATAGATATACCCTACCGTGTTATCATCATCATACTCCGCGTGGAGGGCATCATTTCCCGCGGTAACAGTGATATTGCCGCCGGAGATTCGAATGGAGTCGTGGGCCTCAATGCCGCAGTCGGCAGCGGTGATGACAAGGGTGCCGCCGGTGATCTTCAGGTCGTCCTTGCCGCTGATGCCGTTGTCGGTGGATTCGATGATGAGGGTGCCCAGACCGTTCAGCGTAAGATCATCCTTGGAGAAAATGACGGCGTCGGTATTGGTACTGCCGTCGGTGGTGAAGGTGCCGGTAACGGAAAGCGTATTCTCCGAACCCTCGGTCGTAGTGATAAAAACCTTATCCGCATTCTTCACGTAGATGCAGGGAGCATCGGTGTTTACGATGGTGAGACCGTCCAGCACCAGTTGGACTTTTGCGTCATCCGTCGCATACACGGTAACGGTGACCTCATTGGCGGTCCCGCTGAGAACGTAGACCCCCGCCTCCTCGATGGTAACGTTCTTCCCGTCGGAGACGGTAATAGATTGAGCCTCGCTGGTGTCCGCCTCCTGCCGAAGGTCCCGGTTTGAGAAGAGATCGGTGGCGTCGATGGCACCGTCGGCGGTGACATTGGCCTCGGTCACGATGGCACCGTCCTCCGTGTCACCGGTCACTGTAACGGTGTTTTCCGAAGCCGCTGCGGTCTCTGTCGTTCCTGCAGTCTCCGTTCCCACGGAGAGGGCGGAGCCCAGCTTGGCGGCGAGCCCCTCCGATTCCGCGGAAGCCGCGGTCCCCGCTGCGGCGCAGGCGGTCATAGACGCCGCCATCAAAAGAGCCAAAAGGGCTGCTGTTCTTTTTTTACGCATGTCTGATTCCTCCTCGGATCTTTGGCTGCCCTGCCCCTCAGCGGGGCGGGACGCTGTTTTCTTTGTTGCATGCTTAGGTTACCACGGATACCTTAATTCTTCCTTATGGCAAATTCTTTTTTGTTATTTCATAGAATTCTTCTTCCGGGCACAACAATGCGGGCAAAGCGTGTCTCCGCCCACCGTGACGCAGAAGCGAGGCGTCAAATTTCATAGGGCAAAACAGCTTCAGCCTCTTTACGAAAAGGGAAAAGGCGGTTATACTGGTTATCATAAAGGAAGAAACTATCTCATTATATCACAGGAGGCAAGCAGCAATGACTGACATCACTGCGATCGGCGAGATTCTTATCGACCTGACCCAATCCGGCACCACAGCTATGGGCATCTCCCGTTTTGACGCCAATCCCGGCGGCGCCCCCGCCAATTTGGCGGTGGCTGCGTCCCGCCTCGGCGCAAAGACCGCTTTTATCGGACGGGTGGGCAAGGACAGCTTCGGCGAGATCCTCCGCGAGACTTTGAAAAAGAACGGCGTGGACGTTACCGCCCTGAAAACAGACCCGGTGCAGCACACCACCCTCTCCGTCGTTACCCTGGATCCCAGTGGGGAGCGCAGCTTCAGCTTCTACCGGGACCCCAGCGCCGACGTGAATCTCTCCATTGAGGACGTTCCCACGGAAATGCTGAAAAGCACCTCCATCCTGCATTTCGGCAGCGTCAGTTTGACCTCGGAGCCGGCCAGGAGCGCCACCCTCTATGCCGCCAAAACCGCGAAAGCGCTGGGGGTCCTCGTCAGCTATGACCCCAACTACCGCGCGGCCCTTTGGCCGGACGAAAAGACCGCCGTTGACGCCATGGCGGAACCTCTGGAGCTTGTGGACATTCTGAAGGTCTCCGATGAAGAGCTTCCCCTTCTGACCGGCACCACCGATCCCGAGAAGGGCACTGCCCTCCTCCGGGACAAGGGCATCCGCCTGATCCTGGTGACCCTGGGCCCCGACGGCGCCTTCTACCGCCTGGGGGAGCGCACCGGTCATGTTCCCGGCGTTCCCTGCACCGTGGGCGATACCAACGGCGCGGGCGATACCTTCTTCGGCGCCTTCCTCAGCCGGATCAAGGATCAGAAGGAGCTGGAAGCCATCTCCACCGAAGATCTCGAACGGTCTGTGGCCTATGCCAACAAGGCCGCCAGCATCACCACCAGCCGCCACGGCGCCATCCCCGCCATGCCCACCCTGGCGGAGATGGATGCCTGACAATCATCAAAAACACAGCACAGCCGGAGATCCCTGAGGACCCTCCGGCTGTGTTGACGAAAGGCAAAGCAATGAAGAGTATACGCAGCGTTTATAAGATCGGTCACGGGCCCTCCTCCTCCCACACCGTGGGCCCCTACAATGCCGCCCTGCGTTTTGGCGCGCGCCATCCGGATGCGGACGCCTTTGAGGTGACGCTTTATGGATCCCTGGCCTTCACCGGCGCCGGGCACGGCACCCAGAAGGCCATCCGGTCCGGTCTTCCGGGGGCGGAGATCCGGGTGGACACAAAGACCAGGGACCTCCCCCACCCCAACACCATGCTCTTCACCGCCAGGCGGGAAGGCAAGGTTCTGGAGAGCGTACGGGTATTCTCCATCGGCGGCGGATCTATTCGTTTTGAAGG
Organism: uncultured Clostridia bacterium; assembly: GCA_946531435.1. GTDB lineage: Bacteria > Bacillota > Clostridia > Oscillospirales > Oscillospiraceae > CAMNAO01. Next base: position 175,409 of record CAMNAO010000001.1, read on the forward strand.
AGAAGAGGACCGGGAGGAGCGGGAGATCTATCCCCAGAAGAATTTTTCTGAGATCATGGAGTTCTGCCGGAGCAATAAGATCAGCCTGACTGCGTTCATTTATGCCCGGGAGGATCCGGATTTTCGTTCCTATCTCCGCACCACCTGGCAGGCCATGCGGGCGGCGGTGCAGCGGGGCCTTGCGGCCGAGGGCATACTGCCCGGCGGCCTGAATCTCAACCGAAAGGCCAGGATCCTGTATTCCAAGCGCTGCTACAACGAGAGCGCTGATGTGACCATGAACCGGGTCATTGCCGCCTATGCCTATGCCGTCAGCGAGGAGAACGCCAGCGAAAACATCGTAGTCACTGCCCCCACCTGCGGCAGCTGCGGCGTCATTCCCGCGGTCTTCACCTACATGCAGGAGGATCGGGGCTTCCCGGAGGAGGAGATTCTGGACGCCCTCGCGGTGGCGGGTCTCATCGGAAACATCATCCGCACCAACGCCTCCATCTCCGGGGCGGAGTGCGGCTGTCAGGCGGAGATCGGCAGTGCCTGCTCCATGGCGGCGGCGGGGCTGGCGGAGCTCTATCACTTGAATCTGGATGAAATCGAATACGCGGCGGAGATCGCCATGGAGCATAACCTGGGCCTCACCTGTGATCCCGTGGGCGGCCTTGTCCAGATCCCCTGCATCGAGCGCAATGCCGTGGCCGCCATGCGCGCCATCGAATCCGTGAATCTCAGCCGCTTCCTCTATGAGACAAGGAAGATTTCCTTCGACACCGTCATCCGGACCATGTATGAGACCGGCAGGGACATGAGCGAAAAATATCGGGAGACCAGCCATGGCGGTCTGGCTCAGATGTACAAAGGGTAACGATAATTCAGATTATGTAAATTTGTATTTTAAAGAAGGGAGGCTTCCTAACAACAGGAAGCCTCCCCTTGTATTATTGGTTCGTATTCGCCGGCGCTGCCGCTCCCCATACCAGAACGGTCCAGCTGCCCTCTTTCCGGGACAGGACCCAGCGACAGTCCCGGAAGCTTTCGTTGGGAGTAAGCCCCTGGGGCGGCCTGTCTCCTGTGCTGTAGGACCCGCGCAGGACCAGAAACTCGGCATCCGGGTAACGGCCGCTCCAGTATTCTGCGTCCTCCCGCCCGCTTTCCTCCTCATAGGTGAGGGAAAGCTCTGTGCAGCCGTGATATACTTTTTTGTAGATCTCTATTACCGCGTCCATGGCCTCTTCCACATCGCGTCTGTCGTAAAGGGGATTTTCTTCCGAGACACTGACGGAGGTCGTGATGCTTTCCCGTCCCCCGGTGTAGCTTACCATACCCAGCACCGTAGCCATGAGGGGCAAAAGCACAGCCAGGGCCAGCACCACCGCCACCGCCGTCCAGATCTTCTTTGTCCGGCGGTTCCGCACCGCCAAAAGCTCGCTGATCCGGGCCAGCTGCTCCGCGATCTGATTCCGGTTCTCCTCCCTGGGAAGCTCGGCTCCCAGGAGCTCACTCACCGGAGTCTCCAGTTCCTCGGAAAGGCGCTGCAGCAGCTCCGCGTCCGGAACGGATAGATTCTTTTCCCATTTGGAAACCGTCTGCCGAACCACATGAAGCCGGATCGCCAGCTCCTCCTGGGTCAGTCCCCTTTCCTTTCGGATCTCTCTGATTTTCTCACCCAACATAGCAGGACACCTCCTTTTTCTGGCCCCAGTATAGTGTTCTTTCTTCATTGACGCAAGCAACGGAAGTTAACATTACGGAATATCGGAAAAAATGTGGCAAGAATCCGACAATACGGAAAAGTTATCTCCTCCCGCGGAGAATAATGATATAATACATGTATCTGAATGAAGCAACAGGGAGGGTACACAGCTTCATGGCCATTTTTGAAACCGACCACATCAAAGGGATCACCTCCGTATCGGAGCCCTTTCCCCACGGCCAGCGCCTGAGCTATGCCGTGGTGGAATATGATCGGGCGATCCGCAGCGAGGATCTCCGTCCGGAGGACTTCCGGGTAAGCGGGCGTACCATCATCCGTGCCTACGCCAACACCCTGCCGAAAAAGGCGGAGGGAGGGCAGGACGGTCCCTATGTGATCCTGGAGCTCTCACTTACCGACAAGGACGCGCCCATGCTGGTTTCCGTCCGTTACGGAAACGAAAAGCGTCCCGGTGGCCCGGGTGGCCCGGGTGGGCCCGTTCGGGGCGGCCCGCCCATGCGGATGCCGAAGAACGTGATCGCGGAAAACCGGCTTTCCGTCTATCAATTGAAAAAACTGCGGGCCGCAGACGGCACTGAGATCCCCGCCTATCCGGGGGAGCTGGCTTCCCGACAGGGGATCAACCTGGTGGCGGACAGCTTCGTTCCGGTGGAAGAACTGGATCTTCCCTGCAGTCTTTACAGTCCTGAGCGCCAGAATTCCGTAGAGAAGCTGCCCCTGGTGGTCTTTGTGGCAGACGCCTCAGTCCGTGGCGCGGATTACCGGCTGGCCCTCTATCAGGGCAACGGCGCCGTGAGCTTTGCCCTGCCCCAAGTCCAGGCACGGCACCCCTCTTATGTGCTGGCAATCCAGGTCCCCGACGGGATCACCACCAGAGAAGGAGACGGTCCCCGTCTGCCGGAACGGACGATGATGACGGTGGAGGGACTTCTGGAACGCCTCCCCGACATCGACCGGGATCGCCTCTACATCACCGGACAGTCCCTGGGCTGTATCAACGCCTTCGCCCTGGCGGCAAGCCATCCCCACTATTTCGCCGCCTACCTCTGCGTGGCCGGGCAATGGGAGGACACCGCCTCTTTAAAGCACATGGTCAACGATCCTCTTTGGATGCTGAACTCCGATGGGGATTTCAGGGCCTTCCCGGGCATGAACGCCATCGCCGAGGAGCTGAAGACCGCAGGAGCGGAGATCAGCCGGGGCGAATATGACGCCCGCTGGCCCAGGGAAAAGCTGGAGAACGCGGCAAGAGAGACCGCTGAAAGCGGAAAAACCGTGCTCTACAGCACCTTTATCGATCAATCGGTGGTACCCGAGGGCGTGGACAAAAACCCCGGCAGCAACCACATGAATACCTGGCCTGTGGTCTACGGGATCGACGCGGTAAAGGACTGGCTCTTCAGCCAGAGAAAGGACGGAAGCAAGCATGGATGAGAAGACGGAAATGACCGGTCTCTCCAAAGAGGATGTGATTGCAGCAGCCAATTACCTGGCAGCGGCCTGCGACACCATTTGGCGGGAGAGAAACGGCGTGGGCGGCATGGCCCCCATCGCCCGGGGGCCCGGCGGCCGCTTCAAGGAGGAGGATCTTCGGAAGCTGGCTGTCCGCTATCTGAAGCTGGCAGTCTCCTTCGGGGACGGGAACGCCATGAACGCCTTATCCAAAATGTATCAGGATAAGGGTGCCTATCCCGCCAGCGAGAGTGAGGATCCCGGAAAGGAGTCCGTGGCGCTGCTGAAGCAGGCGGCGGAGGCCGGGAATCCCCGTGCCGTCTCCAGCGTGGGCATGTTCTATCTCCACAAGCCGGTGCCCGGCTTCGGCGGCGATTTCGGCGGCATGGAATATGATCCGGAAAAGGGGCTTCGATTCCTTCTGGAGGCCTTCCGCTTGGGGGAGATGAAGTGCGGGAGACACGTCGGCCTCTGCTATCAAAACGGCGTCGGGACCCCGCGGGATCCCGTCCAGGCTTATCGCTACTTCTGCGCCGCCGCGGACCGGGGCGACAGCACGGCAAAGCTCTATAAGGCCGACTGCCTTCTGGCCGGTGAAGGCGTGGAGCAGGACATTCAGGAGGCCATCGGGCTCTACCGCTCCATGGTGGAGCGGCGGGAGCATGACAAGGTGGGCGCGGCTTACGCCCTGGCAAGGATTTACCGGGACGGCGTCTACGCCGAGAAGGATCTCAAAAAGGCCCGTGAATACTTCTCCTTTGTTCTGGAGAACGCCACGGATCATGAGAAAGCAATGAAAGAGGAAGCCCAGCGGGAGCTGGAAAACGCCTGAAGGAGGGTAACCATGAGCAAGCTGATGGTCGGAGCTTCAAAGATCTGTATCGATCCCCCAAGAGAAATGTACCCCTTCCCCACCAATTTCGGTATGACGGAAGAGAGCCGGAACCCCTGTCACGTCCGGGCCCTGGCCCTGGAGAGTGAGGGGCGGAGAATCCTCTTCGTTGTCTATGAGATGAGCGATATTCCCTCTCACCCGGGGCTGATGGAGGCCCTCAGCCAGGCCTCCGGCATCCCCCAGGAGGACATCATTCTGGCGGTGACCCACAACCACTCCGCCCCCAACGACCGGAGTAAGATGGTGAAGGGCGCCGACGAGAAGTTCGCCTTTTTCCGGGACTTCGTCGTAGAGAAGGGCAAGGAGGCAGCCGCCGCGGCTGTGGCCTCCCTGCGCCCCGCCAGGTACGGCTATGGCGAGATCCCCAGTTACTGCAACGTGAACCGGGACAAGAAAACCCGCTTCGGCTTCTGGGTTGAGGGACCCGCCTATGACCTTTACTCCAACAAGACCCTGGCCGTGCTGAAATTTGTGGACGAGGATGGAAAGCTCATCGCCGCCATGCTGAACTTCGGCGCCCACGCGGTCTGCGCCTTCTGTGAGAAGGACGCGGACGGCAAGGTAAAGAGCTCCTCCAACTTCCCCGGCATTGCCTGCGAATTTGTGGAGAAGCACTACGGTGATGACGCCGTGTGCCTTTGGACCAGCGGCGCCGCCGGCAACCAGGACCCCATTCTCTGGGAGTACCAGTGGCTGGAGTATGAGGACGGCTACGTCACCAAGATTGCCCTGCCCGACGGCACCGGCTATGTGAACATGGATATTCTGGGTGCCCAGCAGGGTGCCGACGCCGTGGCCTGCCTGGACGGGATTCAGGAGCTCAAGGAGGAGATGCCCATCCGTTACCTCAAGAGCGAGGTGCCCATCCAGGCGCGGATGCGGGATCCCAACTTCAAGATTCCTCCCTTCGGCCTGCGTATGGGCGGCGAGGGGCCCCGTACCGACTGGTTCGCTCCCAAAATGCCGGATCTGCCCGTGATGCTGCCGGATCCCGACCGGGTCATCCGCTACGTCCTGAACTTCCTGCTTCTGGGAGACGTGGGCGTGATCCTCACCTCCGGAGAGCTCTACGCCGAGATCGCCCGGGACATGATGGAGGCCACCCCCATGAAGAACCGCTTTGTCATTACCCACATTCCCGGCCAGGGCGGCTATACCCTGGACAAGGGCTCCAAGGATCACAAGGTCTTCCAGTCCTTCGGCGGCGTGGAGCCCGGCTCCGCGGACGGCCCTCTCTGCGAAAAGACCAGGGAGCTGGCGGAAAAAGCCCTGGCGGAATAATGCCAGCCGATATCCAATAGAATACCAATCAAAGGGAGCCCGAGGGCCTGCAGCGCAGGTCCCTCGGGCTCCCTTTCTTCTCTTATAAAGGATCATCGCGAAACTTTAGGGAGCGAAAGTGTGGTAAACTAAGCCTTCTCCTTGAGGCCCAGCGTGGCCGAAATCTTTGATTTCGCAGCCGCGGTGAGGTGCCTTGTGCTGGAAGGTGCCCTCCGCTTCGTTCCGCCCAGTTCGCAAACTGGGGCGGAAGTGGTGGAAACTGACCGGTTCTGATCAATATCGAAATATCACACAGGCAGCAAAGTAACACCTCATCCGTCTCGTCCCTCGTGGGAGATCGGGCCGAGCCACCTTCCCCTCCAGGGGAAGGCATTTTGCAGTATTCCGCGGTCTCCTCTCTTTAGTGCATGAATGAATCGTGAAGAGCCCTTATAAAGCCCTCAGGCGTAGCTGTGGACACCGGGAAGCCAGGTGTTGACGCCGATGTAGGTGAACATCACGCAGATAAAACCAAGGACGGCAAAGACCGCCGCTGACTTTCCCCGCCAGCCCCGGCGGATGCGCAGGTGCAGATAGATGGCGTAGACGATCCAGGTCACCAAAGACCAGGTCTCCTTGGGGTCCCAGGACCAGTAGCTGCCCCAGGCCCGCTCAGCCCAGATGGCGCCGGTAACGATGGTGAAGGTCAGGAACAATAGTCCCAGAGAAACGCTTCGATAACTGATAAGATCCAGCTTCTCCGCCGTGGGGATATGGGTATCCAGGAAGCCGTGGTCCCGCATCTTGTCCCGCAGGAGGAAGATGATGGAGAGGACAAAGGATACGCCGAAGGAGCCATAGGCAATGATGGCGGTGGACACATGGAAGCCCAGCCAGTTGCTGCGCAGGGCGGGCATCAGCTCCCGTACTTCCTTGGACTGCATGGCGGCGTAACCGATCACCAGAAAGGTCACCGGAGCGGCAAAGGCGCCCAGCACCGGGAAGCGGAAGCGCAGCACAAAGATAAGGCTCACCAGGGAGAGGCCCCAGGCAAAGGAGGTGGCAAACTCATACTGGTTGGTGAGAGGCATCCTTCCCGCCCCGATTCCGCGGAGGATGAGGGCCGCGGTATGCAGTATCAGGCCCAGTGCCTGCAGCGCAATTGCAAGCCTGGAAACAGGGTCTTTCTTGACCGCGATGAAGAGGAAGTATCCCACCATGGCGGCAAAATACAGCAGCATAACAATGGTAAAGAGGGTGTTTTCAGCTTTCAGCATGGGGCAATTCTCCTTTTTCTGTGCTTTTGATTGCCACATCCAATTCCTCGGCAAAAAGGACGCCGCCCTTTCGGCTGAGACCGCAGAGGCGCCAGCGCTCCCCCTCCCGGATCGCCCAGAGGCGGCGGGGCTGAAGATAGAAGGCCAGGATAAGGCCCAGGGTGGTGACGAGGCCGCCCGCCAGAGCAAGCCAGGTGTAGTTATCCCGCTTGGCCTGGATGAGGGTATAGCTCTGGGGCTCGGAAAAGACCACCTCATAGTCGTCGATGGTAAGGGTATCCTCCCCCGTCAGAACGTTCATTCCCAGGATCTCCCCCTGGTAATAAACGGAATAAAGATAACCCGGATTGTTCAGTTTCCCGGACTGCGTTGCGGGACCCTGTCCCTTGATCAGAACGTAATCGGGGTAGAAGGCGTTGAAATAGACGACAAGCTGGGGCATATCCTCCACAGGGAGATACTCGCCGGCGCAGAGCACCGTATCCTGCAGGGGCTCCCCGGCCTTGGTGATCTGAACCCTGGCCGCCCAGCCGGTGGAGTTTTGATAAAAGCGCATGCCATGGAGAGTAGCGGGGTGATTGACGCTGATGCCGGCGCTCTCCCCCGGATCTCCCTCTCGGGTAAGGTCATAGACTGTAATCTCCGCGGTGTACTGCTCCACCGTATCATCCTCCCGGAGCTCCACCCGGAAGTCATCGATACCCACCACAAGGTTGGTATCACCCACCCGGCGAAGCTGTCCGGGGACACCGTAGACCACATATTCCTCTTTGGTCATCTGTCCCAGGCTGAAGCCCAGAATGAGGAGAAGGATGCCCAGGTGGCAGACCCAGGCGCCCCAGATCCCCACCCGATTCCGGTGGGCGTAGAGGACCTCCTTCCCTTCCGCCGACACCCCCCGCCGGGGATGCGGCATCCCCATGGCGCGGAACACTGCCTCTGGCTCTGTAATACCCTCCCGCTCCACGCCGGGGCGCTGCGCGGGAAGCTCCCCCATCTCCCGATATTGCTTCAGTAGGCCGGGAAGGCTCTTCCCATTGCAGAGGATGAGATTCAGCACCAGGAAGCTATTGAGAAGCAGAAACCACCAGCTGTGATAGGCGTCGTCCAGTTGGAGGGCCAGGATGATGGCCGCCATCCGCTCAGAATAGCGGGCGGCATACCAGGTGTAGCTCTGCCCCTGGGTGACGAGGCTGCTGAGGGCACAGGCCGCCGCCAGCAACACCAGGAGAGCGATGGCAAACTGCATGGAGGAGAGAAATCTCCAGATCTTTTTTGCTTTTGACATGATTTCCCCTCACAGGACCAAGGGCGAAGGAGAACGTACTCCTTCGCCCTCGGATTCCTTAGATAAGCATCTTACTTGCCCAGAAGGGCCATGGCCTCCTGGATTCTGGCCTCCGCCGTATCCAGGCAGCGGAAAGCCAACTCGGAATTGTGGGCGCCCTCGGCGTTCTCCACATAGCAGAAGTCGAAGAACCACTGGGCCTCCCGATGGAGCTTGCGAACCGCGTCCAGCTCCTCCTGGGAAAGCTTCCCCTCCTGCACAGCGGCAGAGAGCGCGTCCTTCAGCTCACTGAGGGCGTTCCCCACCTGGGTTTCCCGGGCGGTGACCCGCTCCTGAAGCCGACGGACCATGCTGACCATGTCGGTATCCTGATGACAGGTTGCGCAGTTTTGCAGAAGTGCCTCGTTTTCCAGGGGGCTTACCAGGAGATGGCTGTGATAGACGGTGCCGTCCTCGGCCATCTCCAGCGCCATGTGGCAGTCAGCGCAGTTGAGAAGGCCGGCGTGCTTGCCCTGAAGGAAGGTCTCCATCTCGGGATGCTGGGCCTTCAAAAGCCTGGTACCGGTGCTCTCCTGCACCCAGTCGTAAAAGCCCAACGTGCCGTCCGGCATCTCCATGCTGTCATAATAGGCCAGAATGGCCTCGGGCGTCATGGCCTCCACGCTGCCATAGGGCATCATGGTTTCCTTATCCGCAGGCGTGAAATAATACTCGATGTGGCACTGGCCGCAGGACAGAGTCGCAGGGTCAATGGACGCCGTATTCTCACCCAATGCCTTGTTGACATAGGAGTGGGTAATGACGATCTGGCCGCCATTGCCCGCGTCGTTGCCGTGGCAGGTATAGCAGCTGATGTTCTCCTCCATCATCCCCAGAACTTCGTCAAAGGGCATGGTGTAGACGCTCACGCCCAAGTCGTTGACCAGCTTGGCAAAGTTGGGAGTCTTGCAGGTGAGGCAGTTGGCCAGAGCGTGGGGCCGCTGGGTCTTGGCCACATCCTCCAGGGTGTACTCATGGCCCCGGGCGCTGCCGTAGTCCTTGGCAAAGCCGTAGCCTTCATAGATATTCGTGAGATAGGGATCCTGCTCCAGGTAGCTCAGCACATAGCTGTTCTCCCGGTTCTCCCCCATGGTGGCGACGATATAAGGATAGATCTCCTCCCAATCGGAGGCGTTCACCGTGCCGTCTTTGCTGGTGGCCGTGGGGGCGGCGACGTTCAGATAGCTGATGTTCGCCCTCGTCAGCGGGCCCAGGTCCCCCCGGTTCTGCAGGTGATACATCACGTCGCCGCCGGAGAAGAGGCCGCAGATCAGGATCACCGCAAGGATCACCGCAAGAAGGGCGCCGATCCCCTTCAGGATCATGTATTTCTTTTCCATCTCAGACCTCCACCCGCACCGGCATGGTGATGACCTTGGCCGGGCACTTCTCAGCGCACTTGCCGCACTGGACGCAGGACTCATACTCCACATGGGCCAGGTTGTTCGTCACGGTGATGGCGCCCACCTCACACTGTCTGGTGCAGAGCATGCAGCCGATACAGCCGGCGGAGCACACCTTTTTCACCTGAGGGCCACGATCCTTGTTGGAGCACTGCACCGCCACATGCTTGCTCTCGGGCATGAGCTCAATCAGCCCCTTGGGACAGGCCTTGACGCAGAGGCCGCAGCCGATGCACTTGCGCCGGTCCACGACGGCCACGCCATCCACAACCTTGATGGCGTGCTGGGGACAGACCTGGACGCAGGAGCCGAAGCCCAGGCAGCCATAGTCGCAGTCCGTCACATTGAGTCCGCTGAGAGCGGCGGCGCGGCAGTCGGGAATGCCGATATAATTGCCCTGGTTATGGGTCACCTCACAGCTGCCCTTGCAGCGGACAAAGGCGACTTTCTTTTCCTGGGCCTCGGCAGAGACGCCCATGATGGCGCCGATCTTCTCGGTCACCGGAGCGCCGCCCACAGGGCAGGCGTTTACCGGGGCCTCTCCCCTGGCGATGGCGGCAGCCACCGCGTCACAGCCCGCATAGCCGCAGGCGCCGCAGTTGTTGCCGGGGAGGCATTCCCGGACGGCGGTCTCCCGCTCATCCACCTCCACATGGAATTTCTTTCCGGCGTAGACGAGACCCACACCCACCACAAGGCCGATGAGGGCCAGGACCACGGTCGTAGCAATAATGATCTGCATACTGACCTCCTCTCAGAACGCCAGGCTGCTGAAGCCCATAAAAGCAATGGACATCAGCGCCGCCGCAATGAGGACGATGGGGGCGCCCCGCAGGGGCTCCGGCAGATCCTCCTCCCGGATGCGGGTACGGATGCTGGCAAGGAGCACGATGGCCAGGGTGTAACCCACCGCCGTGCCGAAGCCGGAGAAGACGCACTCGATGAAATTATAGCCATTCTGAACATTGGTCAGAGCCACGCCCAACACCGCGCAGTTCGTGGTGATGAGGGGCAGATAAATGCCAAGGGCGGTATAGATGGCAGGAGCCGTCTTTTTCAGGAACATCTCCACGATCTGCACCAAAGCCGCAATGACCAAAATAAAGACGATGGTCTTCATAAAGTCCATTCCCAGGGGCTTTAACACATAATCATAGAGAAGGCTCGCCACCGCAGAGGCAATGGTGATGACAAAGATCACCGCCACGCCCAGGCTGGCTGAGGCCTTGATCTGCTTGGAAACACCCAGGAAGGAGCAGATGCCCAAAAACTGGTTTAAAACCACGTTGTGAATGAGGGCGCTGCCCACGATGATGAGAATCAGGCTCTTCATTTCGCGGCCACCTCCTCTTTCTTATCTGCGGTCTCCGCCTTCTCACAGGGCGTCATACAGCTGGCGCAGCAGCCGTCGCAGCTCTCCACCAGTTCCTTCTGCCGGGTCTTGATGCCGATGGCGTTCATGATGACGATGAAAAGCGCAATCACCAGGAAGGCTCCGGGAGGCTGGATGAACATACCGATGGGCTCAATGCTGTCCGGCAGGAGCTTCACGCCGAAGGCGCTGCCGTTGCCGAGAAGCTCACGCACAAGTCCCGCCAGTGTCAGGGCGACGGTGAAGCCCAGGCCCATGCCCAGACCATCCATGATGCTGAGGAGCGGTGGATTTTTATTGGCGTAGGCCTCCGCCCGGCCCAGAATGATGCAGTTGACCACGATGAGGGGGATGTAAATGCCGAGGGCCGTATACAGAGACGGCAGATAGGCTTCGATGAGAAGCTCCGTCACCGTGACGAGCGAGGCCACCACCACGATATAGGCGGGCAGCCGCACCTCATTGGGGATCGCCTTCCGCAGAAGGGAGATCACCAGGTTGGAGAGGATCAGCACCGCCGTGGTGCTGAGGCCCATGCCGATGCCGTTGAGAGCCCTGGTGGAGACCGCCAGGGTGGGGCACATGCCCAACATCAGGATCAGCGTGGGATTCTCCTTGATGACGCCGTTATAGAGGCGCTCAACGTACTTATTCATCCGACGCTCCCTCCCTTCATATGAGACTCATAGAAATCGAGGCCGGCATTGACGGCGTTCACCACCGCGGCGCTTGTCACCGTGGCGCCGGAAATGGCGTCGATGGTGTCATCCGTGATGGAGCCGCCGGATTTGAGCAGCGTGAAGCGGGAGACGCTGACGCCCTCAAACTGGTCCGTAAACTCCGGGTCGCCGCAGCGCATGCCCATGCCGGGCGTCTCATTGAGCTCGGTAAAGGCAATGCCGTTGATGACGCCATCGGCATTCAGGCCCAGGGTCAGGGTGATGTCGCCGTCGTTGCCGTCAGCGGTGGTGACCGAGATGGCGTAGCCCACCACGTTTCCGCCGGCGTCCAGTCCGATCATGGCTTCGTTGATGGTCACCCGGCCGAAATCGCTGCCGTAGATCCCGCCCTCCAGCGCTTCCATGGCGCTATCGATATCGCTGTTCGTCGTAAAGGACTCAGCCCCCGGCACCACGGCCACATAGGCGGCGGCCGCCGCTGCTCTGTGCTGCTCCTCAATGGTATCCTTGGTCATGGAGTAGACGCCGCTGAGGGCCACGCCAGCCACCAGGGTGATGATGACAAGAGCGATGACCGGGCGGGGGATCCGCTGATAGAAGGGCTTCCGCTCCTCGCCCCGCTGACGGGCAAGGGCGGCCTTGCGGTAGGCGTAAGGCTTGGCAATAATGTAGGTCTCCAGCAGGGGCGTCAGAAGATTCGCGGTAATGATGGAATAGCTGAAGGAGTCAGCAGCGGTTCCGTAAATGCGGAAGACGCCGCCCAGCACACCGATGATAACGCCGTAAATCAGCTGTCCCAGCTTGCCCACGGGGCTTGTGGTGTAATCCGTCGCCATGAAGAAGGCACCCATGACCACACCGCCGCCGCAGATCTGGGCCACGAGATAGCGGGGATCAAAGCCCTGACCTCCGAAGAGGGCCACGAACAGGGTGAAGCCCCCCAGGACGGAGAAGCAGATCTGGCCGTGGATGATATCCATGGACCAGAGAATGAGACCGCCGACCATCAGAGCCAGCACGGAACTGCCGATGACACCGCCCGCGGTGCCAAGGAACATCCTGGTCACGTTCACCGCTTCACCCGCCATCAGCGCTGCCGCAGGGGTTGCGGTGGAGACGCCGTCCAGCGGGAAATCCGTCATGGTCCGCCCGAAGCTGAGCAGCAGGAAGCAGCGTCCCGCCAGGGCGGGATTGATGAAGTTCTTCCCCAATCCGCCGAAGCAGCACTTGGCCACCAGGATGGCAAAGATGGAGCCCAGGGCCGGGATGTAAAGGGGTACGCTGGGTGAAAGGCTCAGTGCCAGCAGAAGGCCCGTGACCACAGCGCTGCAGTCCTTCCAGGTATCGGGGCGGTGGGCGACTTTATCGAACAAGAACTCGGTGCCCACAGCGAAAACCACAGAGGTCAGAATAATGAGCAGCGCATGCAGGCCGTTGACAAGGACGCCCACAATCGCCGTGGGCATCAGCGCCAGAGAGACCACGCTCATGATATAGCGGGTGGTCCATCGATCCCGGATATGGGGACCGGGTGAAAGATTCAATACCGTATTCATGGCTTACTTCCCTCCCGCGCGCTTTTTCGCCATGATCTCCGACTTGACCTGCTTGAAGGTCTGGGTCAGAGGCCGTTTGGCGGGGCAGATATAAGTACAGGAGCCACAGGCCACGCACTCAAGCCCATAAAGCTTCTTTTCATAGCGCTCCAGGTCGCCGGCCTCGGCAGCCTCCGCCATCATCTGAGGCATGAGGCCCTGGGGGCAGACGGTGGTGCAGCGCCCGCAGTGGAGGCAGGCGGTCATCTGGGCCTGAGCCTCCTCGCTGCCGTCCCGGTTAAGGAGGACCAGGCCGTTGCTGGTCTTCTGGACCGGTACGTCCAGGGAGCCCAGGGTCATGCCCATCATGGGGCCGCCCACCAGGATCTTCTTGAGCTCCACGCCATCCTTTACGCCGCCGGCAGCCTCCACCAGCTCACGGAAGCTGGTGCCGTCGCGGACGATCAGATTCTGTGGCTCCTTCACCGCTTCACCGGTGACGGTAAGTACATGGGTAAAGAGAGGCTCCTGATACTGGACCGCGCGGGCAATGGCGTACATGGTGCCCACGTTGTCCACGATGCAGCCCACATCCGCGGGAAGCTTGCTGACAGGGAAATCGACCCCCGCGATCACCTGAATGAGGCTGCGCTCACCCCCCTGGGGATACTTGGTGGGCAGGGGCAGAATCTGCACCTTGTCCATCCCCCGGGCGGCCTGGGTCATGGCCTCGATGGCCTCGGGCTTGTTCTTTTCAATGGCAACCACGCCCACCGCATGGGGGAAGAGACGCAGGGTGATCTCCAGCCCCTCCAGAATGGTCTTCGCCTCCGTCCGCATCAGCTGATCGTTGCCGGTGAGATAGGGCTCACACTCCGCGCCGTTGGCGATGACATAGCGGATGCCGTCCGGGTCCTTGGGCATCAGCTTCACGTGGGTGGGAAAGCCGGCGCCGCCCAGACCCACAATGCCCGCGTTCTTGACCCGGTCCAGGATCTCCTCCCGGCTGAGGGTGGCGGGGTCTGTCTTCACGTCCCAGGAGGCAACGGGGGTATAGGCCCCGTCGTTGTCGATCACCACACACTCCTGCATGGTGCCGGAAATGACCCGGCGCTTCTCCACGGCCTTGACGACTCCGGAACAGGAGCTGTAGATCCCGGCGGAAACGAAACCATCCGCCTGGGCAATACATTGGCCCACCAGAACCCGGTCCCCTTTTTTGACCACGGCCTTGGCGGGCTTCCCGATGTGCTGCGCCAGAGGGAAAACCATCTCCCCTGTAGCGTCATAGCTGCGCAGCGGGGCTGATCTGCTCAGATCCTTGCGATCCTTGGGATGCACCCCGCCGCGAAAGGTGTTTCTCACTGCTTCTTCCCCTTTCAAGCCTTGTCGAAATTTGGAATACACCGTGCGCTTTCGGCAAATTGGATATGGCCATGAGCATTTTAGCTAAAACTCATCGCCACATATTATTTTATCAGAGTTAATCCGATTTGTAAACAGGGAAAACCGTCAATTCTGTTAAATTCCTGAACAATAAAACCGGGTCCCGTATAGCATACGGGACCCGGAAACGGTGTTTTCGTTTTGGGTAGGCTTTCCTCTTAATACTTGGTATAGCCCTGGTCTGTGATGATGCCGATATAGGTCCTGCCGACACCCAACTCCACCGGGGTGCCGTCCTCATAGGTGAGGGTGAAGGGATCCTTCACAGACTCCCTCGCCCACTTGATCGCTACAGCCTTGCCATCTACAAAGAGAGTACCCTCACCCTCGCCGGTGGAGGTATAGAGCCTGTGGCTGTCGACCCAGCGGCTCTTCATATACAGGGTCAGCACATTGCGGAAGCTGAGCTGCATGTTATCCAGGCTGTGATCCACCCAGGCTTGATTGAACTCGGAAGCCAGATAGATATTGTGCTCTGCATCGTACTGAAAATCCGTATTTTTATAGCCAAGTCGGACGGTAACCTTCTCCGCTGCATCCTCTGCAGAATCCGGCAGCTGTGGCTCCGCTGCGAAGGTAAGGCCATAATTGAAGGGTTCCTCGCGGGTGGCGGAGGCGCCGACCAGCTCGGGGATGTTGGCCGCAACACCTTCTGTCATGGCCACAACGCTGTGCAGATAACCGACCGCATTGCTGCGCCAGTTATCTCTGGGGAAGTAATCGGAGATGCCCGCATTCCCTGCGTTGACGTCAATAATGCCGACCGTCCTGATCTCCTGGAGGCCCTCGTCAGAGCCGCCCTCATGGACATAGAAGGGATCAAAGGGCGCAGCCAGATCCACAAAATTGCCGCGGGCGCTGCGAATGCCGCCGATCTTCTCCACACGGGTAATATCCAGGAAGATGCCCATGGTTCGGGTAGGTTGCCCCTCCACGGTAGCCTCGATCACAATATCCGCGGCGGAGATCCCATCCTGCGGAAGGGCGTCCGGCACATTGTCGATCATCATGGCATAGGGACGGTTGAGGCTCAGGTCCTCCTCCGTCTCCTCACCGGTCAAGGGGTTGTGGAATACAACCGGCTCAGGTTCCGGCTCAGGCTCCGGCTCAGGCTCCGGCTCGGGTTCCGGTTCAGGTTCCGGCTCAGGCTCGGGCTCAGGCTGGGTTTCCGGCTCCGCCTCAGTCACTTGCGTCTCTTCTTCCTTGCCGATGCCAAGCTGTTCCCGAAGCTCCTCCTGGGTCTGCTCCGGCTCAGGCTCTCCGGCCTTCCCGCAGGCGGCAAGGAGAGAGAGAATCATAATAAGGACCAATATCAGCGAGAAACTGCGTTTCATGCGCTACCTCCAATGCTGTTTTTTATCAGAATCGCTGTGATTATACGACATCCGCCGGGGAATGTCAATTCCATATGTTTTATGACGTCATCGTCCGGCATCTCAGACGCCGCCCAGCGTCAGTCCTTCGAAGTCGTCCGCCTCACTGAGCCCGTCCTTTTTCATCATCTGCTCCAGAACCTCAATATCCGAGGAGATATCCAGCACGTCCGTCTTGAAAAGCTGATCCAGCTGCTGAGTAAAGCCCACCACCAGTGTGTCCAGGATGCGCTCAATATCCTTCTTGGCGGAGTCGATGTTCTCTCCCCCCACCCCCTGTCGCTCAAAGGTGCTGTAAGACCGCAGAAGCTTCAGGGTCGTAGGCAGGTAATAGCTCATGAAGCTCTTGATCTCGCTCTTCTTCTCCGGCTTCTCATCCACGATGCGGAAGATTTTGGCGGTGATATCCTCAATTTCCGAAATTTTCTTTGAGACGCCGGGGTCCGTGATGCTGTCGTTGAGGGTGCGGATCTCCTGCAGGATCTCCGCATACTCATCCTTCCCCGCAGCGGGGGCAGCCTTCTCCTTCTCACTGGGTGCCGGAGCAGAGACGGGAACATTCTCCGCCGGGGCGGGAGCCGCCGTGCGCTGTGGCTGGGTGTAATTGAGATACAGCACATTGTTGGTGTTGTCGATGTAAGCGCCGGGCCCCCACTGGCCGTCGTCGATCATCTTCTCCAGGTCCTTCTTTACCCGGCTCTCCGATACGCCGCTGGCCTGGGAAAGCTCCGCAATGGGGACAGCGCTGCGGCCTGCCTGGATATTGGGATAGCTCCGCATGCGGCGGGATCGCTTCAGAAGAAGATTGGAGACCGCAAAGCTGCCCACGGACATGCCGCCCCAAATGGCCGTGTTCAGCAGATTCTCCACAAAATAGGAGAAACCGCCCCAGGTGATGCTGTCCACGGTATCGCCCAACATGGCCAGGGTCACGATGGCCGCAATGCCGCCCCAGGTATAGAGGGCCACACGCCAGCCCTTGCTCTTGTCCTTCACCGCGGGCACATTCAGCTTCCCGGAGGGGGTGACGGACGGCGTACGGGCGGTGGTCTTGGCCGCCGCGGGTCTGACGCCCATCCTCTCCGAGGCCCGCATGGTGGTGACCGGCTGGGGGCGGAAGCTGTAGTGATAAGTGCCGTCCTGAGAAGCGGCGCCGGAAACGGGGGCCGCCTGCCGCTTTTCAGCGGAACCGGCCTCCGGCACCCGGATCACCAGGGTCTTGGAGAGATAGTTGATGTAGGCCCCGTCCCCGAACCAGCTCCGCTGCAGAATGCGCTGCAGATCCCGGAGCACGGTGTCATAAGGCAGACCTGCCCGGCGGGAGAGCTCATCCAGGGAGATGGTGTCCCTTCCCTGGACGATGCCGTTATAGTGGCGGAAGCGGCTCATAAGCTCGCTGTCCGAAAAGCTGTTATACATGGTCGGTCCTCACTTTGATTCTCATTTGTTAAAGGTAACGTTATCCAGCCCGTTTTCCTCAAATTCGCTCATATATTCCCCGATCCGGTCCTCCAGAAGGGCATACTCCCGTTCGTTGCGCGGATCGCCGCCCATATCCCGAAGGGCAAGCTCCTGGGCCAGGATGTCATAGAAGACCACATCCTCATAGTCCATGATGGCCTCGTGGATGCCCCCCTCCTCATAGGCCTGGGAGGGATAGACCTCCCCCTCCGCGATTTCAAAAAGGCTGTGAAAACGGCGGTTTTTGGCGCACTGGGCGAAGATCTTCCCCTCCAGCTCATCATAATCGGCGATACGATCATCGCCGCGGGTGGAGTTTAAGATCCAGTTCCCGATATATACAAGATCAAGAAGCCTGCGAAACTCCTTGTCGCTGAGATCAATGGTCATGCTGACGCCTCCCGGCACTGAGGAAATAGAAAAAGAATGGTCTTGAGACAGTATAGCAAAGTTGGACGGGAAATTCCACAAAAATCATAAAATTCATACCTTCTTAATCTGAATACCTATCCGGCTTCCGATCTTCCGAAAAGGACGCGGCATTTGCATGTCTGACTTTGGCGCTTTGCCCTCTTGTAATCTCCCCAAAAATCACATATAATATTTTAGTTAGTCTGACATTGCAGTTTAAATACGGTTTCGGCGGCCTGAGCTTCGCTGTTGCCTCGTCAGGCTGCGCCGCAAAGTCCGTTTTCCGGCGGCACTGCGGCGAAAAGGAGCATGCATGGACGTTAGACCCATTGGTGTTTTTGATTCCGGCCTGGGCGGGCTGACCGCCGTGCGGGCCATGGACCGGCTGCTGCCCGGGGAGGACGTGATTTACCTGGGGGACACCCAGCGGGTACCCTACGGCGGACGCAGCGTGGAGACCATCACCCGTTTCGCTTTGGATGATCTTAACTGTCTTTTGCGTTACGACGTCAAGGCCGTGGTGATTGCCTGCGGTACGGTCAGCACTGTCGCTCTGGAAGCGGTGAAGGCCGCAGCAGCCCCCGTTCCCGTCTATGGGGTGGTGGAGGGCGCCGCCGAAACCGCAGCCAGGCTCACGGACTCCGGAAGGATCGGCGTTCTGGGCACCGTTGCCTCGGTGCGCAGCGGCGCCTATGAAAAAGCCATCCATTCCCATCTGCCCGGAGCCGAGGTTCTGGCTGTCCCCTGTCCCCTGTTCGTCCCCCTGGTGGAGGCCGGTCGGGTAAAGAAGGGCGACGTGGTCATCGAGACCGTGGCCAGGGAGTATCTTCAGCCCATGAAGGACTTCGGCGCAGACACGCTGGTGCTGGGATGCACCCATTACCCTCACCTCATGGAGGTGATCCAGGACATCATGGGGCCAAATGTCCGGCTCATCAACGTCAGTGAGGAGGTCGTCCGCCGCCTGAAGCGGGATCTTCTCGCCGACGGCAGCGGCAACGGCAAATCCCAGGGCGGCAGGCATCACTATCTGGTCTCGGACGGCTGCGACAGCTTTTCCGATTTGGCTTCCTTTTTCCTGCAGCGTCCCGTTGCGGAAGAGGTGGAGCTGGTATCTTTTTGAGAGGAGGCAGAACCTTGGACGCCACCATATCCATCAAATCGCAGATCTCCAACGGCGAGGAAAGCGACGGCATCGAGGTCCTTACTGACGGAGAATACAGCTTCGGCAGCGGCGTGATCCGCCTCTCCTACGATGAAACGGATCTCACCGGAATGCAGGGCACCCGGACCATCTTTGACGTGTATTCCGACTACGCTACCATGTCCAGGGTGGGTTCCGTCAATTCCTATGTCCGCTTTAAAAGCGGCGAGGCCCATCACTTCGCCTATAACACCCCGGAAGGGGTTCTGACCATGAGCATCGAAACCAGCTCCCTGGTAAGCCGCCTTGGCGTTGCCGGCGGAACGCTGGAGCTGCATTACAGCATCGGCATGCAGGGAAGCCCCCTCAGCCGCAATGACGTTCTGATCCAGGTGGAGCCCCGTCAGTAAGCGCTCCCCTGTTTTCCCGTTTTCCCAAACGACAGAGGCCAAGAAAAAAGCCGGAATGGAGTTATGAATGACAAATCTCATCGAAGCAAGCAAAAACCAGGTTACTGCCATTGTAGAAAAGGCCCTTGAGGCCGCCATGGCCGACGGCACCTTTCCCCAGGGGACCGCGCTCTCCGGCACGGTGGAGGAGGTGAAGGACCGCAGTCTGGGCGACTATTACACCAGCTGCGCCATGGCCGGCGCCCGCGCCCTGCACATGGCCCCCAAGGTGATTGCCGAGAAGCTGGTGGCGCACATGGACCTTAGCGGCAGCTACTTCAGCAAAGCGGAGGTGGCCGGTCCCGGCTTTATCAACTTCCGGGTCTCCCCTCTCTGGTATGGTGAGCTGCTCTCCGCCATTGAAAAAGACGGCAAGGACTACGGCCGGGTGAACGACGGCAAGGGTGAAAGAGTCATGGTGGAGTTTGTCTCCGCCAATCCCACGGGTCCCATGACCATCGGCAACGCCCGGGGCGGCGTTCTGGGCGACAGCCTCGCCTCCGTGCTGGATATGGCCGGCTACGACGTCTATCGTGAGTTTTATGTAAATGACGCCGGCAATCAGGTGGACAAGTTCGGCCGCAGCATTGACGAGCGCTATCGGGAGCTGCTCTCCGGCGACGGTGACATCGAAGCCAACCTCGCAAAGCTTCGTGCCCTGCGGGAGCAGGATCAGGATTGGGAGGGTTTCCCCGAGGACGCCTACAAGGGCTGGGACATTGTGGAGCTGGCCCAGGAGATCCTGGCAAAGGACGGGGACAAGTACCTCTCCCTGCCCGAGGAGGAGCGGAAGGCCGCCTTCATCGCCTATGGTCTTCCCAAGAACATCCAGCGGATGAAAGAGGATCTGGCGGACTATCGCATCCACTTTGACAACTGGTTTCTGGAGAGCTCCCTCCATGAGAGCGGCTATGTAAAGGAGACTGTGGACTTCCTCACCGAGAGCGGCCTTACCTACGAAAAGGACGGCGCCCTCTGGCTGAAGAACACCGAGCTGGGCGCCGACAAGGACGAGGTACTGCGCCGCTCCAACGGCTTCTACACCTACTATGCCGTGGACATTGCCTACCACCGCAACAAATTCGTGGTTCGGGGCTTTGACCGGGTCATTGACGTCTGGGGCGCCGATCATCACGGCCACGCCGTCCGCTTCAATCACACCATGTCCGCTCCCGGACTGGGTCTGGACAAGGGCAGGCTGGATTTCCTGATCATGCAGATGGTGCGTCTCGTCCGGGACGGCGAGGTGGTAAAGGTCTCCAAGCGAACGGGCAAAGCCCTGACCCTCCACGACCTTCTGGAGGAGATCAGCTGCGACGCCTGCCGCTTCTCCTTCAACGCCAAGCCCGACACCCATCTGGAGTTTGATCTGGGGCTGGCCGTCCGGCAGGACAGCGAGAACCCCGTGTACTACGTGCAGTACGCCCACGCAAGAATCTGCAGTCTCATTGCCGCCATGGCGGAGGCCGGATCCCCCGTTCCCGCCGCAGAGTCCATCGACGCCTCCCTCCTCTCCCACGAGACGGAAAAGGAGCTCATGCGTCAGCTGGCCGCCCTGCCAGAGGAGGTTCGTCTCGCCGCCCGGGATTACGATCCCAGCCGCATCAACCGCTACGTCATTGAGCTGGCCGCCCGGTTCCACCGCTTCTATAACAGCTGCCGGATCAAGGGTGAGGAAGCGGACATCCTGAACGCCCGGCTGAAGCTGGCGGACGCCACCAGAGCCGTCCTGCGCCAGAGCCTGGAGATTCTGGGCGTCACCGCGCCGGAGCATATGTAAAACACGATTCAAAAGGAAGCCTCCAATTCAAGGCAAATCAGCTTCTCCACGGGCATGATCTGACTCTTCCGGAGCTGTCTTGCTCTGCTTAAAGGAAAAACTCCCGCCAAAGCTGCGGACGGAACGACCTCTGACCGTTCCCGACCGCAATTATGGCGGGTGTTTTGTTTTCCCATGGGTTCCTTCCTGGCGGGAGATCCAGGTCTCTCTGCCATGGATCCCATGGCTTTTTTGCAATTGTCTTTTGTTTATTGATCCTCAGCGTAGGATAAAAACCGCCGGGTCCGCTCCTCCCGAGGGGAGCCGAAAACCTGCTCCGGAGGTCCCTCCTCCACCACAACGCCCCCGTCCATGAAGATCACGCGATCGGAGACCTCCCGGGCAAAGCGCATCTCATGGGTAACAATGATCATGGTGGTGTGCCTGGCCGCAAGCTCGCGGATAACCCGCAGGACCTCCCGGGTCAGCTCGGGGTCCAGTGCGGACGTGGGTTCATCAAAGCAGAGGATATCCGGTCTCAGCGCCAGGGCTCTGGCTATGGCCACCCGCTGCTGCTGTCCTCCGGAAAGCTGGTGGGGGTAGTTTCCCAGCCGCTCTCCCAGGTCCATGCTTTTTAACAGGGCCGTCGCCTGCTCCTCCAGTTCCTGCCGGATTTCCCGCTTTTTCGCCCGGTAGTCCGGCCGCTCCCGGGCCATCAACTCACCGGCCAGGGTCACATTCTGCAGGGCCGTATATTGGGGGAAAAGGTTAAAATTCTGAAAAACCAGGCCAAAATGCAGCCGCTTCTTGCGGGTTTCGCTCTCCCGCCGGGTAACGGCATCCTCCGCGTCAAAAAGGACCTCCCCGCGGATGGAGATCCTGCCCCTGTCCGGTCGTTCCAAAAAGTTTAAACAGCGCAAAAGCGTAGTTTTACCCGAGCCGGAGGAGCCGATGATGCTGAGGGCCTTCCCCTCCTCCAGGCGAAAATCCACGCCCTTGAGGACCTGGGTACGTTCAAACTGCTTGTGGATGTTCTCCACCTCTAAGATCGCCATTCTGACACCCCCTTATCGGAAATAGTCCAGACGCCGCTCCAGCCGCCCCAACAGCACCGTCAGAACACCGGTGAATATGAGATAGTAGAGCGCCGTAAAAAACAGCGGCCAGATCTGCCCCGAGATTCCCTGGGAACCCTTGAGAAAGGACTGGCCCGCCCATATGATTTCCTGCAGGGCGATGATCCTGGCAAGAGAGGTATCCTTTACCAGGGTGATGACCTCGTTGGACATAGGCGGAACGATCCGCTTGATGACCTGAAGAAGGGTGACTCGGAAAAAGATCTGGGGACGGGTCATTCCCAGCACCAGACCGGCCTCCTGCTGACCCACAGGTACGCTCTGGATGCCGCCCCGGTATATTTCAGAAAAGTAACAGGCGTAGTTGAAGATGAAGGCAATCGCCGCCGCCAGAAACCGGCCCGACTCCCCGCTTCCCCACCAGTTTGTTTTCAGCATGAGGCCCGGGAAATAATAGATGATGAGGAGTTGAATCATCAGCGGCGTTCCCCGCACTACCCAGACCACAACGCGGGTAATAGCGGCAAGGGGTTTCAGCCGGGACATGGAACCGAAGGCGATCACAAGACCCAGGGGAATGGCCCCCAGAAGAGTTATCGCAAACAAGCGCAGCGTTTGAAGAAAGCCGCTGTTCAGCGACCCGAGGACAATGGGCAGCTGTTCCTGAAAGCTCATGAAATGATCCTCCTTGAAAACACGAAGGCGCCGGGGAAGGGAACCCCCTTTCCCGGCGATCCTGTTTCCTGTCAGCTTACTGTTCGATGACGGATCCGGCCAGGCCGTATTCCTCCGCCAGGGCATCCATGGTGCCGTCGGCATACTTCTCCTTGAAGAAGTCATTGAGGGCATCGGCAAGATCGGAGCCCTTGCGGAAGGCCACACCGTACTGCTCCTCATTCAGGCTGAAGGTATAGGTCAGGTTGGCGTATCCCGTGCCCTCCCCCACCATGGCATAGGCCATGAGGAGATCGATGACGGCGGCGTCAGAGGTGCCTGCGCTGACCTCCAGCAGGGCATTCGCCTGGCTGGAGACGGAGGTAACCGAAAATCCAAGCTCCTTCGCAGCCTCCTCACCGGCGCTGCCTGCCTCCACGGCAAAGGTCAGCCCGGCCATATCCTCCACCTTCTCATAATCATCCGCCTTATCGGCAGCAAGGATCACCACCTGAGCATTGCGCATATAGGGCCTGGAGCAGGAGGTGGACTCCTCCACCTCAGGGAGCAGCGTCATGCCGTTCCAAATGCAGTCGATACTCTTATTATCAAGCTCCATAAGCTTGTTATCCCACTCGATCTCGATGAATTCCGGCTCCACGCCCAGGCTCTCAGCGAACTGGACTGCCAGATCCGCGTCAAAACCGATCCATGCGCCGGTCTCATCCTGATAGTCCATGGGCTCAAAATCCGTAATACCGATCACAAGTTTCCCATTCCCCTTCACATACTGGAGGTCACTGTCGGAAGCCGGAGCCGCAGCCTTTCCTCCGCAGGCCACGAGAGAGCCAAGAAGGCAGAGCGCCAGAATGAGGGTCATTATTTTTTTCATAAGGAAATTCCTCCTTACTTATTTAATTCGCTGTAATGATACCACATTAACGAAGGAAAGCAAGGGGCATTTTTAACAATTTCTGGCACAGGATCCTGCAGCGGGACCGGCTTTTCGCACCGAGCCATCCGTTCCTATGGGGGAGCCATTGCGAAAAGCCAAAAGACATGCTATAATTCCATATGGTTATAAACCATGCTGAGCTCTCCCGGAGGTATCTCATGTATAACGATCTTTTCACCGTCTTCGGACTGACGGTTCACGGCTACGGCCTCATGATTGGCCTTGGCTTTTTGCTTGCGGTGTTTTTCACCTCCTGGCGGGCGCCGCGGCTGGGCCTCAGCAGTGACATGGCTACGGATCTTGCCCTCATCGCCATTGTCTCCGGCTTTCTGGGGGCAAAGCTGCTCTATGTCATTGTGGAATGGCGCACCCTGATAAGCAATCCGCTCTCGGTGCTGGGGTCTTCCGGTTTTGTGGTCTATGGAGGCATCATTTCCGGCGTCCTCTGCTGCATCTGGTACTGCCATCGGAAGAAGCAGATCTTTCTGGAATACTTTGATCTTCTCATGCCCGGCGTGGCGCTGAACCAGGCCCTGGGCCGTGTTGGCTGCTTTCTGGCCGGCTGCTGCTACGGAAAGGCGACCACCTCTTCCCTTGGGGTGGTATTTCCCAGCCACAGCCTGGCGCCGGCTGGGGTTCCCCTGCTGCCCACCCAGCTCTTCTCCGCCTGCGGGGATCTGCTTTTGGCCGTGATCCTGCTGGTACTGCGGCCCCGGCTTCGCCATCGCGGCAGCATCGGCGCCCTCTACCTCATCCTCTATGGCCTCGGCCGCTTCGCCATCGAGTTTTTGCGGGGCGACCCCAGAGGGAGCGTCGGCGCCCTCAGCACTTCCCAGTTTATTTCCCTCTTTGTCTTCCTGGGCGGGATCCTGCTGATGCTTTTCAGCCGGAAGCTGCCCCAGCGGGCCGATGCGCCCGCCGCCCAGGCGGAGAGTGACAACACTCCCGGCGAATAATATAAGTCATCAACTGAAGGAGGAAGCATCATGGTCAAAACATCCATTTTCTGCACCCTGCCCGACGGGCGGGACGTAACCGCCTACAAGATCACGAACCGCTGGGGGGAAAGCGCCACCATTCTGAATTACGGCGCCATCATCCAGAGCCTGAAGGTCTTTGACCGGGATGGCAAGCCGGGAGACGTGGTCCTGGGCCCCGATGACGGACAGGATCCCACCACCGCACGGCAGAGCGCCGCCGTCATGGGCCGCTGCGGCAACCGCATCGCCTATGGCCGCTTTACCATCGACGGCAAGGACTATCAGCTCACCGATCTCCGGGGGGAGCACCATCTCCACGGCGGCAAGGGCAACTATTCCGGTCAGCTGTTTACCGGCGTTCCGGGGGAAAACAGCGTTACCCTCTACCATCGGGATATCGGCGAAGACGGCTGGGGAACTGAGGTGGATGTCGCCATCACTTACCGCTTCGGCGACGACCACGCCCTCACCATTGAATACGCCCTTACCGCTCTGGGAGATACCGTCCTCTCCCCCACCAACCACGCCTATTTCAATCTTGACTATCCCAACGAGATCCTGGACACCCGTCTTACACTGAATACGGAGACGTATGCACCCAAGAGCAAGCTGGGCATGCCCGACGGCAGGATCCAGAGCGTCAAAGGCACCCCCCTGGATTTCTCTCAGGGCAGGACCTTCGGCCAGGGCTTTGAAAGCGACACCATCGGCTTCTTCCCCGAAGGGCGCGTCGGATATGATGATTTCTATGTGATGCCCGGTGAAGGCTTCCGTCAGGTGGCGGAGGCCGTCGCTCCGGGCAGCGGCCGGCGGATGCGGGTCTTCAGCGATGCTGAGGGTCTGATCCTCTTTACCCCCGGCTCCCGCGGTCCCCAGGCCGGCAAGTACGGCGCGACGCTGGATGGCTATACCTCCTTCTGCATTGAGATGCAGTACGTGCCCAACGCCGTCAACTGTTCGGAGTATCGCTCCCCTGTCTTCCGCAAGGGGGAGACCATGACCTCCCGCACCATTTACGCTTTTGACACGGTGGAATAAGTCGTTCTCGATCAACGGCGGTGGAGCTGACTGCTCCACTGCTTTTTTGCTTTCAATCTGACCTTATAAAAAAACCAGGAATTGGGTATATACTTAAAGCCAGTTTGAGCGTATACTGCATCCAATCCCGAAAGGGAAAGTCAAAACTGGATGTGATCTCTATGGAAAAGAAAAACAGCTTCAACACCTATCGGATCGTCTTTACCGGCGTCATGGCGGCGGTGGTCTTTGTGGTGACCTTCTTCCGCTTCCCTCTTCTTGGCTCCAAGGTCCACTTTGCCAATGCCATGTGTCTTCTGTCCGGCCTCCTCTTCGGACCGGTATACGGCGGTCTCGCTGCGGGCATCGGATCCGGGCTCTATGACCTCATCGGTGGCTATGGGCTGGATGAAGCCGCGGTGACCCTGGTCTCCAAGTTCTGCATGGCCTTTATCTGCGCCCTGATCGCAGGGACCCACAAGGGGCATGACAATAAAGCGCGGATCATCCTGGGCGGCGTGATCGGCGCCCTGAGCTATGTGGCCCTCTACATGCTGAAAACCTTTGTCTATCAGCACTACGTCTATGGCTATCCTCTGGACGCGGTATGGATCACCATGGGCGGAAAGCTGCCCGCCTCCCTCATCAACGCCGTCTTTGCCATGATCGTGGCCCCTATCTTCTACACGGCGCTGCGGCCGATCCTGGAGCAGGCCGGAATCCTGGAAAAGCTGAAATAGAGTACGAAAGCAATCATAGCAAAAACACCCGTTCGTTACGAACGGGTGTTTTTCTGTGCATTTCTCACTGCGGGAGGAGAAGCCCTCCCACAGTTTTAAGATTTGGATTACTCCATCGCCTTCAGGGCAGCCATAGCCTTCTCAGGCTTCTGCTCCTGAATCATACGCCAGATGTGCTCTGGATCCAGAGGCAGTTCGGTGATATGAATACCGGTGGCCATGTGGATGGCGTTGGCAATGGCGGGAGCGATGGGGGCAGTGGTGCCCTCGCCGCACTCCTTGGCGCCGAAGGGTCCCTCGGGATCCGGGGGATAATCGAACTTGGTGGTGATATGGGGCATATCCAGCGCGGTGACCATGCGGTAATCGCGGAAGTTGGGGTTCAGCATCTTGCCGTCCCGCAGCTTCAGCTCCTCATAGCAGGCATAGCCCAGGCCGGAGTAGATGGAGCCTTCCAGCTGAGCCTCAACGGCGCGGCGGTTCAGCGCCTGACCGCAGTCATGGGCGAAGAAGAACTCATCAATGTCGATCTCACCGGTCTCCACATCCACGTTCAGATGGCAGGCGCCGGTGGAGAAGACGTAGCTGGGCGCGTAGTTGGAGGGCTTGCCCTGGAACTGCTGGTTGTTGGTGCGGTGATAGTAGGAACCGACGCCGACGACCTCATCGCCGCCGTGGGTGGTCATGCAGCCGAAGACGGCCTGCTTCCAGGGCATGGAGAGATTCTCATGGCCCAGGTCGCGGCAGATCACCTGGTGGTCAATGATATCACAGGTATGGGGCTCCACATCCCACTTGGCGGCCACATACTCCAGGATCTGGCGCTTGGCGTCCACCGCGGCGCGGCGGACGGCGTTGCCGCCCAGGAAGGTGACACGGCTGCCGTAAGCACCGGAGTCATAGCCGGCATGGAAGGTGGAGGGCTGGATGAGCTTGACCTCGTCCATATCCAGGCCCAACTCCTCGGCGACGATGGCCACCATGACGGTGTCGGCGCCCTGGCCGTTGTCGTGGCAGTTGGAGTACAGGGAGACCTGGCCGTTGAAGGCGACACGCACAGTGGCGTTGGTCTGCACCTGGTTGGGGCTGTTCAGCACGGGGGAGGCGGTGCCGGAGACGAAGGCGGTGCCGGCAAAGCCGATGCCCTCGCCGGGCTTCATGCTGTTCTTCCGTTCCTCCCAACGCATGAAGGCCGCGGCGTCACGCAGGGTATCCTTGAAGGCGCAGCTCGTGACGATGAGGCCGGCGGGAGAGTGATAGCCGCTCTCCAGAGCGCTGGTGAGACGGAACTCGATGGGGTCAATGCCCATGGCCTCGGCCGCGTACTGCATGTTCAGATCGTTGGCGAACTGGACCTGGCAGGCGGTGTAGCCGCGCATGGCGCCGCCCTCGGCGGTGTTGGTCAGAACACGGCGGCTGAGAAGGTCGATGGCGTCGATCTTATAGGGGAAGGCAGCCCAGATGACGGAGAGGTTCACCGCCGCGTACTGGGAGTGGCTGACGCCGTAGGCGCCGCCGTCCAGGATCTGGGAGGTCTTCTTGGCCAGCACCTTGCCGTTCTCGGCATGGGCGGTCTCCAGATGGATGATGAAGGGATGACGGCCGTGCATGGTCTGGAACTCCTCCTCACGGGTGAGGACGAAGCGGACGGGATGCAGGGTCCGGCGGGCGAACTCGCAGGCGATAAACTCGCTGTAGGGCCAGTTGGACTTGGAGCCGAAGGCGCCGCCGACATAGGGGCGGATCACGTGGAAGTGGCTCTCATCCATATTGAAGCCCACACTGAGCCAGTGCTGATCGCCGAAGCTCATGGTGGTGGACTGATAGACGGTCCACTGGACCTTCTCGGGGTCATACTCGGCATAGGTGGCATGGGGCTCAATGGGAGCGTGCTGGATACGATGGGTCTTGTAGTCGCCCACAGAGACGTAAGCGGCCTTCGCAAACTCCTCGTCGATATCCTTGCCGTCGTTGCTGCCCACCTGGTGGCAGATGGGGCCGAAGTTGTGGTTGTTATAGCCGTAGCCCTGAACATCCACAGCGCCGTCCTTGATGGACTCCAGCGGATCGAATACAGGGGTCAGAGGCTCATACTGCACATCGATGAGCTCCAGCGCGGCCTCCGCAACCTCCTCATTGATGGCGCAGACCGCCACCACGGGATCGCCGACCATACGGACCTGGCCCTGGACCAGGATCTCAATATCCTCAGTGATGCGGATGGGGAAATCCTTGCCGGTGAGGATGCCCTTGACGCCGGGCAGCGCCTCGGCCCTGCTGGTGTCGATGGACAGGATCTTGCCCTTGGGGATGGGGCTGTGAAGCACCTTGGCCACGTACATATCCGGGGCCATAAAGTCGCCGGCGTACTTGGCCTTGCCGGTGACCTTCTCATAGGCGTCTACATGGACGTATTTGCTCTCATCCTTGCTGATGAGGCGGAAGTCTTCCGGCTTGCGGAAATACTCTTTATCTGCGAATCTGTTCATGCGTTCTCTGCCTCCCAATTCATCTCTGCGGCGGCGGCAGCGATGGCCTCAACGATCTTGGCATAGCCGGTGCAGCGGCACAGGTTGCCCTCGATGGCCTCGCGGATCTCCGTCTCGGTGGGATGGGGGTTGTGATCCAGAAGGGCCTTGGCGGACATGATCATGCCCGGGGTGCAATAGCCGCACTGGAACGCCCACTTCTCAATAAACTGCTTCTGAATGGGGTGAAGCTCACCGTTCCTGGCGATGCCCTCGATGGTGACCACGTCATGGCCCTCGCACTCCACGGCCAGGGTGGCGCAGCTGTTGACCGGGCGGCCATCCAGCAGGACGGTGCAGGCGCCGCACTCGGCCTCTTCGCAGCCCTTCTTGGTGCCGGTAAGGCCCAGGTCGTCGCGCAGAAGGTCCAGGAGAGACCGGTTGGGCTCACAGATGACCTCGGTCTTTTCGCCGTTCAGCGTAAACGTAAGAATTTTCTTCATCAGGTCAGATCCTCCTTATATCCCTCAAGAGCCTTGCGGACAGCGCGCTTGGTAAAGACGCGGACCATGTCGTGGCGATACTCCGCGGAAGCGCGGACATCGGAGATGGGCTTGCAGTCAGCCATGGCGGCGACGCCGGCCTCAGCCAGAACCTCAGGCGTCAGCTCCTTACCGATCAGCACCTTTTCCGCGCTGGGGGCGCGAACGGGCGTGATGGCTACGGCGCCCAGGCAGATGCGGGCATCCACACACACATTGCCGTCCATTTTGACCCATGCGGCCACGCCGACGATGGCGAGATCCATGGCCTTACGGACCGCATGCTTGATGTAAGCGGCATGTTCACCCTCACCCAGGGGCGGGATGACAATGCCGGTGACGATCTCGCCGGGCTGCAGCGCGTTGCGCTTAACGCCCTTGAAGAACTCACCCATGGGGATCTCACGGTCCTTCTCGGGGCCGTGAACGGTGACCTTGGCATTCATGGCGACCAGAATGGGGCCCGTATCGCAGGAGGGGGAGGCGTTGCAGATGTTGCCCACCATGGTACCCTTGTGGCGGATCTGGGTGGAAGCCACATACTTGGCAGCCTTGGCGACGGCGGGGTTGTACTTGCGAACGATTTCGCTGGTCTGGATGTCATAGAGCTTGGTGAGCGCGCCGATCTTGAGGCCGGTCTTCTCGTCATACTCGATATAATCCAGTCCGGGGATGCCTTTGATGTCGATGAGGTAGTCCGCCTTCAGCACCTTGTCCCGCATGGGGGGAATAATATCGGTGCCGCCGGCCATGACCTTTGCACCCGCACCCAGCTCCACCAGAAGATTGCTTGCCTCTTCCAGCGTTGCGGGGGTCAGGTAATCAAATTTGGGTAATACCATAGACTCTCCTCCTATTAATCGGAATTCTACAGGATGAGTATATAAAAAATAGCCGAATACGGTAAGTGTATTCGGCTACAGTTATATCATTTGATATAAATATTTTTCAGTTTTTTATTGCAAAGCGTCAGAGTAACGCATATGTTGACGAAGCTTTTCCATGTTCCGGATGCAATAATACCCGTTCACCTGCTCCACAAGGCCCATATCCTTGAGTTCCTTGACGGCCCGGACGACGGTGATCCGGCTCACCCGGAGAAGGTCTGCCATTTTCTGCTGGCTCAGCTTTTCCCGGATCAGCACCTTGCCGTCATAATCCACGCCGAAGCGGTTGGCAAAGATCATAAGCAGATTGCAGACCTTCCAATCCGCGCTCTGGCTGGCGGATTGGCGCAGCTGCTCCAGAATGCTGAGGAATTTGGCATTGACAGACCAGAGAAAATCGCTCATGACCTCCGGCTGAGAGGAAAAGGCGTCCAGAAGAGCGCCGGAGGAGATCCGCACCGCAGTGACCTTCGTCGCCGTGGCGAAGGTCATGGGCAGAGGCGTCCGCAGCAGGGCCGAAAGCTCCAAAAGCAGGGAGCCCTCATCCACCAGCGAGTAGATCCGCTCCTCCCCTTCATCGGTATACTCAAAGGATTTGACAAGCCCGGTCTTGATATAGTAGCAATAGTCCGGGATCTCCCCCGCCCGATAGAGCACCGTGTCTTTGGGGAAGGTCATCAGCGTGCCCATGGAGACAAAGCGATCCGGGTTGCTGTCGGTGTAGATAATATGCGCCGGATATCCGCTGTAGCTGCCGCCCTGATGATCCTGACGAGCCATAGTTTTGCCCCCATGTTTCTTTTGTGCTTGCATGATACCAATGTATCATACTTAACAGCTGAAGTCAATGGATCTCATCGTTCGGAAGATATAAAAGTAGCTTCTCTGTCATAGAAAGCCCCGTCGGGGCAGGCCGGAGCGTGTTCCCATACCCTCGTCAAGCAGGAGACGGGCGCGACCTGAAGCGCCCCTTCAGGGAGGGGGGAACTTGATTTCATCATAGGGGCGACTTTGTTCGCCCGGTTGAAACGCACCCCGTCAAAGGCAGGCGGATCAAGGGATCCGCCCCTACAGTGTGTGCAGAATCCCAGCTTCCCCACGGCAAAAGAGGCGCCCGCCGAAGCGGGCGCCCAAACAGATCTCGTACTTTATTTCATGTAACCATTGGCGTCAAAGGTATAGCTTTTGCCATCGATCACGACGGTGGTGTTCTTTGCGTACCAGCCGGAGGCGTCGCCGTACCACCAGCCCTTGTCGTTCTGATGCCAGCTGGCCCTGTAGGGATAGGTAAAGGTGCCGTCCGCATTCAGCCAGTAGCCGTCGCACCACTCGCCGGACGCCATGGCGCCGGTAGTCTTAAAGAAGTAGGTCTTCCCATTGATTGCCTGCCAGCCCGTGACCATGGCGCCGTTGGAGGAGAAGTAATACCAGGTGCTGCCGATCTTCTGCCAGCCCGTCACCATTTTGCCGTTGGTACCCAGATAATACCAGGTGCCATTGATTTTTTGCCAGCCAGTCTGCATGGCCCCGTTGGAGCCGAGATAGTACCAGGAACCGCTGATGCTTTGCCAACCGGTCTGCATGGCCCCGTTGGAGCCGAGATAGTACCAGACATTATTGATCTTCTGCCAGCCCGTCTGCATCACGCCGGAAGCGTTGAAATAGTACCAGGTGCTGCCCACCTGCTTCCAGCCAGTGGCCATGGCGCTGCCGAGATAGTACCAGTTGCCGCCGATCTGCTGCCAACCCGTCTGCATCACGCCGGAATTGTTGAAGTAATACGAAGCGCCATCCACCTGCTTCCATCCGGTAACCGCATTACCGTTCTCAAAATAATACCAGACGTTATCAATCTTCTGCCAGCCGGAGAGCGCATTCAGCTTCCAGCTCGCATGATCATCATAAACACGGAGGCCAAGCATAACATTGGAGCCCTCTGCGTAGTTGGCATCATCAATCTGCATCAGCAGACCGCTGTCATTCATCGGGCTAAGCCAAACTCTCTCCCCGCCGCCGTAGACCAGCGTCCACTGCTGCGCCAGGCTGCTGTTTGCGGATTCCTGATCCACATTGTCACCGCTTACCGTTCCGCAGGCGTTCACCTTCAGGCCCGAAGCAAGGGACGTTATGCTATATACCCCCGTCTGGCCGGCAAGCTCCTCCAGGCGGAATATCTGAGAGGAGCTCCCTGTCGCTTGATTGAGCTGCAGGTTGGCTCCGCTGCTGTTTGAACCTTCGGCGACCGTTAAAAGCATATTCTCGGCGTAGGTAGACTCCACCGTGTATAGTCCGCTCTTCCCGGTCATGCCAGGATTGAGATATTCCCAGCGAGCATAGAGGGTGACTGTCTGACTGCCGTCTTTCAACTCCGGGTAGATCTGTTCCGCCAAATAAAACCTGTCTTCGTCAAACACCCTGGTGTCGTTAATACCAAAGGTCCGTTCCCATCCGACAAAGGCCCATGAATCATTTGTGAGGCCGAAGGAACTTACGTTATATAATCCGCTCGGATAGCCATATCCCAGTTCCCAGGTCGTCAAATCCCTGGTCCCGTTCTTAACGATATACCCGCTACTGTCCATGCTGAAGGTATCCGAGGAGACGGAGGGAGTGCCATCTTGTTTTGAA
Source organism: uncultured Clostridia bacterium (assembly GCA_946531435.1). Classification (GTDB taxonomy): domain Bacteria; phylum Bacillota; class Clostridia; order Oscillospirales; family Oscillospiraceae; genus CAMNAO01. The sequence continues at coordinate 208,308 of CAMNAO010000001.1, forward strand.
GCATTAAACTGGATCGTCAGTACCGGCTTTTTATTGGAATTATCCACATAGTTCGGCCGGACAAAGCCAACGACCTGGGTATCAGACAGCTTGTGCGTCGTCTTGACGACCTTGTCGTTCACATTTCCTTCAATGGTGGTGATGGTGCCGTTGGAATAGCTGTCTACCAGACCGACATGGCTCCAGTTCGTACTGGCGTCCGCGTTATTCCATAGAAAATGGATGATATCGCCCCGTTTCGGGACAAAGGTGCTGCGGTTCGATTTAATACAGCGGCTCAGGGCGGCGCTGTTCAGGTCTGCGTGATGGCTGACAAGAGAATCATAATTGCCGTCACGGAAATAATAAAAGGTTCCCTTGTTATTCTTGACGAACCAGTAGGTGATCATTCTGCCGTTGGCCCAATAGGTTTTGGTCGTCGGGAAATCCGCTCCCGCCGTATAGCCGGACCATCCTGTAAAATAACCGCACCAATCCACTGTCCAGCCGAAATCGCTTCTGGTTTTGCCGATCTGCGCTTTGGCCACAGTGAGGACGTCCTCAGCCTGGTTGCCGGTGAGGGTGTAATCGGTGCTAACCCCCGCCCTGGCTTCCGCAGTCACACCTGACAGCATGACAACTGCCAGCAGCACCGTCAGCGCTCTGAACAAATGCCTTTTGAGGATCTTTTTCATTTCTTCGTTCCCTCCGTTCCTGTGATCCAGTCATTGCATCACATGGAAATTGTAACCATTTTCTATCGTTTCGTCAAGGGCCAGAGAGTAATAATACGACCCCTTTCCTGTCATCGGGGAGTCGTGGTTCGCCACAGGTCCGCAAAGCCTCTCAATCGTCGTGTTCATCTTTGCCACGGCAAAGAAAAGCCTCGTCTCCCCTCCCGTTGCAGAATACACTGCATAACAATAAAGTTCGACGAATCCGCAGATTCTACGGATCCGTCGAACTTTTCATTGAAGACTTTCGTTCTGCCGCCGGGCGGGAAAAGCTTCGCCCATTACGGTAACAATAGAGGCTATCCCGTGCTCACACGGTCATTTGATAAAGCCCCTTTGAGAACACCGGAGAGAAGCTCAGGCCTTCTTCTTTCCGAGGATGACGTTGGTGACGATGCCCAGGATGAGAGCGCAGGCAACCTCCGTCAGGGTGACGGCGCCGAAGGAGAGGGACATGCCGCCCACGCCGGCGATCAGGATCACGGAGACCACGAAGAGATTGCGGTTGTCGTTCAGGTCCACGTTCTGGATCATCTTAAGGCCGCTGACGGCGATGAAGCCGTAGAGGGCGATGCAGACGCCGCCCATGACGCAGCTGGGGATGGTGGCCAGGAAGGTGGCGAAGGGGCCGAAGAAGGAGATGAGGATGGCCAGGATGGCGGTATAGAGGATGGTGACCACGGAGGCGTTGCCGGAGATGGCCACGCAGCCCACGGACTCACCGTAGGTGGTGTTGGGGCAGCCGCCGAAGATGGCGCCGGCGAAGGAGCCGACGCCGTCACCCAGCAGGGTCTTGTCCAGGCCGGGATCCTTGGTCAGGTCGGTGCCGATGATGGAGCTCAAGTTCTTATGGTCGGCAATATGCTCGGCGAAGACCACGAAGGCCACGGGGGCATAGGCGACGAACAGGGTCAGCAGGTAGGAGCCGTCGATCTGGCCGAAGCCCTTGAAGGCGGTCAGGAAGGTAAAATCGGGCACCCAGGTCATGGCGGCAAACTTACTGAAATCAATGACCTTCAGAGCGTCGTTGCCGGTGGCGTTGCCGATGAGGGTGAAGATGGTGGCCACGCAGTAGCCGGCCAGAATGCCGATGATGAAGGGGATCATCTTCAGCATCTTCTTGCCGAAGACGGAAGAAAGCATGGTGACGCAAAGGGTCACGATGCCGCAGATGAAGCTGACATAGATAGAGGTGCCGAAGCCGCCGTTGTTCAGAAGATCACCGACAGCATTGCCGGAGAGGGAGAGACCGATGATGGCCACGGTGGGTCCGATGACCACGGGAGGCATCAGCTTATCGATCCAGCCGGTGCCCACAGCCTTGACGACGAGGGCGATGACCACATACACCAGGCCGGCAAAGAGGGCGCCGATGATGAGGCCGGCGTAACCGGCTTCCATGGAGACGGCACCGGCGAAGGCGGCGGCCATGGAGCCCAGGAAGGCGAAGGAGGAACCCAGGAACACGGGGCTCTTGAACTTGGTGAACGCAAGATACACCAGGGTACCGATACCGGCGCCGAAGAGGGCGGCGGTCTGGCTCATGCCGTTGCCGACGATGGAGGGAACGGCAATGGTAGCAGCCATAATGGCAAGCAGCTGCTGGAGGGCAAAGATGATGGTCTGGCCCACCGGGGGTTTGTCCTTGACCCCGTAGGTCAATTTCATGGAATTCATAGGGGACCTCCTCTATATAGTTTGGCGGCTCCGCCGCCTGGATTACATAGTCGGCTTTTCGCAGAGGAGAACCTCCTCCGCGCCGTCGATGGCTTCAATGCAGACCCGGATGATCTCATTGCGGCTGGTGGGGACATTCTTCCCCACATAGTCCGGCCGGATCGGCAGCTCCCGATGGCCCCGGTCCACCAGCACAGCCAGCTGGATCTCCGCCGGTCTGCCCCGGTCAAAGACCGCCTCAATGGCGGCCCGGGCTGTGCGGCCGGTGAAAATGACGTCATCCACCAGGATGACACGGCGTCCGGTGACCTCCAATCCCAGGGGTACAGCCCCCACATGAGGGGTTTCCTCTTTCTGAATCAGATCGTCCCGGTAAAAGGTGATGTCCAGCTCCCCCACAGGCACTCCCCTGCCCTCAATGCGGAGGATGTTGTCCCGCAGGCAGCGGGCCAAAGGGACGCCCCGACGGCGAATGCCCACCAGCACCAGCTCATCGGCGCCGTGATTGCGCTCCAGAATCTCGTGGGAGATGCGCATGAGGGCGCGGCGCATCCCATCCGCATCCATCAGCCTTGACTTGAACACAGCGTCCATTGGCACCCCGACACAAAAAAAGATCCTGCCGCCGGGCAAGATCCGCTCATCGCCGCGCCAGGGCACGGCCTTATTCCGCTTTCATCTTGCCGGTCTCTCGTACCGCCTTAAAGATTCCGGCAGTATCGTACCACAGGGGCCGGGGGATTACAAGACGGTAATGCGACAAAATTCGTCTTTTCCCGTCCACAAAAAATTCACAATTCGTCCAAGGTGGATTCTGCCGCCGTATATGCCACAACTGCGCCGTTGAAATAAGAGCTCGAAACAGATATAATAAAAGGAGAAAAGTTTGATGAAGGGAGGGAAAGCCATGTCGGAGCTGCTGCAGGGCCTGAATCCCGCCCAGCTGGAGGCGGTCACCGCCACAGAGGGCTGCATCCGCGTCATCGCTGGGGCCGGTTCCGGCAAAACCCGTGCCCTGAGTCATCGTTTCGCCTATCTCGTGAATGAAATGGGCATCCTGCCGGGGAATATCCTCTGCGTCACCTTCACCAACAAGGCCGCCAATGAAATGCGCCAGCGGATCCACCGCCTCACCGGGGATAACGACACCGGGTATATCAACACCTTCCACGGCTTCTGCGTCTCCGTCCTGCAGGAGGACAGCTATGCTGTCCAATACCCGAAAAGCTTCCTGGTGCTGGATAATGCCGACATCGACGCCATGCTGGACATCATCTATGAGGAGCGGGGGCTGACCCTGCGGGATATGACCTTTTCCGCCGCCCGGGACATGATCGAGATCCAGAAGCTGAAGAATCATCCCCTCTACTACTTAGACCTCATTACCCTCTCCCTGGACGACCTGCGGGAGAAATACCGGACGGCCACGGACACCAGGGAGATCATCTTTTACGGTTACCTCTACCAACAGAAGAAATGCTTCGGTGTAGATTACAACGACCTCATCATTTTCACCCTCTACATTTTCCGGGAGAACGAGGAGATCCGCCGCAAATGGCAGGAGCGGCTGGAATACATCATGATCGACGAATTCCAGGACATCGACGAGCTGCAGTATCGGCTGATGGAGGTGCTGGCCGACTACCACAAGAACCTCTTCATCGTGGGGGACCCGGACCAGACCATCTACTCCTGGCGCGGGGCGGACGTCCGCTTCCTGCTGGATTTTGACAAGAGGTTTCCCGGTACGAAAACCATCATGATGATGGATAATTACCGCTCTACCCCCGAGATCCTTTCTGTCGCCAACTCCCTCATCGACCGGAACCGGCTGCGGATCCGAAAGTCTCTGGTTCCCACCCTTCCCCAAGGCGCGCCGGTCACCTACGCCCACGCCAAAAGCACCGAGGCGGAGGCCGGGATCCTGGCAGACCGCATCCTGGCCCTTCAGGCAGCGGGCGAGGCCCGTCTGGGGGACTGCACCGTGCTCTACCGGGCCCACTATGTCAGCCGGGCCATCGAGGAGGTCTTTTTGAAGCGGGAGATCCCCTATGTCATCTACTCCGGCGTGCCCTTCTTCGGGCGGGCGGAGATCAAGGACGCCCTCTCCTACCTGCGGATGGCCGCCTATCGGGATGATCTCTCCTTTTTGCGGATCGCCAACCGGCCCAAGCGGAACCTGGGAGAAAAGCGGATGCGCTTTCTGAGAGACTACGCCGCCGAAAAGGGATGCAGCCTCTATACCGCTCTCCGGGACAATTTGGAGGATCCCCTCTTTGCCAACACCAAAGGAAGGCAGTTTCTCAGCCTCATCGACCGCTTCTCCGAGGAGGCTGCGGGCCGTCCCGTCTCCGAGCTGCTCTCCGCCCTTCTGGATGAGAGCGGTTATGAGGCTGCCCTGCGCACCGAGGGCAGCCAGGAGCGGCTGGACAATCTGGCGGAGCTGAAACAGTCCGTCTATGAATACGAGACCGGCTGCGGAGAGGAGGCCACCCTGGAGCACTACCTCTCCCACGTGGCCCTCTTCACCAACATCGATACTGCCGAGAAGGGCGACCGGGTCAAGCTGATGACCGTCCACGCCGCCAAGGGCCTGGAATTTGACCGCGTTTTCCTCTGCGGGTTCAACGAAGGGATCTTCCCCTCCCGCCGGGTCCGCACCATGACGGCCATGGAGGAGGAGCGCAGGCTCTGCTTTGTGGCCCTTACACGGGCGAAGAAGGAGCTGATGCTCACCGAGGCGGAGGGGCAGAACGCCGACGGATCCTTCCGCTATCCCTCCCGCTTCCTTCTGGATGTGGATCCGGAGCTTTTGCGGAGTGCCGAGAATACGGATCTTCGGGAGAATCCCCTTTGGAAGGAGGCCCGCGGCTTCATCGAGGCCAGCGAACAAAGCCTGGCGCCCCGGGAGTTCACTCCCTTCGCCATCGGCACCCGGGTGCGGCACGACATTTTCGGCGGAGGGACGGTTCTGGAAGTGAACGAAGACAGGGGCGCCCACCTTGTCAAATTCGATGAGCTTCCCACCCCCCGTGCCATCTCCTTCAAGGCAAAGCTGGAGCGGGAATAGGGCTTTGCTTGAATCGCTCCGGCAAAAAGGCTCCTTCCACCGTCATAGATTATAGGCAGCAAAAATCGCCCTTCCGAAAGGAAGGGCGGTTGAGCGTGCAGACAAAGCCCGGATGGTGAGAAGAAACATGGAAACGCAGGTATTTCCCCATCCACCGCAGGGGCGGCTATCAGCCGCCCCGCAGGAACCCGGAAAATTGCAAAAACGTGCTAATACAGAAATATGATAGTCATTACCGGCAATGATTCGAGTATTTCGCTTTGTTTATCGGGCGGCTGATAGCCGCCCCTACGTCTGGACCAGACATTCTTTGCAAAGGGAAGCCCTGAAAAAACAGTCCTTGAACGTATGGATTCCGGCCACAGGCCTTTTGCCTACAGTCTGAAATCGCCCTTCCTTTCGGAAGGGCGATTTTTTGCGTTTCAATCACTTACTCGTCGATGTCAACGTTGGTGGGATGATCGGTATCGTAGACAAGGGCGTCGCCGTCATCCTCATCCTCCTCCGGCTCCTCCACAGGAGCGGGGGAATTCAGAAGGGCGCGAATGCTGAGGCTGACCTTCTTCTTGTCGTTGTCGATATCGGTGATCCGGGCACGGACGACCTGGCCGACGGAGAGCACGTCCTCGGTCTTGCCGATGCGGCGATCCGCGATCTGGGAGATGTGGATGAGGCCGTCAACGCCGGGGATGATCTCGGCAAAGGCGCCGAAGGTCATGAGCTTCACGATCTTGACCTCGGGCTCGTCTCCGATGGCATAGTTGGTGGTGAACTTGACCCAGGGATTGTCCTCCATGGTACGGTAGCCCAGGGAGATCTTCTTCTTCTCCCGGTCAAAGGAGAGGACGTAGACGTCCACTTCCTGTCCGATGCTGAGAACATCGGAGGGCTGATGGATCCGGGACCAGCTGAGCTCAGAGACATGGATCATGCCGTCAAAGCCGCCGATATCCACGAAGGCGCCATAGCTGGTCATGGACTTCACGACGCCGTGATAATGCTTGCCTTCCTCAATGGTATCCCAGATGGCAGCGGCCTTGGCCTTGCGCTCCTCATACTGGACGGCACGGATGGAGCCCACCACACGGCGGCGGGACTGATTGACCTCGGTAATGCGGAAACGGACCGTCTCACCGACGAGGGAATTCATGTCGGCTTCCTTGGGCAGGCCGGTCTGAGAGGCGGGGATAAACACCCGGGTGCCCTTCAGCATGACCACAACGCCGCCCTTGTTGCTCTCAACAACCTTACCCTCAAGAACGGTCTTCTCATTCTTGGCATCGTTGATGGCGTCCCAGGCCTTCACGGCGTCCAGACGCTTCTTGGAAAGCATGACAGTACCGTCGGCATCATTGACACGGATAACAAAGGTCTCGATCTCATCGCCAACCTTCACGATTTCTTCAGGCTTCGCGTTGTTGTCGTCAGAGAGCTCGTCCAGAGTTATGTATCCGGACTGCTTGGCACCCAGATCAACCGTTACCTCAGTACCAGTAATCGCGGTCACGGTGCCGGTGACCTTTCCGCCGGTGTGCAGGGTCTTGAAAGACTTCTCGAGCATCTCCTCAAAGGTTTCCTCGTGGGGCTCGGCGTTCTCTGCGGTCTCGACGACCTCCTGCGGTGCGGCAGCTTCTGTAGTTTCGACGATCTCCTGCGGCTGGGCAGTCTCTTCCGCAGTCTCATTGACGATGATTTCGTCACTCATGGTTTGGTTGACCTCCTTAATTATCCACGCAGGAGTGGAAGCCCCTGCCGTGATGCCAATCTTTTTACAGTTGTCAAATTCCTTTTTCTCCAACTGATCGACATTTTCAATAAACGCGACATTTTCGCAGCACTCCCGGCAAATCTCCGCCAGGTGGCGACTGTTGGCGCTGTGGCGTCCGCCGATGACGATCATGCCGTCACATTGGGAGGCCAAAAGCCGTGCCTCCTCTTGTCGCCGATTCGTCGCATTACATATTGTATCAAAAATTCTAACGTTTGTACACCGTTTTTTCAGAATTTTTACGATATTTTCGAAATTTTTTCTCTCTGCGGTGGTTTGGGCCAAAACGCTGAGCGCCTTTTTTGAGAAATCAGGTGATTTGTCAAGGGTTTTTTCCGCCTCTTCCCCATTGGAAAACACCACCGACTCCCCGCACCAGCCCGCAGTAGCGGTCACCTCCGGGTGCCCGGGGTCGCCGATGATGACCACGGTGCGTCCCTCCCGAGATTCCTTCTCCGCCAGACGATGGACCCTGGCCACCGAGGGGCAGGTAGCGTCCACCACCTGGGCGCCGGTAGCGTCCAGAGCCGTCCTCTCCTCCCGGGAGATCCCATGGCTGCGGATAATGACGGTATCACCGGGGCCCAGGCCGGAGGGGTCGTCAATCGGCGCCACGCCGGACTCCTCCAGACGGCGCACCGCCTCCCCATTGTGGATGAGAGGGCCCAGGGTATAGGCTCTTCCTGTCCTCTCCCCCGCCTTCTCCGCCAGCTCCATGGCCCTTTTCACACCGTAGCAGAAGCCGGCGGACTCCGCCACCAGAATCTCCCTTTTCATGCTTCTCCCAGCTTTTCCCGGATGATTCCCAGAAGGAACTGAAGGCTGCTGTCAAAATCCATCTCCGTGGTATCCACGGAAATGGCGTCCTCCGCCGCCCGCAGGGGCGCGGTGTCGCGGCTGGAATCCCTCAGGTCCCGCTCCCGCATCTCCCGGAGTACGGTATCAAAGTCCGTCTCGACCCCCTTCTCTTTCAGCTCCTTGAAGCGGCGGCGGGCCCGCTCCTCCGCGGTGGCATGGAGGAATATCTTGACGTCCGCCTTCGGGAGAACCACGGTGCCGATGTCCCGGCCGTCCATGATGCAGTTCTCCTCCCTGGCGATGGAGCGCTGCATCTCCAGAAGATGGCTGCGCACCGCAGGGATGGCGGAGACCGTGGAGGCGTATTGGGAGATTTCCGGAAGGCGGATCTCCTTCGTCACGTCCCGCCCCTGGAGGAACATGCGCTGCAGGCCGTCCACATACTTCATCTCCACCCGGATCTCCGGCAGGAGAGCCGCTACCGCCTCCTTATCCGCGGGATCGACGCCCTTTTCATAGACATAGAGGCCAACGCAGCGATAGATGGCGCCGGTATCCACGTAGACATAGCCCAGCCTGGCGGCCAGCGCCCGGGAGAGGGTGCTTTTCCCCGCACCGGAGGGCCCGTCGATGGCGATATTCTTAGACATGCTTGCTCCCTTCCACCGCCACGGCCGCGTGAAGTCCGGCGCTATGGCCGGTAGACCAGGCGATTTGCAGATTGTAGCCGCCGGTATAGGCGTCCACATCCAGGATCTCTCCCCCGAAATAGAGGCCGCGCACCAGCTTGGACTCCATGGTGGAGGGATCCACCTCCTTCACCGCGATGCCGCCGGAGGTAACGATGGCCTCCTCCACAGGTCTCGGCCCCGTGAGGGAAACGGTGAAGTGTTTGATTTCGTTGAGAAGTGCCCGGCGCTGGGTCCGGGTCACGGAATTGACGGGCGTCAATCCCGCAATGTCTGCCCGCTCCAGCACATAGGGCACCAGCCGCCGGGGCAGCAGGGCCGGTAGAACGTTGCTCAATTCTTTATTGGGGGCGGCGGCAAAATCCCGCAGAATGCGGGCGTCCAACTGCTGCTCCTCCAATCCGGGCTTTAAGTCGATTTCCGCCCGATAGCGCTCCGTCTCAAAGGCCCGCATATGAGCGCTGGCGGAGAGCACCAGTGGACCGCTGAGGCCAAAGTGGGTAAAAAGCAGCTCCCCCAGCTCCTGAAAGACCGGCTTCTTCCCGCCGTTTCGTATCGTCAGCGTCACGTTTTTCAGGGTAAGGCCGGTGAGATCGGCGCAGAGAGGGTCGTCACTCTCCATGGGAATGAGAGAGGGCCGAAGCTCCGTAACGTTGTGGCCCAGGGCCTTTGCCAGCTTATAACCATCCCCGGTGGAGCCGGTGGCTGGATAGCTGAGGCCGCCGGTGCAGAGGATCACCGCCCGGGCCGGGATCGTTCCCTCCTCTGTCTCCACCCCGGAGACGGTGCCATTCTCCGTAAGGATCCGGATTGCCCGCTGATGGAGGATCTCCACCCCGGCATCCCGGCAGGCAAAGCGCAGGGCGTTGACAATGTCTGCCGCCCGGTCAGACACCGGGAAAACCCGCCGTCCCCGCTCGGTTTTCAGGGGGACGCCCCGCTTTTCAAAGAAAGCCTTCACCTCCGCGGGCGGGAAGGCGGAGAGGGCGCTGTACAGGAAGCGCTCATTTCTGGTGACGTTCTCCAGCACCTCCCGGGCCGAGCAGTCGTTGCAGAGATTGCAGCGGCCCTTGCCGGTGATCCCCAGCTTTCGGCCAAGATATGCGTTCCTTTCCAGAAGCGTCACCCTGCGGCCCTCCGCGGCTGCGGTATAGGCCGCCATCATCCCGGCGGCGCCGCCGCCGATGACCAGGATCTCAGTTTTCATCTGCCCGCTCATAGACCTTGTACTCCGCCCAGATCTTTTCCAGCTGGGCAAAATCATCCACAAGGTTGCCCGGCGCCACCTCGGCGCAGCTGACGATGAGAGCATTCAGAAGGCTCAAAGGACTCACAAGGGAGTCTAAGAAGGAATACATCTCGCTCTTGGCATAGAGACGGATATCCGACAGATCCGAGATAAGGGAGGTGGGGGCGTCGGTGATGCCGATGACGCTGGCCCCCCGATCCCTGGCATAGCCCATGGCCTGAACCGTGCGGCGGGAGTAGCGGGGGAAGCTGATGCCGATGAACACATCCCCCTTCCGCACCCGCAGGATCTGCTCAAAGATATCGCTGGCCTCCTTATCGCTGACCACCTTCACCCGGGGGAACAGCATGTTGAGATAGAAGCCCAGAAAGCCCGCCAGGGTGGAGGAGGAGCGCAGGCCCAGAATATAGATCATATCCGCATCCACAATGGCCTTCACCGCCCGGGAGAACTCCTCCCGATCCAGCTCCTCAAAGGTGGTACGCAGCTTGTTCAGGTCCGAATTCATCACCGAGGCGATGATGTCTCCGTGGTCCAGATAGCCCCGGGCAGCCTCGATCCGCTGGACGCTGGTGAGGCGGTTCTTCACCACCTCCTGCAGGGCCCTTCGCATCTCGGGATAGCCCTCATAGCCCAGGTCGGCGGCAAAGCGGACCACCGTGGACTCACTGACGCCCACAGCCTTGCCCAGCTTCCCGGCAGTCATATAGGACGCCTTGTCATAATTATGTAGGATATAGTCCGCAATGCTACGCTGTCCCTTGGAAAAGCTGCCGGATGCCTCCGAAATGGCAGTCAAAAGGTCCTTAGCCATGGTTTCCTCCCAGGCGGTAAAGGCTCTCCGGGTCCAGTTCCAGGAAGACCTGTTCCGCCTCTCCTTTTGTCAATTCTTTGATTTCACCGGGACCCAGGTTCCCGATGGTAAGCGCACCCTCAGCGACCCGGCAGAGCCGTGTAACCTTCAGCGCGCTAAAACCGCACATTCGTCTTATTTGGCGATTCTTCCCCTGGTGGATCCCAATGAGAAGCTCCGCCGTGTCCCCCGTCGTTCCCAGAAGGCGGACGTAATCCGCCTGTACCTCGCCATCGTCCAGGGGAATGACCTGTCTCAGGCGGTCCAGGGCCCCTTCGGACCAGGGCTTCACCCAAACCCGATAAGCCTTGATCACAGCCCGGGAGGGGTGCGCGCAGCGGTTTGCATAGGCGCCGTCATTGGTGAGGAGCAGCAGCCCCTCGCTCTCCATATCCAGCCTGCCCACCGGGAAGAGGCGAAGGCCCAGATCGCGGGTAAAGCGCCGCAGATCCGGTCTCCCCTTCTCATCCCGAAGACTGGTGACCACACCGCGGGGCTTATAAAAGAGGAAATACCGCTCCTCTTCCCTGGAGGGGAGCGGTTTGCCGTCCACTTCGATTCTGTCGGTCAGAGGGTCCGCCCGGTCACCCAGACCGGCCACAGCTCCGTTGACGGTCACTCTGCCGGCCAGGATCCAGGTCTCCGCATCCCGGCGGGAGGTCAGGCCGCGGGCGGCCAGGAGCTTTTGCAGTTTTTCACTCATCCTTCATTCCATTCCCAGCCTGCGCCTCCAAAGAAGGCGAAGCTCCTCCCAGCGGGTCAGCCGCTGGCCCTCATCCAGGTCCACCGACTCATTACAGCGTAGCAGCGCGACGCCGCAGGCCGCTTTGATGGTTCCCACCGCCTGCCCCTCCTCCAGAGGAGCATAGGCAAAGCGGGGCAAACTTACCCTGGCGGGATAAACGGCGCCCTTGGGCATGAGGCTGACAAGATCCCGGTCGGCAACCACGGAAACAGTATCCGCCTTCCCCGCCGCCACCGGCAGGCGGGCGTACTCCTCCCCCTTGCGGCAGAGGACCTGCTTGCAATAGTTCTCCTCCGCCCAATCCGCCAGGGCCTGATGGTCCCGCCAATCATCGGGATCATCCAGGGTGACGCAGATAAGCTCCATCCCCTCCCGCACTATGAGCGAGACCAGGGTACGTCCCGCCTTGCAGGTGTAGCCCGTCTTTACGCCCAGGGCGCCGGGACAAAGAAAGAGAAGCTTGTTGTGATTCTGATAGAAATGTCCGGGACAGGAGTAGCTGCGGCTGGCAGCCAGCTCCCGAAAGGCGTCATTCTTCAGCGCGGCCAGGGTGATCCGGGCGAGGTCATAAGCCGTGGTATACTGCCCGACATCATCGAGGCCGTTGGGGTCCGTAAAATGGCTGTTTTCCAGCCCCAGCTCCGCCACCCGCTCATTCATTCTCCGGGCAAAGGCCTCCGGGTCCCCTGCCGCGGCAGAGGCCAGGGCCAGAGCGGCGTCATTCCCCGATGCCAGCAGCAGCCCTGCCAGAAGGTCCTTCACGGTTCGCTTCTCCCCCGGCATGAGCCCGGCAGAGGAGCCCTCCACCCGGGTATCCTCCGGCCGGATCTCCACCTCTTTCTCCAGAGGCAGCGCCTCCAACACGAGGAGCGCGGTCAGGATCTTCACCGTGCTGGCGGAAGGAAGCCGCTCCGTGGCGCCATGACTATACAGCACCGACTGGGTTTCCGCCTCCATCAGCACACAGCTCCTCGCCGAGGTCGTCGGCGCTATGGCCGCAGCCGCCGGTACCGGAAAGGGTTCCAGGAGCAGAAGGAGCACCAGCAGAAGGGCGCAAAGGGGGCCACCCTTTTTCATACCATCACCACCTTATCAAAGTGGCCATAGTATGTCCTTTTGCGCGGGCTTTATGAGAAAGGCCGGGGATTACTCGCCGTCCTTCTTGCCGAGCTTTCCGATGGCGGCTGCAGCCTTGTCGATGATGCCGGGGGCCGCGTCGATGACCCGGTCCACGGTATTGAACTGGGCCGCCAGATTGATGACCCGGGTATTGCCGTCCTTGACCACGATGAACGCGGAGGGCGTCACCTTGACCGCAGCGCCGGCGCCGCCGCCGAAGGGGACGTTCTGGCCGCCCTGCTTGGTCTGGAAATCGGAGCCGCCGGAGGCAAAGCCGATGCTGACGCTGGAGACGGGAATCAGCGTGACGCCGTCCTCGGTACGGATGGTCTGGCCGATCATCACATTGGAGTCCACCATTTCCTTCAGCTTGGTGACGGTTTCGTTGACAAGATCTCCTACACGATTCTTCTCCATATTTATGCCCTTTCCGCCGCTTTTACCCGGCTCAGTTTTCTGCGCTTGAGATACCGGACCAGGAACTTCACGCCCAGCCGCAGTACGATATACACATATTCCCAGACCGCCATGTCCAGGAGCACGTTCAGATAGATGGTGGGCTCCGTCGCCCTGAGATCGAGAGCCGTCCGGAAATCCCGATCCGCAATATGAAGGGAGTCAAAAAGGGGCGTCAGAACGCCCATGGCGGCGGAGACATAGCCAAAGGTCATCACCGAATCATAGGGATCGTCCCCGGCCACGCCGTAATAGACCTTCAGCTCACTCACCTTAAGATGCCGTAAAAAGGTACCCAGAGCGTCGAAGGCGGCGGGCACCGCCGAGAGAATAAGGTCCAGCTTGCCGCCCCGCTTGGGCGGATTCTCCGGCTTCTTTTCCTCCTCCGCTGTCCCGGTCTCCTCCCCGGCCTCCTTTTCCGCTTCTCTCTGCCGCTTCTTCTCCTCCTCGGCCTCTTTTGCCGCCTTCTTTGCCTCTTTCTTCTCCTTCTTCAACGCCTCTTTATGAAGCTCCTCCTCCGTCTTTTCTTTTTTGGGCAGAATGCGGATGGAAAAGCAGAAGATGCGCAGTTCCAGAAGGACGCCGTCGGCGGAGTACTCCAGCCGGGCGCCGATGCGGATGAGATTCAAAAGCACCAGGAAAAGCAGAATGAGGAGAATGGTCATAGTCCCACCTCAGTGTTATCCTCCGTTTCGGGAGGCTGCAGCTCCGGAAGCTCCGGCAGTTCCGTCAAAGAGCCGATGCCAAAGGTACGCAGGAAGGCCGTCGTCGTTTGAAACTGCATGGGACGCCCCGGGGCGTCCAGCCTGCCGCAGGGCTCAATGAGATCCCGCTCCAAAAGCAGCGATACGGTATAGGAGGAGTCCACACCCCGCAGCTGCTCAATGAAGGAGCGGGTCACCGGCTGATAATAGGCCACGATGGCCAGCACCTCCAGAGAGGTCTGGCTTAGATGGGAGGGCTTTCTGGATTCCAGGGCCGTCCGAACCACATCGGCGTAGCGGGGGCTCGTAGTCATCTGCAGCTTGTCCTCCAGAAGAAGAAAGCGAATGCCGCAATCCATCTCCCGATAGCGGGCGGCGATGCGGTCAGCCGCGTCGAACACCACGGTCTTTTCCACCGCCAGGACGCTTGCCACCCGTTCCACCGAGATGGGATCGCCGGAGGCAAAGACGATGGCCTCCACCGCGTTTTCCACGTCACGCAGATTCATTTCGATCCTCCGTTTCCAGGGCAGTCGCTTCCAAAAAGCTCACGTCCTCGCCATAGCCCACGATGGTCAGCCTGCCGTTGGAGGCCAGCTCCAGCACCGCCAGGAAAACCGCAACCACCTCGGAGCGGCTCTTTGCCATGGAGAAAAGTTCCTTTGCCGTGATCCTTCCCTGCCGATGCAGGAGCCGCACCACGTTGGCCGTGGCCACATCAATGGAATAGGCGATCTTCACCGGCATCCGCACCGGCTTCTGGGGAAGCCTGCGGGCGTCATCCTCCTCCAGCGCGAGGACGGCCTGGATGGCACGCAAAAGGCTCTCCGGCTCCTCCGGCTCATTGCGGAAGGGGACGTCCGGCAGCGGGGAGCGGGGCTTTTCCAGCTGGCCGGAGCCGTTTTCGTACATTACTTTGAGGGAGACGGTGATCTCCTTCAGCTGTTCCCACTGGCTGCGGGCCTTCAAAAGCTCCAGGGAGGAGACCAGCTCCTCCATCTCCTCCACCGGTTCATCCTCATTGAGTAAAGAGCGGGCTTTGATATAGACCAGGTGGGAGGCCATGGTCACAAACTCCGTGGCCACCTCCAGGTCCATGGCCTTCATCTCTTCCAGCCACTGCATGTACTGATCCAGGATGAGAGAGATGCTCACGTCCTTGATCTCTATTCTGTTCCGGTTGAGTAGCTGCAGGATCAGGGTCAGGGGGCCCTCAAAATCGATGGTGCTCCCCTTGGCCGCCGGGATCCCGTCCAGCCGAAAAGTCAGATCTTCCATAAAAACCTATACCAATGAGAATGCAAACTCCGCAATGGGGAAAAGGAAATCAAAGACGCCCTCCATAGCGCCGCTGATGAGCGATGAGGTCACCCCCGTCAAAGAGAGGATGAGCAGCAGAGGGACGCCGTACCGCTCATACCGCATGAGGGAGAAATAGGTCTTCCTGGGCAAGAGGGCAAACAGCACCTTGGAGCCGTCCAATGGCGGCAGGGGGATCATATTGAACACGGCGTAGCCCACGCTGATGTAGGCAGTGAGGGAAAGAAGCCGAAGAACATAGCCTCCAAAAAGGCTTCCCTGCAGGGCGCTGTAACAAAGTCCGTAAAGGAACAAAAAGACGCAGGTGATAAGAATATTGCAGGCGGGCCCCGCCAAAGCGGTGACTGCCATGAAGAGCCGGGGATTCTTGGACCGGGAGGCGTTTACCGGCACCGGCTTTGCCCAGCCGAAGTGGAACACCGCCAGCATCAGAAGACCCATGGGGTCCACGGAGCGCAGGGGGTTCAGCGTAAGTCTGCCCGCCCGTTTCGCGGTGTCATCCCCCATGGCGTAGGCCACAAGACCGTGGGCCAGCTCATGGAGGGTGATGCAGATGAGGGCCGGGATCACGGACAGCAGAACGTCCAGGAGCCTGGTCCAGTCCAGGCCCCGCAGCACCGCGCCCATCAGAAGCTATCCCCGTCCAGGATCGCCATGAGCTGATCCTTTCCGGTCCCCTTCTCCGCGGAAAAGCGAATGAGGGGCACCTCCTCGGGAAGCGCCAGAGCCTCCCGCAATTCTCCGATCCGTTTCTCCCCCGCCGTGGGAGAGAGCTTGTCGCACTTGTTGGCCAGCACCACGAAGGGGCGGCCGGAGTTCAAAAACCAGTCCAGCATGGTCCGGTCATCCCGGTTGGGGTCCCGCCGGATATCGATGATGACCACGCCCAGGGTGATAAACCCGCCGGCGAAGTAGGCCTCCATCAGTCTGCCCCAGCGGCGCCGTTCCGCATCCGGCACCTTGGCAAAGCCGTAGCCCGGAAGATCCGCAAAGTAGGCCTTCTGATCGATGCGAAAATAGTTCACATGGGCAGTCTTTCCCGGGGTGGCGCTGACCCGGGCAAAGCTCCTGCGGTTCAAAATACAGTTGATCACCGAGGATTTGCCCGCGTTGGAGCGCCCCGCAAAGGCGACCTGCGGCAGGCCATCCTTCAGAAAGCCCTCCGGCGCCACCGCAGATTTGACGAATTCTACATTATGATAGTTGAGTTTCACTTTGTTTCCGGCGCCGGTGCGGGCACCGCCTCCGTTTTCTGCGCCTTTAAAATGGGCAGTTCATTGATCTCCAACGCGGAGGTAAGGATGCTGTCCACATTCTCTGCCAGAATAAAATGGAGGCTGCGGCGCACCGTCTGGTCGATTTCATCCAGATCGTGCTCATTCTCCGCTGGGATGATCACCGTATGCAGGCCGGAACGCAGCGCCGCCATGGTCTTTTCCTTGAGGCCGCCGATGGCCAGCACCCGCCCCGTCAAGGTGACCTCACCGGTCATGGCGATGCCGCCCCGCACCGGGATGCCGCTGAGGGCGGAAATCAGGGCCGTGGTAATGGAGATGCCGGCAGAGGGGCCATCCTTGGGGACGGCGCCCTCGGGGAAGTGCAGATGGATATCGTTCTTCTTATAGAACTCGGGATCGATGCCCAGGGCTGAGGCACGGCTGCGGATATAGGAAAGTGCGGCGTGAGCCGACTCCTTCATAACGTCGCCCAGGTTGCCCGTCAGCTCCAGCTTGCCGCTGCCGGCAAGGGCGATGGCCTCCACCTCCAGCACCTCGCCGCCGTAGGCGGTCCAGGCCAGACCGTTGACAATGCCGACGGCGCCGTGAGCGGCCACGGATTCGGGCTTGAACTTTCTCGTCCCCAGGATCTTCTCCACCTGGGAGGCGTTGACCCGGAGAGAGACGCACTCCCCGGAGGCGATTCTGGCCGCTGCCTTGCGGCAGAGGGCCCCCAGCTCCCGCTCCAGATTGCGGACGCCGGACTCCCTGGTATAGCCGGAAATAATCTCGCGGATGGCGTCCTTGGTCACCCGCAGCTGGTTGCCATTCAGACCGTGGTTCTTCCGCTGCTTCGGCAGAAGATACTTCACCGCGATGTGGAGCTTCTCCTCATCGGTATAGCTGGAGAGCTCAATGACCTCCATCCGGTCCAGAAGGGCAGGCGGAATGGTGGCGGTGGTGTTGGCTGTGGTAATGAACATGACCTCGCTGAGGTCAAAGGGAACCTCAAGATAGTGGTCCCGGAAGCTGTTGTTCTGCTCCGGATCCAGAGCCTCCAGAAGGGCGGAGGCCGGGTCGCCCCGGAAGTCATTGCCCAGCTTGTCGATCTCATCCAGAAGGAGCAGAGGATTCTTGCTGTGGGCCTGGTTGATGGCGTACATGATCCGGCCGGGCATGGAGCCCACATAGGTCTTCCGGTGGCCACGGATCTCCGCCTCATCATGGATGCCGCCCAGGGACATACGGGCCAGCTTCCGGTTCGTCGCCTCCGCAATGCTGATGGCGATGGAGGTCTTGCCCACACCCGGGGGGCCCACGAAACACAGGATCGGCGCATTGATATCCGGCGCCAGCTTTTTTACGGAGAGGTACTCAATGATCCGCTCCTTCACCTTCTCCAGACCATAGTGGTCCCGTTCCAGGATCTTCCGGGCTTTTTCCAGATCGATGCGGTCATCGGTGCGCTCATTCCAGGGCAGCTCCAGGCAGGTATCCAGATAGGTGCGGATCACGGAGGCCTCGGCGGAGCCGAAGGGCTGACGGGAGAGCTTGTCCACTTCCTTCAGAAGCTTCTTCTCGATCTCCTCCGGCAGCTTCAGAGCCTGGATCCGGTCCCGGTACTCGCTGTCCTCATTGTCTTCCCCGGTCTCACCCAGCTCGGAGCGAATGATCCTGAGCTGTTCCCGAAGGAAGTGGTCCCGATGGCTCTGGGACATCTCCTCCCGCATTTTGCGGCCGATGTCCTGCTGCAGACGCACCACCTCCAGCTCATGCTGAAGGATCTGAAGGACGCTGCGCAGGCGGGTGACGGGATCGAAGGTCTCCAGCACCGTCTGCTTCTGCTGGTAATAGGCGGCAAGCTCCTGCATGATGTGATCCGCCGCCTCGCCGGGCTTGCGCTTGCTGCGGGCGCCGGCCAGACCCACGGGGCTGATATTTCCCGTCAGCTCGGCGTACATTTCCAGCATGTCCATGGCCTGACGTACCAAGGCCTCCGTCTCCGGGCCGGGATCCTCCTCCACGATATCGACCCGGCGGAATTCGCCCACCGGGAAGTCGCCGGATTCATCCACGCTGAGAAGCTCTGCCCTGGCCAAGCCCTCCACCATGATGCTCATGCTGCCATCGGGCATACGGGCAAACTGGCGCAGAACGGCCACGGTGCCGACCCCATAGAGGTCATCGGCATCGGGATTATCCACCATCACATCCCGCTGGGTCACCAGCAGAATCTCTCTTTTCTTTGTGGGCCAGACGGCGTTCAGGGCGGCAATGGACCGCACCCGCTCCACATCGAAGGTCAGCACCATTCCGGGAAAAACCGTGATCCCCCGAAGGGCCATCAGCGGCCGCTTGTAGGTATCCTCCGAAATCATGCTGCTGTCTGCCGTTTCCGGCATATACTCTTTGCCAGGCATGGCACTCTCCTCACTCAGGAAATATCTTTCATCAAAGTCTCGCCCCGCAGAACGGTTCTGGGGGCCGCACCGTTTTCAACACAGTCGCGGGTGATGATGACCTTTTCGATCCGGTCATCCGAGGGCACGGAGTACATGATCTTGGTCATGACCCCCTCCATGACGCTTCTGAGGCCCCGGGCGCCGATATCCATCTCGATGGCCTTGTCGGCCAGGGCGGCGATGGCGTCCTCCTCAAAGCTGAGATCCACCCGGTCATAGCTCATCAGCGCTTTATACTGGCGCGTAAGAGCGTTTTTGGGCTCCGTCAGAATCCGGACCAGCTCCTCCCGGCCCAGGGCGTTCAGTGCCGTCAGCACGGGAAGTCGGCCCACCAGCTCCGGAATGAGGCCGAATTTCAGGAGGTCGTGGGCCTGCACGTTCTGCAGGATCTCACTGACGTCCCGATCCTCCTTGCTGTGGATCTCGGCGCCGAAGCCGATGACCTTATTGTTCATCCGCTTCTCGATGATCTTATCCAGGCCGTCAAAGGCGCCGCCGCAGATGAACAGGATATTGGAGGTGTCGATGCTGATGAACTCCTGCTGGGGGTGCTTGCGCCCGCCCTGGGGCGGCACATTGGCCACCGTCCCCTCCACGATCTTCAGAAGGGCCTGCTGTACGCCCTCGCCGGAGACGTCCCGGGTAATGGAGGTGTTTTCACTCTTGCGGGCGATTTTGTCGATCTCATCCACGTAGATGATGCCCTTCTGGGCGGCCTCCACATCGTAATCCGCCGCCTGGATGAGACGCAGAAGGATATTCTCCACGTCCTCGCCCACATAGCCGGCCTCGGTCAGGGTGGTGGCGTCGGCAATGGCAAAGGGCACATCCAGAAGCTTGGCCAGGGTCTGGGCAAAAAGGGTCTTGCCGCTGCCCGTGGGGCCGATAAGAAGCACATTGCTCTTCTGCAGCTCCACATCGTCGTTGGCCTGGTAGAAGATGCGCTTATAGTGATTATATACAGCTACAGAGAGGACGATTTTCGCCCTCTCCTGGCCGATGATATATTCATCTAAAACCGCCTTGATTTCCGGCGGCTTGGGGAGCCGCTTATTGACCTGCTTGCGCTTTGCGTCATAAGCGGGCTCCGCCGTTGCGTGAAAGTCCTCGCCCAGAATGCTGTTGCAGAGGGCGACGCACTCATTGCAGATATACGCGCTGTGTCCGGCGATGATCCGGTCCACCTGATCCTGCCGCTTGCCGCAGAAGCTGCAGCGGACGGCACGGTCTTCACTTTTCGCCATAGGGCTACCTCTTTTGCTTAGGATTCGGATAAATTCAGCGCTTGGTGATCACCTTGTCGATGAGGCCGAACTCCAGCGCCTCCTGGGCGGACATGAAATTGTCCCGCTCAGTGGCGTCACGGATGACCTCGATGGACTTGCCGGTGTTCTGCGCCAGAATGGAATTCAGGTTATCCTTGATGCGAAGAATGTTCTGGGCATGGATGCTGATATCCGTAGCCTGGCCCTGGAATCCGCCGGAGGGCTGATGAATCATGATCTCGGAATTGGGCAGGCTGAGACGCTTGCCCTTGGCCCCGGAGGACAGCAGGAAGGCGCCCATGCTGGCCGCAAGGCCGATGCAGATGGTGGAGACATCCGGCTTGATATACTGCATGGTATCATAGATCGCCATGCCCGCCGTGACGGAGCCGCCGGGGCTGTTGATATAGAACTGGATGTCCTTGTCCGGGTCCTGGGCCTCAAGATACAGAAGCTGGGCCACCACAAGGCTGGCGGTGGTGTCATTGACCTCCTCACCCAGAAGGATGATGCGGTCCTCCAAAAGCCGGGAGAAGATATCGTAGGAACGCTCTCCCCTGCTGGTCTGCTCAACCACATACGGTACTAAACTCATGAATCATGACCTCCTGTCAGTAAACGAAATTGCGATGAAAAAATTGTAACCACCCGGTCAGCGGATTATTCCGCTTTGGGCTCCTCCCGGGTCTCTTCCTCAGGCTTGGACTCCACGGGAGCGGTGGGAACGGCGAGGCCGACCACAAAGTCCTCGGCCAGCTTGCGCTTCAGATCCTCGGAGATGGCGTCAAGGGTGACGTACTTCTTCACGTCCTCCACCTCCATCTTGTACTGGTCGGCGATAGACTTGTACTCCTCCTCGATGGCCTCTTCGGTGGGCGCAAGGTTCTCATTTTCGGCCACCTTCTCCAGGGCCAGATCAACCTTCACGCTGCCGGCGGCAGAGGGACGAATGGTCTTCTTGAACTCCTCCAGCGTGGTGCCCATGAACTGCAGATACATATCCATGGAAAGGCCCTGGGCCTGCAGGTTGGAGGCATAGTTGTTGATATAGTTGTCCACCCGCTCATCCACCATGACCTCGGGGATCTCGCCAGCGGCGTTTGCGGCAATCTTCTCCAGAACGGCGCTGCGGAACTCGGTATCGGCACGGGTCTCCTTGGCCTTCTTCAGCTCCTCCCGCAGGTTGTTCTTATACTCCTCCAGCGTATCGAACTCAGAGACGTCCTTGGCAAACTCATCGTCCAGCTCGGGCAGCTGCTTCTCCTGGACGGAGGCAACCTTCACATGGAAGACGGCGTCCTTGCCGGCCACCTCATTGCTGTGATACTCATCGGGGAACTTGACGTTGATGTCCTTCTCCTCACCGGCGGACAGGCCCACGACCTGATCCTCAAAGCCGGGGATGAAGGAGCCGGAGCCCAGCTCCAGATTGTAGGAATCGGAGGTGCCGCCCTCGAAGGCGACGCCGTCGATGGTGCCGGCGTAAGCGATGTCCACGGTATCCCCCAGAGCGGCGGGACGGTCCACATCCACCATACGGGCGTTACGCTGACGGACGGAATTGACTTCCTTCTCCAGCTCTTCCTCGGTGACCTCGGTATTGGCCTTGGGAGCCTCGATGCCCTTGTACTCGCCCAGAGTGATCTCGGGATAGAGGGTAAGGAGGAAGCTGATCCAGGCGCTCTTGTCATCGTTGACATTGAAGTTGCTGATGGCGGGATTGCCGACGGTGCGCAGCCCGTTGTCCTTGGTGGCCTCCGTCAGGGCCTCGGGAGCGATCTCCTCAATGGCGTCCTCATAAAAGATGGACTCGCCATACATGCTTTCAATGAGCTTGCGGGGGGCCTTGCCCTTCCGCCAGCCGGGAACGGTGATCCGTCCGCGCTGCTTCACATAGGCCTTATTGATGGCCGTATTGAACTCCTGGGCGTCGATCTCCACCTTGATCTCAATCTGAGTATCGTTATTCTTTTTCTCTGAGCTTAGTACCTTCACAACAAGTTCCTCCAAACTTTCTATTGCGTACGACCTATTGATCTGATTTATTCTTATATAGTCATAGGCCTGAAAATTATAGCACAGCTTTTTCCAATATGCAAATGGATTTTACGGTTTTAGCAGGGCACAATCTTTATACTTTCACAGGGTTCGATCAGCCTGGGCGTAAAGTCCATCAGATCCGAGGCAATCAGCCGGAACTCGATGCCCTTATATTCCCCCACAAAGGCGTTGTGGGAGCCCATACGGTGGATGTGCCCGTACCAGCAGCGGCGCACCCCGTAATCCTTCATGAGCTCGATGAGCTGGGTAAACTCCGCCGCCTTGGTCTTGGGCGGATAGTGTAAAAAGCAGAGCTTCTCCCCCTCTCCGGCGGCTTTGAGGGACATTTCCAGCCGCATAAGCTCCCTTCGCATGATCTTGGCGTCATGGTTCGCGGCCTCCGGGTCTGCCAGCATCCAGCCCCGGGTGCCGCAGATCCACGCACCCTCCGCCGGAAAGGCGTTGTTATGGAGCACCCGGATGGTGGTGATGTCGTTTTTCTGAAAAAAGGCCTGGATCTTGGCGGCGGTGTTCCACCAGTAATCGTGGTTGCCCTTGAGGATGATCTTGCTTCCGGGCAGGCTGTCAATGAAGCGGAAGTCCTCCAGACTCTCCTCCAGGCTCATGCCCCAGGAGCTGTCCCCCGCCAGAACGCAGGTATCTTCCGCCTTCAGGAGGGAGAAGCCCTTTCGGATCCTCTCCACGTAGCCCTCCCAGCCGGGGAAGACGTCCATTTTTTTATCGGAATTCAAGCTGAGGTGCAGATCCCCGATCACATAGAGCATAAATCGCCTCCCCGGAATATTCCCATGGCGCCGGGTCAAAATAAGGCTGCCGGGTTCCC
This sequence comes from uncultured Clostridia bacterium, assembly GCA_946531435.1. GTDB lineage: Bacteria > Bacillota > Clostridia > Oscillospirales > Oscillospiraceae > CAMNAO01. Next base: position 231,297 of record CAMNAO010000001.1, read on the forward strand.
CGCGGCGCCAATGAGAAAGGATGAATGAAAAATGGAAAAGAATACCGCAAACGTTGTCAGCTGCGAAGTGGAAAGCTGCAAATACCACGGCTTCGACTGCAAATGCCATGCCGACGGCATCACCGTGGAGTCCCCCGCCGCCCTCCGGAAGGGCGAGACCTTCTGCGGGACCTTTGCCCCCCGCAGCGCCTTCGGCGAAAAGTAAGAATCCAATCCGATTCGCCGGAAAAGACCTTTCCGTTATCCGGAGACGGGCGGGGCAAGCGCAGTGCGCTCTTCCGCCCGTCCCTACTTTTATGTAATAGTTTAACTATTCTTTTGGAGAAGGAACGGATTCCGACTCGCTAAGAGCCGCCGCTTTGCGGCGGTTGCTCGCATGGATGTTCGCCTGCGGGCTCACATGCCACGTCGCTGCGCTCCTCGCAATGACATACAGATTAGGGTTGCTGCTGCAACTATCGAAAATCCTCTGTCATTCCGAGACCAGTCCGAAGACTGGTCGTGGGAATCCGTATCCCCGTCCATTTTAAAAGATAGAGTTTTAAGTGTTACAGAGTACTACATAGCCGATGGATGCAGCACGCAAAAACTATTTCAAGAAATCCAGGACCGCGGACTCCATCTTTTGGGGCTCACAGCTTTCCGTAAAGCGGACACGGGCGTTCTTCAGCGCCGCGATGGGCTCCGGCGGGCGGACCCCGGTTCTCTCCTCCAGGGCGGCAATGGCCTCCATGCCCTCCCGCTCCCGGTCATCGCCCAGGGCCCGGAGGACCGCATGGGAGAACTTGTAGGGGCTGGCGGTGGAGACCACCACCATGGGCACGCCCTCCCGCTTTCTCCGGCGGGCGGCGGCCGACGCCACGGCGGTGTGGGGATCGATCAGCATCCTCTCCTCCTCCCAGAGGCCTCGGATGGCGGCAAAGGTCCCCTCCTCGGTCACGCTCTCGGCGGCGAACACCCTCCGGAGCTTCTCCATGAGGGCGGGATCCGCGGTATAGCGCCCCTCTCGGCCCAGCTTCTCCATATAGTCCCGGGTGAGGCCGTCGTCCTTGCCGGAAAGCCAGAAGAGCAGCCGCTCCAGGTTGCTGGAGATCAAAATATCCATGGAGGGAGAGCTGGTGAGACGGAAGGGCCGCAGCCGGTTATAGACGCCGGTGTCGATGAACTCCGTCAGCACGTCGTTCCGGTTGGAGGCACAGACGAGGCGCCCCACGGGAAGGCCCATCTGAAGGGCATACCAGCCCGCCAGAATATCACCGAAGTTGCCGGTGGGCACTGTGAAATCCACGGGGTCCCCCAGCTTCATCTCTCCACACTCCGCAAGGCGGAGATAGCTCCATACATAGTAGACGATCTGGGGCAGAAGGCGGCCCCAGTTGATGGAGTTTGCGGAGGACAGGGCAAAGCCCGCCCGAGAAAGGCTCTCATTCAGGGCGGCATCCCCGAAGATGCGCTTCACGCCGCTCTGGGCGTCGTCAAAGTTGCCCTTCACCGCCATGACGTTTACATTTTCACCAATCTGGGAGACCATCTGCAGCTTCTGGATGTCCGACACCCCGTTTTCCGGGTAGAACACCATGATCCGGGTGCCGGGCACGTCCCGGAAGCCCTCCAGGGCGGCCTTGCCGGTATCGCCGGAGGTGGCCACCAGGATGGAGACCGTCTTCGTCTCCCCGCACTTGCGGATGGAGGCGGAGAGCAGATAGGGCAGGATCTGCAGCGCCATATCCTTGAAGGCGCAGGTGGGGCCATGCCACAGCTCCAGATAGCTCTCCTGCCTCCCCCGGCGAAGGGGGGCGGTGTTCAGGGAATCAAAGCGCCCGGGGCCGTAGGCCGCCTGGGTGTATTCCCGCAGCTCCTCCTTGGTGAAATCCGGGAGGTAGCGGCCCATAATCTCCGCCGCCAGCGCCGGATAAGTGAGGGGCAGCAGCTTCTCAAGCTCCCCCTCCCCAAAGGTGGGGATCGTCTCCGGCACAAAAAGCCCCCCATCGGGGCTGAGGCCCCTGACAATGGCCTCGGCGGCGGATACTCTGCGGCTAAAGTCCCTTGTACTGATGTACTCCATGTCTCTCTCCTATAAAGTAAATGCGTTTTCCAGATGTTCGATCCGAGGGGCCCGGAAATCCTCGCCGTAATAGACCTCGATCACGTCAAAACGGGGCTGCAGCTCACTGCGGGTCTCGGCCAGCCAGAACCGGGCCGTGACGGCGATGCGCCGCTGCTTCGCGGGGGTCACCGCCTCCCGCGCCAGGGCAAAACGGGCGTCCTTCCGGGTCTTGACCTCCACAAAGATGAGGAATTCTCCCCTGGATGCGATGAGGTCGATCTCCCCAAAGCGGCAGCGGTAGCCCTGGGCCAGAATGCGATAGCCCTTTTTCTGCAAGTATTCCGCCGCCTTCTCCTCGCCCCAGCGGCCAATCAGCTTTCGATCCATCGCCCTGCCTCAATGCAGCTTCTTCAAAAAGCTGCGGCGGTGCTCCTCGGTGGGGCCCAGCTCCCGCAGGGCTTCGTAATGCTGCTTTGTCCCGTAGCCCTTGTGCTTTTCAAAGCCATAGCCGGGGTAACGCCGGGCATAAGCCTCCATATAGCGGTCCCGGCTGACCTTGGCCAGAATGGAGGCCGCGGCAATGCTGGCGGATTTCCCATCCCCGCCCACCAGGGTGCGGCAGGGGCCGGGGATCCCCTCTGCGCGGTTGCCGTCGATGAGCCGCAGCTCCGGCTGGGGGTCCAGCATCCCGATGGCCCGGGTCATGGCCAGATAGGTGGCGTTCAGAATGTTGACCTCGTCGATCTCCTGTGCCGTAGCCCAGGCGATCCCGTAAGAGACGGCAGCGGCCACAATCTCCTCAAAAAGCTCCTCCCGCCGTTTGGGGCTCAGCTTCTTGGAGTCGTCCAGGCCCTGGATACGGGGCTGGGAAGGCAGGATCACCGCCGCGGCATACACCGGCCCCACCAGGGGGCCGCGGCCCGCCTCATCCACGCCGCAGAAGAGGCCCACCCCCTCCCGGTGAAGGGCGTCGTCAAAGAGGTAGAGGTCCGGCTTTTCCCGCTTCATTCCTCCGGCACCTCCAGGCTCAGCCGCCCAAGCTTGCCGGAGCGGAAGTCATCCACCACCGTGGCGGCGGTGCGTTCATAGTCAGGATCGCCGCCCCGGACCCGGTATCCCCGGCGAAGGGCGATCTCCTCCAAAACCTCCAACGGGGTCTCCCCCTCCCTGGGGGTGACGCCGTAGCGGTCGCCCAGGGCCTCGGGATAGCGCCCCTCCAGACGCTTCACCAGGGCCACGGCCAGATCCCAGGTATCGGTGATCTCATCCTTGATGGCCCCGGTAAGGGCCAGATTCTCCCCGATCACCGCCTCAGAGAGCTTGGGCCAGAGAATGCCGGGGGTATCCAGGAGCTCAAACTCCTGGGTCACCCGGATCCACTGCCTGCCTCGCGTAACGCCGGGCCGGTTGGCGGCCTCCGCCGCCTTGCGCCCCGCCATGCGATTGATGAGAGAGGACTTTCCCACGTTGGGAATGCCCACGATCATGGCCCGGAGGGTGCGTCCGGTCTGTCCTTTTTCCTGATAGGCGCGGATCTTCTCCTCCAAAAGGCTGCGGATGGCGCCGGGAATGGCACCTACGCCCTTGCCGCTCCTGCAGTCGGTGGTGATGGCGCCGGCCCCCTCCCGTGAAAACCATGCCGCCCAGCGCCGGGTCACATCGGGATCCGCCTGATCCGCCCGGTTCAGCACCACCAGCCGGGGCTTGTCCCCGGCGATGCGAGGGAGCTCCGGATTCCGGCTGGAGCGGGGAATGCGGGCGTCCAGAAGCTCGATCACCGCGTCCACAGCCCGGATATCGTTCTCCATCTGGCGAACAGCCTTGGCCATGTGCCCCGGATACCAGTTGATGTCTGCCATTACTCCACTCCTCCGAACCTTCCGTAGCTTCTGGCCCCGGTGACGGGGTCAACGCTGAAAAGGATCCAGAATACCTTTCCGATGATGCTCCGCTCATCCACCACGCCGATGGCGGAGCTTCTGCTGTCGGTGGAGGCGTTGCGGTTATCCCCCATGACGAAGACACAGCCCTCGGGCACCGTCAGGGGGCCCTCGAAATTCTCCCGGTCATGGGTCTTCTCCGCGATATAGTCCTCCTCTTGAGCGATCCCGTTGACGTAGACCACGCCCGCGTCAAAATCGATGTCCACCGTGTCGCCGCCCAGGGCGATGATCCGCTTGACGAGGGGCGTCTCGCTGTAGCGTTTTTGCCGCAGCACCACGATGTCCCCCGCGGCGGGGTGATAAAACAGGTCCGAAACAACGACCTCGTCCCCGTTGAGGAGGGTGGGCTTCATGGAGCTGCCTTCCACCGTGATGGGCCGCAGGAACAGGGTGAAAATCAGGATCCCCACCGTCACCGCGTAGACCAGACTCTGCACCCAGTCCAGAAGGGAAAAGGCGTCATTCTTGTTTTTTTCGCGCCCCTGGGCCTTCCGATCTTCTTCCATAGCAGCATCACCTCCCGGGATTGTCCAATCATTCAATTTTATATTATATCTCAATTTTACCGGATAGAAAAGAGCAAAACATGAAAAAACGGTAAACAAAAAGCCCGCGAGGAAACTCGCAGGCCTGAGCGTGCAGACAAAGCCCGGATGATGAGAAGAAACACGGAAACGCAGGTATTTCCCCAGACACCGTAGGGGCGGCTATCATGTCAAGAGAAACATGGTATACAGGAGTGAAGGTACATG
>CAMNAO010000002.1 GCA_946531435.1 uncultured Clostridia bacterium
TTGGAGTAGACCTTGATCTCCGTCTCCTCCTCGCAGCGGTTTTCGTAGCGCTTGCCGCAGAGGTGGACGAAGGGCTCCGTCTTGTTCCAGGCGGCTTTGTAGAGATAGAAGGCGTCCTTCCGGAGGGAGCGGTCAAAGGTGACGAGACCCTTCTGATTTTCCCCGTGCTTGCCGCCTTCGTCCCGCCCGTCGGCGGCGAAGTCGAAGAGGTTCCAGACATGGGTGGCCCAGAGATAGGGACGTGCCTCGATCATCCTAAGCATGTGCTCATGGTAGAGGGCCTGATACTCCTCGGTATAGTCGCCCCTCTCAGGGCGGGAGGAGTGGAAGGCGGGGTTTGCGTCCGCGCCGTACTCGGAAAAGCCGATGACCCGGTCCGGGTATTTGGCGTGGTACTCGTCGAAGAACTCGTCCGTCTGCTCCAGCTCTCCCAGGTACCAGCCGAAGTAGAGGTTATAGCTGTTGATATCCGGGATCTCCAGAATGGGACTCTCGATCTCCAGCATGAAGACGTCGGCCATGGTGGTGGGCCGGGTGGGATCCATGCGGTGGCAGAGCTCGTTGAGGGCCCGATGGTTTTCCAGCAGCTCCTCGTTGACTGCGCTGGCGGCGGTGATCTCGTTGGAGAGGCCCCAGACGGCAATGGAGGGGTGGTTGTAGCACTGGGTGATGAGCTCCCGCATCTGTGAAAGGGTGTTCTGCCGCCCGTTTTGCATGTGCATGGTGATGTAGGGGATCTCCGCCCAGACTACGATGCCGTTTTCGTCGCAGAGATCATAGAATTCCTGGGAATGCTGATAGTGGGCGAGGCGCAGGGTGTTGGCCCCCAGCTCACGGATGATGGCCATATCTGCGGCGTGATCCTCATAGGATAGCGCATTGCCCTTGCCCTTCAGGTCCTGGTGGCGGCTGACGCCCCGGAGGGGATAGCTGCGCCCGTTGAGGAAGAAGCCCTTCTCCGGATCCCAGGCGAAGACGCGGCAGCCGAAGCGGGTGCTGACCTCATCGCCGGAGGGCAGCTTGGCCGTCGCGGTGTAGAGGAAGGGATCCTCCACTCCGTCCCAGAGGTGCACGTTTTCGATGAGGAAGCTGGCTTCCCGCTCCACGGTTTTCGTCTCACCATTCACAGTTATGTCAACCGATTTGCCGTTGTGCCAGGTCTCCACGGTAACACGCGCCGTTTTCTTTTCGAGATCCACGATCGGCGTGACCTTGATGCCGGGGGTGCCGTCCTTCAGAAGCTCAAAGTGCTTTTCGGGAACTTTGATCAGGTTGACAGAGCGATAGAGGCCGCCGTAGAAGGTGAAGTCCGCCTTCTGGGGATAGACCGTATCGTTGCTGCTGTTGTCCACAGAGATGGCCAGAATGTTTTTCTCTTTGAGCTTCTCTGTCAGATCCACACGGAAGGTGGAATAGCCGCCCTCGTGACGGGCGAGCTTTTCGCCGTTGAGGAACATCTCCGCCGTCATGGCGGCGCCGTTTATCTCCAGGAAGAGCCGCTGCCCTTCACATTCTTTGGGGGTGAGCTCCCGCACATACCAGCAGCTGCCCCGGTAGTAGTCGTTGCCGCCGTCCTGGCCGTCAAGGGCGTTCCAGGTGTGGGGGAGCGTGACAGCCTCACCCCGGGAAGCCTCCTGCATTGCCGCCTCCACGGGGATGGCGGCTTTCAAAAACCGCCATCCATCGGTTAAGCTTGTAATGATACGCATGTTTTAGCTCCTTTGCTTTTAAGCATTACCGGCTTTGGCGGCTGCTTTCTTGTCGGCGATGCGCTTCTGCACCTCGACCATCGCCTCCTTGTCCAGCGTGCAGCCCTTCATGGCGATCAGCGTCACCAGCCAACCGATGATTGGAACGATGTACATGACGACCATGGTTACCCAGAACACAGCGGCAGTGGCCGGGTCGCCGGGCTGGGGACGGGCAGTACCGTGATAGCCGGCGATCACGATGGCGAGACCTGCGATCAGGGCGCCAACGGAGGAAATGAGTTTATCGATGAGACTGTAGGTGCCGGTCATGACGGCGGGGACATAACGATCGCTGCGGTCCAACTCATAGTCAATCACGTCGGCCATGAAGGAAGTCGAAGCGGTGGTGACGCACATCTTCGCTCCGTTCAGCGCCAGAGTGATGAGAACGTAAAGAATCATGGTGGGACCAAAGCTTGCAATGCTCTTGGTGCCAATACCGCTGTAATTGATGACGACAAAGAAGACCAACGCGATCAGGGAAATATAGGAACAGACTTTTGTCCAGGTGACAATCGCTTTCTTGGAGCCGTGCTTGCCGGCATAGCGTGCGCCGAACACAGCGAAGACGATGGAGGGCAGCATACTGACGACGGATAGGATGGTTGCCATGCCCATATTGCCGATCAGAATGCCGGAGAGCATGGTGGTAATGACCCCCTGGGAAGCGGTGATCTGGGCGATCTTGTCGGAGGACTGGGCGGCAATGTAGCTCTGCAGGGGCTTGTTGTGCACCAAAACCTCCAGCATGTCCTTGATCTTCAGCGGCTCATGCTTGACGGCACCCTTGTAGTATTCGGGCTTGTCGTATTCGGAGATGCCGACAGAGACGAGGATCGCGCCGATAAAGCCCAGAAGCATGAAGAGCCTGGCCACGGCGGACATGAACTCCAAATTGATCTGACCGCCGAAACGCGGAAGCATGACGCTGTTCGTTACGATGGAGAGGACCACAGGCACCAGATAGTTGAAGGCGGTGACCCAGACGCCGATGGTGGGACGCTGCTTCGGATCGTTGCTCATGATGGCAGGGAGGGTTTGCGCAGTCATATTCTGGGCGGTGTAGCCGAGGATATAGACAACATAAAGCAGGCAGAACACAATGAGACCTGCAGCACCGCTCAGATTGGCCTTTGCCGCTCCGTCATACATCAGCAGCAGAGCGACAGCTTCCAGCAGAAAGCCGCCGATCAGCAGGATCCGCAGCTTCCCCCACTTGGTCTCTACCTTGTCATAGACCAGGGCCAGCAGCGGATCGGTAATCGCGTCCAGCACGCGGGAACCGGTGATGATCGCACCGGCGGTCACGGCTGCGATTGCGAAGCCCAGGCCCGCAATGTAGTTTGCATAGCTGTTCATCAGGGAATACACAGTCATTCCGCAAAGGGCATTGGTGGCGTATAGGATGATTTGCCAAAGTTTTGCGCGGCGATACTGTACGCCGTCCAGTTCGCTCTGGGTGATTTTTTCCTTTGCCATGGGGCGTTCCTCTTTTCTTGATAAGTTTTGCGGCTCCACCGCTGTGACATTATTTTACATAAGGCACACGCCCTGCGTAAACTCAAAAACTTGGGAAGAATTACAAAAATTCGGGAAGTTTCTTGATCTGCCTTCCAATCGGTGATACACTCTTTGCGGGAGGTGAAGCCTATGGATGAACGCATGACCCAGGGGGAACAGAATCTGCTGCTTCTCCAGCGGCTCATCCCCGAAAATGAGAGGTTCTATGTCTGATGCTATGACAGAACGGGGCGGCTGATCGCCACCTCCTGCCCGGAAAAGGACCGGGAAATGCTGGATCTGACCTTTCGCATCCTGGGCGGCGCGGAGAAGCTGCGGTCTTATGCCGACGACAGGACGCAGGATCACCCGCTGGTCATCGGGTCCCCCATCGGGATGCAGTGGGCGCTGAGCTACGAGTCGGAGCGGAACCGGGATCTTCTCTTTGTCATTGGCCCCGTCTTTTACGCACCGCCCATGGAGCATCAGCTCCGCATCGCCCTGCGGCCTTACACCCATGACCGGGAGAAGGCGGCCTGGGCCATGACGTTCCTTGGACGCCTCAAGGAGCTTCCTGTCCTTTCTTACGCCGTCTTTACCCGCTATGTGATGATGGTGCACAATACCCTTACGGGGCAGCAGCTGGGACTGGACGCTCTGGAGAGCGGGGAGCAAAAGGAGACCGCATTCAAAGCCGGTCCTGCGGAGAACCGGGACCGGAATCAGGTGTATCTGGCGGAGCGGGCCATGCTGCAGATGGTGCGCAACGGAGATATCAACTACTTCAGAGCCTTGGAGAACAGCATCGGTCTGAGTCCCGGGGTCCCTGTTCAGGGGCAGGAGCCGCTGCGCCAGGCAAAGACCAGCATTGTGGTCTTCACCACCCTGGTAAGCCGCGCGGCCATGGAGGGCGGGCTTTCCCCGGAGGTGGCTTACTCCCTGGGGGATTCCTATCTCCAATCGGTGGAAAACTGCCGGGATTCCGGCGAACTCAGCGCCCTTGCCGCCGCCATGTACCATGATTTTATTTACCGGGTGCACCATCTCAGGAGCAATCCCGCCTATTCCCACGCCATTCAGAAGTGCTGCGACTATATTGAGCTGAGCCTGGACCGGAAGATCCGGGTTGCCGATCTTGCCGCCCTGGTGGGCTATACGGAGTACTATCTTACGGAAAAGTTTAAACAGGAGACCGGCCAGTCGGTGAGCAGCTACATTCGCTTCGCAAAGGTGGAGCGGGCCAAGGTCTTGCTGGAGACAACAGAGCTTTCCGTACATGAGATTGCCGATCAGCTTGCCTTCAACACCGTCAACTATTTCATTCAGTGCTTTCGGGATACTGCAGGCTATACCCCGGCCCAATACCGCAAGCGCTTTCGGCATCAGAGCTGAGAAGGGAGAGAAACCATGTGCGGGCGATATGAATTCAGCGCCTGGGGGACCGACGACAAGCTTTCCGTCCTTATAGATGCCATGGAGCGCAGATTCCCCGGGGGGTATAAGACCGGCGAGATTTTTCCCGGAGACCGGGCCCCGGCCATCATCGGGGCAGGGGAGCGGCTGGTGCCCGTGCCCGCGGTTTTCGGCTTCCCCGGTTTTCAGGAGGGGAAGCTCCTCATCAATGCCCGGTCGGAGACGGTGGAGAAAAAGCCCGCTTTTTCTGGCTTTTTCCGGGAGCGGCGCATCATTCTCCCGGCCACCGGCTTCTATGAGTGGGGTCGGGATTCAAAGAAAACAAAATACCTCTTTACCGTGGATGAAAGGCCCGCCGTCTATCTCTGCGGCGTCTATCGGATCCTTGAGGGTGAGCTCCGCTTTGTGATCCTTACGCGCGCCGCCAATGAGAGCATGGCCGAGACCCACGACCGTATGCCGGTGATTGCCGCGGAGGGGGAGGTGCGGTCGTATCTTCTGGATCTGGATTTCGCCCGCAGGCTTACGCAGGGACCGGCGCCCCTGCTTCGGAGAAAGCCTGCCTCATAAAGCCGGAGGTTTGGACGACAGTTCCGATCGATTTGACTTTGGTGTATATGACCCTTTATGGTTCCGTCCTCCGGGGCAGCGCGTGCTGCCCCGGAGGACGGAATTTTTTACTTAAAATGCACAAAACGATTCTACAATTTTACTTAAAACTATTCCATTTTGACCGACCGAGTGCTATAGTAAAGACAGCCTCCGGTAATTTGTCCGGCGGCGGTGTCCTTCCCTGCGGGAAGCAAAATAAGCAGAAACAAGGAGAGGAGAACAAAAATGGATTATGCAGCAGAATCCCTGAAAAAGCACCAGGAATGGGGCGGAAAGATCGAGGTCATTGCCACGGTACCGGTGGCCACCAAGGATGATCTCAGTCTGGCCTATACCCCCGGCGTCGCGCAGCCCTGTCTGGAAATCCAGAAGGATGTGGATAAGTCCTATGAGCTGACCCGCCGCCATAACCTCTGCGCCGTCATTACCGATGGAACTGCGGTCTTAGGACTGGGTGACATCGGCCCCGAGGCGGGCATGCCTGTCATGGAGGGCAAGTGCGTCCTGTTTAAATCCTTCGGTGACGTGGATGCCATTCCTCTCTGTGTCAAGACCAAGGATGTGGATGAGTTTGTCGAGACCGTTTACAACATCTCCGGCAGCTTCGGCGGCATCAATCTGGAGGATATTGCAGCGCCCCGCTGCTTTGAGATCGAGCGGAAGCTGAAGGAGAAGTGCGATATCCCCATCTTCCATGATGACCAGCACGGTACCGCGGTTATTACGCTGGCTGGTCTTCTCAATGCCCTGAAGGTGGTAGGCAAGAAAAAGGATGAGGTCAAGATCGTTACCTCCGGCGCCGGCGCCGCGGCCATTGCCATTGTGAAGCTGCTGCTCTCCGCCGGATTCCGGAACGTTGTCATGACCGATCGCACCGGCGCCATCTATGAGGGACGGGAGAAGCTGAACTGGATCAAGGAAGAGATGGCCAAGCAGACCAATCTCCAGAAGGAGAAAGGAAAGCTCGTGGATGTCATCAAGGGCGCGGACGTGTTTATCGGCGTCTCCGGCCCCGGCACGCTGACAAAAGAAATGGTGGAGACCATGGCACGGGACGCCATCATCTTCGCCTGCGCTAACCCAACCCCCGAGATCTTCCCGGAGGAGGCCAAGGCGGGCGGCGCCAAGGTTATCGCCACCGGCCGCAGCGACTATCCCAACCAGATCAACAATGTGCTGGCTTTCCCCGGTATTTTCCGGGGCACCTTCGATGTCAGAGCCAGTGATATCAACGAAGAGATGAAGATGGCGGCGGCCTACGCGCTGGCCGGGCTCGTCAGTGAGGATGAGCTTTCCGCCGATTACATTATCCCCGCGGCCTTTGATGAGCGGGTCGGCCCAACAGTTGCCAAGGCTGTCGCCGAGGCTGCGCGCAGGACCGGCGTGGCCAGAATCTGAGAGGAAATGCCTTCACCCCTCCCGGGGTGAAGGCATGAGGGAACTGAATAAAAGAAAAGCATCATCAGGACGGAACAACCGGATGCGCCGCCAAGCGGTGTATCTGATACTGTATGGAGGAGATCCTTATGAGTAAAGAGTTAAAGTCCCCCTATAAGCTTTTTAATCTTCCCTGGTATTATTTCGCGATTTTTGCCGTTGTAGTGCTTCTGGCTGCCTTCCTTGGTGTGCTGCCCGCGGGCATGGCCGGCTGCTTCGCCTTTATGATCGTTTTCGGAACGATCCTCAATGAGATCGGTGAAAAGACTCCCATCGTCCGCTCTTATCTCGGCGGCGGCGCCATTGTTGTCATCTTTGGCATGGGCTTTTTGCGGTATGTGAATTTCTTCGGCCTCTTCAACGTGGTTGCCGGGGAGGAATACACCGCAACCCTGCTGAAAAATATCGAGTCCTTCTTTAAGCCTACCGGCGCCTTTTTGGACTTCTACATCGCCGCGCTGATCTGCGGATCCATCCTGGGCATGAACCGCAAGCTGCTGATGAAGGCGGCGGCCCGCTATTTCCCGGCCATCTTCGGCGGCATCATTGTGGCCTTTGGCCTTGCGATGCTGGGCGGCGTGGTCACCGGTTTCGGGGCTGTACGCGCGCTGCTGCTCATTGCCCTTCCCATCATGGGCGGCGGCATGGGCGCCGGCGCGGTGCCCCTCAGCAAGATCTTTGAATCCACGGGCACCATGACGGCGGAGGAGGCCATTTCCATCATGAACCCCGCCGTGGCCATTGGCAATGCGACATCCATCGTGCTGGCGGGCCTTATCGTGAAGATCCTGGTCAGCAAGAAGTGGAACGGGCAGGGGATGCTGATGCAGTCCGGCGTGGCTGACGCCTCCGAGCTGGAGATCAGCCCCGAGATGCAGGCCAAACGGGACAAGATCTCTGTCGCCAATCTGGGTGTCGGCCTGTTTACGTCTACAAGCTTTTTTGCCTTCGGCTATATCGTGGCCAAGGGGTGGTCCGCGCTTGTCCCCGCAGTGAGTATCCACGCTTACGCCTGGATGATCATCTCCGTGGCTCTCTGCAAGATCTTCGGACTTCTTCCTGAGAGCATTGAGATCGCCTGCTACCAGTGGTTCCAGTTCATCATGAAGAACCTGACTACCACCCTGCTGGTTGGCATCGGCCTCTGCTATCTGAGCCTGGATGTGGTCATCGCTACCTTCACCCTGAAGTATCTGCTGCTCTGCTTCCTGACCTGTATCGGCGCTGTGGTTGGCGCAGGCCTCATAGGAAAACTGGTGGGCTTCTATCCTGTAGAGGCGGCTATTACCGCCGGCCTCTGCATGGCGAATATGGGCGGTACTGGCGACGTGGCGGTCCTTTCTGCTGCGGACCGGATGGAGCTTATGCCCTTTGCGCAGATTTCTTCCCGTCTCGGCGGCGCGATCATTCTGATCATCGGCAGCCTGATGCTCTCCCTCCTGGGGGGCATGCTGTAAGCTGTCAGCTTGGGAAAAACCTCGGGGCGGGGCCATTCAGCCCCGCCCCGAAACACAGCGACAGAGTGTATAAAGGAGGATTCCGGTGGAACGATGCCTTTCCTGCGGCAGGGACGCCGAATACACTTTCCGGATGCTGGAGGTACAAACCCTTCCGGTCCGGGACCTGGGAGGGGAGAAGAAGGTCCAGGCCTTGGGCCGCTTTCGGGAGGAAGCTATCTGTCGAACCTGTGCCGCGGCTTACAGGGACGCTGTGATGAAGCCGCGGTCCCGTCTCATTCGCAAGCTGCTTCCGTTTTTAGGGGTGCTGCTCTTCGGCGTATTGATGCTGACCCTCTTTCTGCGTGGTCCCCGGGCGCTTACCATCTGCGGTGCTGCCGGAGTTATCTGCGGGATCCTGGGCCTTTTCACCGGAATACGGGAGACCCTGACGCTTCGGAAGGCGTATGTCTCGCTCTCTGAGGAGGAGGCGCTGCGCCGCGCGGCCTGGGAAAGACTGCTGGAAAAGCTTCCCAAGAAGGATGGAGATAATGACCTCAGCTATATTCCCGAGACTCCGGAAACGCTGAAGCTGAAGAATGGGGATCTCATGGTCGTTTATCATTTGCTGCCCGCCATTGCAAAGAAGGCATGGACGATGCTCCGTGAGGATGCAGATCTTCAAGGCGGAGGGGGCTGAGAAAAAAGGAGGAGTCGGCACGTTTGACGTGCCGGTACTTCCAGGTACCCAATGAAGAACGAAAAACGCTCTCCCATCCGCGTGAAACGGATGGGAGAGCGTCTTATTTCAATGCTCCTTCTGAGGGGGCATTCCCTGCCGGAAGGGGTAGTTGTCTTCCATGCCGTGCCCGATACGGACAGAGTATCCGGCAAAGGCGGGGTTTTGAATAAACTCGGTGTATTCGAAAGTCCCCTCCTCGCAGATGGCGGTGCGGGTGGTAAAGATGACGGCGGTTCCCGGTTCCAGGCCCAGCAGGTTGGCCTCCACAAAGTCTGCGTTCTTGCAGCGGATGAGCTCCATGCCGTCTATGAAGTGCAGTTGGTGTTCGCCAAGAAGGCGATAGATTTCTGCAGGGGCATCATCTTTGCTCTCCGGGTAAGCCGGAAAAACCCTGGGATTGATATACTGCTTCATATAGATGTAAGGCCTGCCGTTCAATTGCCAAATACGCTGCATGAGACAAACCCTGGCGCCTTCTTCAAGGCCAAAGGCGTCCGCCACCGTGCGGGGGGCCTGGATCGTGCTGGTAGCGGCTGAGGAGGTGGTAATCTGCTCCACCTCTACAAAGTAATGGATAGAAAAATCCCTTCCATACTGGCGGTCTGTCGTGCGCTTTGACTCGACATAACGCGGAGAATTGACCTTGGACAGGACGGTGGCGCCGCTGCCCTGCAGGGAACTGACCATGCCTTCATCCTTCAGCATTTGGAGCGCATGGCGCACCGTATTTCTGCTGACGCCGAAGGTAGACATAAGGCTGGTCTCGGTGGGCAGCAGACTTCCTTCGCTGTAGCGATTCAGGATGATGTCGTTGCGGAGAGTGTTATAAACCTCCATATATTTATGGGCGGTGTGTTTTTGTTCCATAGTGCCGATCCTCATTGAAAGTTTGCCTTTGTTGACGGGTAGATTGCAGCTTTCCTATAGTTTACCAAAAACCAGCAGGAAAAGCAATTCTAATCGGAATAATACAATGTGAAAAGAATAAAAAGTGCGTAGTATAGAATATAAACGGTAGAAAATGTACTTAAGTTATTCCTATGAATTGGAGTGTACACGCTAAAGCGCGGCTTGTCAATAGGAAATCATACTGACGAATGAAACCGTCGGTTGGAAGATGCTGATGAGTTAAACTGCATAAACCAAAGCTGGAATTTGACGGATTGATTACAATTGTTACCGTCAATATCCACAATTTTTAACATTCCATTTTATTCATGTTGCTGATTGACAGGGGACGGGAAATGGAATATACTTGCGTCATGGTACTACTTTGGTAGTAATCGTAAGGAGCAAACGGGGCCTGAATGCGGTCGTTTGTTCCGGGAGAAAAGGTATTTTTTGGGAAAAGGAGAACATTATGACTGACTTAACCCGCAGAGATTTCCTGAAGTACATGGGTCTGGGCGCAGCCGGCGTCGCCGGTGCTGTCGCTCTGGCGGCCTGCGGCGGCAACAATGCCAACACCGCGACTAACAGCGAGGGAGGCAATACCGCTTCCAACCCCGGCACCGGCAGCAGTGCCGGCGGCAGCAGCATCGACACTGCTGAGACCGTCACCAGCCTGGATCTCACCACCTCCGGCGAGAAGAACGGCAACGTCACTATGGGTCCTGACAGCGATAAGCTGACCATGGTCGCTGTGGCCGCCAAGACATTTGAGACCCTGGATCCCTTCTTCCTGGGCGGCTCCATGAACGCCCGTATCAAGACCATGCTGTGGACTCCTCTTTGGGATATGCCCTACAGCGGCTCCGAAGACAAGGGCATCGCGGTGAAGGAATGGTCCTTCGAGGATGACGGCAAGACCGTAGTCTTCGAGCTCTATGACAATATCGTTGACATGGAGGGCAACAACTACACCATGGATGACATGATGTGGTTTGCGGACTATACCGTCAATGTTCTGGGTAAGAACCTGCGCGATGTGCTCAGTGTAGAGTCCACCGGCAAATATACCGGCAAGCTTCATATGAAGCAGAAGTATTTCCCCGGCTATCTCTCTTCCAGTGTAAGCATTGTCTGCGTTACCCAGAAGGCCTATGAGGCTGCAGGCGATGAGGGCTTCCGTTCCAACCCCGTCACCACCGGCCGCTACAAGGCCATCGACTTCGTCTCCGGCGCCTATGCCGTCTTCCAGCAGACCTATAAGTACTGGGGAGATCTGGAGGCATTGACTCCTCAGAGAGCCGCCAACGTCGACGTCTGCCGTTATGACGTCATCACGGAGGAGAGCCAGATTGCCACCGCCCTTCGCACCAACACCATCCAGGCTTACGATATTCAGGTCTCCACTGCCGAGGACTTCTATGCCGATCCGGGCAATGTGAACGTGTTCAAGTTCCCCGCCCTCTTCCCCAGCTTCCTGATGTTCAATATGTATCCCGGCTCCAAGTTCGCCGACAACAAGGCTCTGCGTGAGGCCGTTGCCTATGCCATCAACTGGGAAGACGTGGCTTACGCCGCCACCATGGGCTACGGCAGCTCCACCGGCGTCATCGGCCACGAAGCCCTTGCCGGCTACAACAAGGATTGGGAGACCGACGGCTCCGCCATCCACTATGATCCCGATCTTGCCAAGCAGAAGCTGGAGGAGGCCGGCTACAAGCCCGGCGAGCTTACTCTGAAGTTCAGCTATAACCAGACCCCCAATGAGTTCGCCGTCATGCAGGAGAACCTCAGCCAGATCGGCATCAACCTTGAGATGGCTCTTCTGGACGAGGTTACTTATCTGGACAAGAGAAATCGTGCGGATTTGCTGGAGTGGGATCTTATGGGCTCCGACTTTGTGCCCAAGGGCTTTGTCACCAACATCCTCTTCGGCATGGGCGACATTACCAGCGCCCAGCAGTGGGACGGCCAGATCTGCGGCGCCCATGATGAAGAGGTCGGCGAACTTGTCCTGGCTGCCCGCTACGGCACTCAGGAGGATATCGACAAGGCTTATCACGCTCTGATGGACCGCCTGTGGTATATCCCCCGCTTCAACGGCAACGGCTTCATCGGCGCCTACAACAAGATCGAGCGTGTCGTTGTGGACTCCAGCCAGGAGCTCTGCGGCCAGGCCTGCCTCTTCGCCGATGACTACGACGTGTTCTACAAGTAATCTCATCGTTATCCGTAACTCAACATAAGTGACAACCCTGGGGCTGTGAAAGGAACATTTTGCAGCCCCTCGGATTTTAAAGAGGGAACCATTTTATGATAAGATACGCGTTTAAGCGCATTCTGATGCTGATCCCGGTCATCATCGGCGTGACGATCCTGATCTTCACGCTGATGTATCTGGTTCCGGGCGATCCGGTGGCCTCCATTCTGGGCTCAGACGCCGAACCCTGGGAATATGAGCAGCTGCGCGAGGCCATGGGCCTCAACAAGCCCTACATTGTACGGCTCTTCAATTACATCGTCCAGGTCTATGTTCATTTGGATCTGGGTCAGTCCTACCTCTCCGGCGTCTCTGTCAGCACCGAGATCTTCGGCCGTCTGCCGAGAACGCTGATGCTGGGCTTTATCAGCACCTTTGTTTCCCTGATCATCGGCATCCCGCTGGGCATCAACGCCGCGGTGCACCAGGGTACGGTCCACGACTGGCTGCCCCTTTCTGTGGCGCTTCTCGGCGTCTCCATGCCGGGTTTCTGGTTCGCCCTCATGCTGGTGGTGCTCTTCTCCATCAAGCTGGGCTGGCTGCCGGCCTACGGTATGGGCGGCATTCAGTATTGGATTCTGCCGATCATGTCCGGCGCCTTCCACGGCATCGCCATGAACGCCCGGCAGACCAGGGCCAGCATGCTGGAGGTCCTGGGCCAGGATTACATCGTGATGGCCCGCAGTAAGGGCATGCCCGAGCGGGACGTGATCTTTAAGCACGCGCTCCCCAATGCCATGATCCCCCTCATCACCCTGATGGGCGGCATTCTGGCCAACATTTTCGGCGGCGGCATGCTGACGGAGACCATTTTCTCCATCCCCGGCGTCGGCTACTACATGGTCAAGGCTGTCAACCAGCGTGACTATCCCGCGGTGCAGGGCAGCGTTCTGATGCTCTCCATCGTGTTTTCCATCGTGATGCTGCTCACCGACCTCGTTATGGCGGCAGTGGATCCCCGGGTCAAGGCCCAGTTCGCCAGCCGTGCTGCCAAAAAGAAGAAGGAGGCGGATGCGTAATGACGGAAGAAAAGAAAAACGTCGTGGCGGGCAACGAGAATGTCGCCAAGAAGGAGAATCAGCTCTTTGCCTTCTTTAAGCGCTTAAGGCAGCGCCCCGCCGCCGTGGTGGGTCTGGTGATCTTCGCGATCCTGATCCTGAGCGCCATCTTTGCCAATGTGATCGCCCCCTACAACTATACGGAGACCAACGTCCGCGAGGCCTATCAGGCCCCCTCTTGGAAACATATCTGCGGCACCGATCAGGTGGGCCGTGACATCTTCAGCCGCCTTCTCGTTGGCGCCCGCTACTCCCTGACACTGGGCATCCTGGCCATGCTGCTGGGTAACCTGGCCGGTATGCTGGTGGGCTCCCTTGCCGGTTACTTCGGTGGCGTGGTGGACGAGGTGCTGATGCGCATTCTGGACGTGATCCAGTCCATCCCCGGCATGGTTCTGAACCTGGCTGTGGCCTGCGTGATCGGCGTGGGCTTCTGGAAGACCATCATCGTCATGGGCATCGGCGGCGTCGCCGGCGCGGCCCGTATGATGCGCGCCAACATTCTGAAGATCCGTGAGATGGAGTATATTGAGGCGGCCTCGGTCACCAACTGCTCCAACGCCAAGATCATTGTAAAGCACCTGATTCCCAACGCCTTCTCTGCCTCTCTCGTCCAGATGACCATGGGCGTGGGCGGCTCCATCATGGCGGCCTCCGGCCTGGCTTATCTGGGCCTGGGCGTGCAGCCCCCTACTCCCGAGTGGGGCGCCATGCTCTCTGACGGACGGCAGTATCTCACCAAGTTCCCCTGGATGTGCATCTTCCCCGGTATGGCCATCATGATCACCGTCCTTGCCATCAACCTCTTCGGCGACGGCATGCGGGACGCGCTGGATCCCCGGCTGAAGAAGTGAGGTGCGGAGTATGAGTGAAAAATTCTTAAGTGTCAAGGATCTGAATGACCACTACATCACCTCTGAGGCCGACGTCTGGGCCGTCAACGGCGTCTCCTTCGATCTGGAGCGGGGCAAGACCCTGGGCCTCGTGGGGGAGACCGGCGCCGGCAAGACCACCATTGCCCGCTCGATCCTGAAGATCCTTCCCAATCCCCCGGCGAAGGTGCTGGGCGGCTCGGTGGAGTTTGAGGGGAAGAGCATCTACGAGGTATCCGAAGCGGAGATGCAGAAGATCCGCGGCGACAAGATCACCATGATCTTCCAGGACCCCATGACGGCGCTGAACCCGGTCATGACCGTGGGCGAGCAGATCGCCGAGGTCGTGGCTCTGCACAACGGCGGCAACAAAGAGGACGCCAAAAACCGCGCCGTGGAAATGCTGGAAACCGTCGGCATTCCTGCCGAGCGCTATGTGGAGTATCCCCATCAGTTTTCCGGCGGCATGAAGCAGCGCGTGGTCATCGCCATCGCCCTGGCCTGCAACCCGGACCTGCTGCTGGCGGATGAGCCCACCACCGCTCTGGACGTTACCATTCAGGCCCAGGTGCTGGATCTGATGCGGGAGCTGAACCGGAAGAACGATACCTCCATGATCCTCATTACCCACGATCTGGGCGTTGTGGCGGAGATGTGCGACGACGTGGCCATCGTCTACGCCGGCCAGATCATTGAGAAGGGCTCCCTGGAGCAGATCTTCGACCATCCCAGCCACCCCTATACCAACGGCCTCTTCGGCGCCCTCCCCAGCATGAAGGACGATGAGGACGACGATCGGCTGCATCCCATTGCGGGCATGCCCCCCGATCCCACCAATCTGCCCACCGGCTGCTACTTCCATCCCCGCTGCCCTTATGCGACGGAGGAGTGCAAAAATGGCCCGGTCCCTGTGAAGGAGCTGGCGCCCGGGCACACCTGTATGTGCCATAAAGCAGGGGAGGTGTAATCCATGGCACCTATGATCGAGGTCCGTGACCTGAAAAAGTATTTCAAATCCCCCCGCGGCACCGTTCATGCCGTGGATGACGTGACCCTTCACATCGACAAGGGTACCACCATGGGCATCGTGGGTGAGTCCGGCTGCGGAAAATCCACCCTGGGCCGTACCATCATCCAGATGATCCAGCCCACCGAGGGCAAGATCTTCTTCGACGGCAAGGACGTCACGGGTCTGAAGGGGAGGGAGCTCAGGGAGTTCCACTCCCGCGCCCAGTTCATCTTCCAGGATCCCTACTCCTCTCTGAATCCCCGCTACACGGTGGAGCAGACCATTTCGGAGCCGCTTATCAATTCTGGCCGCTACAGTCGGAGAGATATTGATAAGAAGACCACGGAGCTCATGGACATGGTGGGCGTTGCCCAGCGGCTGCGCCTCAGCTATCCCCATGAGATGGACGGCGGCCGCCGTCAGCGCGTGGTGATCGCCCGCGCCCTGGCCCTGGACCCGGAATTCGTGGTCTGTGATGAGCCTGTGTCCGCCCTGGACGTGTCCATTCAGGCCCAGGTGCTGAACCTTTTGCAGGATCTGCAGAAGGACAAAAACCTGACCTACATGTTCATTACCCATGACATGTCCGTGGTGCGGCATATCTCCAATGACATCTCCGTCATGTATCTGGGTCAGCTGGTGGAGACCAGCCCCAGTAAGGAGCTCTTCCGCAAGCACTATCATCCCTATACCAAGGCGCTGCTCTCGGCGATCCCCAGCACCGATATTCATCACAAGATGAACCGGATCCTGCTGAAGGGCGAGATCACTTCTCCCATCAATCCCAAGCCCGGCTGCCGTTTCGCGGCCCGCTGCGATTACGCCACGGAGAAGTGCCACGAGCCCCAGAAGCTGGAAGAGGTGGCTCCGAACCACTTTGTTTCCTGCTGCCGCGTTCACGAGATCAACCCCGAGCTCAACTAAGTTCACCGCGGGCGGCATGGAAAACCTTGCCGCCCGGTTTTTTGACAGTTTTCCAGAAAAGGAGTAAACTTATGGCAGGCAACACCTGGCTGGACTTTAACGCCCCAAAGAATCATGAGGCCAAGCGCAATGAAAACGGCGGCCTCAGAGAGCCCATTATCACCGAGGTGGGATATAAGACCTGGTGCATCAATGAATTGGGCTGCAACAACATGTATGTGCTGGAGGGCACTGAGCGCGCCGCCGTCATCGACGCCGGTATGGGCTACTGCAATTTCCGCAGGATCGTGGAGAGCCTGACCGATAAGCCCTATGACGTACTGATCACCCATGCCCATCCCGATCACATCGGCATGATGCACCAGTTCGACCGGGTCTACGTCAGTGAGACGGACGTGGTGAAGGCCCGTCCCCGGATGCTGAACGGCGTTCAGGTCTCCTCCGGCGGCATGGATACCATCCGCTGGCTGACGCGTCCCGACTTCGATATGGAGGAGTTTGTCTGGAATAACCGCCAGCACATCGGCCACTGGGAGATCTGGAACCCGGATGAGAGCGTCATCTGCCGCGGCGATCTGGATACGGAGATCTGCTATGTGAAGGAGGGAGACACCTTCGATCTGGGGGGCGGCCGTGTCATCACCGCTTATGAATTCCCCTTCCACAGCCCCGGCCACATGTATTACATTGATTCCGGCGAGAAGATCGCCTTCACCGGCGACTGCGTCAACTTCAATAACGGCGCCGGAGAGGGACCCGTCAGCAAGCATCTGCGCTACTGCCTGCGCATGCGGAAGCAGTATGAGGAGGGGCTCTTCAAACGCACCTTCACCGGCCACAGCACCTACTGCGGCATTATCGACGTCATGAGCCAGGAGATTGAGGTGCTGGACAACATGATCGAGCTGGACCGTCGGCTTCTTCGCGGCGAAAAAGTGGATACGGTGGAGATCCCGAATCACCTGCACCCCGAGATGCCGCCGAGAAAGGGCGTGGCCTACGGCGAGGGCGTTCATCGCGTCCAGGTGGCGGCGCCGTCCATCCTCTGGGAGGAAGGCGAGGAGCACATCGTTCCGTGATACCGCGGCGGAATGCCGTGAAAAAGAATCAAAGGAAGAAACGGTATGGATTTCAGAAAATGGGTAGCGGAGCAGGATGCTTCTGACCGGAAGAAACGGCGGAAGGTCCAGGCTGGATACCAGAAGTATTTTGCGGGCTATACCACCTATCGCGTGAAGCGGAAAAACGGCAGAGGCAGCAAGGTGATCCGGATCTATACGGATCCCTTCATGGAGCATGAGCTCTCTGACGAGGACTGGAAGAGACAGAAGCTGAGCTTCGGCATTTTGGGCTTTGCAGCTATTGCGGCCTACCTCTTTGCGGCCCTGCGGGATCTGCCCTCCAATCAGTGGGTTGGGGTGTCCATTTTCGGCAGCATTGGCCTTGCAGGGATGGTGTTCTTTGGCTTCTATCTTGTTTATTATCTGATCGCTCCCCGTAAGATGACCCACTGGACCCAGAACCGCAGTCATCGCTTTCTGATGATCTTTTCCCTGGTTACGGGCCTTGATCTGGCTCTGACGGCCATTCTGAATCTGGTTTTCCTCCTGTTTCTTACCTCCTCCCGTCGCGGGGCGGAGCTTCTGAACGTGCTGGCCTACTTTGTCAGCGCCGCCCTCCTCCTATGGATCTGGAAACGGGAAACCGACACCACCTATGGAGAGACGGAGAACGATACGGAAATCCCCGATTATGAAGAAATGATCCTTTGAAAGGAGAATCCCTATGTCCAAGCTGTATGTGGGCGCCGCCCGGCGCACCATCGATCCCACACCGGATATGTATCCCATGCCCACCCGCTTCAACATTGCCGATGCCTATTATGACAGCTGCTTCTGCCGCGTCATTGCCGTGGGGAATGGGGAGGAGAAGCTGCTTTTCGTGGTGCTGGAGCTCAGCGATTATCCTACGGTGGAGAATCTGATCCCTCAGCTTTCCGAGGCCACCGGTGTGAAGAAGGAAAACATTCTCATCACCTTCACCCACAACCACACCTCCCCCTGCGACGAATCCAACAACCACCCCGGCCGCCCTCCCGAGACGGAGGAGCAGTTGGCCCGCCGGGAAAAGTTCAAAACCATCGAGCTGGAGGCCGCCCTCTCCGCCGCAAAAGAGGCGGTGGAGACCATGCGCCCCGCCAGGATGGGCTACGGCACGGTGGACAGCTTTGTCAATGTGAACCGGGACTATCAGAGCTCCTATGGTTACTGGATAGAAGCGCCCAACTACGCGGGCTTCAGTGATAAAACCCTGGCCTGCCTGAAGTTTGAGGATGAGGAGGGCAAGCTGATCGCCGCCCTTCTGAACCACGGGACCCATTCCACCTGCGCCTTTTTGCAGAAGGACGCGGACCACAAGACCAAGACCTCCGGCAACTTCTCCGGCGTAGCCACCAAGTTTGCCGAGAAGCATTTCGGGGGTGACGCGGTGATCGCCTGGACGGCCGGCGCCGCCGGCAACCAGAATCCCATCATGAGCCACGGCCTGCTCTATGAGTATCCGGACGGTTATGTGAGTGAGGTCAGCTATCCCGACGGCGTAGGCTTCATGCAGATGGAGTATGTGGGCCGCCGCCACGGTGCCGATGCGGTGCGCTGCATTGATTCCATCGTCTGCGATGTGGATGATCTCAGCCTGAGTCACGCCTCCACCATGGCCCTGCTGCCCGCCCAGAAGCGGGTGCCGGGGGTGCAGGGCGTCATCCGCATGGGCGGACACGGCCTCCGGGATGAGGCGGAGATTCCTTATGGCAAGGTGCCGCCGCTGCCGGACTTCAGCAAGGTCACGGTACCGGACCCGGAGCATCCGGTGAAGATGTATATCCACCTTGTCAAGCTAGGGGATGTGGCCCTTATCATGACCAACGGCGAGATGTACGCGGAGCTGGGGGCAGCCATCAAGAAGGCCTCCCCCATGGAGAAGACGGTGGTGGTGACCTACTCCACCGAGAAGTCCACCAGCTATATTCTGGATCGCTCCTCCAAGCATCATCGGGTCTTCCAGTCCTTCAGCGCCACCATCCCCGGCAGTGCGGATGACATCATTCTGGACGCTGTTCAGAAGCTCTTCCGCGAGAACTGAAGCCCGCGACCCCCAAAAAAGAACAGCAATAAGGTCCCCGGAGGGATTGCCCTCCGGGGACCGTCCTTTGCACAGCTTTATCAGCCTATTTTACGGATGCTTCTTTTTTGTTCTCCTGGGTGTCGATGCTGTCGCCGAAGACGAAAAAGCGCTGATAGAAAAACTCGGTAATAAAGTTCAGAACCATATTGATGGCGGTGACCAGGTATTCGTTCCAGCCAAGGCCTGTGGTCAGAACATGCTCCAGCCAGGTGGAAAGGGGCGTAAATACCAGGTAGAAGGCGGCCACCTTCAGCATGGCCACCGGAACATTGGCGGCGGATTTGAAGGTGAATTTACGGTTCAGCGTGAAATTCCACAAAACCGAGAGGACCAGGGCTGTCAGATAACTCACCCAATAGGGGAGGTGCAACAGCTCGTTGAGCAGCGTAAAGGCCCCCAGCTCGATGAGTCCGGCGGAGGCGGAGAACAGGGTGAACTTGATGACGCGGATAAATTCTTTCATGATGCACCTCGAAAAACGGATAACGCTATTATATACTTCCTTTCATGACTTTTCTACCCCGAAAATGCATTTCTCCCTTTTCCTCCGGGAGGGAATATGCTACAATAAAATTATAAGATCATAAAGGAGGAGAACGGCATGCCCAAAGCGTTTTATGTAACTCCTGATGCTCCGGTGGTGGAGACCCCCAAGGGAAAACTGCGTGGGTTCCATTTCGATGGCGTCGATCATTTCTTCGGCATCCGCTATGCCAAGGCAAAGCGGTTCCAGATGCCGGAGCCGGTGGAGGCCTGGGAGGGTGTGAAGGATGCGCTGAGCTACGGCGTCATCTGTCCGGTGCTCAGTGAGCCCGCACCCAGCAATGAGATCATGATCCCCCATCGTTTCTGGCCTGCTTCAGAACACTGTCAGTATCTCAACATCTGGACGCCGGACTGCGATCCGGAGAAGAAGCGCCCTGTGCTCTTCTGGATCCACGGCGGCGGCTATTCCGCCGGTTCCTCCATTGAACAGGAGGCTTACGACGGCTTCAACCTGGCCAGGGATTACGACGTGGTGGTGGTCTCGGTGAACCACCGGCTCAACGCCTTTGGCTACCTGGATCTCTCCTCCTTTGGGGAGAAGTATTGGAATTCCGTGAATGTGGGCATGGCGGACCTGGTGGAGGCTTTGCGCTGGGTGCGGGACAACATCGCCTGCTTTGGCGGCGATCCGGAAAACGTCACCATCTTCGGCCAGTCCGGCGGCGGCGGCAAGGTCACGATCCTGGGGCAGATCCCGGAAGCGGATGGCCTCTTCCACCGGGCGGTGGTCATGTCCGGCGTGATCCCGGCGGGGGATCTGGACGGGAACTGCGATCCCCGTGAGCTGGTGCTGGAGATCCTGCGCATTCTGCGTCTGGAGCCGGAGGATGTGGAGAAGCTGGAAAAGGTGCCTGTGCCCCAGTTCATCTGGGCTGTGAATCGGGCTGCCCGGTTCCTGGAAAAGCAGGGAAAACGGGTGGGATGGGCGCCCAGGCCCAATGCCTACTATCTCTGCGACCCTCTTGTGGGTGACTTTACCCCCGCTTCTCTGAAGGTGCCCACTCTGGTGGGCTCCGTGCTGGCGGAGTTCTGCTTCTTTATGCCGATGGAGAATCGGGATGCGCTGTCGGAGAGCCAGCGGGAGGCCCGCGTTATCGAGACCTACGGAGAGGAGGGCGGCCCGAGGGTGCTGGAGGCCTTCCGCCGCGCCTATCCGGGCAAAAACGTGGTCTATGCTACGGGCCTCGATACCATGTTCCTGCCCGATACCCTGCGCTATGTCAAAAAGAAGGCCTCTGAGGCCTCCGCTCCCGTATACAACTATCTTTTTGCGAAGGTCTTTGACTACAACGGCGGCATGGCCGCCTGGCACTGCTCAGATATCCCCTATTTCTTCCATAACGGGGAGAAGATCCCCGTCTGCCAGCAGAAGAATGTGGAGACGCTGGACCGGGTCATGTCCGGGGCGCTGGTCGCCTTTGCCCGCACCGGGGATCCCAACACACCGGGCCTGCCCCATTGGGAGAGATGCACCGGGGAGAAGACGGTGACCATGGTGTTTGATGACGACTGCCGGTCCGCAGAGGGCCTCAATGAAGAATTGCTGCCCCTGGTCCTCAAGTATAAGGAGCCCTTCCATTTCGTCCCGAAGGTGGAGTCAGAGGACGAGGAGGAGTCCGGAAACGCCTGGGTCTTCTGATTTGATCCGTTAAACAACAGGAAAGGGTGCGGCCTGTCCGCACCCTTTTTGTTGACGCAAGAAGTTTACATAATATTCAAGAGGAATACCGCAGGCTGTCCGGATCGATGAGACCGGGACAGAGCTCCATCACCCGCCGCTGGATGTTCTTGAGATCGACAAAGGTCTCCGGCCGGCGGAAGGGGTCCCGCAGCAGGGCGGAGGGGTGATAGATGGCGGTCATGCTGACGCCGTCCTTCTGTACCCAGGTCCCATGCTCCCGGGTGATGCGATAATCCTCCCGAATCAGGGCCTGGGCGGAGATCCGCCCCAGACAGACGATGATTTTGGGATCTAAAACCTCCAGCTGCTCCCGGAGCCAGGGCATACAGGAGGCCAGCTCCTCCGGTCGGGGATCCCGGTTCTTGGGCGGGCGGCATTTCACCA
This sequence comes from uncultured Clostridia bacterium, assembly GCA_946531435.1. GTDB lineage: Bacteria > Bacillota > Clostridia > Oscillospirales > Oscillospiraceae > CAMNAO01. Next base: position 21,697 of record CAMNAO010000002.1, read on the forward strand.
TGTTGCAGATGTAGAAGTTTTTCTCCCGGCTGAGGCCGATGAGGGAGAGCATATCGTCCAACAATTGCCCGGCGGGCCCCACAAAGGGGCGGCCTGTCATGTCCTCCTGCTCGCCGGGGCCCTCACCGATGAAGACAAGGCCGGTGCCGGGGACCCCCTCGCCGAAGACCACGTTGTGCCGGGTATCCTTCAGCCCGCAGCCGCTGCAGCCGAGGCAGCGCTGCCGGATCGCCTCCAATTCTGCCATAGGTCCACCTCCAAAGGCGCCGCCTCCGCCTTCCGTTCTTTGTGTCGGCGGGATTTTGCTCATTGTAACACAGGGAAAAGCCTCTGTAAAGTTGGAAAGAACTGTGCTATACTATAAAAAGGTGAAAAATACTCCCGCCCATACGGCGGTGAAGGAGAGACTATGACGAACCGGGAATATGCCCGCAGTCTGCTTATGGCAGGCTTTCTGGCAGAGGAAGATGTGCTGCTTGAAACAAAAGCCTATATTGAAGAGATGCTGACCCTGGCCGCCCCCCTGGCGGAAAAGGACAGGGAGACGGCGGAGGAACTGCCCCTCCCCATGACTGCGGCCGATCTGCGGGAGGACCGGGAGACCCCCTGGGAGGGGGGAACCCTTCTGCACGCTGCCCAAAACCGGGAAGGAGAATACTTCCTTGCGGAATTGGCGGTGAAGAGCGATGACTGAGTTAAAAAGCCGCATCACCGCCGCGATAGCGGCGGCGGAAAAGAAGCCCTGGAACGCCTTCCGCCTGGTGATGGGGGAGAGCGCTCTCCGTCAGGCGGAGGAGCTGGAAAAGAGGGAAGGACCGCTGCCCCTCCGCGGGATCCCGGTGGCGGTGAAGGACAACATCGCCGTGGCCGGGGTGGAAATGAGCTGCGGCTCCCGCCTTTTGGAGGGCTATGTGCCACCGGAGGACGCGGAGGTTATCACCCGCCTCAAACAGGCCGGCGCGGTCATTCTGGGAAAGACCAATCTGGATGAATTCGCCATGGGTTCCTATGGCCTGCGCTCCGCTTTTGGCCCGGTCAGAAACCCCCTGGATCCCCTGCGCTGTGCCGGTGGCTCCTCCTCCGGCAGCGCCGCCGCCGTTGCGGGGGGCATCGTTCCTATGGCCCTTGGCAGCGATACCGGCGGCAGCGTGCGGATCCCCGCCGCCTGGTGCGGAGTCATCGGCTTCAAGCCCAGCTGGGGCGCGGTGTCCCGCCGGGGCCTCCTGGCCCACGCCTCCAGCCTGGATGCGGTGGGCCTCCTTGCGGGCTCGGCCGCTGACTGCGGCCGCTTTTTCGATGCCGTTGCGGGCTTCGATCCCGGGGATGCCACAAGCTTTGATCCTGAGCCCAAAGCCCGTGGGGTTTCCGGCTTGCGGATCGGGATCTGGCGGGAGCAGCTTCTGCTGGCGGATACCCCTGCGCAGAAGGCGGTGCTGGAGGCGGCGCGGCTTCTGGAGCGGGCGGGGGCCCGGGTACTTGAGATCTCCTGTCCGGCGGTGATTCTGGCGGGGGAGACCTATGTGGTCCTGGCGGCCCAGGAAGCGGTCTCCTGCCTTGCCCGCTTTGACGGTCTGCGCTTCGGGCGGGGCGGCGAGCCGACGCCCGCCCTCCGCACCCGGCTCATGGGGGCTGAGGTACGGGGAAGGCTCTGCCTGGGTTCCGCGCTTCTCAGTATGGAGGAGCTGGCGCCCCTTCGCCGCGGCGCCCTCTGCCGCCGGAGCGAGATCCGGCAGGAGCTGGAGCGGGCCTTCCGGGAGGCAGACCTGCTTCTGGGTCCCACGACCCCCGGCCCGGCCCCCCTTTTGGAGAGGGCGGGAGACGCTGGGGAGGAGAGAAAGGCTGACGCCCTCACGGTGGTGGCGAATCTGGCGGGGCTGCCCGCTCTGGCCTTCCCCCTGGGGGAGGCGGAAAACATGCCCCTCTCCGTCCATCTGATGGGACGGAGGGGTGAGGACCGCACGGTGCTGCGGGCTGCAATGGCATTGGAAGAGGGGAGGGGTGCCCGATGACGGAGGAGATCGTGGTGGGCCTGGAGATCCATGTGGAGCTCAGCACCCGAAGCAAACTGTTCTGCGGCTGTCCTGCCCGTTTCGGGGAGAGACCCAACGCCCTATGCTGCCCCATTTGCGCGGGACATCCCGGTACTTTGCCCCGGCTGAACCGGGGGGCTCTGGAAGCGGGCCTTCGTCTGGGCCTTGCCTTCGGCGGAAAGGCGGCGCCGGTCCTGCAGTTTGACCGGAAGAACTATTTCTATCCGGATCTGCCCAAGGGCTATCAGATCACCCAGCGCCGGATGCCCGTGATCCATGGAGGATTTCTGGAGATCGGGACCGGAGAGGGGACCAGAAAAATCCACATCCATGAGGCCCATATCGAGGAGGACGCCGGGAAACTGAGCCATGATCCGGCCCGGGGACTCAGCCTGATTGACCTGAACCGGGCGGGGGTCCCCCTCCTGGAGGTGGTGACGGAACCGGAGCTGAGAAGTGGGGAAGAAGCGGCTGCCTTTGCCCGAAAGCTTCGGGATCTGGCGGTCTGGCTGGGGGTCAGCCGGGGGAAGATGCAGGAGGGAAACCTGAGGGCGGATGTGAATGTATCTCTCACCCGGGACGGGGTCCCCGGGGAGCGGACGGAGATCAAAAATGTGGCCTCCTTCCGGGAGATCCAGCGGGCGGTGGAATTGGAGAGCCTGCGCCAGCATGCCCTTTATGAAGCCGGTGAGCCGGTGGAGCGGGTCACCCTGCGTTATGACGGGGACCGGGACCGGCTCAGTATCATGCGGGAAAAGGAGGAGGAGAGCGGTTATCGCTACTCCCCGGAGCCGGATCTGCCGCCGGTGGTGCTGGATCCCGATTGGGTGGAGCAGCTTCGTGCCGGGCTCGGGACCCTGCCCCGGGAGCGGGAGCGGGAATACCTCGCCTGGGGCCTGGAGCGGGAGTGGATCACCGTACTGCTTGCCGATCGGGAGCTCTCGCGCCTTTTGGACCGGACGGTGTCCCTGGGGGCCGGCCCCCGGGAGGCGGCGGCCTGGATCCTGGTGGATGCCCAGGCGATAGCCCGGGCCCGCGGATGGAAGGGGAGCCTGCCCACCCCTGCCGAGACCTTTGCCTATCTTATTCGCCGGGTGGAGGAGGGACAGTTCACCCGTGCTGTGGCCAGAAAGCTTCTGGAGGAGGTCTTTGAAGGGGAGGATCCGGAGGAGACCGCCCGACGCCTGGGACTGAAGCGGATCGGCCGGGAAGAGATCGAGGCTGCCGTGGAGACGGTGATCCGGGAGGGCGGCAAGGCCCTCCAGGATTACCGGGCCGGGAAGGAGAAGGCCTTTACCGCCCTCATGGGCCGCGCCATGGGGATCCTGCGGGGACAGGGAGATCCCACCGCCGTGAGGGAAGCCCTGCGCCGCGCCCTGGAGAAATGACCTTGCAAATGGCGCGTATTTCGGGTATGATACTGTGGATGCGGGCTTTGGCCCGTGGATTACACAGGGAAGCTTGGAGGATGGAGCCATGGATCATCGGGATATCTGGAAGGAAATCGAACTGCAGGACTGCCCCATATGCGGCGGGCCCGCGCTCCTGGAGGAGGAGAATGGCTGGTGCTGGTATGTGACCTGCGCCGACTGCGGCAGTCACACGGTGGAGAGCCCGTATAAGACGGAGGCGGACGCCCTTTCCGCGGCGCAGCAGGCAGCCAACCTCTGGAACATGGGAAAGGTCATCAAGGAGCAGCGGGCGGAGTAAATCCCTGAGAGCTTTTCCGATTCTTGGGAAAAATTCAAATTGCCGGGAACTTTCTCTCCTCCCCGTTGTCTAAGGGGTGGACGGTAAAAAACCGGGATGAAAAGAATTTAAGAAAAGGAAGGAATATCACATGAAAAGAATGATCGCTTTGCTGCTTTGCGTCGCGGCGCTGCTTGCTCTTGCCGCCTGCGGCGAAAAGGCTGCCGCTCCTGATGAGCATGCGGAAACCGGAACTGCCGACGAGGAGACGGCGGCAACGGTGGGCGGATGGAAGCGCCCGGATTCCCCTGTGGTGACGGAGGAGCTCTGCGCAAAGCTGGAGAAGGCGCTGGATGGCCTTGTGGGCGCCAGGTATACGCCCGTGGCCTATCTGGGCAGCCAGCTTGTCAACGGGACGAATTACGCGCTCCTGTGCCGCGTTGCGCCGGTGGTGCCCGATCCGGTGGAAACCTATGCCATTGTCCATCTCTATGAGACCCTGGATGGGGAAGTATCCATTACCGATGTCCTGGAATCCGGGAAGGAGACCGGCCTTAACGGGATGATGGGCTCCTGGACGGAGAGTGAGTCCCTTGAGGTGCCCGAGGATGTGAAGACTTCCCTGGAGAAGGCCGTGGAGGGAAAGCTGGGCGCCGCCTATGCGCCGGTGGCTCTGCTGTCCACCCAGCTGGTGAGCGGAACGAATTACTGCCTCCTCTGCGAGGTAACGCCGGTGGTCCCCAATCCGGAGAGCTCTTATGTCCTGGTCTATCTCTATGTGAACCTTGACGGAAACGCGGAGCTGACGGAGACCGTGGAGTTCGTTTCCCAGAACGCTGAGGGCTGAAGGTAAAATAAACAAGGCCCCGGTAAACCGAAGATGATCCTTCGGCTTGCCGGGGCCTTTGCCGTTCCCTCTGGACCGGTTTGGAAGGGGGGCGCCTCTCTCTTTGCATGCTATAGCCTTTCGCCTTCTATAGCATGAACCCGAATTCCACCCCGCCGTCAATGCTGTTGCCGAACACCGTTCCGCCGTGGAGTTCGATGATGCCCTTGACAATGGGAAGCCCCAACCCGGTACCCTTGTCGTTCCGGGCGGGGTTTACCCGGTAAAAGCTCTCCCAGACCTTGTCTAACTGCTCCCCGGTGAGCGGTTCACAGTCGTTTTGGACGGAAAAGCGCAGATGCTTTCCCTCCCGATCCAGCTTGACCCGGATCTCGCTGCCTTCCCGGCCGTATTTGCTTGCGTTGCTCAGAAGGTTCGTCACCGCCTGCCGCAGCCGCCCCTCGTCGGCCTGAAGGGGGAAAGCTCCCTCGCCGATCAGGGTCAACCGCTGCTCCTTTTCCTCCATGGATCGGGAAAGACTGCGGCAGACCTCCTCGGTAAGCTCCCTGAGATCAAAGCTGTCCGCTGCCAGCACCACCTTGCCCGCCTCCAGACGGGATAGCTCCAATAGCTCCATCACCATGCCGTCCAGCTTCTCGGTCTCCCGCAGGATGATGTCGGCGTATTCATCCCGCTTTTCCTCATTGATCCGCTCCTTGAGCCCCTCGGCGTAGCCGTGGAGAACGGCCAGGGGCGTTTTCAGCTCATGGGCCATGTCGGAGAGCATTTTTCGCCGTTCTTTTTCAGCGTTTTCTGCGTAATGAAGGGCGGTCTCCAGCCGGGCAACCTTGTTTTTCTGATACTGCCGGTCCTCCGCCTCCGTTTCGTACAACCGCTTCAGATCCTCGGCCTCTCTCCAAAGGGCGACAGGCCGATCCGGGGGATAGAGGGTGCGCCAGTTGTCCCGCATTCCGGCACTGAGTTCCCTCAGTGGCTGAATCAGACGGGAACGGATCCTGCTTCGGACCAGAAGTGTCAGGACCAGAGCCAGCAGTCCCGTCCAGAAATATACGCCCCGGAGGCGCTGGATTGCCGCCTGCAGAGGGTGGCTCAGGGTGGCGGTGACGAGAAGCGTCTCGCTGCCGCCCCGAAGATATGACAAGCCGCCGAAGACGTAGAGATCCCGCAGAGTATAGCTGCTGCTGAGACTTCCCGGGCGGATAAGGGCGCTGCCCGACTCAGGGGTCGTGACGATCTCCCGCTCCGTCAAAAGCTGGGAGAGGCTTTCAAAGGTTTTTCCCAGATAACGAACAGGCTTTCCGCTGTAGCTCGTCATCTCGGGGTAGAGGGCATAGATGGTGACCGGCGTCCCCTGTCCCCGGTACTCCTGGGAACGGTCGAACTGGAGCTGCCAGTTAAGAAGCCCCTTTTCGTCCAGCGCGGAGAGAGTATAGCTTCGCTCCGGGGGCTCGTGGCCGTCATAGCCCTCCTGCTGGGTCTCGGGGTAGACGGCCTGATAGACGAAGGTTTCCGTAGTGAACTCTACCTTCCAGGGGGTGATGGAGCCGGTCCCGGAGTCAAAGGGTTCATGAAGGGTGCCGGTGATCTTCAGGGCCACGATGTCATGAAGGCTGCGGGTGCCGGCGTACATGGTGCGAAAGCGCAGCCAAGGGTCGTCGTGCCAGTCCTCCGCCCCTTTTCCCTCGCTGAGGTCGATCCACCCGTAGTGACGGGCTATGTCGTCGCCCCGGGCCCACTCTTCCTCGGTGCAGTAGCCGAAATAGAGGTAGTCTCCGCCTGCGTGCAGGAGCCTGCCGCTGCCGTCGTAGAAGGCCACGGCGGTCTCTATGGGGATGAATTCCTGATCCTTCAGGGGAGAGAGAACCCGCTCCGTGACTCTGCCGTTGAGACTATAGATCGCGCTGGTCTTGAGGGAGGAGAGCATCCAATATTCCAGAAGATCGGGGCGCTCCTCCTGCAGCCCCAGCATCCCCCGCTCCCCGTAGGTTTCGTCATAGAAGTCGGGCAGCCGGGCCTGTATGGCCGCCTCCCCGGTGAAGCTCTGCTGCTGCCAAAACAGCCGGTCTGCCAGCTCCTGGGCCTCCGTCAGGGTAAGCAAAACCATGGCGGTGCCCCAGACCAGCAGGACGAGGAAGATGAGCCAGCCCGTCACTGCCGGGGTGGCGGAGATGGTTTTTCTGTCACCTCGCGGGCCATTCTCTCCGAAGCCCAGGCGGGAGTGGGTCATCCGGAGCTTATCCTCGTTGCTTGTGCTGATATCAAGGGCATGCTGCTGCATGAGCTGACCTTGCAATAGACCCCACATAAGCTATTCCTCCCACTTGTAGCCCGCTTTGATGACGGTCCTGATGTGCTCTCCTGCTGCCCCCAGCTTCTGCCGGAGGCGTCCGATCTGGGTGTCCACAGCCCGGGCCTCTCCCTCGTAGTCGTAACCCCAGCATTTCACCAAAAGCTGCTCGCGGCTCAGAACCAGGGTTTTATTCTGCATGAGGCAAAGGAGCAGGGCATATTCCTTCGGCGTCAGAGGGATCTCCCGGCCGGATACGGTCACCTTCCGGGTGCTGAGGCGCAGGGAAACGGCCCCTGCTATGAGAAGGTCCCCTTGAATCACTGCCCCCCGACGGCGGCGCACCAGGGCCTCCACCTTTGCGTAGAGCACCGAGAGTGAGAAGGGCTTGGTAATGTAGTCGTCTGCCCCCAACTCATAGCCCAGAAGCTTATCCTCCTCATCGGAGAGGGCGGTGAGAAAGAGAATGGGCACATCGCTCCGCTTTCGAATGGCACGGCAGACCGAGAGACCGTCCAGCCCCGGCATCAGGATGTCCAGCAGCACCGCGTCATATTCCTGCTCCTCCAGCATTTCCAGGGCCCGGATGCCGTCCCCGGCGAGGGTGGGAACGTCCTTTTTGCTGTAACAGTAATCTGCCAGCAGGCGGGCAATCTTCGCTTCATCCTCCACGATCAGGATGCGGTAATCCATGCTCCATCCCTCCTTTGCCTCCATTGTATATTTGCCGTTTGTCATTTCTGTGTCAACTTTAAAGGAATTTTTCTTTTTTTGCAAGCTGTGGTACAATAGGAAGAGTCTACTCAAAGGAGCGCCCCATGACCTACGAAAACATCGTCCCGGCCCGGTTCCTGGATCGCCCCAACCGCTTCATCGCCCACGCCCGACTGGAGAGTGGAGAAGCTGTCACCGTCCATGTGAAGAACACCGGCCGCTGCAGGGAGCTCCTGACGCCGGAGGCCCGGATTTTGCTGCAAAAATGCGATGATCCCAGCCGGAAGACCGGCTGGGACCTCATCAGCGTATATAAAGGGGAGACCCTCATCAATATGGATTCAACCGCGCCCAACCGGGTCATCGGGGAGTGGCTCCGCTCCGGCGGGATCCCCGGCGCCGGAGAGATCCGCCCGGAGGTCACCAGGGGCGACTCCCGCTTCGACTTTGGCTTTTCGCTGGAGGGTCGGCCTGCCTTTGCCGAGGTCAAGGGGGTGACCCTGGAGGAGGAGGGCGTGGCCCGTTTTCCGGACGCCCCTTCGGAGCGGGCGGTAAAGCATCTCAAAGGCCTGAAACAGGCGGCGGAGGAGGGCTATCCTGCCTATGTGATCTTCCTTATCCAGATGAAGGGAGTGTACCTTCTGCAGCCCAACTGGCGGACCCATGAGGCCTTCGGCCTCGCCCTCAAAGAAGCGGCGGAGGCGGGCGTGCGGCTCCTGGCCCTGGATGCTGTCGTGACGGAGACGAGCCTGACGGCGGGAGATCCCGTGCCCATTTCCCTGGAGAGAGGGTAAAAGCGAAAAAGAAGGCGTTGTCTCAAAATAGCAAAAGCCACGAGATAAGGACGTAGGGGCGGCTAATAGCCGCCCGCAGAGAGCTTTGATCATCTTACAAATAAGTTGGGCGAATTCGCATGATGATCGTGCGAATTCGCCCAACTTATTTACGTGTTCCCACATGTGCCGCGCGGGCGGCTGATAGCCGCCCCTACAGGAGGAAACGACATATAAGATGTTTTGAGACAGCCCTTTTGCTGTATTTGAACTTACAGTCCCAGGTTTGCCAGCAAGGCGTCCTTGGGGACAAAGCCCACGGACTGGGCGACCGGCTGCCCGTTCTTGAACAGGACCACGTTGGGGATGCTGCTGATGCCGTAGGTGGTGGCGAGATTCATGTTCTCGTCTACGTCCACCTTGGCGACGGCCACGTCGTCCCGCTCTGCGGCAATGGTCTCCAGCACGGGAGCCAGCATCTTGCAGGGCCCGCACCAGCTGGCCCAGAAGTCCACAATCACGGGGACGGCGGCGTTCAGAACCTTCTCCTGAAAGTCATTTTCGGTTACATGCATGATTTCCATCGTTTTTTCCTCGCTTTATAATGTTTTTTGATCAGTAAGACGGCACCGTCTACGGATTGGGATTTGTTCCCAGAGGGTAGACCAGATTGGGAAGAACCGTTTTCTTCCTGCGATAGTCCCGGATGCCCAGAAAGGCGCCGAGGCCGGTAAAGAGATAGACCATGGCCAGATTGCCATAGTAGGTTGAGGTAAGGTCGGTCTCCCGGATCAGCGCCGGAACCGCCCGGAAAGCCTCAAAGAAATCCAGTTTCAGCTCCTTCACCACAACGATGGCCCAGTCGGCCCGATCACTGAGGTAAACCATCAGCGCCATCATGAGACAGCTGATAACAATGCCTCTTGTGGAATTCTTCCCGCCCAAAAGCTCATAGCCCTTCAGCGTGCAGATGGCCATGATGACCCCGGAGAGGGCGGAGATCAGGTTGAGCTGACTGAAGGCAATGATTGCAAGGCCGCCTACCAGGGATCCCAGGAGGGCGCCGACGGCGCCTGCCACGGGGCTCTCCGTTTTGATCCTTTCATTCTCGCGATTTTGCCGGGTTTGCCGCACCGCGGCGGAGTAGCAATCCGGGCAGAAGTGGGAGGCGGAACCGCCGAGATAGATGGAGGCTACGCTGTCCTCTCTCCCGCAGCCCTGACAGCAATCGGTGAATTGGTTGAGAAGCAGATAGTTCAGTGCCTCACCGATGGCCTGCCGCAGTTCGTCAATGGCCTTCTTGTCCGACCATTGATGGGGCTTCGTGGTCATGGTGACCCGACGCCCCAGAACCTGGATGGAACTGATCACAGCGCAGCCCTTTTCCAGGGGCTGAAAATCCGTGGGCGCGGGATCTATGCCAAAGCGTCTGACGGAGAAGAGAATATCGAAGCGATTCTTGACGTTTTCAGGAATCACGGTGACATGATATCCGTTGAGGGTTCCATAGTATAGACCGGACGGCGCGTCCAGGGTAAGACCGAGCTCCCCGGCGCGTTTGCGGAGGGTGTTTCCCACCATAGACCTGATCCTCTCTTTCCTGCTGCTTGCCCGGACCGGCAGGACCGGCCCGAAAGATGACGGCATAAGTCGACAAAAATATCCTAACACACTTTCGGGTGCTTGTCCAGTCCGTAAGGAAAAGAGACGCGGGGACCGTTAAGGTCCCCGCGGATCGGATGTCAAATCGATAGGGCTCAGCCCGCGTTGGCGCCCTCGGGCACGTGTTCGTCCAGAGTCACGCTGACCTCAATCGTCTTGCTGTCGTCCAGGCGATAGATGGTGAGGGTGATGGTGTCGCCGGGGGAGTATGCCCTAAGGGCGGATTTCAGCCCTGTTGTGCTGCTGATGGGGTTGCCGTTGACGGCGGTGATGATGTCGTTCTGCTTGAGGCCGGCCTTCTCGGCGGCGGAGCCGGGATTCACGCCGGCCACGATGACGCCGTCGGGGATGTTGTAGTAGTGCATGGCGAAGGACTGCACCACCTCAGAGACATTGCGGCAGGTAATGCCCAGGAAGGCCTTGCCGGAGACGTAACCCTTTTCGATGATCTCCAGGGCGGCCTTGTAGGCCGTGTCAATGGGAAGGGCAAAGCTGAGCCCCTCCACGCCGGTATCGGAGTATTTGGCGTCCACAACGCCCACCACCCGACCGCTGGTGTCGTAGACAGGGCCGCCGGAGTTGCCGGAATTGACAGCCACATTGGTCTGGAAGACGTAGAGGGAGGAGGAGACCGAGGTGCTGATTTCCCGGTTCAGGGCGCTGACGATGCCGTCCGTCATGGTATAGGTCAGCTCGCCCAGGGGGTTGCCGACGGCGTAGATCACGTCACCGACCCGCAGGGTCTCAGAAGAGCCGATGGTTACGGGGGTCAGCCCGCTGGCGTCGATCTTCAGAACGGCCAGATCCTCGTCCTCGTCATAGCCGACGAGCTCGGCGGGATACTCGCTTTCGTCGTGGAGCAGCACCGTAATGTCATAGCCGTAGACCACGGAATACTCCACCACATGGAAATTCGTGATGATATAGCCATCTTCAGAGATGATGAAGCCGGTGCCGGAGACGGCTGCGGAGGTGGTCTGACCGAAGTAGTTGGTGGTGACGGAGATATTGACCCCCACCACCTGCTGACAGGCCAGATCATAGATCTCCCCGGGACTAAGCGGTGCGCCGGTGACAGTCAGATTGGTGGCGCTGCCGATGGCGGGAACGGAGTCCGTGCTGGGGGCAGCAACAGCGGCGGAGCCAGTCTCGTGATTGGACGAAGGCTGCTTTTCTTCCTCGGTAGCCCTCTCCTCTATCTCTGCGGGGGCAGCGCTTGCGGTGCTGCGGTCGTGGGCCCAGAGAACAGCGGCTGTGCTGCCGCCGGAGAGCAGGATACAGGCCAAAGCCGCCGCCAGAAAGCGGACAAAGCCGCTGTGGCCCTTTGCGGGCTTGCTTGCGGGTGCGGGGGCCTCCTGCCGATAGGGGGCGGCGTTTCCGTAGGACCCGCCGGTGGGAGAATAGAGCTTGGGACCCATAGAGCCCGCGCTTTGAACCATGGGGTCCCGCCAGGGTGTGGGCGCGTCCCCGCCAGGCCCCTGGGGGCCGTAGTAACCGGTCGGCGCCTGTCCGTTGTAGTAGGGCGCAGTGGGGATGGGATTATTGCGCGGCGGGTTGTAGCTGGGCGTGTTATAAGCGGGGGAGGAGGGAGCGGAGTGAAACGCGGTATCGGGGCCCGGATTCCGGACCTCAGCGGCCTTCAGCTCCTCCTGATTTTTCCGTTCTTCATCCATAGTGATTCCTCCTGAGAGCCTTGGAAAAGCCTTGGTTCTTTTTGATGCTCTTATCATACGCGGGCATTGTGAATGGAAAGTGAACAAAGAATGAAGCATTCTCAAATTTTGCTCATCTTCTATGCTTTACAAAACGAAGGGAATCATTCATGGACCATTCTGGAAGAAAAGCGATGGAGGGAAGACTTTTCAATTTAAAATATAATACATAAACGCACAAAAACAGTTTTTTAAGAGAAAAACAGCGCTTTGTAAGTGAAAGCCGGGGACCGCATACAGCGATCCCCGGCTTAAGGTTTTGTAAGGTATGAATCCTTATTTGAAGCTGTCCTTCAGCTGCACGGCCCGGTTGAAAACCGGATGCTCCGGCGTGGAATCCACGCTGTCCACGGCGAAATAGCCCAGGCGCAGGAACTGGAAGGAAGCGGGCGCCTGGGCCTCTCCCAGGCTCTTTTCCAGCTTGCAGCCGGTGAGCACCTCCAGAGAGTCGGGATTTAAGCAGTCCAGGAAGTTCTTATCCCCGGCGTCCGGCTCCGGATCGGAGAAGAGGTTGCCGTAGAGGCGGATCTCGCCGTCGATGCAGTCCCGGGCGTTGACCCAGTGAATGGTGCCCCGAACCTTCCGCCCGTCGGGGGTATTGCCGCCCCGGGTCTCGGGGTCGTATTCGCAATGGACCTCCACCACGCTGCCGCTTTCGTCCTTGACGAAGCCGGTGCATTTCACAATATAGGCGCCCTTGAGGCGGACCTCGTTACCCACATAGAGGCGATTGTACTTCTTCGGGGGATCCTCGGCGAAGTCATCCGCCTCGATCCAGAGCTCCCGTGAGAAGCTGATGGGGCGGGTGCCTGCCTCTTCCTTCAGAGGGTTGACTTCCACGTCAAAGCTCTCACTCTGATCCTCGGGATAGTTGGTGACGACGAGCTTGACCGGGTGCAGCACGGCCATGGCCCGGGGGGCGTTCTCATTGAGATCCTCCCGGAGGCAATGCTCCAAAAAGCCGTATTCCACGGTGGAATTGACCTTGCTGACGCCGATGCGGTCGATGAAATTGCGGACGGCTCTGGGGGTGTAGCCCCGGCGGCGCAGACCGCAGAGGGTGGGCATTCTGGGGTCGTCCCAGCCGGAGACGTAGTGCTGCTCCACCAGCTGACGGAGCTTCCGCTTGCTCATGACGGTGTAGTTGATTCCCAGGCGGGCAAACTCGATCTGACGGGGCTTGAAGGGCACGTCGCAATTGTCAATCACCCAGTTGTAGAGGGGGCGGTGCTCCTCATACTCCAGGGAGCAGAGGGAGTGGGTGATCCCCTCCAGCGCGTCCTGGATGGGGTGGGCAAAGTCATACATGGGATAGATGCACCAGGTATCCCCCTGGCGGTGGTGATGGATATAACGGATGCGGTAAAGCACCGGATCCCGCATGTTGAAATTGCCGCTGGCAAGGTCGATCTTGGCCCGGAGGGTCATGCTGCCCTCGGGGAATTCCCCGGCCCGCATCCGGGCGAAGAGATCCAGGCTCTCCTCAATGGGGCGGTCCCGATAGGGGCTGGTGGCGGGTACGCCCACATCGCCCCGGCGCTCCTTGAATTCCTCGGGGCTCAGCTCACAGACATAGGCCAGACCCTTTTTGATGAGGCCCACGGCAAGCTCATAGTCCTTCTCGAAGTAGTCGCTGCCGTAGAAGAAGCGGTCCTCCCAATCGAAGCCCAGCCAGCGGATATCCTCCTGGATGGCCTCCACATACTCTGTGTCCTCCTTGGAGGGGTTGGTGTCGTCCATCCGCAGGTTGCAGATGCCGCCGAACTTCTCCGCGGAGCCGAAGTCGATGACCAGGGCCTTGCAGTGGCCGATGTGCAGATAGCCGTTGGGCTCGGGCGGGAAACGGGTATGGACCTGCATCCCTTCATACCGGCCGCCGGGGCCGATATCCTCGGCAATAAAATCATGAATAAAATTGCTGTTTTCCACAGCGGTTTCGGGCGTGTTTGCCATCATTCGTTCCTCGATTCCTGAAATTGAATCATATCCGCTACATTATAACAAGGGGTCGGGGGAGTGTCAAGAAAAAGGAGAAGGACGTCACGCCTTCTCCTTGTAAAAGATGTGCAGACCTGACGGTCCGCCTAAAGTCAGATCTCGCCGATGTAGTACACATAGTCCAGGGTGCTCAGGGCCTCGATGATCTCCTTATGGGTCTTGTATTTTTTCAGCTCCTGGGAGGAGATGGAGATGGAGACGGTATAGACCGAGAGACCGGAGTTGACGTAGGCGGGGTTGGACTCAATATCGTCGATGATGAGGCCCAGGCGGCGGATGGTGGAGACGAAGTCCTGCAGGTTATATTTGCTCTTCAGCTCCAGGTGGACCTCAAAGTGATTGCTGCGGTCCTTCAGATACTTCTCCCAGCCGGGGAGAATGTGGAGCAGCAGATAGAGAGCAAGGCAGGTAATGAGCGCCATGGAATACTGCCCCGCACCGAAGCACATGCCCATGACTCCGCAGGCCCAGAGGGCCACAGAGGTGGTAAGGCCCTTGATCTGGCTCCGGGAGGAGAAGAGGACGCTGTTGGTAGCGATGATGGCCCCACCGATGAGGGTGGCGGCGGAGATGATGGGGAGGTCCACATTGACCATGAAGCTCTTGTCCAGCAGCATGGCCAGGGTCCCGGTCATGGTGACCAGGATAAAGGTCCTGAGGCCGGCGGCGTGGCGCTTGTTGGTGCGCTCAAAGCCGATGATGGCGCTGGAGACCACGGCAAGGAAAAGCCGGAGCACCACCGAGGCGGTATTGATTTCCCCGGCCCAGAGACCGAGAAGACGGATCACAGGGTCCAAATACATCGTTATTCTCCTTCTGCCGGTCGCCCGGCGTTGTAATCATGCTCAGTGCCGGAAGCCCCGGCGGGTCTGGGGACGGAAGGCCGCCTCGTGCATCTCCTGAGCTGCCTCAGTGAAGGCCTGCTCGTTTTCCGCCTCCAGCTCGATGTGCTGGGGAAGCTCCGTCTGGATCTTCTGGATCCGCTCGATGAGCTTCTCCAGCTCGCTCTTCTGCTGCTGGTTTTCATCTACCTCGGAGACCTCCACCAGGTCCTCCAGCTTGTCGGAGTAGGAACCGGAGAGGCTCAGAGCCAGCTTGGCGCAGGCGGGACCGATGAGCTCATAAAGCACACTGGAGGCCAGGATGATGGTCTGCAGGTCGCTGCCTGCCTGTCCGCCCAGAATGCGCGCGCCCATGGCCGCAAGACCGATGGAGACGCCGGCCTGGGGGATCAGGGCCAGGCCCAGATAGTTTCGGACTCTGGCGGATTTCCGGGTCATGGCACAGCCCCAGAAGGCGCCGCCGTATTTGCCCAGAATGCGGACAATGAAGTAGAGGACCCCCACCCACAGAAGGGGAACAGACCCCATGGAGTTTTTCGTGGCGAGGAGGGCGTCCAGCTGGAAGCACATGCCGGAGCGGACGTAGAAGAGCAGCAGGATGGGCGGGCTGAAATAGCCCATCTGGCGGAAGAGCTTTTCATCGTCGGTGAGGTTGATGTAAACGGTTCCCATGGACATGCAGCCCAGAAGGGGGGAGACGTCCAGTACGGCGCAGACGCCGCAGAAGGCGAAGATCACGGCGATGGTGACGATGAGCCGGTTGTCGGTGGAGCGGCGGGTGAGTACGGATTTCAGCAAAAGACCGAACACGCAGCCCAGACCCAGGACCAGAATATTCACCAGGATGGGCTGCACCACGGTGCCAAATTGGGCGCCGCCCCCGCCCAGGGAGGAGAGGGCCACGGAGATGGCGATGCTGTAGGCCACCAGGGAGACCACGTCGTCCAGGGCCACCACCTGCAGCAGCGTGTCCACAAAGTCCCCGTGGGCGTGGGTCTGGCGGATGGTCATCATGGTACTGGCCGGGGCGGTGGCGGAGGCCAGGGCAGCCAAAACAATGGAGAAGCCCAGGTCCAGCCGCAGAAAGACAAAGGTTAGGACGAAGACGAAGACCGAGGCCAGCAGCGCCTCAAAAAGGGTGATGACCACCACCTTGAGGCCGTTTTTCTTCAAGGCATCCAGTCGGAAAAATTCCCCCACGCTGAAGGCGATGAAGGCCAGGGCAATGTCCGGTAAAAATTCCATCCCGGCGATCACATTCGCCGGGACGAGCTTCAGACAGTAGGGGCCGATGAGAATGCCGGTGACGATGTAGGCGGTGACGTTGGGGAGCCGCAGCTTTTTGGTGATCCTTGTCATCAAGAAGCCGCTGAGCAGCATGACCGCCACGGAGATGATCACCGGCGCCACGCCCCCAGAGCCGGAAATGCGCTGATAGATTTCATCCATGACTATATCCTCCCGGCGCCCCGGAGGACGTCGAAACCAGTAAAATATTAAAACATATTACCACGCAGCCACAGAAATTGCAAGCAAAATGACGAAGGGAAATGTGCCTGTCCTGGGACAAAATGAGCAGAATCTAAATAAAATAATCCTTGACAAACCAGTATGAAGTGAGTATAATACCCTTTGCTACGGACGGTTAGCTCAGCTGGTAGAGCATTCGCTTGACGTGCGAAGGGTCAGGGATTCGAGTTCCTTACCGTCCACCAAACCGGAAACCTTTGGGTTTCCGGTTTTTGCTTTGCAAGGGGCGGACAGCGAAAAACCGGGGCAGCGGGAGATCATCCCGCTGCCCCGTTGCTGCAATGCGTTTGCTCACCGTCCGAAGGCGCCCGGCGCCTTTACAGATTCTCTTTGATCCGCCGGATCATGTCTTCATATTCTGCCGTGCCGAGATAGGTTTTGTCGGGATTCATCTGGAAAACGCCGCCCCATTCAAACTCCTCCCGGTACTTGGGGACCAGGTGGAAATGCAGGTGGCAGCCTGTGTCACCGTAAGCGCCGTAGTTGATTTTATCCGGGGAGAAGGCCTTGTGGATCGCCCTTGCGGCTCTGGCAACGTCGGCGAAAAAGGCGCTGCGCTCCTCCTCGGTGAGGTCCACAAGCTCGCTGACGTGGTCCTTATAGGCCACGATGCAGCGCCCGGGATGGCTCTGCTCCTTAAACAGAATGAGCTGACTTACATTAAGATCGCAGATTTTGATTCCGAAGGCGTCCAATAACTCCCCACCCATGCAGTAACCGCAGTTTGAATCTTTCATGCCGAACCTCCTTACAATCATTCTGTGCATTCAGGCTGTCTCCATGTTACCCATGGGAAACTGCTTTGTCAATAGGATCGGCGGGGATTCCTGCCGCTTTTCCCCTTTACAAGCGTCTTTACGCCATGTACAATTGGTGTCAGAAGACGAGGAAGCCCCGGACCCGCCGAATGACGGGAGAACGAAAAAGGAGTGTATACCATGTCATTGATCCGCTTTAATTTTGAAAGTCAGTATCTTCACGGCAATACGGAGGTGGGGATCATCCTGCCGGATAAGCCCCGCACCACGAACCCCAGGGAGTTCTACCTCAGCGGGGAGAAGTACAAGGTCCTCTGGCTGCTTCACGGTGCCTTTGGGGATTATTCCGACTGGCTCCGCAAGAGCATGATTGAGACCTACGCCTGCGAGAATGATCTTGTGGTGGTCATGCCCTCTGCGCTGAACTCCTCCTATACCAACTGGGATGGCTTTGCCCAGGGCTACAGCATGTATGACTTTGTGCTGGAGGAACTGATGCCCCTGGTTTACGGTTGGCTCCCCGTGTCGCAGAAGCGGGAGGATAACTTTATCGCCGGGCTCTCCATGGGCGGCGGCGGAACGCTGAAGTTCGCCCTCACCGCGCCGGAGCGCTTCGCCGCGGCGGCGGTGCTCTCCTCCTGCGCCCGGGACCTGGAGGCGCAGCTTAGTGACCCTGAGCAGCGGGATACCCAGCGGATGAAGAACACTGTGCAGAATCACGGGGGTGTGGAGGAGCTGCTGGCCTCCAAGGACAACACCTGGCGTCTGACCAAGGAGATGGTGGGGAAGGATCTGCCCCGGATGTTCTTTGCCATGGGCGAGAAGGACTTCGGCTATGAGGCGTGGAAGGCCTACCGGGCATACTGCGAGAAGGTGGGCTTTGAGGCCACCTGGGAGTCCATTCCCGGCTACGCCCATGAGTGGCGCTTCTGGGATATCACCATCCAGCACGCTCTCGCCTTTTTCGGACTGAATTCCCGGGACAAGGGCAACGCTTTCTGATCATTCCCGGATGGAGCGAGACCTGGGTCGCATGGTGGATCAATGAAGAAGGTGCTGTCTCAAAACCAGGAAAGCTGCCGCGTATACCGTAGGGGAGGGGCTTGCCCCTCCCGGCAGCATCAGGCTGTGAACAGGCTAAAAACTCCCGGCAAATCCGCTTCAGGTACGACCGTTTTCGTACCCAGCGGTTATTTCGCCGGGAGTTTACTCTATATGCTGATCTCCGCTGCGCGGGAGGCCCAAGGGCCTCCCCTGCAGGTCCTGTTGCAGCCGGGCCGTTTTGAAACAGCCACTTCTTGTGCCTTTGTCACATCTCAGCGATCGCTGAGTGCCTCCCGAAGGGCGGATACCGCCCGCCGCTCCAGCCGGGAGACCTGCACCTGGGAGATCTTCAGGACCTCCGCCGCGGCCTGCTGGGTCATGCCCCGATAATAGCGCAGACCGATGACGGCCTTCTCCTCCTCCTTCAGGCGCCCGATGGCGTCCCGAAGGGCCACCCGCTCCGCCAGATCGTTGGCGTCGGGACTCAGGGACAGCAGCTCCTCCAGAGAGAAGCCGTCCTCCCCCGTGGGCTGCTGCAGGGACTCCACCTCCCGGGTGGCTTCCTCACACATGGCGATCTCCTCCGGGGGCATTCCCGTCTCCAGGGAGAGCTCACTAACCGTGGGATCCCGGCCCAGGCGCTGCTGCAGCCGTCCCCGGGCAAGGCGGAGGGTCATGGCGGCCTCCTTCAGGCTGCGGGAGACCTTGATCTCCCCGTCGTCCCGCAGAAAGCGGCGGATCTCTCCCGCGATTTTGGGAACCGCATAGGTGGAGAAACGGGTGCCGTACCCGAGATCAAAGCCCCGGATGGCCTTGATAAGCCCCAGGGAGCCCAGCTGATAGAGGTCGTCGGGCTCGGTCCCCCGGCCGAAAAACCGCCGGGCGATGCTCCAGACAAGGCCTGCGTTTTCCCGGAGAAGGGCCTCCTCCGCTTCCCGGTCCCCCTGCTGGGCCCGGGCGATGAGGCTGAGATTGCGCTCCTCGGTCATTTTGGCTCCGTCCGGGGGGAGACGCGTTTTTTCATCACCACGGTGGTGCCCTTCCCGGGGCGGGATCGGACCCGAAGGCCGTCGGTGAAGCTGGACATGATGGTAAAGCCCATGCCGCTGCGGTCCTCGCCCCCGGTGGTGTAGAGGGGCTCCATGGCCTTGTCGATGTCGGGGATCCCCACGCCCCAGTCGCGGATCGTGATCTCCGCTGTGGAATCGGGGTAGAGCCGTACCCGCAGCAGGATCTTCCCGATCCCCTTGGGATAGGCGTGGACGATGCAGTTGGTCACCGCCTCGCTGACCGCAGTTTTTACGTCCCCCAGCTCCTCCAGGGTGGGATCCAGCTGGCTGAGAAAGCCCGCCGCCAGGGCTCGCGCGAAGCCCTCGTTGACGGAGCGGCTTTCAAATTCACAGCGCATTTCATTGATGGGCCGGTTCATTATGTATTCACTCCTTTGCCGTCAGGGAGGAGATGGCCACCAGCCGGTCGATCCCGGCGGCGTCGATCACCTTCATGGGCTGGGCAGGAACGTTCTCGATCCAGAGCCGTCCTCCCAGCTCGTTCATCAGCTTATAGGTCTTCAGGATCACAGCGATGCCGGAGGAGTCCATAAAGCTGACCTCCGAAAGGTCCAGAAGACAGTCCCGGGGATAGAGCTCCTCGATCCTGCTCTTGATGAGAATCATCGCGTCCCTGGCCCCGTGGTGGTCCAGGTCCCCCTTGAGGCCCAGCCACAGTCTGCCCGAATGAAAACGCGCCGTCACCTTCATGGGTTTTCACCCCTCCAAACGCAAAAAATATCCCTGCACATTGGTGCAGGGATATTCTATCTTTTCTTGTCCGCAAAGCCCGTCGAAAACCGTCGTTACCCCAAGTTGCTGAGGCTGTGCTTCAGATTCTCGATGAGAGCGGTCATGCGGAGGATCTTGTCCTTTTCCGCGTCCACCACGTTCTTGGGGGCCCGGGAGGTGAACTTCTCGTTCTTCAGCATGTTTTCGCTGCGGGCTTTCTCACTTTCGGCTTTTGCCAGCTCCTTTTCAAGGCGCTGCCGCTCCTTGTCCAGGTCCACCAGCTCACTGAGGGCCATGTAAAGCCGGGCCTTGTCGGTGGCGATGACCACCATGCCCTGGGTATCCGCCGGGGCCTTATCGGTGACGGTGATCTCCCCGGTGTAGGCCAGGCGGCTGAGAAGGGCCCTGGAGCCCTGGAAGATGGCGGTGTCCTCGGCGGCCACGGTGAGGCTGGGACGCTTGTTCGCGGGCACGTTCATCTCGGCCCGGCGGGCACGGATGGCCTTGATGACCTCGATCACCTGACCGAACTCCTCACCCTCGGGGAAGGCCAGGGCCTCCTGCTGGGTGGGATAGGGGGCTACCATCAGGGCCTCGCCCTCGTGGGGCAGGGCCTGCCAGATCTCTTCGGTGATGAAGGGCATGAAGGGGTGCAGCAGCTCCAGGATCCGGGTCAGGGTGTAGAGCAGGACCCGCTGGGCATTCTCCTTGGCCTCCTCATCGTCGCCCGTGAGGCGGGCCTTGGTGAGCTCGATATACCAGTCGCAGAAGCTGTCCCAGATGAAGTCATAGAGCTTGGTGGCGGCGACGCCCAGCTCATAGCGCTCCAGGTTCTCCGTCACCTCTCCGATGAGGGAGTTCAGGCGGCCCAGGATCCACTTGTCCTCGGGCTCCAGCTTCTGGGGCAGGCGGTTGTCCTCGATGGTGAGGTTCATCATCACGAAGCGGCTGGCGTTCCAGATCTTGTTGGCGAAGTTCCGCATGGCCTCGCAGCGCTCCGGGAAGAAGCGCATGTCGTTTCCGGGGCTGTTGCCGGTGATGATATTGAAGCGCAGGGCGTCGGCGCCGTAGGTGTTGATGACCTCGATGGGATCCACGCCGTTGCCGGCGGATTTGGACATCTTCTTGCCCTGGGGATCCCGGATAAGGCCGTGGATCAGCACCTTCCGGAAGGGGACCTGCTTTGTATGCTCCATGCCGGAGAAGATCATGCGGGCCACCCAGAAGAAGATGATGTCGTAGCCCGTCACCAGCACGTCGGTGGGGTAGAAGTACTTGAGGTCCTCGGTCTCCTCGGGCCAGCCCAGGGTGGAGAAGGGCCAGAGGGCGGAACTAAACCAGGTGTCCAGCACGTCGGGATCCCGGTGGATCCGCTTGGAGCGGCACTTTTCGCACTCGCAGGGGTCCTCCCGGGTGACGGTCATGTGGCCGCAGTCGTCGCAGTACCAGACGGGGATCTGGTGGCCCCACCAGAGCTGACGGGAGATGCACCAATCCCGGACGCTGTGCATCCAGTTGAGGTAGGTCTTGCTGAAACGGTCGGGGATGAACTGGATCTCACCGTCCTCCACCACCCGGATGGCCTCCTTGGCCAGGGGCTCCATCTTTACGAACCACTGGTCAGAGGCCAGGGGCTCCACGTCGTTGTGGCAGCGGTAGCAGGTGCCCACGTTGTGCTTGATGGGCTCCACCGAGAGAAGATAGCCCTGCTCCTCCAGGTCCTTCACAATGACCTTGCGGGCCTCATAGCGGTCCATGCCGTCGTATTTATAGCCGCCGGTGACCTTGCCCTCGCCGTCCAGCATCAGGTACTGGGGGAGGTCATGCCGCAGACCCACCTCAAAGTCGTTGGGGTCGTGGCAGGGGGTGATCTTCACGCAGCCGGTGCCGAACTCCATGTCGGCATGCTCGTCCCCCACGATGGGGATCTCCCGGCCAACAAGAGGCAGGGTGACGGTTTTGCCGATGAGGTGCTTGTAGCGGGGATCCTCGGGGTTCACCGCCACGGCGGAGTCGCCCAGCAGGGTCTCGGGACGGGTGGTGGCTACCTCCAGATAGCCCGTGCCGTCGGTGAGGGGATAGCGGATGTGCCAGAAATTGCCGTCCTTCTCCACATACTCCACCTCGGCGTCCGAAAGGGCGGTGGTGCAGTTGGGGCACCAGTTGATGATCCGCTTGCCCTTGTAGATGAGGCCCTTTTCATAGAGGGAGACGAAGGTCTCCCGCACGGCCTTGGCGCACTGGTCGTCCATGGTGAAGCGCTGCCGGTCCCAGTCACAGGAGGAGCCCAGGGTCTTGAGCTGTTCCACAATGCGGTTGCCGTAGCGGTTCTTCCAGTCCCAGACCTTTTCCAGGAATTTTTCACGGCCCAGGTCGAAGCGGGTGAGGCCCTGCTTTCTCAGCTCCTCCTCCACCTTGATCTGGGTGGCGATGCCCGCGTGGTCCACGCCGGGCAGCCACAGGGCGGCGTAACCGCTCATCCGCTTCCAGCGGATCAGCACGTCCTGGATGGTCTCGTCAAAGGCGTGGCCCAGATGGAGCTGGCCGGTGACGTTCGGGGGCGGGATCACAATGGTGAAGGGCGTCTTTTCCGGGTCGCGCTCCGCATGGAACCAGCCGCCCTTCATCCACATGTCATAGATTTTGCTCTCCACCGATTTGGGATCATAGATCTTGGGGAGTTCTTTCATGTTGTATCCTCCTGATAATATAAAAAGGACGCGCCCCGACAGGGCGCGTCCTGACGCGCGGTACCACCTGAATTCCGCTTTCGCGGCACTTTGGCCCGGTAACGGGGGCTGACGCCGTCTCCTACCTGTCAGAGACGGAGCTCCGGGGCGACCTTCCTCCGATTCCGGGCAGGGACTTGCAGCGACCGTCCCCTCTCTTGAGCCCATCCGCGGGGTACTCCTCCCCATCAAAGCCGATAACAGAGGAAGTATATCGGAAAAAGACCCGCTTGTCAAGGCTTTTCGCGGCATCATGAGAACAGTATGGGAAGACCTATGATCGGGCATTGCTTGACCGAAGCTCTCATAAATGATATGATATTTTAAACTGCATTCCCATCCAAGGAGGAGCGTATGATGAGGAAAACAGCGCTGCTTTTGGCGATTCTTTTCCTTGCTGCCATCTCGGCGTGCGGCGGCGATGCCCCGGCAGTAATAGAACAGACAAACGCCTTTCACCAGGATTTCGGATCTATGGAAAAGGTGGAGGAATTTCAAAATGCCGCGGGGGAACCGGTCCGCATCTACACCGATGGGAAGTACAACTACTCCGTCGGGGAGAATCGCGGAGAGGCCTTTCTTGTGTCGGCGTCCCCCTCAACCATGACGGATATTGAGGAGGCTTATGGGCGAGATCCTGACGCTGTGATTCCGCAAGGAGACGCGGATCAGCGCATGCGGGAGATCCTGCTTGCCTACTTTCCGGAATATGACACGGCACAGCTGAGGGTGGAGTGCAATGAGACAAGGAACCATTTGGATTGGTTCTCCTATCTCATCCAGGAGTATGACGGGATCAATCGGGTAAACATCGCGGCGGTGTCCCTTGCTTTTGACGGCACCTGCACCCTTGTAACCGGCACTCACAACTCCCCGGAGATTTTTGCGGGATCGGACCGCTTCAGCGTAGAGGAGATCCGAGGAATCGTATTTGAGTATGTGACCCTCAACAAGACGGAAATCCAGAGGGAATATCTCACGCCGGGCAGGGATACGGACGGTCCCTTCTACGATGGACAAGGGAAGGAGATGCCTCCCTTTGCTTTCCTCATGGAGACACCGGAGGATATGCTGGATGTGGAGATCGTGAAGCTCATCAAGGGCGATAAACCATGCTGGGAGATGTCCTTTGCCGTGCATGACACCTGGGAGCAGGCTGATCCCTTTTTCAGCGGCATTCTCCCCTGGATCACCGTCTATGTTGACGCCATGACGGGGGAGGTCCTCTCTTACACGACCACGGACCATTCTCTCAGCCAGTAAGGGGATTGCGATGCCTCCATCACTGGCGCGGCGTGTGCTCATCAAATGGTGAGATCGTAGGGGGAGGGGCTTTGCCCCTCCCGCTCCGTCATGCCTGCGTCTTCGTTTTGGGAAGGGAGCCTGACTCCTCCAAGGCCTCCGCCGATTCTTCGATTTCTTCCGCGTCTTCCGGCTCCTCCGGCCACTGGGAGGCCAGAAGCTCCTCGGGCCTGGCCTGGGGCAGGTCCGTGAAGGACACCTGCTCCATAATGCCGATGCCGCCCATGGGATCTACACCGGGCAGCTCCAGGCTCACGTCGGAGTGGGATACCAGGGTGCTGCACCGCAGCTTCAGGCGTTTCAAAAGGGCGGTCAGGATCCGGGGACCCGAGGACTGCTCATAGTCCTTTACCCAACTGTGGGTAACGGCATAGTCCCCGACGGAAAAACGGATCCGCCCGTCATAAAAGGTTTTGGTGTTGGGGTGGATGAAGGTCTCCTCCCGGCTGACGGCGCACTCCCCGCTTCCGTCCAGAAGCACCTCCCGGTCCCTGGCAAGGTAGAGAAGCGTTGCCCGCGCCTCCTCCGAGGCGCGAAGCTTCAGATCCAGGGAGATGGCGGTATAGTCGCCGATGATGGCGCGGCAGAGGTACCAGTGATCCGCCACGGAGCCAATGTCCCCATTGGTCCAGAAATGATCGATGACCGCGTCCCCCGAGAGGGGGCGCTGCCCGTCTTTTAAGCGTAGGGTGGACTCCGCATCCCCCCGGGGGACGGGAACCATCCAGCCGAAGAAGGTCCGCCCGCCGTCCGGCGAGAAGACGCCGGAGCCGGGCCGCCAGGGACCCGGGCGTGGCCGGATGAAAGAATTAAATTCCACCTGGTCATCCACATAGTAGACCTCATAGCCGCCCTCTGCCATCCGTAAGTAGCTGCCGCTGACGTTCACCGAGCAATACTCCCGGGAGGCGGCAATGGCTCTCCCACTGCCCTCGGAGAAGCTGCGATGAATTCCGGTGCCGTCGGGCAGGGTGATGTCAATGCTGACGGTGGGGTTGGAGGGCAGCAGACTGACCTGCTGACGGCGGGTGGAAAATCGCAGGGTAACCCGTATGCCGCCCTCATAAAGGGCATTCACGGTCCAGCGCTCATATCCGCGCCGCTGGGGCTCCGTCCTCAGTCCGTTTTCCCAGGGGGCCGGCTCCCGGTTGAGACCCAGAGTGACCGGGTCGACCTCCTGAAAACCTGGCAATGAATGGTTCACGTTATCGCTCCTTTACAGTTTTGGGCTGAAAAGTTCAAAATTTAGCCCGAAGATCCGATTATTTGATACCCATTTTGCAATTCGGATTATATCAGCATTCTACGCCCTATGCAAGAAGAAAACGGTCGAATTCTGTAAAAACCGGGTTAAAAATGAAAAAATCGACCTTAAAGTGGGAGAGAATTTTTCAATTACAGCGGTATTTGGCTGTGAAGTGGGTGCAACTGCCCGTGCGGCAGTAATCCGACAGAATACGTCTGGACATCCGCGAAGGTCGTGCTATAATACCCGGTGTGGAAGGGACCGTCGGTGGATGATCCCCCAATGAGACCTAAAAAACGGGAGGGCCTTATGACTTACGTGATGGGTGATATTCACGGCTGCTATGAGCAGTATGCTGCCATGCTGAAGGAGATCCGCTTTTCCGATGAGGATATGCTCTATGTGATCGGCGATGTGATCGACCGGGGACAGCGCTCTATAGATGTGCTGACGGATATGAGTATGCGGGCCAACGTCTTTCCCATCCTGGGCAATCACGAATTCATGGCGCTGCACCTCTTGAGCAAGCTCCCCGCCGACGGCAGCGGGATGGAGAACGTGGAGCCGGAGGATATCGCAGCCTTCAGAAAATGGATGGCGGAGGGCGGCTCCGACACCATAGAGGGCTTCTTGAAGCTGGGACCGGAGGAGCGGGAGGCCATTCTGGATTATCTGGAGGAATTCTCCGCTTATGAGGAGATCACGGTCCGGGGCAGGGAGTATGTGCTGGTCCACGCCAATCTCAAAAACTTTGACCCCGAAAAACCCATGGATGATTATGAGTTGGGTGAGCTTATCACCGGCCGCGTGGATTATACCCGCCGCTACTTCCCGAAGGCCACCCTCATTACGGGCCACATGCCCACCTTCCTGATCGATGAGCGTTACCGGGGCAGGATCTGGAGGGGCAACGGCCACATCGCCCTGGACTGCGGCGCCGGCTTCGGTGAGCCTCTCGGCTGCATCTGCCTGGAGACGGGGGAGGAATTCTACGCCTGAGGCGGTTAAAACCCCGGTGTTTTCCGCCTTCCAGAGATTGGAAGGGGGCCGGACTTGCCAAAGCAGCCATCTCACAGTATAATATCCGCATATCCGAGGATATGCGGATATTTGTTTTTCCTGTATTTGCTGTTTTTCCCCTCCGTCCGGAGGAGGTTTCCGAAAGGAGCGCGCTTTGAAACAGAGAATGCGAATCCTGGCTGTGATTTTCACCGCCCTTCTTGTGATCCTGGCCATCCCCACCGAGGCCCGGGCGGAGAACCCGCCGCCGGTCTCCGGACGCTCAGAGGAGACGGAGGTGTTTTTGTATCTGAGGGACACCATCGGCTTGAATGAGGCCGCCGCCTGCGGGATCCTGGCCAACATCGCCGCGGAGTCGGGCTTTGATCCGGAGGCTCGGGGGGATGTGTCAAACGGAGCGGCAACCAGCTTCGGCCTCTGCCAATGGCATTTGGACCGCTGGGATCAGCTGAAGGATTACTGTAAGGCCTACGGACTGCGGGAGGACAGCCTTTACGGTCAGCTTTCCTACATAAAAACAGAGCTTGAGTATTATTACACGTCTTTGGCGCAGGAGCTGAAGCAGGTCAGCAACACCGCCGACGGCGCCTATGACGCCGGGTATCTCTGGTGCTATTACTATGAAAACCCCTACAACAGGGAGGCAAAGGCGGTTGCCCGTGGCTCCAATGCGGCCACGACCTATTGGACGGTATATCAGCCGGTGGATGAAAGTGCGGGGAAAGTCAGCTTCACGGAGGAGGACGCCTACGGCTATTACCAGGTGATCCAGTCCGCCCCGGCCCGGACCTATCCCTCTTTGGCGGATAACGCCAAGGGCACCGTGGCGGAGGGGACCCTGCTCTATATGGCTGCCCGCTGTGTCAATGACGCCGGCGAGGTCTTTTACCGGGCCTCCAGCGGGGAATGGAGCGGCACCTATCTCTCCGCTGATGTCCTGACCCCTGTGGAGGAGGTGGAGGACCGGCTGACGGCGTCCGAGGTGAGCTATCCCACCCGGCTGGTGATCGGCAGCGCCTTCACCGTGTCCGGCAGCTTCCGCTCAACGATCTCGGGCATCAATTACGCCTCCGTGACCATCCTGGATGAGGAGGGGAAGGAGACCGGCGTTGGAAAATCGGTGAATCTCAATCGGATGGAGTACAGCCTGCTCAGTCTGGACTCCGCCGTCAAGTTCGGCAGTATTCCTTCGCCCGGGACCTATGTCTATCGGGTGGAGGTGCGCAACGCCTCTGAGACCTATCTTTTGGAGCAGGAGTTTACCGTGGTGCCGGTGGTCAGTCTCACCATCTCCTTTGATCCACAGGGCGGCAGCTGCGGCACAGGGGAGAAGCTTGTGGAATCCGGCGGCCCCTGCGGAACGCTGCCCACCCCCTCCAGGGAGGGGTACGTCTTTACCGGCTGGTACACTGCCGCCTCCGGCGGCAGCCAGGTCACGGAGCGGACCAAGCTCACCGGGGAGGAGGATCTGACCCTTTACGCCCACTGGTCCATTCCCGCCCCGGAGGAGCTGGGCGCGGAATCCATGCCGGACGGGAGCGTTCATTTGACATGGAAGGCTTCCGCCAATGCGGAGAGCTATGTCATCTATTATCGCAATGCGGGCTATACCGCGTGGAATGAGTACGCCGTTGTCACGGGCCTCAGCGCCGATGCAACGGGGCTTCCCAATGCCGCGGAGTATGAATTCTCTCTCAGGGCTGCCCGCGACAGCGGCAGCCAGCGGGAACTCAGCGCCGGGCGGAGCAACATTGCTCAGGCGGTGGTACTGACCACGCCTGCGGTCCCGACGATCCTTCAGGCGGCCCATGGCCCCGACGGCGTCACCGTCACCTGGTCCGGCGGGGAGGGGGCTACCGGCTTCCTCCTGGAGTATGCCGCGAATGACGGGGCCTGGGAGAGCGTCAGCGGCCTTACCGGCAGCGCTTACAGCCTTTCCGGGCTGGATGATTTATTGAGCTATCGTTTCCGCCTCCGGGCGGTCAGCGCCTACGGCGGCCTCAGCCGGGAGAGCGAATTCAGTCCGGTGCTGGAGCTGGGTCCAAAGACCATTGCGCCCTCCCCCAAGAATGTGGAGGCCGGCGCCGGCGACGGATCGCGGATCCTTCTCAATTGGGAGAGCTCCGGCGCGGAGCGTTATCAGGTTTACTACCGGGAGCAGGGGGAGAACGCCTGGATCCGGGGGCCTGAGGTAAAGGAGACCACGGCCGCGGTTGCGGGGCTGAAGGACCGCACTGTCTATGAGTTTACGGTTTCCGGCGTCACCGGGATCAACGGGGTTCCAACGGAAGCTGGGACCACCAGCCAAATCGCCTCTGCCGCCGTGTTCCGTGCCCCCAACGCCCCCGGCGGACTGACCGCCCGGCGGGAGAGCGGGAGCATCCGCGTGCAGTGGAACGGTTTGGAGGACGCGGTGTCCTATGAGCTGGAGTATCGGGTCAATGACGGGGATTGGAAGCAAGTCCCTGAGCTTGGGGAGCCCGGATACCTGCTGTCCGACGCGAAGGAGGCCAACACCTACCGTTTCCGTGTTCGGGGCCTGGGGTCCTTCAGCGGATATACCAAAGCCGGTGGGTTCAGCGATGAGGTCCGGGTGGAGGCGAAGCCGGTGGCTTCCGCTCCCGGCGGCGTCAGCGCGAGCTCCCAGCCTGACGGCAGCGTTGCCATTACCTGGCGTTCAATAGAGCGGGCAGACGGCTACCGGGTGAGTTATCGTGAGGTCTCTGATGAGGGCTCCGGATCCGGCGAATGGCGCGCGCTGGATCCCGTGACGGGTACCGGAGATACCGTGGGCGGGCTTACGCCGCTGCGTAACTACGAGTTCCGCGTGGCCTCCTACACCCTGGTGGATGGGAAAAAGACCTACTCCTCCGATTTCAGCGGCGCGGTTTCCGCCCCCAGCCTCCTGGCCCCCGCTGCTCCGGAGCGTCTCACGGTGGAGCGCTGCGCCGACGGCACCCTGCATCTTCTGTGGACGGCCGCCGAGAATGCCACGGATTATGAGCTCAGCTATCGCCTGGAGAACGGCGAGGAACGGCTTGTAACGGAGATCGTGTGTCCGGAGTACACGCTGCAGGGCTTGCAGCCTGGTGCCTCGGTGACTCTTCGGGTGTCGTCGGTGGCCCGCGCCTTTGGAGCGGAGGTCCGGGGCGGCGGGAGCGAACCCGTGACGGCAGAGGTGTCTTCCCTTACCGGGGCAGAACTGAAGGACCCGGCGATCCTGCCGGAGGCGACCCTTTCCGCCGACGGAGGGATCCATCTCCGCTGGAAGGAGATTCCCGGCTGCGACGGCCTGCGGCTCTCCTATGCCCGGATCCTCAGCGAGGAGGGGGAGCCCCTTCGCTGGGGGACGGTATTCTGGGAGGATGTGAACGGGACTGCCTTCAGCCTTCCCCAGCCCGAGGATGGCGCGGCCTATGTGATCACTCTGCGTCCCTACCTTGTGCGCGGCGGGGAGAAGCTCTTCTCCGCTTCCGCGGCCGGGCCCGTGACCGCCGTTTCCCTGCGGGAGCCGGATCCCCCCAGCGGCCTTGCCGCCCATCGGACGGAGCCCACCGGGGTCGAACTGAAATGGGTGGACCCGGGGAACCGCCGTTACGATCTTCAGCTTTCCTACGACGGCGTCAACTGGGAGACCGTTTCCGACATCCGGGGGGATACTTATACTCTGGAGGGAATCGGGCCGGAGACCCGCTGTTACTTCCGTATGCGCGCTCTGCGGGAGTGCCGCGGCGTCACCGTTGCCGGGATCTACGGCTCCACTGTCCTTCTGCGGGCCAAAGGGGAGCCCACGGCCTGGATGAGCGCCGAGAGCCGGGATGACGGCGCACTGGAGCTGAAGTGGGAGACCGCTTCCGGGGCGGATGGCTATCGGGTTTATTCCCGGATGATCGTCGACCGGGAGGGGCGTTCCCTGGAGGGGGACGTCTGGCGCATGAGCGAATTCATTACCGGCGACCGCTACACCCTGGAGGGGCTGGAACCCGGCTGCGTCTATGAACTCCGCATCTCCGCCTACCGGGATCAGGGCGGCGTCAAAACCCTTTTGGAGGATTACAGCGCCGGAACCGCGGCTCCCTCCCTGGTGCCGCCGGAGCTCCCGCGGGCACTGCGGGCGGAATTGCGTCAGAACGGCACGCTCATCGTCACCTGGGAGCCGTCGGAGGGAGCCAACCGCTATGTGGTGAGCTATTCCCAAAACGGCGCAGACTGGCAGAAAATCATTACCCTGGAGGATGGCGGCTGTGAGATCCACGGTCTGGATACGGGGAGCGGATACACTGTCCGTGTTGCCGCCGTAAGCTCTCTCATGGGCAGAAGCCAGCAGAGCGACGAGGCGGAGACCTACAGCCTGATTGAGAGCTGATAAGAGAACAGCAAGCCAAAGGACTGCCTCAAAAAAGACATCCGTCTAAAGTAGGGGAGGGGCTCGCCCCTCCCAGCAGCAGGAAGCGATGGTTAAACGGAATACTCCCGGCGAATCCGCTTTGGGTACGATCTATGTTGTACCAGACTGCGATTTCGCCGGGAGTATTCTCTATATGCAAATTTCCGCTGTGCGGGAGGCCCGAGGGCGTCACTCCGACAACAGCATCTCCCGCAGGCGGGGCCAGAGGGGCGCCAGCTCTTCCCAGATGAGGAATACCGTCTTTGCTCCGGCGGCCCAGGCGTCCTCCAGCCTTTGACGGAGGGTGTCCGGCGTGTCCCAAAGCAGCATGTGGCTCTCCTCTCCCTTCGTATAACTGCCGTACATGGCCATGAGCTCCTTTGAGTAGAAAGCCCCGCCTCCCGTCTTTTTCAAAATCTTCTCCGCCTCCCCCTCCCGAAGGACCTGCCCCAATCCCCCTTCGGGAAGTCTGAGATCCTGCCTTCGGATGCGGAGATTCAGGGCGAAGGATGCCTGGGAAGATTGCCTAATCCGCAAAAACGCGCAGCGGGCGTCCCCGCTTAAGGGAAAGGAAGTGAAGAGGGGCAGCGCCCGGGGAGGCAGGGAGGGCGCGAAGGGAAGGAAGAGCGGCAGCCCCTTTTGACGCAGTTTTTCGGCCAGGGAAGACGCCAGCAGGGAGAGAGCGGGACCGGGGGAGGCCGGCAGGTCCAGCAGCACACCCCGTACATTTTGCAGAAGGCACTCCCGCAGAATGTCGGAGGAGAGGGCGGAGACCGGTCCCGCTCCGATGCCCGCCTCACAGGAGAGGACCATGATGCCTGCCCGAGGCGGGCGGAAGTCCCGGACCCGGTATAGACGCAGGTCCCGCCCCACCCGGTAGGCCAGGGGAGCGGGGGAGAAAAGGCCTTCGGCGGGGGGCAGCTCCTCCTCGGGCCGACAGATGAGGGCAATTTTTTCCATCTTTGGCACTATACATCCTCCTCTGTTTGAGGTATAATCAGCTATGGGTTGAGGCCTTTAACCCCCGGTGTTCCGGGGAGGCCTCACATCATATTACTTGCATTACGGGCGGATTATGCCCGCCGGAGGAATCAGTTATGGATCATCTTTTCAGCATTCAGAAGGCCCTGGCGGCCCGGGAAATGGAGGCCATCTTCCTTACCGGCCCTTCCAACGTGTTTTACGCAACGGGCTTTCCCGGCTTTGACTGCACGGCCCTGGTGACGGGGTCCGAGGCCTGGCTCTTTACCGACGGCCGCTATATCGAGGCGGCGGAGAACGCCGTGAAAAGCGCCCGTGTGGTGCTGACAGACCGGCAGCATCCCCTCGCCCAGCGGGTGAAGGAGGTCTTGTCCGACTGCGGCATCCGTCGCCTGGGGGTGGAGGAGCGCTCCCTCTCCTACGCGGACTATCTGAACTATAAGGAGAAGCTGGGGGTGGAGCTTGTTTCCTCCCAGGTCGTCATGGATGAGCTTCGGGCGGTGAAGACCCCCGAGGAGGTGGAGATCATGGTGGAGGCCCAGCGGATCGCGGAGAAGGCCTTTACTGAGACCCTGAGCCACCTTCGCATGGATATGACCGAGTCCGAGTTCGCTGCGGAGCTCACCTACCGGATGATCCTTCACGGCGGCTCCGACAAATCCTTCGACCCCATCGTGGTCTCCGGCGAGAAGTCCAGCATGCCCCACGGCGTGCCGGAGAACCGGGTGATGCGAAAGGGCTTTCTTACCATCGACTTCGGCGTGAAGTACAAGGGCTACTGCTCCGACACCACCCGCACCGTCTGCCTGGGTGAGCCCACGGCGGAAATGCGGAAGGTGTACGGAATCGTCCGCGAGGCCCAGGAGGCGGGCATTGCCGCCGCCAAGGGCGGCATGATCGGCTCCGAGGTGGATGCCGCAGCCCGCCGGGTCATTGAGGAGGCGGGCTATGGACAGTACTTCACCCACTCCTTCGGCCACAGCCTGGGTATCGATATCCATGAGGGGCCCAATGCCGCCCCCACCGAGAAGCGGCCCCTGCCCGTGGGCGCCGTGGTCTCTGCCGAGCCGGGCATTTATATCCCCGGCCGCTTCGGCGTCCGCATCGAGGACGTGATGGTGCTGGGGGAGAACGGAGCCAGGGATATTACCAATCTCCCCAAGGATCTTCTGGTTTTGTGAGCTTTTTTCCAAATAACCCTTGCAAAAGGCGCCGTCATAGGTTAAAATATCTTGAAGCTTTTTAGCCCCGCGAAAGTGATGAACAACTGCTTAGGAGGATAAGATAGTGATTACAGCAGGCGATTTCAGAAATGGTGTGACCTTTGAGCTTGACGGAAAAGTCATGCAGGTGGTTGAATTCCAGCACGTAAAGCCCGGCAAGGGCGCCGCCTTTGTGCGGACCAAGATGAAGAACGTCATCACCGGCGCCGTAACCGAGACGTCCTTTAACCCCACCGACAAGTTCGAGAACGCCACGGTGGAGCGGAGGCAGATGGAGTACAGCTATCAGGATGGCGACCTCTACTACTTCATGGATCCCGAGACCTACGACCTGGTGCCCATCGACGGCTCTGTCCTCAACGACAACTTCAAGTTCGTCAAGGAGAACATGACCTGCACGGTTTACTCCTATAAGGATAAGATTTATAATGTGGAGCCCCCCACCTTTGTGGAGCTTCAGGTGACCAAGTCCGATCCCGGTGAGCGCGGCAACACCGCCACCAACGTGACCAAGCCCGCCACTTTGGAGACCGGCGCCGAGATCAAGGTGCCTCTCTTCATCAACGAGGGCGAGATGATCCGCATCGACACCCGCACCGGAGAGTATCTGGAGCGCGCCAAGTAAGCCAAATTGCCTGTAAAAGGAGGGTTTTCCAATGACTGTATCTGAGAAGGTCGCCTATCTCAAGGGCCTGATGGAGGGCCTGAACATCGGCACCGAGACGCCCGAGGGCAAGCTGTTTGCCGCCATGGCGGACACCCTGCAGGAGATCTCTGACGAGATCGATGATCTGAACGCCACCCTGGAGGATCACGAGGACGAGCTGGACGCCATCTCCGACGCCCTGGACGACATCGCTGAGGATCTCTATGCCGAGGACGATGAGGACGAGGACGACGAAGACGAGGATTGGGATGAGGACTGGGACGACGAGGACCTCTACGGCGTTACCTGCCCCAACTGCGACGCGGAGATCCATGTGAGC
Organism: uncultured Clostridia bacterium; assembly: GCA_946531435.1. GTDB lineage: Bacteria > Bacillota > Clostridia > Oscillospirales > Oscillospiraceae > CAMNAO01. Next base: position 55,238 of record CAMNAO010000002.1, read on the forward strand.
GCGGCTCAGGTGGATGAGGGCCAGATCGTCTGCCCCAAGTGCGGCGAGCTCCTGGAACTGGAGTTTGACGACGAGGAAGAGGACGACGAGGACGACGAGGACGACAAGGACGACAAGGACTGAGGTCCCTGTGCATGAAAACGATTCAAAAAAGGTGCGGGTTTTCCGCACCTTTTTTGCTGCCCGATGGCCCGTACCATTTTTTTGGACTCTGTAATACTATTCCCGGATAGAAAGCTGACAAGGAATTTCGAGCAGAATTTGTGTCAGACAAGGCAGCGCCCGCAGAGCATAATGGAGATATATGGTCAAGGGCGCTAACGAAGGTTGGCGCAAATTCTGCCGGAAGGACTGTCAGATTTCTATTTGGGGATAGTATAAACACCAATTATCGGCCTTTCCGGCCGCTTTTCGTTTCATATTCCGGTTTCCGGGTATACTGTTTTTTGGAAAGAGGAGGTAAAGGAAAATCTCCTCTTGCAAAAGTTACCATAACATTGTATAATAATTCCGGCCTGTGCATAGGCTTTGCTTTTGCGCAGGGACATGAGCGAAGAGGTGCTTCATGAAATATCTCATCAAGGGTGGAAAGCCGCTCTGCGGGTCCGTAGAGATCAGCGGCGCAAAGAACGCCGCAGTGGCGATCATTCCTGCGTGTTTAATGGTGGACGGCGTCTGCCGCATTGAGAACGTCCCCATGATTTCAGATGTGACGATGCTGCTGCGCATCCTTCGGGAAATGGGCGGCATTGTGCGCATGGTGAACAAGAATACGGTGGATATAGACTGCAGGCCCATTACCCGCCCGGCCGCGGAGTTTGATATGATGCGGCAGATCCGCGCCTCTTACTATCTCATCGGGGCCATGCTGGCCCGCTTTGGCTCCGCCCGGGTGGTCATGCCCGGCGGCTGCAATTTTGGCGGGACCCGGCCCATCGATCAGCATGTAAAGGGCTTCAGCGCCCTGGGCGCCCGGGTGGAGCTGGGCAACGATATGGTGGTGGCGGAGGCCAGGAGCGGACGGCTTCATGGCGCCAACATCTATCTGGACGTGGTCTCCGTTGGTGCCACGGTCAACGTGATGCTGGCGGCCTCCATGGCCGTGGGTACCACGGTGATCGAGAATGCAGCCAAGGAGCCCCATATCGTGGATCTGGCCAACTTCCTGAATTCCTGCGGCGCGGATATCCGCGGCGCGGGCACCAACGTGATCAAGGTCCGCGGTGTCAAGCGGCTGGAGGGCGGCAGCTATGCCATCATCCCCGACCAGATCGAGGCCGGGACCTATATGGCCGCCGTGGCCGGCTGCGGCGGAGAAGTGCTGATCCAGAACGTCATTCCCCGCCATCTGGAGTGCATTTCCGGCAAGCTTCGGGAGATGGGCGTCGAGGTGGAGAACCTTGGGGACGCCGTCCGGGTTACACGGGATGGACCTCTGGGCCGCGCCAACATCAAAACCCTGCCCTATCCCGGTTTCCCCACGGATATGCAGCCCCAGCTTTCCACGGTGCTTGCCGTCGCAAACGGAACCAGCGTGGTGTCTGAGGGCGTGTGGGAGACCCGTTATAAGTATGTGGATGAGCTGCGCCGTATGGGCGCCCGCATCCAGGTGGAGGGCCGCATCGCCATCATTGAGGGCGTGCGCCGCCTTTCCGGGGCCACCATCCGCGCCTATGACCTTCGGGCCGGCGCCGCCATGGTGATTGCCGGACTCATTGCCGAGGGAACGACCACCGTAGAGGGCGTCAGCTATATCGAGCGGGGCTATGAGGATATCGTGCTCAAGCTGCGCGGCCTGGGGGCGGATATCATCTCCGTCACCGAGGACGACCCGAAGGAGAGTCTTCGCTCCGCCATGTAATCGAAAACGGCCCGCCGCAGTTTGCGGCGGGTATTTTATAGCCATGAAAAAGCGCCGCATACAAACTGCTTTTTGTGCAGACGCGGGAAAGCAAAACGTAATCATGGGAAATGCCGAAAAATCCTTCGATATTTCCGATAAATAGGAGGTCCGGGAACATGAAGCTAAACTACAAAAAGACGATCTTCGTCGGCTTTGCCTTCTTCCTCATCTGCGCCTTCTGGCAGGCCTATGACACCATCATTCCCAAGATCCTGACGGATAAGTTCGGCATGAACCAGACCAGCTCCGGCTTCATCATGGCGCTGGACAACATCCTGGCCCTCTTTATGCTGCCCCTTTTCGGCACCATCTCCGATCACTGCACCAATCGCCACGGCCGGCGCACGGTATTCATCGTGGTGGGCACCGTGGCGGCCGCCCTGCTGCTCATCTTCCTCAGCGTGGCGGACAATGCCCAGCTGAAGAGCATTTCTTCCCCGGTCACCGGCGAGCCGCTGAGTCAGGCGGAGCTCTATGACCAGGATCTGGAGATCATTACCCCCGCGGGTGAACGGCTGCGGATCCGGGAGAAGTTTACAAAGGAGGAGTTCTCCGCCATCGACCTTAACGGGGAGGACGGCAAGGCCAACCCTGATTATGCTGACTATGTGGTTCCTGCCCGGCAGGCGTATTCCGCCCGCTGCACCGCCCAGCGCCGCGTGCCCCTGACCTTTTTCGTGGTCATCCTGCTGCTGATCCTGATCTCCATGGCGACCTTCCGCTCTCCGGCGGTGGCGCTGATGCCGGATGTGACCCCGAAGCCTCTGCGCAGCAAGGCGAATGCGGTCATCAATCTCATGGGCACCATCGGCGGCGCGCTGGTATTGGTGCTGTCCAAGGTCTTCGGCACCGACTCCGCTGCCAAGGCGCTCATGAGCTATACCGGCTTCTTCGCCTGCATTTCTGTTCTGATGCTGGTCTCTCTTGTCATCTTCATCTGGAAGGTGCGGGAGCCTCAGCTTGTCCAGGAGATGCGGGAGGAGAGCGCCCGCTACGGTATCCCGGAGGAGGAGCCGGAGCCCAAGCTCAGCCGGAAGGAGAAGCGGGAGGCGCGGAAGAACGCCCCCAAGCTCAGCCGGGAGGAGCGTCAGTCCCTGCTGCTCATCCTCTGCAGCGTGGTGCTCTGGTTCATGGGCTATAACGCCGTCACCAGCAAATACTCCGTTTACGCCGGCAGTGTGCTGGGGCTGGGCTACGCCCTGCCGCTCCTGCTTGCCAACGTCTCTGCCATCATCTCCTATATCCCCGTGGGCCTCATCGCCTCCAGGGTGGGCAGGAAAAAGACCATCATGGCCGGCGTCGTTATCCTGGGCGTCTCCTTCTTTGTGGCAAGCTTTTTGAAGGCGGGGGTCAGCATCGTGGTCACCTACATTCTCTTCGCCCTCTGCGGCATCGGCTGGGCCACCATCAACGTGAACAGCTATCCCATGGTGGTGGAGCTGGCCTCCGGCGGAGACGTGGGCAAGTACACCGGCTTCTACTATACGGCCTCCATGGCGGCCCAGACCATGACCCCCATCTTCTCCGGCTGGCTCATGGATCGGCTGGGCATGCGGGTCCTGTTCCCCTATGCGGCGGCGTTTGTCCTGCTGGCCTTGCTCACCATGTACTTTGTCAAGCACGGCGATAACCGTCCCGAGGCGCCCCAGAGCAAGCTGGAGGCCCTGGATGTGGATATGTAATACTTCTGACAGGAGGAAAATACGATGGCTCAGAATTCCAAGCTTTGTTCCGTTCTCTGTTATATCACCTGGATCGGCTGGTTCGTGGCCTATTTTCTGCGTGATCGGGCTGATTCCCTGGTGCGTCGTCATCTGAACCAGGCTCTGGTTTTGAATATCGTCTCCCTGGTGGCCAGCTATCTTGCCCGGCGCCGCGGCATCATCGGCGCTGCCGGGAAGCTCGTGGATTTTGTCGCTCTGGTCTTTGCCATCATGGGCATTGTCCGTGCCTTCAAGCTGTCGGAGGAGCCTCTGCCCCTGATCGGCACCATCGACTGGGTGGATTGAGGGACGAGGGGCGTGCAAGACCCGTAGGGACGGCCTTTGGCCGCCCGCAGAGGATGCGCCTTCATTTGGGCCTTCTTAAGTCGGGCGACCGCAGGTCGCCCCTACGAAGCGCATGATTTCTTTCATGAATCATGAAAGAAATGCCCCGTCCCGCATCAAAGCTTCTCACCCAATCCCCGCCAAATTTCGTGAATCTGCCGATTGACGCTCTATCCATGGGATGCTATAATACCCAAAAAGATCTTTAAGACGATACGAGAGATCGGCAAGATCCGGGAACATGAGCGGACGGTGTTCGCGCTCTTTTGCTGTGCCTGCCCTGCCGGTTTCGGCAGGGCCTTTTTGGAGGATTTATGAGAGAAAACGTGGCGGTCCAGGTGTTTCAGATGCCCCAGCTCCCCGAGCTTTGCGGGGGCGCCGACAGCATTTCCCTCCCGGTGGAAGTTTCCGCCGGCGATTATGAATATATTGCTTTTCCCGGTTTTTTTGATGTGCATGTGCATTTCAGAGAGCCGGGTTTTTCTTATAAAGAGACCATTGCCTCCGGCTCCCGGGCGGCGGCCCATGGCGGCTATACCGGGGTCGCGGCCATGCCCAATCTCAATCCCGTGCCGGACAGCATTGAGCACCTTTGTGAGGAACTGGAGATCATCCGCCGGGACGCGGTGATCCCGGTCTATCCCTACGGCGCCATCACGGTGGGGGAGAAGGGGGAGGTCCTGGCGGACCTGGAGGGCATGGCCCCGGATGTCATCGCCTTTTCCGATGACGGCAAGGGCGTCCAGGACCGGGAGAAGATGCGCGCCGCCATGCTCCGGGCCAAGGCGCTTCATAAGCTCATCGTCGCCCACTGCGAGGATGAGAGCCTGCTCCGGGGCGGCTATATCCACGACGGAGCTTACGCGAAGGCCCACGGCCACCCGGGCATCTGCTCGGAGAGCGAGTGGGGCCCCATCGCCCGGGATGTGGCCCTTGCCGGGGAAACGGGCTGCGGCTACCACGTCTGTCACGTCTCCACCAAGGAAAGTGTGGAGGTCATCCGCAAGGCCAAGGCCGCCGGAGTGGATGTGACCTGTGAGACCGCGCCCCACTATCTTGTCCTGGATGAGAACGATCTATTAGAGGATGGGCGCTTCAAGATGAATCCGCCTCTGCGCTCAAAAGAGGACAGGGAGGCCCTTCTGGAGGGGATCCGGGACGGCACCATCGACATGATCGCCACGGACCATGCGCCCCACAGCCGGGAGGAGAAGGCGAAGGGCCTCAAGGGCTCCGCCATGGGCATCGTGGGGCTGGAGACGGCCTTCCCCGTGCTGTACACCAGGCTGGTGCTGGGGGGCGTGATCTCCCTGAAAAAGCTCATTGAGCTTCTGGCTGTCAATCCCCGCCGCCGCTTCGGCATTCCCTACCGGGGAGAGTACACCGTCTGGGATTTGAAAAAACCTGTCACGGTGGACCCGGAGCGCTTTCTCAGCAAGGGGAGGGCGACCCCCTTCGCGGGCTGGCAGCTGATGGGCGAATGTATTATGACTGTGTCTGACGGCAAAACCGTCTATTCCAGAGATTGATCCGAAAGGAAGAATGAACCATGGCAAAAAGAACAGATATCAAAAAGGTGCTTATCATCGGCTCCGGCCCCATCGTCATCGGACAGGCGGCGGAGTTCGACTACGCGGGGACCCAGGCCTGCCTGGCCCTGAAGGAGGAGGGGTATGAGGTCATTCTCTGCAATTCCAACCCCGCAACCATCATGACGGATACCTCCATTGCCGACAAGGTGTATATGGAGCCTCTGACCCTGGAATACATCGCCAAGATCCTGCGCTATGAGCGGCCGGACGCCATCGTGCCCGGCATCGGCGGCCAGACCGGCCTCAATCTCGCGGTGCAGCTGGAGAAGAAGGGCGTTTTGAAGGAGTGCGGCGTGGAGCTGCTGGGTACCCCCTGTGAGAGCATTGAGCGGGCCGAGGACCGGGAGCTTTTTAAGGAGATGTGCCAGTCCATCGGAGAGCCTGTCATCCCCTCCGAGATCACCTATGATCTGGAGCATGCCAAGAAGGCCGCCCTGGAGATCGGATATCCCGTGGTGCTGCGCCCCGCCTTCACCCTGGGCGGCACCGGCGGCGGATTTGCCAACAATGAGGAGGAGCTCATTGAGATCGGCACCAATGCCTTCCGTCTCTCCCCGGTGCACCAGGTCCTGGTGGAGAAGAGCGTCAAGGGCTATAAGGAGATCGAGTTTGAGGTCATGCGGGATTCCAATGACCATGCCATCACCATCTGCGGCATGGAGAATGTGGACCCCGTGGGCGTCCACACCGGCGACTCCATCGTTGTGGCCCCCATCCTCTCCCTGAATGAGCACGATCTCAAGATGCTCAATGACAGCGCCATCAAGATCATCAAGGAGTTGAAGATCGAGGGCGGCTGCAACGTCCAGTTCGCCCTGAACCCCGAGAGCAGCGAATACTTCCTCATCGAGGTCAATCCCCGGGTCTCCCGCTCCTCCGCCCTGGCTTCCAAGGCCAGCGGCTACCCCATCGCCCGGGTAACGGCCAAGATCGCCATGGGCATGGCCCTGGAGGATATCCCGGTGGCCGGCGGCACCGCCGCCATTGAGCCCAGCCTGGACTACATCGTGGCCAAGTTCCCCCGCTTCCCCTTTGATAAATTTGCCGACGCCCCCAACACCCTGGGCACCCAGATGAAGGCCACGGGCGAGGTCATGGGCATCGGCTCCACGCTTACGGAGTGCATGCTGAAGTCCGTCCGCTCCCTGGAGACCGGGGTGGATCACCTGTACCTTCCCAAGTTCGATAAATACACCGATGAGGAGCTCTGGGAGTATATCGAGGAGTTCCGTTCCGACAACATCTTTGCCATTACCGAGCTCATTCGCCGGGGCGCCACGGTGGAGGCCCTGCACAAGGTCACCATGATCACCGACGTGTTCCTCAATTCCCTGGAGGGCATCGTGGAGATGGAGGAGATCCTGAAGACCTATCCCCAGGACGAGCGCCGCCTGAAGGCCGCCAAGATGATGGGCTTCAGTGACGCCGCCATTGCCCGCCTCTGGGGAAAAAAGGAGATCGAGGTCTATGAGATGCGCAAAGAGCTGGGCATCACCCCGGTCTTCCCCATGGTGGATACCCTGCACACCGGAAAATACATCGCCTATCTCTATTCCAGCTACTGCCCCGAGGCGGTGAACGCCTCCCGCCTGGGAGACAAGAAGAAGATCGTGGTGCTGGGCGCCGGCCCCATCCGCATCGGCCAGGGTGTGGAGTTTGACTACTCCACCGTCCACGCGGTCCAGACCATCCGCCGGGCGGGCTATGAGGCCATCATCATCAACAACAACCCGGAGACCGTCTCCACGGACTACACCACCGCGGATAAGCTGTATTTTGAGCCTCTGACCCCCGAGGATGTGATGGCCATTGTGGACTATGAGAAGCCCGAGGGCGTCATCGCCTCCCTGGGCGGACAGACCGCCATCAACCTGGCCCAGCCGCTGATGGACCGGGGCGTCAAGATCATTGGCACCGACTGCGCCGCCATCGAGCGGGCAGAGAACCGGGACAGCTTTGAGAAGATCCTGCTGGATCTGCACATCCCCCAGCCCAAGGGCCGGGCCGTCACCCGCATCGAGGACGGCGTCCGGGCCGCCCAAGAGATCGGCTATCCCGTCCTGGTGCGCCCCAGCTTCGTTCTGGGCGGCCGTGCCATGCAGATCGTCGCCAGTGAGGAGCAGCTGCGCCGCTACCTCCAGTCCGCTGTGGAGATCGACGCGGACAAGCCCGTTCTGGTGGATAAATATATCCAGGGCAAGGAGGTGGAGGTGGACGCCATCTGCGACGGCGTGGATGTGTTCGTCCCCGGCATTATGGAGCTGGTGGAGCGTACCGGCGTCCACTCCGGCGACTCCATCAGCGTCTACCCCTCCTACAGCATCTCCAACAAGGTGAAGGGCATCATCCTGCAGTACGCCAAGCGCTTAGGCCTGGGCATCGGCATCGTGGGCCTTTACAACATCCAGTTCATCGTGGATAAGAACGAGAACGTCTATATCATCGAGGTGAATCCCCGCTCCTCCCGCACCGTGCCCTTCCTTTCCAAGTCCACGGGCTGGTCTCTGGCGGATATTGCCACCGAGGTGATCCTGGGCAAGAGCCTGAAGGAGCAGGGCATCTTCACCCTGTATCCGGAGGAGAAGAAACGGCACTACGTCAAGGTGCCGGTGTTCTCCTTCAACAAGATCAAGGGCCTGGACGCCTACCTCTCCCCGGAGATGAAGTCCACCGGCGAGGCCATCGGCTATGACGACAAGCTGAACCGCGCCCTTTACAAGGCCCTCCAGGCGGCGGGCATGCACCTGCAGAACTACGGCACCGTCTTCGCCACCATCGCAGACGAGGACAAGGAGGAGGCGCTGCCCCTCATCCGCCGCTTCTATAACCTGGGCTTCAACATCCAGGCCACCGAGGGTACGGCGAAGTTCCTGAAGGAGAACGGCATCCGCACCCACGCGCTCCACAAGATCAGCGAGGGCAATACGGAGATCCTGGACATCCTGCGGCAGGGACACATCGCCTACGTTATCAACACCCGGAACATTCTCGCCATGGATGGGGAGAGCGACGGCGTGCTGATCCGCCGGGCCTGCACGGAGAACAACGTGACCATCTTCACCTCTCTGGATACGGTACGGGTACTGCTGGACGTGCTGGAGGAGACCACGCTGACCATTTCCACCATCGATTCGTAAGGAGGCTCCATGAAGCAGGGAATCTTTACCGTCCTCCAAAACCGCCCCCTCACCGCCGACGTGTGGGAAATGCGCCTTGGGGGAGATACGGATGCGATCACCGCACCGGGGCAGTTCGTCAACATCACGGTACCCGGTCTCTTCCTCCGGCGGCCCATCTCGGTCTGCGACTGTGAAGAGGGAGAGCTTACCCTGGTCTACAAGGTGGTGGGCAAGGGCACCGACGCCCTCTCCCGTCTGACGGAAGGGGAGGAGCTGGATCTCTTGACCGGCCTCGGCAACGGCTATGATCTGATGGCGGCGGGGGAGAATCCTCTGCTCCTGGGCGGCGGCGTGGGTGTGCCGCCCCTCTACTGGCTGGCAAAGAAGCTGACGAATGCCGGAAAACAGGTTTCCGTGGTGCTGGGCTTTAATCGTCGGGAGGAGGTCTTCTGCGAGGAGGCCTTCCGTGCCCTGGGAGCAAAAGTCGCCGTGACCACCGTGGACGGCAGCTATGGCACCAGGGGCTTTGTCACGGACGCCTTGCCCCGGGACTATACCTCGGTCTATACCTGCGGCCCCCTTCCCATGCTGAAGGCTGTGTATAAAGCCACCCGGGGCCCTGCCTTCTTCAGCTTTGAGGAGCGGATGGGCTGCGGCTTCGGCGCCTGCATGGGCTGCACCCAGCGGACGAAGGAGGGCTATAAGCGCATCTGCAAGGACGGCCCCGTGCTGAGAAGGGAGGAGATCCTGTGGGAAGACTGAATGTGGAGCTCTGCGGAATCCCGCTGGATAACCCGGTGATCCCCGCCTCCGGCACCTTCGGCTATGGCTGGGAGTTCCATGAGCTATATGATTTGAATATTCTGGGGACCTTCTCCTTCAAGGGAACCACCCGGGAACCCCGCTTCGGCAACCCCACTCCCCGCATTGCGGAGGCCCCCTCCGGCATGCTGAATGCTGTGGGCCTGCAGAATCCCGGGGTGGAAAAGGTGATCGCCGAGGAGCTGCCCCGCCTCAAAACCCATTTTCACAAGCAGGTGATGGCCAATGTCAGCGGCTTTTCGGTGGAGGAATTTGCCGAGACCTGCGCCCTTTTGGACAAAGAGCCGCAGGTGGGCTGGCTGGAGGTCAACATCAGCTGCCCCAACGTCCATGGCGGCGGCATGAGCTTCGGCACCGACCCCAAGGCTGCGGCCGCCGTGACAAAGGCGGTGAAAAAGGTGACGCGGAAGCCCGTCATTTTAAAACTGAGCCCCAACGTGATGGACATTACGGAGATCGCCCGGGCGGTGGAGAGTGAGGGCGCCGACGGCGTCAGCCTCATCAATACGCTGATGGGTATGCGGATCGACCTGAAGAGCCGCCGCCCCGTGCTGAAAAACCGCACCGGCGGCCTCTCCGGTCCGGCGGTGTTTCCGGTGGCTCTGCGGATGGTCTGGGATGTGGCCGGGGCGGTAAAGATCCCTGTCATTGGCATGGGCGGCGTCAGTACGGCGGAGGACGTCATCGAAATGATGCTGGCCGGGGCCACGGCGGTGGAGGTGGGCGCCCAGAACCTGCGGGACCCCTTCGCAGCAAAGACCATCATTGAAGAACTCCCCGGCGTCATGGACCGGCTGGGGATCGAGAATTTGAGAGAGATTATCGGAGGAGCAAGATAAATGGGAAGAGACGTGATCGTAGCCTGTGACTTCGCCTCGGCGGCGGAGGTCTACGCTTTCCTGGACCGCTTTCAGGAGGAGCGGCCCTTTGTGAAGATCGGAATGGAGCTATACTATGCCGAAGGCCCCCAGATCGTGCGGGAGCTGAAAAAGCGCGGGCACAAGATTTTTCTGGATCTGAAGCTCCACGACATCCCCAACACGGTGAAAAAGTCCATGGCGGTCCTCAGCCGCCTGGATGTGGATATCTGCAATCTCCACGCGGCGGGCACCGTGAACATGATGAAGGCCGCGCTGGAGGGCCTCACCCGTCCCGACGGCACCCGGCCCCTGCTCATCGCGGTGACCCAGCTAACCAGCACGGACCAGGAGAGCCTTGAGGAGGATCTCATGATCCATGCCCCCATGGCAGAGGTGGTGATGCACTACGCCGAAAACGCCAAAAAGGCGGGCCTGGACGGCGTGGTCTGCTCCCCGCTGGAGGCCGGGGTGGTCCATGATCGATGCGGAAAGGACTTTCTCACCGTGACCCCCGGCGTCCGCTTTGCCGATGGGGAAGTGGGGGACCAGAAGCGGGTCATGACTCCGAAGCAGGCCAGGGAGATCGGCTCCGACTACATCGTGGTGGGCCGGCCCATCACCGCCGCCCCCGACCCGGTGGAAGCGTATCGGCGCTGCGTCAGGGAGTTCTGCGACTGACTCCTCGTGACGCCTCCACGTTCGAGGCGGCGCAATGCACCACCTCTCACCCCACGGCGTCTTCGTCGTCTTCCAAATCGAAACCACGTTGCTGGGTTTCGATTCGGTTAGGACGAGGAGACGAAGGCGCGGATTGCCACGTCACCAGCCCCCGGGCTGGTTCCTCGCAATGACATGCGGGTATGATAGTCGCAGCAACCATCAAACTACCTCTGTCATTGCGAGACCAGTCCGCAGACTGGTCGTGGCAATCCGCATCCCCCGTCCCCGTAGGGGAGGGGCTTGCCCCTCCCATCCGATACGGCACCCATCCGCCAACCTCTCATCAAGAAAAATATAAGGAGAACACCATGGAAAAACGGATCGCAAAAGACCTGCTCAGCATCCGCGCAGTTTTCTTCCGCCCCGATGAGCCCTTTACCTGGGCCAGCGGCATCAAAAGCCCCATCTACTGTGATAACCGCCTGACCCTCACCGCACCCCAGGTGCGGGACGATGTGGAGAACGGCCTTGTTGCCCTCATCCGAAAGCACTATCCCGAGGTGGAGGTGCTGATGGGTACCTCTACCGCGGGCATTGCCCACGCCGCCATCTGCGGCCATCTCATGGGTCTGCCCATGGGCTATGTGCGGTCTGGCGCCAAGGATCACGGCCGCCAGAACCAGATCGAGGGCAGGCTGGAAAAAGGGCAGAAGGTTGTGGTGGTGGAGGACCTCATCTCCACCGGCGGCAGCGTCATCGAGGTGGTGAACGTGCTGCGGGAGGCCGGGGCAGAGGTCCTGGGCATCGTCAGCATCTTCACCTACGGCATGAAGAAGGGTTTGGAGCGCCTCAAGGCTGCCAACGTGAAAAATGTCTCTCTTACCAACTTTGACGTCATCGCCCAGGTAGCGGCGGAGGAGGGGTATATTCGGCCCGAGGACGTGGCCCGGCTCATAGCCTTCCGGGAGAATCCCTCGGATGAGAGCTGGATCAGGGGAGCGACGGCATGAGAAGCGTCATCGATATCACCGATCTCTCCGTTTCGGAAATCGACGGCCTCATGGATACGGCGGTGGACATCATCGCCCACCCCGACGACTATGCAGAGACCTGCCGCCGGAAAAAGCTGGCTACCCTGTTCTTTGAGCCCTCCACCAGGACCCGCCTCAGCTTTGAGGCCGCCATGTATGAGCTGGGCGGCAATGTGCTCTCCGTCACCGGGGCAGCCACCTCCTCCGCCGCCAAGGGGGAGAGCGTGGCGGATACGGCCAAGACGGTCAGCTGCTACGCGGATATCATCGCCATGCGCCACCCCAAGGAGGGCGCGGCCTATGTGGCGGCAAAAAACGCCGCCATCCCCGTCATCAATGCCGGTGACGGCGGCCACAGCCATCCCACCCAGACCCTGGCGGACCTGCTTACCATCTATCGGGAGCGGGGCAGCCTGGAAAACGTCACCGTGGGGCTCTGTGGGGATTTGAAGTTCGGCAGAACGGTCCACTCCCTTATCGAGGCCATGAGCCGCTACTCCGGCGTGCGCTTTGTTCTGATCTCCCCCGAGGAACTGAAGCTGCCCAGCTATGTGAAAAAGGATGTGCTGCAGCGGCAGGGCATCCCCTATGAGCAGACCACCGATCTGGAGGCCGCCCTTCCGGGCCTGGACATCCTGTATATGACAAGGGTCCAGCGGGAGCGCTTCTTCAATGAGGAGGATTATCTGCGTTTGAAGGACAGCTATATCCTTACCCCCAGAAAGCTGCAGCGTGCCGGGAAGGATCTTCGGATCCTTCACCCTCTGCCCCGGGTCAACGAGATCAGCGTGGCCGTGGATGAGGATCCCCGTGCCGCCTACTTCAAGCAGGTGATGAACGGGAAGTATATGCGCATGGCGCTGATCCTGATGCTCTTAAAGGAGGCTGGCAGACTGTGAATATCGATTCCATTCAGAACGGCATTGTCATTGACCACATCACCGCGGGCAAGGCCATGCAGCTCTATAACCTCCTGCACCTGGATACGCTGGACGCTTCGGTGGCCATGATCATGAATGTGGTGAGCCGCCGTATGGGCCGTAAGGACATCATCAAGATCGACGCGGATATTCCCGTGGATCTGGATGTCATCGGTTATGTGGATCCCGGCGCCACGGTGAACTTCATCCGGGACGGCGTGCTGACGGAGAAAAAGAACATCCACCTGCCGGAAAGGCTGGTGAATGTCCTCCGCTGCCGCAATCCCCGCTGCATTACCTCCACGGAGCAGGAGCTTTCGCATATCTTCGTTCTCACCAACCGGGAGGAGAAGGTCTATCGCTGCGTCTACTGTGAGACGAAGAACGCAAACTGAACCGGGCGCCCGATGAAAGGGCCCCGTGCAAAGCAATACAAAGAGGCGAAACAAACGTAGTTTCGCCTCTTTGTTCGTTTTTTCTGCTGGATAGATCGAGGCAGCGGAAGTTCGTTCCGCTGCCTCAGACTGTAGACAAAGACCGGTGGCCGGGATCCATATGCTCAAGGGCTGATGTTTTTTAGGGTTTCCCCTCACAAAGAATGACCGATCCTGACGTAGGGGCGGCTATCAGCCGCCCATGCTGGAACCCGGAAAACTGCGAAAATGTGCAAATGTAGAAATATGATAGTAATTACGGGCAAGGATTCGAATCGTTCACTTTGTTTATCGGGCGGCTGATAGCCGCCCCTACGGTGTCTGGGGAAATACCTGTGTTTTCCTGTTTCTTCTCATCCTCCGGGGCTTGTATACACGCTCTGGCAGCGGAAGGCGCTTCCGCCCCGTACGGGTCCGGGTCAATCCACCCGCTGGCCGTTGCCGTAGGTTTCGCAGAAGCGGGCGGAGAAGGAGGGCTCCCGTCCCGCGGCCCAGAGATGGGAAATATCCCCTACGGAGCTGGCCCGGAAAATGGCGGTGCCGGGGCGGCGCTCCTCAGAATAGATCGTGGTGACGGAGCTGGGCGGCATGGCCAGGCCGTGCCATAGCACCATGGGGGAGACGTGCATCAGATGACTCATAAGCACGCAGCTTACCCCCAGGTGGCAGAAAAAGGCGATGGTCTCGCTGCTTTGCCTTTCCACCCGGTAATGGGGCCCCTCCCGGCGGTAACCGAATTCGGAGAGCACTTCATCGAAGGCGCGGGTAACGCTGTCGTAGGCCTCACGGATTTGGGAGTTCCGGAAAACCTCCGGCTCCGACCAGCGCTCCGGGTCTAAAAACAGGGGCTCTGCCAGCCAGTCCTGGGGCAGCCAGTCCCAGGGGATGTTGGTGATCTCCTCCCGGTCCGGACGTTGGATCGGAACCGAAAACTCCCGCAGCCAGTCCCGCTCAATGCCTTCCCGACCGGCCAGCTTCAGCGTGGGAGCCGCGGTCTCCCTGGCCCGGCCCATGGTGGAGACGTAGTACCGGGCGATCTCCTGGGGGGCGATGCGGTGAGAGAGCAGCTCTGCTTCGATCTTCCCGGTTTCGGTGAGGCTGTCCAGGGCGTAGTCCGGGTCGCCGTGGCGGATCAGCAATAGACGCATAAAAGGCCTCCCTTTGCCATAGTTTTTCCCAGGCCAGTATAGCCGCCTTTTTTCCAAAGTGCAAGAGGGAGCGTGGGAAGGGTGCAAAATCACAAAGAAAGCAGGGGAAAATGAGCCCGGAATCGATAGATGGACAATTTTCGCGCGGAAGCTTGACATCCCCGGGAAAAGGGAATATAATCCGTCTGATGGATTAGTTAGATTAAACTAATTTAGTTGCATAAAACTAATAATACAAGCGCCGGAATCGACGCAGTCTTTTTGCAGGATAGAGGGAGGATAGAGCTATGATGCCCCTTACCATTGCTGTCCCCGGGGAGGAGAATGAGATCCGAAAAATCGGCGGCTCCCAGGAGGTGCGGCAGCATCTTTTTGACATGGGCTTCGTCATCGGTGAGCCGGTGATGGTGGTCAACACCATGGGCGGGAACGTGATCATCAAGGTCAAGGAGTCCCGTGTAGCAATCAGCCGGGAAATGGCTGAGAAGATCTACATTTAATCCCGGAAATAACAGCTTCTCTGTTATTCATATAGTGAAGAAGGAGGATAGAAATATGGCTAAAACCCTGCGAGATGTTGCCATCGGCGATACCTGCGTGGTGGCAAAGCTCCACGGTGAAGGCGCGGTAAAGCGCCGCATCATGGATATGGGGATCACCAAGGGCACGGAAATCTATGTACGTAAAGTTGCACCCCTGGGGGACCCCATGGAGCTGACCGTCCGCGGCTATGAGCTTTCCATTCGGAAGGCTGACGCCGAGATGATCGAGATCGCCTAAAAACAGGAGGAAAGAATCGAAATGGCTGAAATCAAAATCGCCCTTGCCGGCAACCCGAACTCCGGCAAGACGACCATGTTCAACGACCTGACCGGTTCCAATCAGTATGTTGGCAACTGGCCCGGCGTCACGGTCGAAAAGAAAGAGGGCAAGCTGAAGGGCAACAAGGATGTTACCATTCAGGACCTGCCCGGCATCTACTCCCTCTCTCCCTATACCCTGGAGGAAGTGGTGGCCAGAAACTACCTGGTCAGTGAGAAGCCCGACGCCATCATCAACATCGTGGATGGCACCAACATTGAGCGTAACCTCTACCTGACTACTCAGCTCATCGAGCTGGGCATCCCCGTGGTGGTGGCTGTGAACATGATGGACCTCGTCCGCAAGAACGGGGATGAGATCAATGTTCAGAAGCTGGCCGCGGAGCTGGGCTGCGAGATCGTGGAGACCTCTGCTCTGAAGGGAGAGGGAAGTCTGAAGGCCGCGGAGAAGGCCGTCGCCCTTGCCAAGGCCAAGAAGGCCACGACGCTGCCCTCCGTCTTTGGCGGCAGCGTTGAGCATGCCATCGCCCACATCGAGGAGAGCATCGAGAACAAGGTGGATCCGCAGTTCGTCCGCTGGTATGCCGTGAAGGTCTTCGAGCGGGATGAAAAGGTGGCCCAGGATCTCAAGCTGGATAAGGCCACCATGGACCACATCGAGGAGCATATCAAGGACTGCGAGAAAGAGATGGATGACGATGCCGAGAGCATCATCACCAATCAGCGCTATACGTACATTCAGAAGGTGGTCGGCAAGACGGTCAAAAAGAAAGCCGCCAAGAACGCCATGTCCACCTCCGACAAGATCGACCGCATCGTGACCAACCGCTGGCTGGGCCTGCCCATCTTCATTCTGGTGATGGTCTGCGTCTACGCCATCGCCATGGGCGGCTGGAGCGTCTCCCTGGGCACCAACCTGACCGACTGGGCCAACGACGGCCTCTTCGGCGACGGCTGGTTCATCTCCGGCGGCGGCGACGAGTGGGATGACGCCGTGGGCGAGTTTGAAGCTGCCTCCGCTGTCATCGAGGCCTATGAGGCCGGTGAAGACACCGCCTACCTCCTGGATGGCGACACCGGCGAGACCGAGGAGATCGAGGTCAACGAGGAGTCCTACAAGGAGGCTCTGGCTGTTGAGGAGCCCGATCCCGCCGACTTCGGCACCTGGGTGCCCGGCATCCCCGCCCTTCTGGACAAGGTCCTCTGCGATGAGGAAGGCGAACCCCGGATCCCCGATTGGCTCTATGGCCTCATCATGGACGGCATCGTGGCCGGCGTCGGCGCCGTGCTGGGCTTCGTTCCCCAGATGCTGGTCCTGTTCCTGCTGCTGGCCATCTTGGAGGATATCGGCTACATGGCCCGTGTGGCTTTCGTTATGGACCGTATCTTCCGCGGCTTCGGCCTTAGCGGCAAGAGCTTCATCCCCCTCTTGGTGGCTACCGGCTGCGGCATCCCCGGTCTGATGAGCTCCCGTACCATTGAGAATGACCGTGACCGCAAGCTGACCCTGATGACCACCACCTTTATGCCCTGCGGCGCCAAGCTGCCCATCATCGCCCTCTTTGCGGGCGCTCTCTTCGGCGGTTCCGCCTGGGTCTCTGTCTCCGCTTATTTCATCGGCATGGCCTCCGTTATCCTCTCCGGTATCATGCTGAAGAAGTTCAAAGCCTTTGCCGGCGATCCCGCTCCCTTCGTTATGGAGCTTCCCGCCTACCATGTGCCCTCCGCCAAGAACGTGCTGCGTGCCACCTGGGAGCGCGGCTGGTCCTTCATCAAGCGTGCCGGCAGCGTGATCG
Source organism: uncultured Clostridia bacterium (assembly GCA_946531435.1). Lineage (GTDB taxonomy): Bacteria > Bacillota > Clostridia > Oscillospirales > Oscillospiraceae > CAMNAO01. The sequence continues at coordinate 72,392 of CAMNAO010000002.1, forward strand.
TGGTTTCCTCCATCATCATCTGGTTCCTCTCCAGCTATGGCGTCCAGGACGGCGTCTTCGGCGCTGTTGAGGATTCCGACGTGTCCCTCCTGGGCATTGTCGGCGCGGCCATCAGCTTCATCTTCAAGCCCCTGGGCTTCGGCAACTGGCAGGCCACCGTGGCCACCATCACCGGCCTTGTGGCCAAGGAAGAGGTCGTGGGCACCATGGGCGTCCTGTATCCGGGCAACCTGTATCGGGAGATGGCTGCCAATTACACCAGTATCGCCGGCTACAGCTTCATGGTCTTCAACCTGCTCTGCGCCCCCTGCTTTGCGGCCATCGGCGCCATCAAGCGCGAGATGAACAACGTGAAGTGGACACTGGGTGCTGTGGGTTACATGTGCGCCTGGGCCTATGTGGTTGCTCTGATTGTCTATAACCTGATCGGCCTCTTCTTCGGCGTCAGCTTCAGCTTCTGGACCGTGGTTGCCATGGTTGTCCTTGCCTGCCTCATTTATCTTGTGGTTCGCAAGAATCCCTATGATGAGAACCATCTCACCATCAAGGAGAAGGTGGCGGTATGATCGCCTTTTTCGCCGCCAACGGCTTGACCATTCTGGTGTTGGCCGTCGTTACCGGCCTGGTGGCCCTCTGCCTTCGGAATATCCTGCCCCGCAAGGGGCAGGCCCCCGGCTGTGCGGGCTGTGACCGCTGCGGCGGCGGAAGCTGCTCCGCCTGCTCCGGCAGCTGCGGAAAAGCGGTATAAGAAAGACAGGGGGCGAAAGCCCCCTGTTTTATCGGAAAGAAGGATGCGCTATGGTAAAAACAACCTTAAAAATCGACGGTATGGCCTGCACCATGTGTGAGAGCCATGTGAACGACGCCGTGCGGAAGGCGGTGGATCCTCAAAAGGTCAGCTCCTCCTATAAAAAAGGGGAGACGGAGATCCTGTCCAGGGAGGCCTTGGATGAGGAAAAGCTCCGCGGGGCCATTGAGGCCACAGGCTATCATGTGCTTGCCGTAAAGAGCGAGCCCTATGAGAAAAAAGGCTTTCTCGGCCTTTTCCATTGAAGCCGGTAAAAACCGGGGCATAGATCCATAAAAGGATCCTCCAAAACGGAGGATCCTTAAAATTTACAAAACCTTCAAAAATGATGGTGTATAATACTGAATTATATGGGATATCCCCTATGGCCTGAGAAAGAAGGCGTATGAAGTGGCGGAAGCAAAAAAGAAGATTTCTCCTCTCTATCGTTTGGTGGAATCGGCAGTACGGTTCTTTTACCCGAAGATGGAGCTTGTGGGGCTGAATAACCTGCCGGAGGGACCCTCGGTCATCGTGGGCAACCATACCCAGATGAACGGCCCCATTGTGGGTCAGCTCTACATCCCCGGCAACCGCTATATCTGGTGCGCCGGTCAGATGATGGAGGCGAAGGAGGTCCCCGGCTATGCCTATCAGGATTTCTGGTCCCAGAAGCCCAAGGCGACCCGCTGGCTTTACCGGATCCTGGCCTATCTCATTACGCCCCTTGCCGTTCTGATTTTCAACAACGCCGCCACCATCCCGGTCTACCGGGATAACCGGATGCTGACCACCTTCCGCCTCTCACTGGAGAAGCTGAAGGAGGGGGCGCGGATCGTCATTTTCCCGGAGCACGATGTGAAGGGAAACAACATCCTCTATGAGATGGAGGACGGTTTCGTCAGCCTGGCCCGGATGTATTATCGCAGCACCGGGGAGAAGCTTCGCTTCGCCCCCATGTATATCGCGCCCCGGCTGAAAAAGGTCCTTTTTGGGGAGCCGGTCACCTTCGACCCCTCTCGCCCCATTGAGGAGGAGCGGCAGCGGATCACCCGGGAGATGACGGAGCGCATCACTGCCATGGCGGTGGCGCTGCCCCGACATCGTGTGGTCCCTTACAGGAACATTCCCAAGCGGCTTTACCCCTATAACACCGTAAGTGAGGATAAGAATCATGAGACGACCCGTGGTTGATCTGAGAAAATTTCGATTTCGGAAGCTGAATGACCCGGAGTTTCGGCATCTCAAATGGCTGGGCGGCTGGCTTTTCTACTTTTCCATGTATTTCATCACGGAGAATCTGATCCCGGTGTCGGCCTGCCATCCCATGCACATGGCGTTGGATGATCTCATCCCCTTCTGCGAGTATTTTGTCATTCCCTATGTGTTCTGGTATGTACTCTGCTTCGGATCCCTTCTGTACTACGGGATTTATGATCCCAAAAGGTTTACCGACCTGCAGAAATTCATCATCATCACCCAGGTCATTGCCATGACCACCTATATCCTCTATCCCAGCCGCCAGGATCTGCGTCCGGAGACCTTTGAGCACCACAATCTCTGCACCCTGATCCTCACCGGCCTATACGCCTTTGATACCTCAACCGGCGTCTGCCCCTCTCTCCATGTGGCCTATTCCCTGGGCATCGCCTCGGTCTTTTTGAAGGATAAAGAGGCCCCGCGCTGGTGGAAGGTCTTGCTGGTCTTCCTGGTGATCCTGATCAGCCTTGCCACCACCTTTGTCAAGCAGCATTCCATGGTGGATGTGCTGGCGGCAATTCCCGTGGGCATTGTTGCGGAAATCCTGGTTTACGGCAAAAGCTACTGGCTGCCGAAGCTGACGGGAAAGACCGACCGTTCGGATTTCGATGCCCGGACGGCTGACGGCAGGAAATAACAGGCAAAGAAGCGGAACCCCGCACTGAATGCGGGACTCCGCTTTTGCTTTTGGGTTTTGGACTGTGTATCTTCTCCGACCGAAAAGGAGCTCCTATTGACGGGGACACAAAGATGCTTTAGGATAGGAGAGGACATTGGGAAGAGGCGTATCGGGGCTTTCCGTCCGGGAAGCCCCGTAATGGGAGGAGGAGCCATGCAGTACAGAAAGGACAGACAGGGAGAGGAGCTCTCGGTCCTGGGCTACGGCTGTATGCGCTTCAGCCGCAAGGGCGGCGGGATCGACCTTGAGAAGGCGGAGAAGGAGATCCTGGAGGCCTATAAGGCCGGGGTCAACTATTTCGATACCGCCTATATCTACCCCGGCAGCGAGGCCGCTCTGGGGGAGATCCTGGAGCGCAATCACCTGCGGGAGAAGGTCAAGATCGCCACCAAGCTGCCCCAGTATCTGGTGACCGGCAGGCCTGCCCTGGACCGCTATTTCCAGGAGGAGCTCAGCCGTCTTCGGACCGACCGCGTGGACTACTACCTGATGCACCACCTGACGGATATCGCCATGTGGGAGAAGCTGAAAAAGGTGGGGATCCTGGACTGGATCCGGGAGAAAAAGGAGAGCGGCAGGATCCGGAACATCGGCTTCAGCTACCACGGCAATACCGAGGGCTTCTTGAAGATCCTGGAGGACTATGACTGGGACTTCTGCCAGATCCAGTATAACTACTTTGATGAGTACGCCCAGGCGGGTGTGGACGGGCTCAGGGCCGCGGCGGAGAAGGGGATCCCCGTTGTGATCATGGAGCCCCTCCGGGGCGGCAAGCTGGTAAACATGCTCCCCGAGGGGGCCAGGAAGGTTATGGCGGACAGCGGCCGGGACTGGACGCCGGCGGAATGGGGCTTTCGCTGGCTCTTCAACCAGCCGGAGGTCACGGTGGTCCTCTCCGGCATGAACTCCCTGGAGATGGTGCGGGAAAACTGCCGTACCGCCTCAGAGGCCCGGGTGGGGGAGTTTACGGAGCGGGACTTTGCCGTCCTTCGTGAGGTGACTCAAAAAATCCGGGAGCGGGAGAAGGTGGGCTGTACCGGATGCCGGTATTGTATGCCCTGCCCCAAAGGGGTGGATATCCCTGGCGCTTTTCGCTGCTATAATGCAATGTACCTTGAATCCAAAAGCCAGGGCCGTTTCCAGTATGCCCAAACCGTAGGGCTTACGGCGGCGCCGGCCTTCCCAGACCAATGCATCGGCTGCGGAAAATGTGAGAGCCATTGCCCCCAGGGAATCCCCATTCGGGAAAAGCTGAAGGAGGCGGATCGAGCCCTCCGGCCTCTGCCCTATAAGCTGGGGATCCGGCTTGCGAGAAGGTTCATGCTACGGAAATAGAGACATAATCAAAACCACGCGTTTTACGCGTGGTTTTGATTATATACATTCTTATGCGTTGCCGCCCTCTTTGCCGCCGCTCTCCTTTGGATTTGAGCTTCTGCGGCGATTGCGGCTGCGGCTGCGCTGCCCGCCCTCCTCGGGACGCTTGGCGGAGGGCTGTGTGTTTTGTTGGACACTCTCTTTGGGCTTATCATTCCGTTCGTTGGAGGCGGCTTTGCCGGAACGGCGGCGGCTGCTTCCGCTGTTGCCCTTCTGCTGGCTTTGCTGGGGGCGGGCCTGGGAGTTGGATTTCTGCTCCCTGGTATCCTGATCCCGGCTTCGCTGCTCTTCCTTGGCCTTGCGCTCCAGCTCCGCACGCATCTCCGCCGTACGGCGCATCCGTGCGGCAGTCCGGCGGGCTTCCGCCTCTTCGTCAGCGGCGGCTTTCTCGGCGGCTCTGGCGGCTACGTATTCCGCCCGCTTGGCCTTGCCGCCCAGTACCTCCACCTCATCTGCGGCAAAGGTTTTGATGGTGGTGGCGACGGGATCCTCCAGCCGCACCCGAACGGTACTGCGCAGCAAATCCACGTCGATGACCGAGCCCTTACCGGCAGGGGTCTCAACGAAGGCGTCGACCTTGGGAACGTTGCGTACCAGCTCCTCGTAGGCCTCCTGCTCGTATTTGAGGCAGCACATCAGCCGTCCGCAGGTGCCTGAGATCTTGGTGGGATTCAGGGAGAGACCCTGGGTTTTTGCCATCTTGATGGAAACCGGCTGGAAATCATCCAGGAAAGTGGCGCAGCAGAAGGGCCGCCCGCAGATGCCGAGGCCGCCCAGCATCCGCGCATCATCCCGGACACCTACCTGACGCAGCTCGATGCGGGTATGAAAAACCCCTGCCAGCTCCTTGACCAGATCCCGGAAATCCACCCGGCCCTCGGAGGTGAAGAAAAACAGCAGCTTGGAGCCGTCGAAGCTGTACTCTGCGGAGATGAGCTTCATATCCAATCCCCGGCGGGCCACCTTTTCCCGGCAGAGGATCAGCGCCTCCGCCTCCTTCATACGGTTCTGGGCCATGACCTTCCGGTCACTTTCGTTGGCCACCCGGATCACCGGGCGCAGGGGAGGGATGATGGTATCGTCGGGCACCTCGTGGTTGCCGATGCTGCAGAGGGCGTATTCCAGCCCCTTGGAGGTCTCCACGATCACGTATTCACCTTTTTTAGCGGTGACGCCGTTGGGATCAAAATAATAATCCTTTCCGGTATCTTTAAAACGAACGCTGATAACTTCAGCCAAGAGATCACCTCATTTCAATGCGTGGGAAGGAGGGGAACGAACTCCTCCAGAAGCAGGCCGGCCAGGTTGCCGGCGGAGACGTTGACCGCCATGTAGTCATCAAGGCGGCGGAAGACCTCTATGATCTTCATCATGGGCTCAGGATCGCCGCCGGCCGCGGCTGTGGCCCGGAGCTCCTCCATTGCCAGCCGCTGCACATCCCGGGAGAGGTTGCTTAGATTCTCCCGGTAGCCCTTCTCTTTCTTGAGATCCAGCCGGAGGATGGCTTCGGCCAGGGCGAGGGCGTCTTTTCCCCGAAGAAGACGATAAAACTCCCGGGCATCGTCGCTGATGGCGTCCTCTTCCTCCTCCGAAACATCCGACAGCAGCACACAGCGGGAGCGCACCGTCTCCAAAAGCAGGTTGGGATTGGAGGCCACCAGAAGAAAGATCACGGCGGAGGGCGGCTCCTCCAGCACCTTCAAGAGGGCATTCTGCGCCTGTGGATTCATTTTGTCCGCGGGATCGATGATATATACCTTGCGATCGGCCTCGTTGGGGACCACGTAGGCATCGGCCCGGAGATTGCGGGCCTGATCCACCAGGATCCCGGCCTTGTCCTCCAGGCGGGAGATGGTGATGATATCCGGATGGATACCCGCCGCGGCCTTTCGGCAATGGCGGCAGCGGCCGCAGGGTCGGCCGGAGGACGCGTCACAGACGGCGGCGGCGGCAATACGTTTACTGAGAGCGGGAGCGCCGCTGCCGGTGAGAATATAGGCGTGGCTCAGTCGGTCAAAATCCACGGCGCTTACCTGTGGAAAAGGGCATTGGTCTCGTAGACCGGCTCGCAGGTGAGATTCATTCCCAGCCGCTTCAAGGTCAGCTCGTCCACGGGGGACAGGATCACGGTGGAGTGGATCTCACAGCCCTTCAGATTTTCCAGCTGCTGCATGGCAAGCTCCGCGTAGGGATCCGTGACGGCGCAGATGCTGAGGGCAATGAGCAGCTCATCGGTGTGCATGCGGGGGTTCTTGTTCCCCAAATGCTGGACCTTCAGATCCTGCACGGGCTCAATGACCTGGCGGCTGATGAGCTCGATCCCGTCGTCGATCCCGGCCAGCGCTTTCAGGGCGTTGAGGATGGCTGCGGAGGCGGAGCCAAGAAGATCGGAGGTGCGCCCGGTAACGATGCGGCCGTCCCCCAGCTGAATGGCCACGGCGGGCTCGTGGGTGGCGTTGGCCTTCTGCAGGGCGGGCAGGGTCACGGGCCGGATGGCGGTGGTGATGCCGGCGTTGTTCATGATGAGCATGATCTTGTCTGCCTCGGCCCCGTCGGAGAGCCCTTTGCGCTGATTGCAGGCCGCCGTGTACCAGCGGCGCACGATCTCCTGCATGGAGGCGTTCTTCACCGCCTCCTCGTCAAAGATGCAGAAGCCCGCCATATTGACGCCCATATCGGTGGGGGAGCGGTAGGCGCCGCCTGCACCGATGAGCTCCAGCATCCGGGACAGAACGGGGAAGACCTCGATATCCCGGTTGTAGTTGACCGCCGTCTCCCCGTAGGCCTCCAGATGGAAGTTGTCGATCATATTCACGTCCTTGAGGTCGGCGGTGGCCGCCTCATAGGCCAGGTTCACGGGGTGCTTTAAGGGCAGGTTCCAGATGGGGAAGGTTTCAAACTTGGCGTAGCCGGACTGAATGCCCCGCTTGTGGTCGTGGTAAAGCTGGCTGAGGCAGGTGGCCATTTTGCCGCTGCCGGGGCCGGGAGCGGTGACCACAATGAGGGAACGGGTGGTCTCAATATACTCGTTGCGGCCATAACCCTGTTCGCTGACGATGGCCTCCACATTGGAGGGGTAGCCGGGGATGAAGTAGTGCTTATAGACCTTGAGACCCAAAGCCTCCAGATAGCTGCGGAAGACGGAGACGGCGGGGGTGTCGTCATAGCAGGTGATGACCACACCGCTGACATAGAGCCCCTCGCCCCGGAAGGCGTCGATGAGGCGCAGCGTTTCCTGCCCGTAGGTGATGCCGAGATCGCCGCGAACCTTGTTCTGCTCAATGGCGTCTGCATTGATGACAAGAATGATCTCCGCGTCGTCCTTGAGCTCAGAAAGCATCCGGATCTTGCTGTCCGGCTGAAAGCCGGGAAGCACCCGGGATGCGTGATTATCGTCAAAGAGCTTGCCGCCGAACTCCAAATACAGTTTGCCGCCAAAGGTGTTGATCCTTTTGCGGATGTGCTCTGACTGAAGCTTCAGATATTTCTCGTTATCAAATCCGATCTTAGCCATATCTTCCTCCACAAGCTTTGGCTTGATGATTGGCATCAAGCAAGAACCACAATCACTGAATATTTTACCGCTTGACCCGGATCAAAGTCAATATGCAATGCGTAAAAAATGGCCTGCCAAAAGCCGGGGCCCCAACGGATCGGGGCCCCGGCTGCAGGTTATTTGGCTCAAAGCGCCGCAATGGTGCGGATGCAGGTTCGGATGTTGTGATAGGGGCAGACCACGCCGGGGCGTACCGCGCCGGAATCGTAGGGACTGCCGTCCTCCCGCAGGCGGGCGTACCACCAGCCCTCCCGGGAGATCTGTTTTTCCTCCAGGAAGCGCCAGAAGCTCTCAGCCTCCCGGAGATAGCGCTCCTCCCCGGTGAGTTTCCAGGCGTTGAGACAGCCGTTGACCGCCTCGCACTGGTTCCACCAGAGCTTGTCGGTGAGCTTCTCCCCGTCAATGATGCGATCCCAGAGGCCGCCGTTTTGGGGATCCTTCCCCAGGCGTAAGCTGCGGTCGGTGAGGGCGACGGCGGCATTGTTGGCCTTTTCCGTCAGGGCCTCGTCCCCGGTGAGCAGGGCGGCCTCCGTCAGGAACCAGGAGACCTCCACATTGTCGCCGTAGGATTCCGCGCTGCCGAAAAGGCTCCAATCGTATCGGAAGGTCTGGCCCATATAGCCCTCGGGCTGGTAGATTTTTTCCAGCATCAGGGCGGTGATCGCATGGATCCTGCTTCTCAGCCCCTCATCGGGCCAGGCCCGGAAAAGGTTGGAATAGGCCTCCAGCACATGGCTCTGGCTGTCAAGACTATGCTCTGTGGGCGCAAGCTTCCCGGGGCGCAGGGTGCCCAGGGTGGGGGCGCTCCAATCCGGAAGATAGTAGTCGGCGTAGCCGGGGTCCGTCCCCCTTGCCGCCTCCAGAAGGCGGAAGAGCTCTTTTGACAGCTCCAGAGCTTCCCGGTTTTCGCTTGCCGGCAGGTATTCCGAAAGCCCATAGAGGACAAAGGCCTGCTCATAGGTCCGCTTCTCTCTGGCGGGGACGGAGCCGTCGGGCTCCACCAGCTGCCAGATGCCGCCGTTTTCGGGATCCCACATCTTGCTTCTGATAAAGGAGAATGCGTCATCCGACGCCCGGAGGCAGCGATCGTCGCCCGTAGCCCGATAGGCGGCGGAGAGCGCGTAGAGGACCCGGCCCATACTGGTGGCACCCTTGGCGGCGCCCTTTGTGATGCGGCCGAAGCCGTCAACGGAGGAGAAGCCCTTATCGGGCCCCTCATCCATATTTCTCCAGAAGGAAGCCAGCCGATCCAGCTCCTTTTGGGCAGCGGCTTTCATCTTATTCATGGTTCCAGCGCTTTTCCAGGGGTAAAACCTTGTGCCTGACCCATACCACCAGCGCGGCGCCCAGGGTGCCGATGAGAGCGCCGGCCAGAATATCGGTGATGAAATGAACGCCCAGGTAGGGGCGGCTCAGGGCGATGAGGGCGGCCAGAATGAAAATCCAGCCGGCCTTTTTCCCCAGATCCCGTGTCATCGCCGTGGCACAGGCGAAGGAGGTGACAGAGTGGCCGGAGGGGAAGGAGGTGCCGCTGGGGTGCTTGATGAGGCTTTCAAAGCCTTCGATGGCCACCCAGGGCCGGGGACGGAGAACAAGGGGCTTGAACACAAAATCATTCAGCACAAAGGTGACTGCCAGGGCGAGTATCATATCGATGCCCGCCACCCGGGTCCTCTTGAAGAGAAGCAGTAAGATAGCGATGGCGATCCAAACGGCGCCCATCTCATCCAGATTGGTGATAAAGGTTACAAGGGGTGTCAGCTTGTCGATGACAATGTGTTCGCGGATGAAGACGAGCGCCGCCTCATCCCAAGCCTGAATTGCCTGGAGCATAAAGGAATCCTCCGTATTCTCATTGTGTTTTAGAAGGTATAAAAACGGATCGGGCAATGGCACCATTGTCCGTGAATAATATAGCATTTCAGCCTGAGATTGGCAAGTTTTTTTCCATTTCGGCGGGGAAAACTGAAACTGTCATCGGAAAGCAGGGAGGAGAAAACATGAAAGCAATGTCATTTGTCAAAGGCATGGGGCTGGGCGTGGCCCTGGGAACCGCCCTGGGGATCGCAGCCGCGGCGCCCGTGAAAAAACGGGGCAGCCGCACCATGGCAGGCCAGGTCATGCGGGACCTGGGCAGTAAAATGGAGGACGCGGCGGACAGCATGAAGTTGTAAGCGAAGCCTCCTGCGGGACGGAGCCGATGGGCTCTGTCCCGCTTTTTCCTGTCTGGATGCCTTGCCCTGTGGGGGCGGCTGTGCTATACTGTTTCTATCGAAAAAGCGAGGGAAACCATGTTGAAAAAAGTCCTTCCGGGCCTCGGTACGGCCCTCCTTCTTTTTGCGCTTTTCTTCTCCGTCGGTCTTCACGGAGCGGCCGGTGCCGTCTATGAGCCCGAGACGGAGATCACAGAGGCGTGCCTCATCACCGATGACGACAACAGCACCTTCGGAAAGCTCCTGGATCACGACTACTCCACCATGCTCCGGTATAGCCGGGGCGCCTCCATCACGGTAAAAAGCCCGGAGGAGATCCGGGGCCTTTACCTCATCTGGAACCGTCCGCCCGGCGCCTGGACCCTGGAGACGGCGGGGGAGACGCGCACTTACGGGGCGGAGGGCTTCCTCCATGAATTTATTCCCCTGGAGGGGATCCGATCCCTGACCATTACCCTGCCTGCGGAGGGGGCTCAGCTCTGCGACCTCTGCGTTTTCGGAGAGGGGGACCTGCCGGACTGGGTCCAGATCTGGGAGCCGCCCCTTGAGAAGGCGGATATGCTGGTGGTCTCCACCCATTCCGATGATGAACTCATCTTCTTTGGCGGCCTGCTGCCCACCTATGCGGGGGAGCGGGGATATCGGGTCCAGGTGGCCTATCTTAACAGCCACTGGAAGGAGGCGGTGCGCCCCCACGAGCTTTTGAACGGGCTCTGGACCGTGGGTGTGACGAACTACCCCGCCATCAGCGATATGGACGACTGGAACGCCTACGCCGGTCACTATTCCATCGGCCGATATGAGGAATTTGAAGTCATGCTGCTGCGCCGATTCCGGCCGGAGGTGGTCGTGACCCAGGATCTGAAGGGAGAATACGGCCACCCCAGCCATATCATGACTGCCACCGCCATGCTGACGGCGGCGGAGAAGGCAGCGGACCCGGAGGCCTATCCGGAGACCGCGGCCCAATACGGCACCTGGCAGGTGAAGAAGCATTATATCCACATGTATGCCGAGGGTCAGCTCACCATGGATTGGCATATTCCTCTGCGTGCCTTCGACGGATTGGATGCCCTGGAGGTGGATACGCTGGGATACGGCTGCCACTACTCCCAGCACCACCTGGTTTTCAATATCCATGAGGAGGGCAGCGGGGATTGCCGTCTCTTCGGCCTCTATTCCAGTCTGGTGGGGGAGGATACGGAGGCGGATTTCATGTGCAATACCGGGATTTCTCCCCAGAGAGGGACGGAGGCGGATCTTGCCGCCATTGCGGGAGAGGAGCAGTAACGTGGAATTTCAATGCGACGAGTGCTGGTACAACTGCTATGACGAGGAGGAAGAGGTCTACTACTGCGAGAAGGACGTGGATGAGGACGAATACGCCCGGGTGATGACGGGCCGCCGGCGCTGCCCCTATTTCATCAAGGCGGATGACTACTTCATCTCCCGCCACCAGTAGATTGCCGTCAAATCGTACAATCAGTCATGGAAAAACTTTGGCGGAGTTACCCATAGTTTTCCTCATAAGAATGCGCTATACTGTCATCGCTGTGTAGCTGAAGAAAAAGCGTAAGTCCAAGTCATGAAGACCGGGCTTGCGCTTTTTTTGTGTCCGGTTACACGGCTATTTTTATAATATCGAGTGAGAAAACAATGGAAAAGAACATGGATTCCTATATGCTGACCGAGAAGCCGGGGAGGCTGATGCTCCGCTACTCGGTGCCCTGCATCATCTCCCTTCTGGTGGCGGCCCTCTACAACATTGTGGACCAGATCTTCATTGCCAATGCCAGCGATCTGGGTTCCTACGGCAACGCGGCCAATACGGTAGTGTTCCCCCTGACGGTGGTGGCTCTGGCCATTGCGGTGATGATCGGCGACGGCTGCTGCGCCTTTGTCAGCCTGAGCCTTGGCATGGGGAAAAAGGGCGACGCCGCCAAGAGCGTGGGGAACGCGGTGGTGCTCTCCCTGGTCTCCGGCCTTGTGCTGATGGCCCTGTATTTTCTCTTTATGGAAAAGCTGCTGACCCTTTTCGGCGGCCGGGTGAATGAGGAAACCTTCCGCCGGGGGAAGGAGTACTTCATCTATATCAACCTGGGCATTCCATTCTATATGTTCGGTCAGGCCATGAACCCGGTGATCCGTTCCGACGGCAATCCCCGCTTTGCCATGGTCTCCACCCTGGCCGGCGCCGCGGCCAACATCGTGCTGGACCCCGTGATGATCTATGGGCTTCACTGGGGCATGATGGGCGCGGCTGTGGCCACCGTCATCGGGCAGATTCTGACGGCGGCGCTGGCGGTCTGGTACCTCTGCCACATGAAATCCGTGAAGGTCGGGAAGGAGAACTTCCGTCTTGATGGGAAGATCATGGCTCGCTTTCTGCCCCTGGGCCTTTGCAGCTTCTTCTCTCAGATCTCCCTGGTGGCTGCCATGGCCGCCGTCAACAACATGATCCGCAAATACGGCGCACTGGACCCCATTTTCGGCCAGGAACTCTACGCTCAAATCCCCATGGCGGTCATCGGCATTGTGATGAAGTTCTTCCAGATCGTCATCTCCATTGTGGTGGGCATGTCCGCGGGCTGCATCCCCGTGGTGGGCTTCAATATGGGTGCCGGCCGCAAGGACCGGGCCAGGGAGCTTTTTACCCGGCTGCTGCTCTCTGAGGCCGCGGTGGGTGCGGCGGCCCTTTTGATCGTGGAGCTTCTCCCGAAAGAGCTCATCGGCATCTTCGGCGCCGGGAACGAGAGCGTCTACTATACGGAATTCGCCGTGCGCTCCTTCCGGATCTATCTCTGCATGTTGATCCCCGCCTGCGTGAACAAGGCTTCCTTCATCTATCTCCAGGCTCTGGGCAAGGCCTGGACCTCCACCGCCCTCTCCATGATTCGTGAGGTGGCCTTCGGCGTGGGCTTTGCCCTGCTGCTGCCCCTCTTCTTCGGGCTGGATGGCGTGCTGTACTCCATGCCCGTCAGCGATATTCTGACTTTCGTCATCACCCTTATCGTCATTGCCATGACCTATCGGGAGCTCAGCGACTCCGATCCGAAGACAAAGACCGCCTGAAAGCGGTAATCATGAGAAAAGCATGGACCCGGCTGCGAATCAGCAGCCGGGTCCATGTTTACATAACGTATTTATTCCTTCCGATAAGCCGCGAGACGGATCGCAAGGCGGACCTCCAGTGAATCCAGGGCCAGGAGCTTTGCCCGGTCCCGCTGGGAGGTCTTCATTTGATAGGGGGTCATCTGAAACAGCGCCCGGATATCCTCTCCGGGTGTGACGGTCATGACCTGAGTCACATCCTCTGTTTCCACAAGCCGGAACCCCTCCAGTTCCATCCTGGGGGCGGGATTGCGGTAGGGGTGCTCATAGATGGCTGCCTTCAGATCCCAGAGGTGGTCCTCCAGAGGCAGGGCCCGCAGCAGGATGCCGCCGGGGGCCAGCACCCGGGCATACTCCCCCAACTCCGGCGGGGAAAAGATGTTCAGAAGGCCCTTCAGGGCCCCGTCCGGAACAGGAAGACGGGCGGCGGAGGCCACGGCCAGCTCCCGATAGACTTTGCGGCGGGCGGCGGCCTTCACCGCCTCCCGGGAAATATCCACCCCGTAGAGCCTCTCGCCGCCCAAAAGCGGGGAGAGGAAAGCGGCGTACCAGCCCTCACCGCAGCCCGCGTCCAGCACCGGACCGGAGGGGCAAAGGGGGAGAAGCAATTCTCCGATTCCCTCCCGTACCCGGTTGTAATAGCCCCGCTCCAGAAAGGCGGTGCGGGAGCGGATCATTTCCGCGCTGTCCCCGTGGAGCGCAGCGCTGCCGGAGAGCAAAAGGTTGACATAACCTTGCCTTGCCCGGTCGAAGCGATGCCCTTTTCCGCAGAGGCAGCCCGTATCCTCCCACCGGAGGGCCCCGCTGCAGACGGGGCAGCGAAACAGGCTCTCCATCAGTAGCTGCTGATGGAGAGGCTCTCGTCGTCGGTCCCTTTTTCAATGGAGCGGATGACCACGGCGTAGCTGTAGCTCTCGCTGACCTGGACCGTCACCCGGTCGCCCACCTGATGGCCGAGGACCGCCTTCCCCAGGGGGGATTCCTTGCTGATAAGGCCCTCCAGCGGGTTCTGACGCAGGGTGGTGACGAAGCGGATCTCCTGCTCCTCGTCCTCGTCCTCCATAAAAAGGACCACCCGGTCAAAAAGACCGACCACATCCTCACCGGACTCCGCGGAGATCACCCTGGCGGAGGCGATCATGTTCTGGAGATAGCGAATGCGGCTATTGTTCTTCCCCTGCTCCTGCTTGGCGGACTTATATTCGAAATTCTCGCTGAGGTCCCCGAAGGAGCGGGCCCGCTTGACCTCCTCCATGATTTTGGGCATCAGAACATTCTGGCGGTAGTCCAGTTCCTCCTTCATTTTCTGAATGTCCACTTTGGTCAGTTCATCGTGCATGGAAATCTCCTTTAATAGTTAACATAATGTTCTCCCTGCCGCACCCCGTCTCTTCGGAAGGCGGCGGAGATCGCGTTTAATACCTGTTTTTTATTGGCGCTCCATTGGGGTGCAATGAGGTCCCGCTTGGCGCCGTCGCCGGTGAGGCGGTGGACCACCATATCCGGCCGCAGCAGCCGTACCGCGTCCTCCAGAAGGGAAATGTATTCCTCCTCCGTCAGCGTGCGGAAGGCCCCTGCCTCGAAATCCGCGGCCATGGCGGTGCCCCGCAGGACGTGCAGAAGCTGCAGCTTGATCCCCCAGACCCCGGAGTGGGCCACATAGGAGACGGTGTCCAGCATGTCCTGCCGACTCTCCCCGGGAAGGCCCAGGATCACGTGGGTCACGGTATCGATCCCCGCCTCCCGCAGTTTTGCCACCGCCTCGTCGTAGACCGGGAGGGCATAGCCCCGGTGGAAGGCTTTTGCGGTCCTCTCGTGAATGGTCTGAAGGCCCAGCTCCACCCAAAGGGGCTTTTTCGCCTTTAGCTCCCCCAGAAGCTCCATGACCTCCGGCCCCAGGCAGTCCGGCCTCGTGGCGATGGCAATGCCGCAGAGATCCTCCCGCTCCGCCACAGGCTCATAGATGGCACGAAGGCGCCGGATGGGGCCATAGGTGTTGGTAAAGCTCTGAAAATAGGCAATGTAACCCGCGTCCCCGGCTTTGGCGGCAACCCGTGCCTTGGCGCGCTCAAGCTGCTCTTCCGGGCTGGATCCGGGCCCTTCGGCGAAATCGCCGCCGCCCTTCTCCCCGCAGAAGGTGCAGCCGCCCACGCCCAGGGTACCGTCCCGGTTGGGACAGGTCATCCCCGCGTCCAGGGCCAGCTTATAGACCTTTTTGCCGAAGCGCTGCTTCAGGGCTTCATTCAGACTGTGATAGCTTTCCAAGTTCAGCCCTCCTTACCCTGGTGCGCAACGTCGCGCAGTGGGTATTATACACGATTTTTCCCATTCCAACAAGGCTCTGGATTGATGAAAGGGTTCTCTTTGTGATATACTATCAGGAAAGATACGCTTTAGGAGAACGATATGTCCAACGCCAACGCGTCAAAGGTATGGAACAGCGGCAATTTGAAGAGCCGGGGATGGACGGAGGAGCTCATGCGGGAGCTGCTGCCGAAGCCCCGCTACCGCCACGCCGGGGGACGAAGCATCCGCTGCTGGGAGCGCCGCACCGTTTTGGAGGCGGAGCTGAAGCGGGAGTTCCTTGAGGGGCGGGTCCTTCCCGCCCAGCAGGATCGGTCCGAGGAGCGGAGCCTGCGTGCAGACGCCGCCAAGACCGGGGCCGGAAGGTTCCTGGAGGAGGCCTGGGAGACAGGGGAGACCCCAACCGAGCCTGACGGCCGGGTGGAAGCCCTGGCAACCAAATACCATGAGGCCATTTTGAAGCGGCTGCCCGCCGCCTCTTGGGCCAGGGTGCGAAACAGCACCGCCATGAGTTACATCGACAGCTTTCTCGCCATGGGGGGCCATGGGCAGCGCCAGCGGGGGACCCTGACCCACTTCGCCTCCGCCGGCGTCTGGCTGGGACGGAATACCGACACCCCTCTGGCAGAGAAACTGAAAGCGGGCTATCGCCGCACCCTTTTCTCCCTGGCGGAGGCCGAGCTGAAGGACTTTATGCAAAACCAGCCGGAGGCCAATGTGGACGCCCTTCTCACCATGGAGAAATTCCCGGTGGAGGAGCTTCTGCAGAACAGTATCGGCTACGTCTATTCTGTCTTTTATGTGCCCCTGGCCATCCGGACCAACCTGGAGACGCTGGTTGCCCTGAATCCCAAGGACGAGTATCCCAAGGCCCGGGCCATGGTCCGACGCTTTACCATCCATATCGGCGGCACCAATACCGGCAAGACCTATGCGGGCTTCCAGCGGCTGAAGGCCGCCGCCACCGGCGTGTATCTTGCTCCCCTGCGCCTTCTTGCGCTGGAGGCGCAGGAGGTGATGCTGGACGCCGGCATCGACTGCAGCCTCACCACCGGTGAAGAGGAGGACGTGCGGGAGGGGGATACCCATGTGGCGGCCACGGCGGAGAAGCTGAACCTGGGCGCTTACTACGACGTGGCGGTGATCGACGAGTGCCAGATGATCGCGGACCCGGAGCGGGGCTATGCCTGGAGCCGTGCCATCCTGGGCGTTCTGGCGCCGGAGGTGCATCTCTGCGCCGCACCGGAGGCCAAGGACATCCTCATCCGCATCATCAAGAGCTGCGGCGACAGCTATGAGGTGGTGACCCACCTGAGAAAGACCCCTCTTGTGGCCATGAACCGGGTGGTGGACTACTCTGACTTAAAGCCCGGCGACGCTCTCATTACCTTTTCCAAGGTGGGGGTCCTTCGGGTGGCGGAGGATCTGCGCGCCCGGGGGAGAGAACCCGCCATCATCTACGGGGCCCTGCCCTATGCCACCCGCCGCCAGCAGGTGGAGGGTTTCCTCAACGGGGAGATGCAGTATGTGGTCTCCACCGATGCCATCGGCATGGGACTGAATCTTCCCATCCGGCGGATCATCTTCATGGAGACGGAGAAGTTCGACGGGAAGGAGCGGCGGGAGCTGAAGCCCGAGGAGGTCCAGCAGATCGCCGGAAGGGCCGGACGCTACGGTATGTATGACCGGGGCTGGGTCGGCGCCATGGAGAACCTCTCCTTCGTCAAGGAGGCGCTGAAGACCGTGGTGCCGCCCATTCAGAAGGCGGTGGTGGGCTTCTCCGACCTGGTGCTGATGGTGGATTACGACCTTTTGGAGGTGCTCACGGTCTGGAACAAGATGGCCACGGTGGAGCCCTACGTCAAGCTGGATATCTCCCGCTATCTTACCATCATCTCCGGCCTTCGGGAGCAGGGCTTCCGCCTCTCCAAGGAGGGAGAGCTGCGGGCGGCCAACATTCCTTTTGATGAGACGGATGACGAGCTTTTAAAGCTCTTTTACGACTTCATGCGCCGTTTTCTGAATGGGGAGGCCATCGAGCAGCCCATTCTGCCGGGGGCGGTGGATGCACCCTATACCCTGCCCCAGCTGGAGCAGCACTGCCGCAAGCTGGATCTCTATTTCTCCTTCTCCAAGGCCTTCGGCGTTAAGGTGGATAACGAGCGCCTGCGGGATGAGCGGGAATATACGGCGGACTCCATCAACCACATTCTGCTGCACAATCTGAAAAACAACATCCGCTTCTGCGCCAAGTGCGGCGCGGCGCTGCCCCTCAATTACCGGAGCCGGATCTGCCAGGCCTGCTTTAGAAAACTGAATCGGGAGAAGCACCGGCAATACCGAAACTGACCGAACGAGGCTCTCATGCACAGAAAATGAAAACAGGAAGGGAAAGGTCCCTTCCTGTTTCAGACTGCAGACAACGACCTGTGGCCGGAATCCATACACTCAAGGGTCGGTGTTTCTTCAGGGTTTCCCCTCTTAAAGAATGCCCGGTCCTGACGTAGGGGCGGCTATCAGCCGCCCGATAAACAAAGTGAAGTATTCGAATCCTTGCCCGTAACTACGATCTTTTTCCTATATTTGCACATTTTTCGCAGTTTTCCGGGTTCCTGCATGGGCGGCTGATAGCCGCCCCTACGGCGTCTGGGGAAATACCAGCGTTTCCGTGTTCCTTCTCATCATCCGTGGTTTGTCTGCACGCTGAAACAGGAAGGGAAAGATCCCTTCCTGTTTCAGACTGTAGACAACGACCTGTGGCCGGAATCCATACACTCAAGAGTCGGTGTTTCTTCAGGGGTTCCCCTCCTAAAGAATGCCAGGTCCTGACGTAGGGGCGGCTATCAGCCGCCCGATAAACAAAGTGAAGTATTCGAATCCTTGCCCGTAACTACGATCTTTTTCCTATATTTGCACATTTTTCGCAGTTTTCCGGGTTCCTGCATGGGCGGCTGATAGCCGCCCCTACGGCGTCTGGGGAAACACCAGCGTTTCCGTGTTCCTGCTCATCATCCGTGGTTTGTCTGCACGCTCAAACAGGAAGGGAAAGATCCCTTCCTGTTTTGCTTTTGGTGCGTCTTAATCGTCGGCGCCCGCGTTGGCAGTTCCTTCCGGACTGCCTGCCTGCTCCTCTTCGCCGGTGGAATCGGTGGAGTCAGCGGGTTCTGTGGAATCCGTCGGCTCCGACGGAGGATCCGTTTCCTCAGAGGGCTGAGGCTCGGGCTCTGGCGTCGGTTCGGGCGTGGGCTCAGGTGTAGGCTCAGGTGTAGGCTCGGGCGTCGGCTCGGGCGTCGGCTCGGGTGTCGGCGTCGGTGTCGGCTCGGGTGTCGGAGTCGGAGTCGGGGTGGGCGTGGGCTCAGGTTCCGGTGTGGGTTCGGGCTCCGGTTCAGGTTCCGGCGCGGGCTCATAGGTGAAGCGTACCACATTTTCCTCGGTGTTCAGGCTGACAACAAGGCTGGCGGTATCGCTCCCCACGACCACATAGCCCTCCACCGTGGGAGCGACGACGATTTCCGTGGCGTCCTCCTTGCCGGTGACGGTGGCGGAGTAGATCAGTGCGCCGCCGGCGTCGTAGCACTGTACGGTGATGGGCAGATCCTTGGGATTGGTGGTGGCGTAGACAAACTCAAAAACATTTTCAAAGGCGTTTTTGCTGATGGTAACCTTCTGGCTCGGCTCGGAAACACAGATATAGTTTTCGATGGTTGGCGCTTTGATGGTGACCTCTTTGCCCGCCAGCTTCTTTTGCGTCTCCTCCTTCAGTACGTAACCCGTCTGAGTCACACAGCGGATGGTGTACTCCGTGGGGGCGTCAACGCCCACAACCGGGGAGAGGTAGGTGCTGGAGGGGATGGGGAAGTCCTTCTTCGGCAGATCCTCATGGACAAGGGACATGACCTTTCCCCACATCATGGAGGAGGGATTGCCGCCGGAGAAGCTGATGCGTTCGTTGTAGTCGTAACCGGACCAGACCGCGGCCACATAATAGGGGGTATATCCCACAAACCAACGGTCATAGTTATCCGAGGTGGTGCCGGTTTTGCCCGCAACGGGCATGTTGCTGAGCCTTGCCAGCCGCCCGGTGCCGGAGTTTACCGCGTCCTGAAGCATGCTGGTGATCCAGTAGGCGGTGGTGTCGCTGACGGCCACATTGGTCTCCGGCTCATTTTCATAAAGCAGGACCCCGTTGGCATCCTCAATGCGGGAGAAGGTGCGGCTCTCCACATAGATGCCCATATTGTCGAAGATGCCGTAAGCTGTCGCCATCTCCCGGACGCTGACGCCGTAGCTGAGCTGCCCCAGGCTGAGGGGGGCGTAATCGATGTCGCTGACCTCGCCGTTCCCTGCCACCAAGGTGGTAAAATGCAGCCGCTCAGTCAGGAATGCGAAGGAACGGGCGGGGGTCAGAATGTCCAGCACCTGGGCCGCCACAGTGTTGACGGAGTTCCTCAGAGCGGTGCGCACGGTAATGACGCCGCTCCAGTCACGGCTGTCGTTCTTCGGCATCCAGCGGGTGCCCTTCAGGCGCACATCCTCGTCGTCGTCAAAGCGGGTGTCCGGGGTGATGAGACCGTACTCAATGGCAGGGGAGTAGACGGCCAGGGGCTTGAAGGAGGATCCGGGGGGACGGGTGGTCATGGTTGCCCTGTTCCAGACCCGGTTCATCTCTTTCTCCCCGACGCCGCCGGCCATGGCCACGATATCCCCGGTGTAGGGGTTGGTGATGACGATGGCGGACTGAAGCTGATTGGGGCTGGAGGTGGAGAAGTTGCGGGTGTCGGTGTAGATGGAGTCAACCTTAGCCTGGATATCCGGGTCGATGGTGGCGTAGATCCGGTAGCCGCCCAGGGTCAGAAGCCCCTCCGCCGCTTTATAGGAGCAGCCCTTCAGCTCCATAAGCTCATGGATCACGTCCTCGATCACCGCATCGGTGAACCAGGAGTAGACGTTGGCGCTCTCCTCGGTCTCCTCCTCATCCTCCTCGCTGTCGTCGTAGTAGTCCAGCACCAGGGGCTGGGCCAGGGCGGCGCGATACTGGGCCTCGGTGATGTACTTTTGCTTGTACATCTCCGAGAGAATGATCTGCTGCCGCTCCACGTTGTTTTCCATGCTGATGAAGGGGTCGTAGAGGGAGGGATTGTTGGTGATGCCGACAATGGAGGCGATCTCCGCGAGATTCAGCTCGTCCACACTCTTGCCGTAGTAGTACTTGGCGGCGGAGGCGATACCGTAGCGGCTGTTGCCGAAATAGACCTCGTTTAAGTACCAGGTCATGATCTCGTCCTTGGTGTAATTCTTCTCAAACTCCAGGGCCTTCAGAATCTCGGTCAGCTTTCGCTGTACGGTCTGGGCGTTCTCCTGGGTCAGATTCTTGATGAGCTGCTGGGTCAGAGTGGAACCGCCGTAGGTATCCTTCATGCCCAGGAACATGTTGACAAAGGCGCCGGCGGTGCGGAACCAGTCCACGCCGTGGTGATTGTAGAAGCGCCGGTCCTCAATGGCCACGACGGCGTGCTGCACGTCCAGGGGGATGTCCTCATAATTCAGCCAGATCCGGTTTTCCGGGGTCTGAATGTTGTCCAGGACCTCCCAGTCCTCGCTGTCCTTGTCGTAGTAGTAGATGACGCTGGTCTGGTTCAGGGTGTAGTCATCCAGATTCAGATCCAGGTTTCCGGTGAGGTTGGTCTTGACATACAGCACAAACACCGTGGCGAAAACCGTCCCCCCCACCAGAAGGATCAGGAGCAGGGTCAGAAGCGCGCGGCCGATGAGCAGCGCGGCGCCGGAGACAGCCCACCAGGCGGACTTCAGCGTCTCCCAGAATACGCGCAGCCAGTTCACCGCCCGGATCCGGCGGCCAATGCGCTTTAGAATGCGTTTTACAAACAAAGTGTCGTCCCTCTCGTAATTCGGTCCGCGGGTGCGGACTCTGAGTGTGTGCCTCTCTCAGGGGCTTTACGGACAGAATAAAACCCATACTATTTTACCACAGTCTGTCAACTGTGTGTGTTAGTAAAGTATGAATTGTATATCTGTGGGAAAGTATAGCCCGATTTCGGAAAGAAAAACCGCAAAGGAAGGCGGTGTTTTGACGGCTCGGCACGACGCTTTGTTCCCGCAGCCGGGCATCGCCCTTTAATCAGATTGGCGTCGTCCGGCTGAGCAGCTTATCGGAGAAGGGTGACAAGGCAGCCGATCCCCAGTGCGGATACGGCCAGCACAAAATTGAGAAGGTTCACATCTTCCAAAAGGGGGCGGCGCAGCCGCGCCTCCTCCTGCTCCATGGCCCTTCTGAGGGCGCCGGAAAGGACCTCGTCTCTTTTTGTCAGCTTTTCTTCCATGGCGGATCTCCTTTCGTAATATGTTTCTCTTTAGATATCCCTGCGCTTTGTATTCTTTTGTATTCGTTGTATTCATTATCTCACCATAAAAGTCCGATATCCAGGATTATAAACTGCGGGTGAGCAGCCCTGTCGTTCGTCGATTTCCCCTCTCTTTGCCCCTTTTCGGTGGGCATTTCCGCCGAGGGGGAGAAATTGAAGGATGTCGGTTGACAAGCGCCTCTTCGGGATTATAATAAGGCATGGAACTTAGTTGAGACTTATCTATATTTGAATACTATTTGAAGGAAATGGAGACCGCTTATGGAACATTCCGAGAAGACGATGGAGAAAATTGTCGCCCTCTGTAAAAACCGCGGCTATGTCT
Organism: uncultured Clostridia bacterium; assembly: GCA_946531435.1. GTDB lineage: Bacteria > Bacillota > Clostridia > Oscillospirales > Oscillospiraceae > CAMNAO01. Next base: position 94,387 of record CAMNAO010000002.1, read on the forward strand.
ACGCAGGCAGCGAGATCTACGGCGGACTGGCAAACGCCTGGGATTACGGCCCTTTGGGTGTGGAGTTCAAGAACAACGTCAAAAAGGCATGGCTTAAAAAGTTTGTGCAGGAGAGCCCCTATAACGTGGGCCTTGACGCGGCCATCATCATGAACCCGCAGACCTGGGTCACCACCGGCCATGTTGCCAGCTTTTCCGATCCCCTTCTTGACTGCAAGGCCTGCAAGGCGCGGCACCGCGCGGATAAGCTCATCGGCGACGCTTTCCCTGATGAAAATACCGACGCCATGACCTTTGATGAGATGGACGCCTTCATCGCCGGCCATGAGGACATTGTCTGCCCCGTGTGCGGCAAGCATGATTTCACCCCCATCCGCAAGTTCAACCTGATGTTCAAGACCGCCATCGGCGTGACGGAGGACTCCTCCAGCACCGTGTATCTCCGTCCCGAGACGGCCCAGGGCATCTTTGTCAACTTTGCGAATATCGCCCGCACCACCAGGAAGAAGCTGCCCTTCGGCGTCTGCCAGGTAGGCAAGGCCTTCCGCAACGAGATCACGCCGGGCAACTTCACCTTCCGTACCCGTGAGTTCGAGCAGATGGAGTGTGAGTTCTTCTGCAAGCCCGGAACAGATCTGGAGTGGTTCGCCTATTGGAAAGAATACTGCTTTGGCTGGCTGAAGAGCCTCGGCATCAAGGAGGAGCATCTGCGCCTTCGGGATCATGAGCCTGCGGAGCTGGCCTTCTACTCCCGCGCCACCACCGATATCGAGTACGCCTTCCCCTTCACCGACTGGGGTGAGCTCTGGGGCATTGCGGACCGCACGAATTATGACCTCAGCCGCCATCAGGAGGCCAGCGGGAAGGATCTCACCTATTTCGATCCCGAGACCAATGAGCATTATATCCCCTATGTAATCGAGCCGTCCCTGGGCTGTGACCGCGTAGCGCTGGCCTTCCTCTGCGACGCCTATGATGAGGAAGTGGTGGATGCGGAGAAGAACGACACCCGCGTGGTGCTGCGGCTCCATCCCGCCCTGGCCCCCTTCAAGTGCGCGGTGCTGCCCCTCTCCAAGAAGCTGGGCGGTAAGGCCGTGGAGGTCTATCACCGGCTGCAGAAGAGCTTTATGTGTGATTATGACGAGACCGGGTCCATCGGCAAGCGCTATCGCCGCCAGGATGAGGTGGGCACGCCCATGTGCATTTGCTATGACTTCGATTCCGAGAATGACGGCTGCGTTACCGTCCGTGACCGGGATACCATGGAGCAGGTGCGTATTCCCATCGATTCTCTGGAGAGCTATATCAGCGAGAAGATCGCTTTTTAAGGGAGCGGGGACGCGACAGGACCCGGGTTCCGGGCAACAGGACATTAAAGAATAAAATAAATGGGGCTGTCTCAAAAGACAGCCCCTCAGCGTGTAGACAAAGTCCGATGGACTTTGTCTACACGCTTCAATGCCCCGTGTTTTTTGTGAAGCTTCACCTCACAAAAAACGTCGCTGCGCTCCGCGAAAGCCTGCTTTAGCAGGCATTTCGCCAGGGCAGATCCAATTCGAGGCGGGCCTTGCCCCCTCGAGCTCCCCCGCTACTCTATAAACTCTTTCCCCCTTGTACCGGGGTTTGTCTACAGTCTGTTTTTTCTTTTTCAAACTTAGCTATACCATTTTTTACGAACTTGTGTTATGATACAAGGAAAATAGGGAAGCCTTTCGTTTGCAGATACGTTGGGAAAGGAGCTGAGCATGAGAGAGCCGCGCGCCTATGTTTTTGATCTATACGGAACCCTTCTGGATATCTGGACCGATGAAGAGGATCCCGCGCTCTGGGAAAAGCTGGCCGGGTTTTATTCCGTCTACGGTGCCGACTGGCAGCCGGAGGAGCTGAAGGGCCGCTATCACTCTCTCATTCGTATGGAGGAGCGGCGGATCTCTCTTGCCACCGGCTATCACTGGCCCGAGGTGGATCTTTCCGATGTTTTCTGGACCCTCTTTCGGGAGGCGCCCCAGCACCACCTGTCCTCCAACCGCGTCACCAGTCGGAACAGCCGGACCTGGTCTGCGGCGGCCGCCCATTTTTTCCGCATCTCCTCGCGCCGTCGCTTTGGCCTGTATCCTCACACGCTGCCCGTGCTGAAGGCCCTGCGGGAGCGGGGGACCAGGCTTCTTCTTCTCAGCAATGCCCAGGCGGTGTTCACGCGGCCGGAGCTTGAAATCACCGGACTCGTCACCCAATTTGACCGCATCGTGCTCTCTTCGGATGAGGGTCTGCGCAAGCCTGAGCCCGCGCTGCTTCGCTCCCTTCTGAAGGAGGAAAAGCTGGCCCCGGAGGAGGCGGTTGTGGTGGGCAATGACTTTGCGTCGGACATGGAGATCGCCGCCGCCTGCGGGGTTCCCGGCGTCTTCCTGAATACGGAGGGAACGCCCTCCTGGTTCCTCCGCAAACGGGCGGAGAGATTTGGCGATAAGGTGAGCCTCATCGAATCGGGGGACCTGGAGGACCTTCTGCGGCTCTTTTACGGGACGGGGCTTTCGGCCGATATGGAGAAGACCGTACCGGAGACGGCAGAGGAGGCGGAGGAGCCTTCCGCGGTTGAGGAAATCTCCGATGCGAAGGGGGCCCTGCCGAATAAGGAGCCGGAGCAGAAAACGGAAGCAGAGATCCTCCCTTGAATTGAGAACGGCCTGTACAAAATGAAAAAACGCGGTCCATAGGCGCTGATCCAGTGCCGACGGGCTGCGTTTTTGTGTCTGCAGGACGAGTCGATCCTTTGAATAAATCACGTTTTTCTCAATCTGCTTACTTACAATTGCCGTTTTTTTACTATTTATTGCCTTTCTTTTGATTTTTTACAACTAACTACATTTCAAACTACTTGACAGATACTGAAAACTGTGATTTAATACGCTAAACTCAGAAGCGGACTCGACTTCTGTTATCGGGAGGGGGAGTCCAACGAAACAGGGAAACGGGCGATGTCTCGAAGCGGGATAGGAATTGGTGTTTCATGAGGAAGGCAACAAAAGAGAGGTTTGCGGAGTCCCTCAAGGGGCTGCTGGAGGAAAAGAACCTGGACCGGATCACGGTCAAGGAAATTGCGGAAAGAAGTGGCCTGACAGTCGCCACCTTTTATAATCATTTTCGGGATAAGGCCGAGCTTGTGAACTGGATCCAGATGACCGCCCTTACAAAGATCCTGGAACAGTCGGAGGAAGGGGAGAGCTTTGAGGCGATCCTTTGCCGGAATCTCAGTTACTGTATCGACAACCGCGACTATCTCATCAATGTATATGAAAACCGCAGCAGATCTGCCTCTACCGAACACCCGGTGGTGGATTACGCCAGCCAGCTTCTGGCTGAATTGGTACGCAGCCGCGGCGGCCCGGAGGAGCTGAGCCCTGAACAGAGCTTCGCCATCCGGCAGTACGCCTACGGCTGTGCCCGGACGATCTATGAATATCTGCGCGACGGGGCAGAGCAGCCGCCGGAGGTCATGGCCCATTATATGAGAAGCGCCCTGCCCTGCAGCCTGGTAAGCTTTCTCAATTGAATAACTATATTAAAAAATCCCACGACAGCTGTCGTGGGATTTTTCGTTAATAAAAAGTGGCCACCGGCTCATCCGGCGTCAGGGCTTCGGTCCAGTTGAGGCAGGTCAGCACCGGCCCCACCCGACCGTAGACGTCGGAGTGGCGGATCTCAATTTTTGCGGTAAGGTTGATCCAACTGCGGTTTTTCGGCTTTTTCCGCGCGGGCATCCGTACCACAAGACCGGCAAACTGGATATCGGCGGCGCAGCAGGTCATCAGATCCCGGCCGAAGATGATCTCATCCTTCCCCAGATCCCGGCGGACCACCGCCACGCCCTTGACGGAAACGGTTTTCCCGTCATACTTCTTCATCTCCTCCGAGAGATCCCGGTACCAAAGGGCATAATCCCGGTCATAGATGACGCAGGGATCGTCGTCGATATTGAAGGGCAGGGGGTCCTCGATCTCGTCATACTGCACGTTGCCGTCGGGGGCCTCATAGGCGATGTTGGAGGAGCGGTTCATCACCCGCACCAGCTTGTGATAGGGCATGACGTCCGCCCCGGCGGGGAAGCGGTTGAAAACCACCAGCTCCGCCGTCTTGAGCTTGTCCCCCACCAGATTGCGCATGTTGGCGTTGAAGGTCAGGATGGTGTTGGCGTCGGCGAACATGAACTCCTGGGCGATGTACCAGTCGTCGGGGAGGGCGTTGAACAGCTGGTCGAGAAGCCACATGCCGTTGTACTCAATGAGTACCCGGCTGCACTTGTTGGCCTTCAGAGCCGCTGCCAGGGTTTTCCGGTTGAGCTCCGTTTCGCTCTCAATGGTCTTGATATAGACATTGTGGGCGGCGAAGGAGTCGGGGGCGTATTCCTCCTCCCCCTCCTCGCATACCACAAGGAGAGTGTTCTCCTGGCCGTTGTTGAAGCGGGGGTCCTCTAAGGTTTCCTGTATAAATTTGGTCTTGCCGGAGTCCAGAAATCCGGTAAAGAGATATACGGGTACTTCCATGGCGTCCTCAGTTCAGCCCGAAGAGGGTCTTGATGGCATCCTGCTTCAACTCCGCGCCGATGACGCAGAGCCGACCGGTCACGGCAGGGGAGGAGGGACGGAACTCGATCTCACCGGGCACATGGTCGAACTGGACCCAGCCCTCGGTGGTGTTCACCACGCCCTTGGCGCGGAGGACAGCGCCGAAGCGCGCCTCGTCATCCAGAGCCTCCACTGCAGCCTGCAGGGCTGTCTTGTCAAAGATATGGCCGGTCTCCACGCCCCAGCTGTCAAAAATCTCATCAGCGTCGTGGTCATCCTCACCATGATGGTGGTGATGGTGATGATGGTGGTGGCCATGGGCGTCCTCATGCTCGTGTTCATGTTCGTGCTCGTGTTCATGCTCATGCTCGTGTTCATGCTCATGCTCATGTTCATGCTCGTGCTCGTGTTCATGTTCATGCTCGTCCTCGTCCTCATCCTCGTCGTCATTGAGGGCGCCTTCCGCGCTGAGCTTCTGGATGGCGATCTCCAGGGTATCCCGGCGCTCCATGGCGTCCAGGATCTGCCGACCGTTCAGCTCCTCCCAGGGGGTGGTGACCACCACGGCGGAGGTGTTGTACTTGCGGATGATGTCCATGGTCTCCTGCAGCTTCTGCTCGCTGATGCCGGTGGTGCGGCTCAGAACGATGCAGCTGGAGTGCTCGATCTGGTTGACATAAAATTCGCCAAAATTCTTCTCATAGATCCGGGCCTTCTTGGCGTCGGCCACGGTGGTCAGCCCGTTGATGACCATGTCGGGGATCCCCGCCTTCTCCACGGCGTAGACCACGTCGGAGAGCTTGCCGACCCCGGAGGGCTCGATAAGGATGCGATCGGGATGATACTGCGCCACCACCAGCTTCAGCGCCTCACTGAAATCGCCGGAGAGGGAGCAGCAGATGCAGCCGGAGTTCAGCTCATTGACCTGAATGCCCGCATCCTGCATGAAGGCGCCGTCCACGCCGATCTCACCGAATTCGTTCTCGATGAGGACCAGCTGTTCGCCCTGGTAGGCCTCCTGGATGAGCTTTTTGATGAGTGTGGTTTTCCCGGCACCCAAAAATCCGGAAAAGATGTCGATTTTTGTCATTTTTTACCCTTCTTTGCATATTTCCTTCAGGATTTCTCCTGAGATAAAAGGCTCATACTTTTTATCCACCCCACATTATAACACTCATTCGCAAATTTGCAAGTCTTTTGCAGATTTGCTGTCCGGCAAATGGAACTCGGTGAAATAGAAATCCCTCTGGTGAGGCGTATCGGTTTGTGTTATAATAACGTATCTCTATGCAGAGAATGAGAGGAGGTGGGGCCGTGCAATGCCGGACCTGCGGGACACGCAATGTGTATTATGCCCGTTTCTGTAAAGCCTGTGACGCCCCCTTCACGCAGGAGGAGCGTGACGGCGGCTACAAGGCTACCATCTGGGGAAAACTGGAGGCCCTGGAGGATTGGAAGGACACCCTGACGCTGAATAAGTTCTTTTCCAGCTGGCCGGTACGGATCCTGACGCTGTTGCTCATTGTTGCCATCGGGCTTTTTCTGCGCGGGCGGGAAGGCAATGCGCTGCGCCTTTTGGAGAGCGATCAGTACAGGATCGAGGCCAACGATTCGGCGGGAGAGTACTATCTCTATACGGAGGAGGATGAGATCGGCCTTCGCTTCCGCTTCCCCCATGAGGTATCCTCTCTGCAGCTTGTCTCCTTTGACCGGGAGGGAAGCGCTGTCCTGCGGCAGACCTTCTCCCCGGAGGAGGAGGTCTGCATCCGGGTGGAGAGCGCCGACTGGTTTCGGATCGAGGCGGAGTATGTGTCCGACCCTGCGGAGAGCCGGACCATCTTCGTCTATCGTCCGTTGGAGGAGCAGCCATGACAGGAAACAGTATGGGACAGGGCTTCTGCATCTGGTGCGGGGAGCCTGTGAGAGAGGGTTCTTTCTTCTGCGGGCGAACGGGCCGCAGTCTTGCGCCGAAGGAGCGCCCCTTCCGGGATTATGTGATCCGTAAATGCAAGGGAAAGGCGGCTGATACGGCCTTCGATCTGATAAAAAAGTATTTGAAAGCCCATTTCTTTGGTACGGTTCTGACACTGACCGTGGCGGTGACTGCCGTTGCCGCCGCGACCGGGGGCGGCAGTCCCCGGTACATGAAGCAGGTCAGCCACCGGCCCCGGCAGGCGACGGCCTGGGAGCTCAGGCAGGATGAGCAGGCGGAGGAGAACACGGTTTCGGCTCCTTCGACCGCGAGAAATACGGCGGAGAGCGGGATCCCTTCCGAGAAAACCCGTACCCTGTCTGAACCCACGCCTCCGGCGGAGACGGCGGAGACAATAGAAGCGGCGGAGACGCAGACGACCCAGGCTGAGGGATCGACCCTTCTCCCGGCGGGAGAGATTGCGGCGGCCGGAAATACGCTCTATTACTGGCGCTATACCCGTGACAGCCTGGAATCCCCCAGCTTGTTCGCTTCCTTTCCGGTTCTGGCCGGGGCGCCCAAAGCGCTGATCGCCAACAGGGACGGCACGGAGGAGACGGTGCTGGAGGCGGCGGGCACCGGCATTCTGGCAGTGGTCCGGGGCACGATTTTCTATATGGAAAAAGGGGCGGACGGATATGACCGGGTGCTCTCTTACCGGCCGGAGACCGGGGAGACGGCGGAATATGGCCGCGGAACCATTCTGGGGGCCGATCCCGACGCCGGCAGAGTCGTTCTCTCGTCCTATGACGCCGATCTTAAGACCAATGTGATCGCCTCCGTCTCTGTCCCCGAGGGGGAGCGCAGGGTCCTTTTCCAGGGGACCCTTCTGGCCATCCATGACGGACGGATCTACTACGAAGGACCGTCGGAGACCGCCCAGCGCTCCCGCGGCTCCGTATCTCTGCGCTCCGTTTCCGTTGAGGGCGGGGATGACCGGGAGCTCTTCCGCACACCGGCCAACTTCCCCTATGAAATCGCCAATGGCTACTGCGCCATCATGCAGCTCTATTTCCCGACGATTGACGGGATCGAATATGCCTACTTCTCCTACGGTTCCATCGCCGGCACGGGGATGTTCTATCAGGGCGGAGGCATTGCCCGAGCAAGGCTGGACGGCGGCGGAGGCGAGCAGGTCTCTCCGGAAGGAGAACTGGTGAATAAATATTTCTCCGTGAATCCGGATGGCAGCATAGTGATCGGGGAGGAGGAGTACATGCTGGAGGACAGCATGAATCTCTCTTTACAGGTGGACGGCAGCTACTATGTCTTTGAGCCTTCGGATGGCAGCCGCCGCCTGGCGCTGACGTCGGCGGACCTGATCTCTTCGGAAGGGGAGAGTCCGGCACGGGTCAGCATCCTGGGGTATGACGGCGTCCGGGTCTACTACCGCTGCTATTACGGCGTGCGGGATCCGGGCAGTGACCTTGGATGGCGTGAGGCCTATGCCCTTACCGGCGGCTTCCTTGCGGTGAAGGATCTGGAGACCGGCACGGTGACAGTGCTCTCCCGCTTCTGAGCGGGGAGAGCCCGGAAAAGAAACAACGATCCCGGTAGGCCGAAAGCGGCATACCGGGATCGATTTGCTTTTTATCCTATTCGTTCACCGGCACATTCCGTGTGAGGACGGCGTCGCAGAGGACAGCCAGATCGTTTGGCCCTTCGGTGGCGGGGTACTGGATGGTCAGTGTGTTGACGCCGCGGACGTCCAGGGTAAAGGAGGAGGAGGGAACGCCTCTTTTCATGGTGTCGGAGGTATAGACCAGCACGCCGTCACAGTAGATCTGGAAATACTTGGAGTATTGGACGGAGTCGTTGTCCCGCGCCTTGTTCTCCGGCAGAATACACCAGCCGGAGAAACTGTCGTAGGCGCCGGCCAGGTCAAAGGTGATGGAATAAGGCCCCAGCTCAGGTCCGTCCATATGAAGGCCGAAGGTGAACACATTTCCATCGGCGTCCCTGGGACGGCTTGCCAGATGACCGGGCGTCTCCACGTCCCGCCAGTCATTGCTGGTGGGGAAGGGAAGCGCCTCCTCCTGATGGTAATAGACCTTGCCGAAGCGCGCGGAGGGGCTGAGGCTGTTTAGGGGGACCTCCTCGAGCCTGTATTCCGGTTCCGCGGGTATGGGTTCTTCCGCGGGTGAGGGGTCTTCATTGGCTGCCGGAACATCGATGTCCGCAGGGACTTCCGCGGGTGCGGGCTCCTCGTTGGACGTAGGAGCTTCGGTGGATGTGGGCTCCTCGTTGGACGCAGGAGCTTCGGTGGATGTGGGCTCCTCGTTGACCGCAGGGACTTCAGCGGGTGTGGGTTCTTCATGGGGCGCAGGGGCTTCGTTGATTGTGGGCTCTTCATTAGGCGCGGGGGCCTCCTCAGGCTCCGCCGTGGGGGCCGGCGCCTCTGATCCGGCTGTTTCCAAAGCGCCGGAGGGAAGCTCCTCCTCCGGATTGGGCCGCCGGGAAGCTGGCTGATCGCTTGCGGGGACACCGGCGGAATCCGTCGGAACGCTGCCCCTTGGGAACTCGATCCGTTCGGCAACGCGCCCGGTGAGATCCGACGGTGGCCGGTGAGAGAGAACAAACCAGATGCCGAGTCCCAGGATCAGCACCAAACCCGCAAGGACGGGGATCATCCAGCGCCTGGAAGCTCTTCCGGCCTTCGTTCCGGTGGGGGCGATAAAGCCATAGGGCTTGCCGCAGGCGGTGCAGAAGCGATCAGAGACGGCATTCTCTCTCATGCAGGCGGGACAGATCCAGCCGGGAGCGGCCTTGAGCTCCTGCGGAGGAGCACAGCGGGGACAGCGCCCGGACCGGGGATCCAGGGGAGCGCCGCATCGCGTACAGAATCGATTCATTCGGGGTCACCCTTTCTTTTGGCGTGCCTTGTAGTTGGGGAAGAGACTCCCCAAGGAAGGATTGTAGCACTGCATTCCCGTTTTTTCAATTCGCAGCATTGACAATCCGCAAAAAAGTGCTATAGTTTGCGGTAAAGGGGTGCTGGGTATCTCCCGGCTGAGACTGCGGCAGGAAGTCGCGGGACCCTATGAACCTGTTCGGGTAATGCCGGCGTAGGGAGGATATGGAGCCTTTCTCCGCGGGTTTGCCCCGCGGAGTTTTTTATTCTGTAAGGAGGAAGAAAACTATGAAAAACAAAAATCTTCGCGCACTGACGGAGAGTGCCATTCTTGTAGCGGCGGCTCTGGTGCTGAGCTATCTGAAGATTCCCACCGGTCTGGCCTTTGGGGGCTTCGGCGGCTCCATCGATTTTGTTATGATCCCCCTCATTCTGATCGGTGTCCGCTGGGGCCTGGGCTGGGGCCTGGGCGCCGGGCTCGTTTTCGGTACCATGAAATTCCTCTTCGCCGGCGGCTCTGCCGTCAACTGGCAGTCCATGCTGCTGGATTACTCCCTGGCCTATATGCTGGTGGGCCTTTCCGGCGTCACCCGGAAGAGCCTTCCTCTCGGCGCCCTGGTGGGCTGTATCGGCCGTTTCTTCATTCATTTCCTCAGCGGCGTCACGATTTACGCGGAGTACATGCCGGAGACCTTTTTCAATATGACCATGACGAGTCCCGCGATCTACTCGGTGCTCTATAACGGCTCCTACATGCTGCCCAACACGATCCTGGCCGTTGTGATCTGCGCGCTCCTGCAGAAGCCGCTGGCAAAATACATTCCCAATACAGGGAACTGAGCAATTCCTCTAAAAAACCCGTTTTCTCTTGACAGATGCGGGAAAAACAAGGTATAATTATCTTCCGTGCCGTGTGTACCGACACGGAAGATTTTATGTCAACTGCGCCGCCCGGCGGTGTCGAGTATAGTTGAAAAATATTTAATACGGAGGAACCCACAATGAAAAGAACCTACCAGCCCAAGAAGCGTCAGCGCAACAAGGTCCATGGCTTCCGTGCCCGGATGAGCACTGCCAATGGCCGCAAGGTCCTGGCCCGTCGCCGCCAGAAGGGCAGGAAAGAGCTCACTGTCTGATGTGCGCTCCGGCATAGGGCCGGGGGATCACCCACCGGGCTCCGGAGGAATGTAAGTGAGATTTACGGTATCGCTGAAAAACAACTATGATTTCCGGCGCCTCTACCAGAAGGGGAAGAGCGCCGCGACCCACCGTCTGCTGCTTTACTGCCGAAAGACCCGCCGGCCGCAAAACCGTGTGGGCTACACGGTCAGCACAAAGCTGGGCAACGCCGTGCACCGCAACCGTGTGCGCCGTCGTCTCAGGGAGGTCTATCGCCTTCATGAGGGGGAATTGCAGCCCGGCTGGGATATGGTGGTGGTGGTGCGCCATGGGGGGGTCGACGCCCCCTATCGGGAGCTGGAGGCGGATTTCCTGCGTCTTGTGAAGAAGCTGGGGATCCTGGAGCCTGTCGAATGAAGAAGCTCCTCATCGCCCTCATACGCTTTTATCAGCGGCATATCTCACCCGCGCTTCCGCCGCGGTGTATTTTCATTCCCACCTGTTCCCAGTATGCCGTTGAGGCGTTGGAGAAATACGGGTTTTGGAAGGGCGGCTGGCTTGCCCTAAGGCGGATACTCCGCTGCCATCCCTTCCACGGGAAGCATTTTGATCCCTACGATCCTGTGCCCTGACACGGATTGGAGAAAAACGGAATATGATGAAAGCAATTGCCAAGCCCTTCGGCGTCCTGCTGATGTGGCTCTACCAGGTGCTGGGCAACTATGGACTCGCGCTCCTGGCCTTCGCCCTCATTGTCCGCCTCATCATGCTGCCCTTCCAGATGAAGAGCAAAAAAGGCATGCTGCGGATGAGCCGTCTGAATCCCGTTCTGAACGATATTCAGAAGCGCTATGCGGGCAACCAGCAGAAGATCAATGAGGAGACGCAGAAGCTCTATCAGGAGGAGCATGTGAATCCCATGTCCGGCTGCCTCTGGTCCCTGCTCCCGTTCCCCATCCTGATCGCTCTCTATCAGGCCATCCGCTATCCCATCACAATCATGATGGGTGTGGCGGAGTCTCAGCTGCAGGAGGGCGGCGCCCTGCTGAATAAGCTCACGGAGCTGGGCTTTTCTCTTGACGGCGTCCGCAATGCCGCGGCCTATGGTCAGATCTTCCAGACGCAGTTTATTCACCAGAACTGGAGCTCCTTCGCCTCTCTCGGGGTGGAGAAGCTGCGGAACATCGACTTCGGCTTCCTTGGGATTGACCTGGGCCAGGTGCCCAATTTCAGCTTTATCACCTCCGGTGATATGAGCTGGAACAATGTGGGCCTCTTCCTGATCCCCGTGCTGGCTGCCTTTTTGACCTGGGCCTCCAGCAAGGTGTCCACCGCCACCAACGGCGGCGGAGCGCAGAACCAGGAGCAGCAGGCCAGCATGGCCTCCATGAACCTGATGATGCCCCTCATGACCCTGGTTTTCGCCTTCATGATGCCCGCTTCCATGGGCCTCTACTGGGCGGCCGGCTCTCTCTTCGGCGGCATTCAGGAGTTCGTGATGAACAAGTACTACAACAAGATCCTGGACAAGGAGGACGCCGTCAACATCCAGCGGCGCCGTGCCCGTGAGGCGGAGCTGGAGGCCAAGCGCCAGGAGACGGAGCGCCTCCGTGCCGAGGGAAACACCAGTGTGAATCCCAATACCTCCAAGCGCAAGCAGCAGCTCAAGGAGCAGCAGGAGAGGGACGCCCGCAGCCAGGAGTATGAACGGAAAAAGGCCGCCGACCGGGGGGAGACCCTGGCCGAGGATATAGGCAGGGTGGGTGACCGCCGCTATGCCAGAGGCAGGGCCTATGATCCCGACAGATACAACAAACCCGCCGAGGAAACCGACGGCGCGACGGAAAGCACGGAAGAAGACTGAGCCCCCGCGGGCGTCAGATTTGCTATGAAGGAGAGTCTGCTTCAATTATGTTGAAAATTCTTGAAAAGACCGCGAAAACGGAAGAGGATGCCGTCGCCGCCGCTCTTGAGGAGCTGGGCGTCACCCTGGAAAAGGTCAAGGTTGAGGTCCTGGAGAAGGCCCGGGCCGGCTTTTTGGGTATCGGCAGCGCCCCTGCCCGTGTTCGCGTGAGTTATGAGGAGCCGGAAAAGCCGGAAGAGCCGGCGGCTTCCTCCCCTGAGGAGATGGTCACCGCCTTCCTTACGGGCCTTTTTGAGCGGATGGATGTCCATGCGGAGATCCGCACCTCCCTGCGGGAGGACGGCGGCATCGCCGTGGAGCTGGAGGGAAGCGAGATCGGCGCCCTCATCGGCCGCCGGGGTGAGACTCTGGACGCCATTCAGCACCTCTGCAACTACGCCGTCAATCGCGGCGACGGACAGCGGATCCGGGTCAGCATCGACGCGGAAAACTACCGCCAGAAGCGGGAGGACTCCCTGGTGAGCCATGCCAAGAAGGTGGCGGAGAAGGTGCTTCGCTATCGCAAGAGCATCACCATGGAGCCGATGAACGCCTATGAGCGGCATATCGTTCACAACGCCCTGCAGGATGTGGCCGGCGTGACCACCTTCTCCACGGGCAGCGAGCCCAACCGCCGGGTGGTGGTGGGCTATGACGCGGCCACCGCACCCCAGCGCAGCCGCAGCGACAGCCGTGACCGCGGCTACCGCGGCGGAAGGGACAACCGCCGCCGCGGCGGATACTCCCGCCCCGCTCCGGTTTATGAGCCGGCGGAGGATGAGACCGATGAGACTGAGGTCGAGGAAGAGTCCGAGGTCGTTTACGATCCCGCGGAGCTCATCGCCGATCTGGGTCAGGATAAGTCCAATACCCGCGAGTGGTGCTGAGGTTATCCATTCAATACGATGACGAAACCGGACTCGGCGTGAGTCCGGTTTTGTTTTGCTCCAAAAACCTTAACGGAATCTTTACACGATGCCCCTTGTTTTCTTCCTCCGCCTCTTTTCAATACGCATATTATTTGGTATAGTAGATATGGAACAGGAAGGGTACAAATTATGCCCTCTGCCTTTGTCGTATAGGTTCATATCAGGGAGGGAATAACAATGAGTGATCGCGTACGTCCGTCTGCGGACACCTGGGAGACGCCCAAAACCATTTGGAACCCCATTTTCATCAGCGTCTTTTTCGCCAGCATCATGCTGAACCTCAGCCAACAGCTCTCCAACTCCATGCTTTCGGTATATGCCGATTCCCTCGGCACTCCCGCGGACCAGGTGGGCTCCCTTATGAGCATGTTTGCCATCACGGCCCTCATCTTCCGCTTCGTTTCCGGACCGGCTATGAACGCCTTCAATCGGAAGAAGATTCTGATGATGGCCCTTTGCTTCTTCATCATCGCCTACCTCGGCTTCAGCACAGCCCCCGCCATAGCGGCGGCCACCGGGCTGCCTGTCATTGGTATTCTGAAGGCTTTCCGCCTGCTGCAGGGTGTCGGCAATGCATTCGGCAATTCCTGTCTCATGGTCATCGTATCGGACAGCATCCCAACGGACCGCTTTTCCTCGGGCATGGGTATCTATGCCTGCGCCCAGATCGTGGCCCAGGCCATCGGCCCCACCGTGGGCGTCATGCTGCGGAAAGCCTTCGGATATAACACGGCCTACCTTGTCTGTGCCGGCGGAATGAGCTGCGCCCTGCTGCTGACCATCTTTATTGTCCGGGTAGCGCCCCAGAAGAAGGTTCCCTTCCGCTTGACTCCCCGCACGATAGTTGCGGTAGAGGCTTTGGTCCCCGCTTCCATCATGTTCCTGGTCCATATGGGCTTTGTCAATATCGGATCCTTCCTGATCCTGTATTCTGAGAAACGGGGCATTGCCGGGGGCAGCTTCTTCTTTACGGTCTATGCCCTCACCTGCCTGGTGACCCGACCCATCGCCGGAAAGCTGATAGATAAATATGGTTTTGTCCGGGTGGGTGTTCCCGCCATCGGCTTTCTGGCTGTTTCCCTCTATCTCATCGGCATCGCGCCCAATACGTTTGTGCTGCTGCTGGCCGCATTTATCAACGCTTTCGGCTTCGGCATTGCCCAGCCTGCGCTGCAGTCCCTCTGCATGCGGTCCGTACCGGCGGAGCGGCGCGGTTCTGCTTCCAGCACCAATTACATTGCCGTGGATGGCGCAACTCTGGTAGCGCCTATCGTCATGGGCCGGGTGGCGAAGGCCTTGGGCTATGTGCCCACCATGTGGATCGTCATGACCATCCCCGTACTGTGCGGTATGATCCTGGCCCTGATCCTTTCCAAGAAGATCCGTCATATTGAGGAAGCCTTTGCCGCCCGCAGCAAGGCCAACTGAGGTGTTTTTCACGGAATAGGCCGAAAGAGGGGGCTGCCTCAAAACGTCTTATATGACCGTTTCCTCCTGTAGGGGCGGCTATCAGCCGCCCGCGCGGCATATGTTGAAACGTGTAAATAAGTTGGGCGAATTCGCATGATCATGCGAATTCGCCCAACTTATTTGTGAGATGATCACAGCGCTCTCGAAGCGGCTGTCAGCCGCCCCTGCGTCCTTATCTCGTGGTCTTTCCTATTTTGAGACAACGCCTTTTGGTGTATAAAGCCGCAGAATCTGTACACCGCCCCTTTATACAAAGAGGGAGCAGCCCGCCCCGGGGAAGGGGATCACCCCCGCGTAAGTGGGGGAGCGGCCGCCCTCCGTCAGCCGATAGAGAGCGGTGAGATCGCCGCTGCGGCAGGCGACGGAGAGCCAGGTCCCGTCCGGACTGACAGCCACGTCCTTGGGCTTGTCTCCGGGCAACGGAAGCTCCTTCACAAGCCGAAGCTGGCCCTCATCCGAAGCCTCGATCACCAGCAGAAGATTCTTGCCCCGCATGGCGCTGTAGAGCCAGCGGCCCCTGGGGTGGATGGCGAAGCCGGATTGCTTGTCGCCGTGGCTCCAGCCGCCCTCATGGAGGAGCTCCAGACTGTGGCAGAGGGTGAGGGCGCCGCCGTTGTCCCAACGGAAGCTCTCGATCCGGGGCGTCTCCTCATAGTTTACAAAATAGAGCCGCTGAGAGGGGTGGAAGGCCCCGTAGCGGGGTCCGCTGCCCAGCGGACGGGAGAGGGAGGAGAGGGAGAGACGCTCCTCCCGGATGGTGACGGTATCGATCTCATCCGCACCCATGTCGTTCACAAGGAAGAACTCCCCGCCGGGCGCCCAGGCGGCAAAGTGGGCGTGGGAATAGTGCAGCTGACCCTCCCGCATCTGAGGTTCTAAATCCAGGGTGTCCAGCAGCGGTCCCAGGCTCCCGTCCTTTTGAAGCCGGAAAAGGGCGATGGAGGCGTTGCCCAGGTAGGGCTTCGAGGAATCCCGGGGTTGGTCGCCCCAGGTGGAGGGGTCGCCGAAATTGGTCACAAGAAGATGGTCTCCGGATCCGTCCACGGCGCAATAGGAGGGATTCGGGCCCTGGGAGGGTGCGTGATTCAGCTCCCGGAGGGCGCCCTTTTCCCGGTCCAGCGTCGCGGCAAAGACCCGTCCGCCTCCCTTCGGCGTCTCCTCGGTGGTCTTCCGCTCATCGGTGAAATACAGAACGTCCGGGAGAGCCCCCGGCCGGGCGACGCCGGTGCAGACCTCCGGAAGCCCGGTCCCCAAAAGCCGGGGATCGGAGTCTGTGAGGGCATAGGTCCGGTAATTGCCCTCCGCCTGGGGCTGATTTGCGCCGATGAGCAGGGTGGTTTTCCGCTCTTCCATTTTACTCCTCCTTTTATGCTACCGATCAAGGCAATCTTTTGCTCCTTTTATCCGAAGAGGATGATCTGCGGCAAGTCATCCCAGGAAAAAGCGACCGACCTTTCCCGGCGCTTTTCGTGCCGCTGAAAAGAGGATCATCAACAGCACCGTACTCAGTGCCACGTTCAGGATCCCTGTCCAGAGGCTGCATCCCCCCGGAAGACGGGAAAACAGCAGGTCCAGCGCCCGCACCGGGTAGGGGTGAATGAGATAGAGGGCGTAGCTGTCCACGGCAATCGTTTTGACAGCCTCCGGGATCCGCAGAAGGGGATCCAACACCGCAAAGAGCCCCAGAAGCGCCGCCGCCAGGAGCCCCGGCCCGAAGGCACGGGAGACGCCCAGCCCATAGAGCCATTCCATGGCGAAAAAGCCGACGATCAGGGCAAAAACCGCCCCCAGTGTGGGAAGAATACCGCCCGGCGCTTGCTCACTGAACCGGCGGGCGCTGCCGCCTGTCTTGTCCCAGAAGAGATATACCAGGATGCCCCAGCCGAATTCCAGCAGCACCGGACGAGACCAGTAGCTGAGGATAAAGGGCAGCGGCAGCAGCTGTCCCAGGAGTACGAAGGAGCCCAGCAGCGCCAGGGCGATGGGTCCCCGGCGGCGGTGGCTCAGCTTCATGGAAATCCAGAAGAGCAGGGTGAAGAACATCTCATAGTTCAGGGTCCAGCCCAGGGCCATCAGCGGTCCGTCCACCCCGTCGTGGGTATAGGGGAGGAAGAACAGGGATTTCAGAAGATAGACGGGGGTATAGACGTAGGAGCGGAAAAGACCGGGCAGCAGATTGACAAGGAAGGCCGTCAACAGGGTCACGCCCCAGTAGAGGGGCACGATCCGCTTTATGCGGCGCCGCCAGAAGCCGGTTTCTCTTTCTCTTTTACGGGTGGAATACATCAGAAGGAAGCCCGAGAGGACGAAGAAAAACTCCACCCCGGTCTGCCCAAACTCCGTTCCGTCGGTGTGGCAGAGCATGACCATGAGGCAGGCCGCAGCCCGCAGAAGGTGAAGGGAGCGCAGCTCTGTCCGGGCTCCGCCGCCTTTTTCCTCCGTCATGTTTCTCACCTCCTGCTTGCGTCATCTTATGGGTTTATGAGCAGTATAAAATACTTCACCCCCGCCGTCAAGCATCCCGGCGGAGCGAAAAAAGGAAACAACAAGAGGGAATCAGCAAAACAAAAAAGGAACGGAATGCCGCGCCGCTTCGCTTTCGCCATGACATGCGAGTGAAGCGGCCGCTGCAGCTTCCGATCCTCTCGTGTCATTGCGAGAAGGCGGCATAGCCGCCGACGCGGCGATCCGCTCCTTTCCCGAAAGCTAAGTTTAAAATGCGGCATCGTACCAGGTGCTTTGGCCTGTGTCCCGGCCCCTTCCATGCAGAACGCCGGGGTGCTGTGCCCCCGGCGATGCTGTTTCTTCTGCGGGATCCCGGGGACTTCTCCCCGGCAGAGCCCTCATGCCCATCGGAAATTCTCTTTTCCCGCGCCAATCTCAAAATGGCGCTTCACGATCCCCAGATCGATCATGAGACAGGAGCCGAAGCGGCCCGCTCTTGCTGTAACCGCGCCGTCCTTTAACTCGAAGCGGAACTTCTGCTGGTTCACCGCGGTGGGGGCCAGCAGTGCCGCCTCCACGCCGTTCCGGAACCAGTCGGGCGCTTCTCCCTTGCAGATGCTGACCTCCCGGAGGGACTTGCTCCGATGGGGGCTGCCCTGGGTCTGCCCGTATCCCAGGGCGATGAGGATCACTTCTTTCTGGCCTTCCTCCACCCGGGCCCTGCTCTTTCCGTGGGTGAGGGCGACCCAGCAGGTGTTGAGACCCAGCTCCTGGGCATAGAGCACCAGCTCTTCGCCGTAATAGCCGCAGGCCTCCTCCAGCCCCGGCCCCGGATTCCCTACCAGGGCGATGTAGTTGGAGCAGTTTTCAAATCTGCCGTATCTGGCCAGCCGGGAGCTGAAGCACTCCGGCTCATCGTAAAGAATCTGGATGCTGAGCCCGCTCTCCCGGTTCAGCTCTGCGGCTCTGGCGTCCAGCATTTCCCGCAGATTCTCAGGGATAGGGGTGTTCAGATACCGGCGGACACTGTGCCGTGCCCGGATGCTTTCCATATCTGCCATAGGGAAGTCTCCTTTCGTCGGGGCTTGCCTTCTCCGGGGCTTTCCGGATCCAGAGGGATTAGTGGATAACCGCAGTATAAAACAGCCCGTCCCCGCCGTCAAGCACTGCGGCGGAGGGAACGGCCCTGTGAGCGGACGAAGGATCAGCGGGATAGAAGAGCTGCGGACCGCCGCGTTGTCCGGCGGATCCCCGGCGGCCTATTCCCCGGCGGAGGGATAGCGGACGCCAAGAATGTCGCGGATCCTGTCCATCAGCTCCATCATGGTAATGGTTTTGCTGTGGGGGATCTCCGGGCACTCCGTTCCGCCCTCCTCCAGCACCCGGGCGCAGGCCATCAACTCATAGGCATAGCCGGAGAACCGGTTGGGTGACTCCACCTGGCGCACCAGCTGGCCGCCGGCGTCGTAGATCTTCATGCCGCCGAAGGCGGCGGTGCTTTCGATCGTGGCATAGCCCTCCGTCCCGCGGAGGATGCTGGACCGGCTGGAAGCGTTGGTGATGGCGGTATAGGCGGAGCCTACCCTCCCGTTTCCGAAGCCCAGGGTAATATAGTCTTCCAGATCCACACCGTCCTCTGTCAGGACGCCCCGTGCGGAGACGTCGGCCACGTCGTCACCCAGGACCATGGAGAGGAAGGTGAGAGCGTAGATCCCCACGTCCAGCAGAGCGCCGCCCCCCAGGGAGAGGTCCAGCAGTCTGGGGTTTTCTGTGATGCTCATGGCCATGGAGGAGGCGGCCGAGGTGATGGTCCCGATCTCACCCTTTGCCGCAAAGCTCCGCAGAAGCTCCGCGTGAGGCATGTAACGGGGCCAGATGGCTTCGGTGACGAATACGCCCTTCTCCTCCGCATAGCATAAGGCTTTCCGGGCCTGGGAAGCGTTCAGGGCGAAGGGCTTTTCGCAGAGCACCGGCTTTCCGTAGTCGGCACAGAGCATCACGTCGGCGGCGTGGCGGGAATGGGGCGTTGCGATGTAGACAAGGTCTACGTTCCGGTCCCGCAGAAGCTCCTCATAGCTTCCGTAGGATACGTCCAGACCGTTCTCCGCGGCAAAGGCCCTTGCCTTCTCCGGAGAACGGGACGCGGCGGCGTATGCGTTTACGCCCGGCGTCTTTGCGGCCACGGCGGCCATGGTGCGGGCGATGCGTCCGCAGCCCAGGATACCGATGTTCATAAGTAGCCCCCTGATCAATGAGATGAGCTGGACCGAGACGCCCGTTTCCGGGGCGTTGTGCGCGCCGCTGCTTTCTCCGCTGTTTCGGCGGCCCCGGTCTCTCCGGACAGGAAGAGGTCGGCCCTGCGGCCCTTCGATCCTGCCTTCATGATAGCATCCATCCCCGGGAAAAGCAACCGTCAGATCCCGGCTTCTCTGCCCGCCGCCGGGGCGTTGAAGGCGAGGTCCGACGGAACGTGGGGGCCAAGGGTGCCAAGATCGGCAGACCGCAGACCACGGCTTGACGATATTCCCGCCAATTTCTTACGCCACGATCCCGCCTGTAAAAACGGGGCGTTCAATCTTACGGAGCTGGCAAGGCTGTGCGGTATCAGCAGGACCACAGCATATAAGTATATCGGGCTGATGGAAAGATAGGGCAGGGAGTTTGTCGCTCCCTGCCCCTAAAACACTATTTACTATAGCGTACCCCTTCGGCTATATCTGCTATGGTGCATAAGAATAGACAATTGACATATAAGGACAAAGGCACACCTACCCAGATGAAGATAGAGTACAACCACCGATATCCCCAATCATCAAAAATAGTGATACCCCACAGGATGGCACCAATCGTTCCAAGGAAAAAGAGTATTTTTGAAATCATTCGTAGTTTTATGCCTGCGTCTAAAAACAGCTTATTCATCGCATTCGGCTCCTTTTAAAAGCCCATTTCTTCCCAATATGCTTTTAAAGCACGATTAATATTGCCAATATCAAAATCTTTTGACGCATCTTTGGATATCTCGTATCCATCAGGCAATTCAATATATTCCCCAAATTCCGCAACATATTTCATTAGCTTTATTTGAGCTTCAATGATTTCTGCTTCTTCTTTGCTGCTTCCATTCCTTTGAAGTTCATTAACTCCAATCAATTTTTGATTTGTCTTTATCATATTGCGATAGTTTTCAATTTGGCTTTGGGCGGTTGAGCTTTCGTTTTCTCCACTATTGATACAGATAATATAATAATGGTTTAATGTTCCCCCTACTCGGTTCTCTCCTTGAAGACGGACAATGACAGTATCAGGACCATACAGCAAATCATAGCTGTCATCTTCTTTGTACTTTGTACGGTATTGATAATCGCCAATTTCCAGAACTTTGACAGCGGACGGCTCATAAAAATCCGCTTTTGTAATAAGAATTAGGGCATCAAATAGCTGCTTCTCTTGTTCGTTTAATGCTTCTATCGGTGATTGAGTTTCTTTTGTATCTGTATTTGCGGTAGTAGTTGTCGTTGAAGCAGGCAAAACGGTCGCCTCTTGCGGCGTAGTTGTTTTTTCATTTTTGCCGCACCCAACAACACTAAACATCATAATCAATACAAGAATGGAAACTGTAATACGTTTCATTTCGCTTTCCCTCATTTCATTGCCTTTTTTATAGCCAGTGCATCTTCACACAATTTACGTACAGCTTCGGAGGCATACTTGAAGTTCTTTTCTTTTTGATATGCAAGTATCCTATCAATAAGATCTGCGTCATCATCTCTATTACCAATGGTTATTTGTTGTTTCGGTGTTTTTCGCTCTGTCCCCATCTTCCCTTACCTCTCTTTCTGTTGGGGCTTGATGTCGTCAGTATAGCACAGATTATCAACTAATGCAATATGTTTAACATACTGTATAACTTGATGTTTTTCTATCACGCTATCACCGATACTATATGTTGAGGTGATGATAAATGTATATGCGGATAAGAAAAGCAAGAGAAAATTTGGGATATACGCGGGAACAGTTTGCCGAGAAATTGGAGGTAAGCGTCTCCTACCTGGCGGAACTGGAAAGAGGCAGGACTGGCATATCGGTAAAGATGCTGATAAAGGTTTGTAATGTGTTGGGCTTATCGGCTGATTATATCCTATTCGGGGCTGAGCGGAACGCAGATGCTTTACTATTGGATAAAATACATCGGATTGATGACAAATATTTGCCGTTGTTGGAAAAGGTAATCACGGAATTGCTGGCGTTGAGTGATAAACCAACAGGGAACACCTAAAAGATGCTCCCTGTTCTCTCGTTTTCGTTCAAAGATGCTGAAAGATGTTAGTAAGACGTTCAACGATGTTCAAAGATGCGCCAGGACGCCCGTTTTCTTCGCAGGCGCAGAAGTGGTATATTCAAAATACCGAGGCCGTGTCGTCATGAGGCACGGGCGCCTGATAGGCGCCCCTACGGCTTAACGGTAACTCGACCGCCGTAGGGGCGGCTACCAGCCGCCCGCGAAATGTGAACGTCCACGGGAGAGGCGGGTGGTTTTCCTTTGCCCCAATAGGAGGCACGGGCGCATGATATGCGCCCCTACGGCTTAACGGTAACTCGACCGTCGTAGGGGCGGCTACCAGCCGCCCGCGAAATGTGAACGTCTACGGGAGAGGCGGATGGTTTCACTTTACTTCGCCAGGGTGTGGCGGGCGCCTAATAGGCGCCCCTACGGCTTAACGGTAACTCGACCGCCGTAGGGGCGGCTACCAGCCGCCCGCGAAGATGTGAACGTCCACGGGAGAGGCGGGTGTTTTCCTTTGCCCCAATAGGATGTAGAGGCGCCTGATAGGCGCCCCTACGGCAAATTGAAAGAAGAATCATAGGGAAGGAAAGAGAACTCATGGCGCTTCCGCAGAGAAGACCGAACCGACTGCCGAATTACGATTACAGCCTCCCCGGCGCTTATTTCATTACGATCTGCACCCGGGATCGTAAATGTATTTTTTGGGATTCGACCCCGTCTGCCGACGTAGGGGCGGCTATCAGCCGCCCGCAGAACGCTGTCCCGATCCCCGCCCGACTGACCCACAGCGGCATGATCGTGGATCGTGCGATCCAGAACATTCCCCGGTACTATCCACAGATGACGGTAGACCGCTATGTGATCATGCCCAATCATGTGCATCTGCTCATACGCATCCATGACAGATCCGCCGAGGGAACGCGGGCGGCTGATAGCCGCCCCTACGACACTCCTTCGATTGGTACGGTGATGGGACAGCTCAAGCGCGTGAGCTCCAAAGAAGCGGGGGAGAGCCTGTGGCAAAAATCATTTTATGACCATGTGGTGCGCACTGAAGCGGATTACGAGGAGATCCGGGATTATATCGACTGTAACCCCGCCCGGTGGGAACAGGATCGCTTTTATAGGCCTTAGAAGATTTCCCGGTCACCAGGGAGAACGCCATAAAAAATCGCCGCACCCGGATGGGTGCGGCGAAATTGCTGTTGTGAGAAGAATTACTCAGCGTGGTCAACGGAAGCCATGTGCTCAATGAGCTCCACGACCTTGTTGCTGTAACCCCACTCGTTGCGAACAGGCTTTTTCAGCCTGTTCGCTAAAGGGGTGTTGCTTTTGCTGAGTTTCAGTCTATCATCCTTTGGTCGGCTTCCACCGCCTTGGGACTGTATTCATTTTCGTTATCATACCAAGTATGATAGCGGTTTTCATAGTTGAAGTATAGCAGCTGAATGTAAGCGAAACCAGGCCTTTTGAATAACTTTTACACATCTTCAAGCATCTTTTAACATCTCGGAAGCGTCTTTTATCATCTTTAAGCATAAACCAGCATCTTTTATAAATCTTTAATGTGTTGCCTCATCGTTAATGTGTCTGCTATAATAATTCAGCAATCCATAAGGAAAAGGGGCGGTCCGTCAATGCCGAAGAAAAGCAAACAGAACCTCAAAATTTTCTATATTGCCGATTATCTTATGAAAGAAACTGACGGGGAACTTGATATAAACGGCAGACCGCTTCACGGCGTCCTGGTGAAGGACATCCAGGAATATTTAGGCGAAAAGAACATTGAGGCAGAGGCACACGCTATCAGTCGGGATATTGACCTTCTGGGCGGGGTATGGAAAGGCAAGGATGGGCTTATAGAGAAATTTGAGCCTATACTGAGTATCAACGGAGGAAACGGGAAACCGATTTATCTTGATGCCCGCTATATCTCAATGGATGATGTGGAGATGATTGCGGAATGTATAGCGTCATCAAGCTTTCTCTCTGAAACGGATGTTAATGACCTGATAGATGACCTCAAAATACTGTGTAGTAAGTATCAGGAAAAGAGACTGAAAAGTGAATATATCGTGGTAGAACGCCCGAAATACGCACATAAACAAATGATTAGCGACCTTGCCACAATCAAAGAGGCTATCAAGCAGGATAGGAAAATCACCTTCTATTACACTACCCATAGCACGGCAAATATAGAAAGCATTACCCGACGCCGAAAAGGAAAGAAATACACTGTCAGCCCATTCACGGTCGCCCTGACAGACGGGAGGCACTACCTTATCGGCTTTGATGGCACTTATCACCAGATGAAGTCTTATAGAATAGACCGAATGGAAGAGGTAAATGCGATTGATGGGCCAAGAGATGGAAAAGAAAAGAATGACCGATTGGGGATAAACGATTATGCCCGCCAGACCTTCGGGATGTTTATTGGAGGTAAGGCAGACCGCATCACAATACAGTTTGAAAACAGGTTCCTTGATACAATGTTAGAGCGTTTCCCCAAAGGTCCCGATACGGTTTATAAAAAGATAGACGAAAAGCACTTTACTGTCAGGACATTCATTGTGGAGAGCGAGAATTTCTATGGTTGGATATGCGGGCTTGGGGAAGGAGTTATCATTATTGACCCGTCAGGAACGGCAGGAAGGTTCAAGGAATACCTCAAAAAGATAGCGGACCGATATTGATTGAAAACCTATGAAACAGCAGGGAAAACTCCTGCTGTTTTCTTGTTTGAAAAAGAAAGCAGCAGAATGCTTATATTCCGCTGATGCGCGGGAGAATATTGAATAAAAATATGGTTCTGGTAAAATAGAATTGTCAGGAGGAGAGAACAAAACCTCCGAGACAAAATAAAAAATAAGACAAGGGCAGTCTAAAAAACCAGAAAGGGCTATTAAAATGGCTAACACTACTTATAACCGTTTCCACCTCAACTTCGCTGACAAGACCATCGTCGGCACCAAGGCTTCCTTCGCCAAGGCTGGCAAGGGCTTCGGTCCCATCTACGATGAGCTCACTGCCTTGATGGCTCGCCACCCTGACTTCACTGTTAATGTCAAGGCACCCACCCAGCCTGCCAAGCCTCGGCAGACCTATAAGGGTATGGATATTCCCTTCATTCGGGATTTCCTGATGGCGGTTGATGACGCCATTACCCTGAAAGCGGTGAATAATACGATTGCTTACGCCATAAAAGAGGGTATCCCTCAGTATCCGCTTGTGAAGCGCACTTTCTTTGAGACCTACGATGAATTTGACTTCGTAGATGCCAAGAAGATTGTTGCTGACTATCGCTATCAGCAGATGCGCGAGAAGGCCGACGAGCTGGCGGCAAAAAGGGCCGCCCTCGTAGCCTAATCCAATAGAAAAGAATAGAATAATGGAGGTTAATAAAATGTCTAATTCTTCTCGCCGTAGCTACACCCTTGATATCACCACCAATACCCTGACCGTTTCCGCTTCCTTCGCTGATGCTATGAACGACCCCACCAGCGCCGAATACGAGTTGGTGCGTAAGTTCCAGCACGACTTCCGCGGTCTCCGCATCGTTCGTAAGACCCACGCGACGCCCAAGCGCTACAAGAACAGCGACGGCAGCATTACCACCCGCAACAAGAAGAACGGTCTTACTTATGACCGTATGGAGCGGTTTATGTGCGCCCTTCCCGACGCGACCGATTATTTGGAAGCGTTCTACGATGTGAAGGAGAAGGCTGAGAAGATGTGCCTTTCGCCTTACGCCGTCGTTAGCGATTGGTTTATGAAGCAGTTTCCCAAGTTCCGCTCCAATCCAATGTTCTATCTTTGGGAACAGCCCAAAATCATCTGCTTTGAGGATATCGGTGCGAAGTTGAAGCCCGAATTCAAAAAGACGGAGGGCGAGCAAGAAACCGCATAAAATCAAAATCAGGTCATACTATTAACAGAATATAATAAGGGTTTTTATTACAGTGTTAATTGTATGGCGGAAAGGACGCAAAGGCAATGTTAGAGTGTAAAATGTATCCCGCTACCGAAATATGGGATTATCTCGGCGTCAAGAGCAACGAGGCGGCGAAAAGGAAACTGAATAGATACGGTGTTGTTTGTTTCGTAAATGGAAGCGGGGAAACGGCAAATATCAATATCACCGCCATCAACAATCCCTTCAAACTGTATTGCGTGTTTGATATGGGCTTTAACCCCCATAACGATTTTACGAAACTCCGCAATTACCTTTTCTTTCTCTTGGGGGATGAGGAATACTGCTGGCTTCCCGATGAGGCTATGGAAGCCTATATGCGAAGAATGGGCTATACCATCTCCCGCCAAACGATTGCGAAATACCGCGAGCGTTTGGAAAGCCTTGACTATATTGCGGGCGGGGATTTCATCTATTACCGCGTCTATCACGATGAGAATGACCGCCAGCAATATGAGGTCGTAGAGAAAGAGGAATACAATTGGGCGTGGCATCTCTATTGGGATAAACGAAACGAGGGAGGGGATAGCAGACAGGCCTATGCCTATATGTATTCTTCGTTTAAGGGAGTGCCCCGTAAGCAGGCCAAACCAGCGAAAAATGGTATTCTCAAAAAAGAATTGAACTATTTGATGGACTTGGTTAGCAATTCCATATTCAAGGAAGTCTCTGTTTCGCAATGATGCGGAATGGAGGCTTTTTTAAGTCATACTGCTAACACTATAAAATAGGGTTCTTTATTATTCTGTTAGCAGTATGACTTAAATTTTTTGTCAAACTCTATTAATTCTGGTATCGGATTTCTCAAACTATATTGAAGGAAATAATGAGTGCCCTGAAAGGGCGTGTTAATGAGCGTGGCGAGTAGTCGCCCCCAGAGAGGGGGCAACTACTACGACCCCGCTATTTTATTATTGAAGGAGGTATCGTTATGGATACGATTATAGATTTACCGAATGAGGAATGGCGATAGGTGGAGGGCTATGGCGGTCAATATCTTATCAGCGACAGAGGAAGGGTGAAGAGCTTGAAGGGGAAGGATGCCCGATTGCTTACCGCCTTTGCCAATAATAAGGGCTATTACCGTGTTTGCCTCTCTCACCGTGGGAAAGCGAAGCATTTTTTAGTCAGCCGATTGGTGGCAATGGCGTTCTGTGAGAATGACGACCCAGAGAGAAAGACCACCATAGACCATATTGACGGCAACAAAACCAACAATCAGGCGTCAAATCTGCGGTGGATGAGCCTGAAAGATAATGTTAGAAAGGAGTGGAACGCCAATGAGCGTGATGGAGAAAATGATGAGAGCACAACTGCCAGAGAATGACACCCCAACAGAAATCATCAATGCCGTGCGGTCTTCTATGCGTGGGAAGAAGCGCAAACGGGATGATAACTGGCTGGAAAAGGAATTCTTTGCGTTCTTGGAGAAGAGCGCCGAGGCAGCCTTGAATTAGGCATTGGACGAATTATTTAAGGACTGGAAATAAAAGGACGGAGGATAGTTTAACCGCTATCCTCCGTCTTTTCCGTTTTCTTCCGTCTTGTTCCGTGATGTAAAAAGATGCTTCCGTCAGGTTTATAGATGTTAAAAGATGCTGTTTTACGTGGCGGGACGCTTCCATCGTGTTCCAGATTCATTGACCTCTTGGATTTGGAAGAGGCCACGCCAAGAGAGAAAATGAAGATGAGAGGGCAGTTTCCCGAAATGTCCCCCTGCCCGCAAAAGGGTATCCAGAATTTCCTTAACAGAATTGGGCCATTTCAGGGCGGTTTTCGCGCCTCTGCGAAGGGCTGGGGACTGTAAAGGAAAGCAAATGTTTTATTGGACGCCGTTATCAGGCGTATCCACCCATTCAATCAAATCTCCTGGCTGGCATTTTAAAAGGGAGCATATTTTGTCTATGTTTTGAAGCGCAATGTATTTCCCCTGACGCAAGGACTGTATAACGCCCTCTGACAATAACTGTTCTTTCCGTAATCTGTTGGTGTTGTATCCAGCCTCTTTCAGGGCGTTCAGTATATCCATCTTGTATTGTATCATACGGTGCCTCCTTACTGCTGGAAACACTCTTCCAGCATCCTGATTATAACGCAGAATTACACAGAAAACAATGTAAATAATAGACAAAAAAATTACACAGAATTTTGTGTAAAACGCGAATAGACATTACACAGAAAATAGTGTATATTATAGACAGTTCAAAGAGGCAAGCCAAGGTTGAACGCTTAGCGAAAGCTACCAAGGCAACAAGATAAGAGTGAGAACGGATAAGATTGAAAGAAATTTGCGAAGCCAATAGATACCTTAAAGCCACTCACCGCTTGCCATACCAAAAGAAAAAGGAGATAGAACAATGAGTAAGAACGAAATGATGACCCTGATTGAGACGATGAACAACTATGACGAGCTGGCCGCCAAGGTCAAGGCAAAGGCCGACGCCATCCGTCAGAGCATCAAGGACCAGATGGAGCGTGAAGAGGTGGAGGAGCTGATTTGTGGGCCTTACATCGTCCGCTACACCAGCATCATCAATAACCGCTTTGACACCACCACCTTCAAGCGCTTGTATGCGGACCTCTACAAGGACTTCACGAAGCCTGTGTCCTCTCGGCGCTTCACGGTATCGGTCTAATAGAAAATCCGCTCCAAGGGCACACAAAACGCCCTTGGAGCGGAGAAAGGGATAAAGGTATGATTTACGGCTATGCGCGTTGCTCCACCAATGAGAGCAAACAGGATATCAACCGCCAGGTGCGCGAACTGAAAGCGGCAGGAGCGGAAAAGATATTCTTGGAATACGAACACGGAGACAGCAAAATCAAGGAACAGCAGGGCTTGATGTTTGCCACGGCTCAGGAGGGCGACAGCATCATCACCTTGGAGGTTCCGCGTCTCGCCAGAAGCACAAAGCAGTTGTGCGAAATCATTGACCTTGTGCGGGAGAAGCATTTGCGGCTTGTGATTATTGGTTCTATCACCCTGGATTGTAGGGACGGCAAGCCCGACCCTATGAGTGAGGCTTTCTTACAGATGGCGGGCGTTTTCAGTCAGTTGGAATTGGCTATGATAAGGTCCCGCGTCCGTAGTGGTATGGCAAATGCCGCAGCAAAGGGAAAACGCATCGGCAGACCGCAGACTACCCTTGACGATATCCCCGCGAACTTCTTACGCCACTATCCTGCCTATAAAAGCGGGGCGTTCAACCTTACGGAGCTGGCAAGGCTGTGCGGTATTAGCAGGACCACGGCTTATAAGTATATCGGGCTGTTGGAAGGATAATTCAATGATTTCGTGGTCGTGGTCGCAGTCGTCGTGATAAGAAGCACTCTTGCCTGTTGCTTTTTGGCCCCATTGGAAGTTGTTATAGCAGTTCTTACACATTCCCGTTCTGGCGATACTCATAAAGTTTCCTCCAGAGTCTCCTGCTGGGAAAGAGCGCCCACAGGATTTACAGGTATTTGTGCGGGTACTACTGGAATTCCTACTGGAACTACTGGAACCTCCACAGCCTCCACAAGAAACATAAAAGATAGCAAGTATGATTACAATAATAATAGCCCATGTTCTTGAACTTGACTTGTTTTCCATTTCTCTTTCTCTCCCTGTGCTTTTTTATTGTTTCATCCATATTGAAATGATTGTCAAAGAATCACTCATTGTATATTTTATTCCACTCTTATCTGTCCAAGTATATGTGGTCCCTAAAAGATTACTATCAACCGTATGCTTGCCATATTGTGAATCAAATTGGTTAACTATTTTATCCACGAAATTCTCGGATTCCGATTCGCCTAATTCACTTTTGCTAATTGTCCATGAAACACCCAATATTTTATGACCCGTTTCGCTACTGTAATAGCAGCCGATATATAGGGTGCCTGACTTTCCATTAAAATCTATGTTTTCGTAAGTTAAATCGTATCCTACTGAATTAAGTTTCTCCACATCCTGGATATCTTGGATTGCTGTATAATAGTTATTAGCGCTACAATAAAAACTGTAATTATCTCCATATTCTTTTATTACTTTCTCAATCGTTGGATTATCAGCGAAAAAAGCAAAAACATTGTTTGAATTAGATTTGCAGGCCACCAGAGATAGCACAAAAAGTAGGACGAGCATAATTAACACAAGCTTCTTCATTTTGTCTTGCGTGCCCCCTCTATTCTTTTTTCCCGTTCCCGTTGGCACAGCTTACACACGCCAACAGCACGCCCATCATAGGCAAGAGCTTCATCTTCGCTATTGAACGGTATGAAGCCAGTATAAGGACTCTTTGCGTGTTGGCAGTACCCTTTAATGTGTAGTCTGTGCGTTGTTTTGTTGTATAAGAATACTTCTTTTCCCATCTTCCTCATAAACCTCTCTTTCTATCTATTTTCCTTTCGCCACGCCCTTTTCTGGGAAATAAAAAAGTGCGCAGCCTCAAATGAGACTACGCACCGAAAAACGCAGAGCCTCATTTGTTGCTACACAAATCCACGATACCTATGAAAGGATGGGAAAAGAGGATGCGTTTTTGCCAAAGAGCAAAACCCACCCAATATAGGTATCCACTATTAGATTTGTGTAGCATTGTTATCTTACCATACCAGTCAAGAAAAAACAATAGAAAACTGTCATTCCCGTCTATCTCCTGGGATAAACGAACAGGGAACACCTGAAAAAGATGCTCCCTGTTCTTCCGTTTTCGTACAAAGATGCTGAAAGATGTTAGAAGATGTAAGTAAGACGATAGAAGATGATAGTAAGATGTTCAAAGATGTGCCAAAACACCCGCTTTCCGCGTAGCAGAAAGCACTTGCGCGTCCTGTATTGCCTCCAAATACCGTTGGGTGATGCTTACGTTGCTGTGTCCCAACACGCGGCTAAGGCTGTAAAGATCCAAGCCGTTTTTTAGTTCTTGGTGGGCAAAGGTGTGGCGGCAAGTATGCGGCGAAATTCGCACCATTGGATTGATGCCCACCGCATTAGCAGCCTCCTTCATAAACTTACATACTGCCTCTCTCGTCAGTCTTTTACCGTTCTTACTCAAAAAGTAATAATCCTCCGCCTCCCGAACGGTGAAATAGTCCTCTCGGACAGCATCGTATTTTATCATCCATTTGCTGACCATTGGATTGAGGGGCACGGTGCGCTCCTTGTCTCCCTTGCCGTAGATGATGAAATACCCCTCCCGTATCTGTCCCGTTGTTAAGTTCAGCAGTTCGCTGATCCTTATGCCCGTATCAAACAGTATCATAAGGATGAGACGATTACGGACGCTCAAATAATCGTTCTTGTCGTAGTACCGAATCAATGCCGTGATTTCTTCGGAGCCGAAGGTGTGTATCAGCACTTTCGGCTCTTTTACATTCTTGATACGCATTGTGATAATTTCATCGGTATAGCCCTCTTGAAACGCATAGGAGCACAGGCATTTGATGGGCTTTATCAGGTCATTGATATAGGAGGGTTTGTTCTTCTTCTTTTGGAGAGACAGAATGTATTGCTTGATGTGGATGGGACGCAGTTCTTCCAAGGTATAGATGCCGTATTGCCGCTCCAAATATCGTAGAAAATACCCAATCTGTTTTGTATAGTTGCTTATGCTCTTTGCGGCAAGACCCCGCACCTGACAGTCCAAAATATACTCTTTCGCTAACACTTGAAGCCGCATAAAAAATACCTCTTTCCGCCCCAATAGCAGGGAGGAAAGAGGTATGATAAACTTTTCGCTATTCTTGATGGTTGTCATACCAAATGAGGGTTTCAATACCAAACCACCATTTTTGTGAATTCAGTACGAGCCTCAAAAAGTTCCGAAAACCGTCAAATATTCACGAAATCCGCGAATTACTCAGCGTGATCGACGGAAGCCATGTGCTCAATGAGCTCCACGACCTTGTTGCTGTAACCCCACTCGTTGTCGTACCAGGAAATAACCTTCACGAATGTGTCGGTCAGGTACACGCCCGCGTTGGCGTCGAAGATGGAGGTACGGGGATCGCCCAGGAAGTCGGAGGAGACGACAGCGTCCTCGGTGTAGCCCAGGATGCCCTTCAGCTCGCCCTCAGAGGCCTTCTTCATGGCGGCGCAGATGTCTTCCTTGGTGGCAGGCTTCAGCAGGGTGGCGGTCAGGTCGACGACGGAGACGTCCAGGGTGGGAACACGCATGGAGATGCCGGTCAGCTTGCCGTTCAGCTCGGGGATGACCTTGCCGACAGCCTTGGCAGCGCCGGTGGTGGAGGGGATGATGTTGCCGGAGGCAGCACGACCGCCGCGCCAATCCTTCGAGGAAACGCCGTCAACGGTCTTCTGGGTGGCGGTGGTGGAGTGGACGGTGGTCATCAGGCCTTCCTTGATGCCGAAGTTGTCGTTCAGGACCTTGGCAATGGGGGCCAGGCAGTTGGTGGTGCAGGAAGCGTTGGAGACGAAGTTCATATCCTTGGTGTACTTGTCCTGGTTGACGCCCATAACGAACATGGGAGTGTCATCCTTGGCGGGGGCGGACATGATGACCTTCTTGGCGCCGGCGGTCAGATGGCCCTGAGCCTTCTCCTTGGTCAGGAAGAGGCCGGTGGACTCGACGATATACTCCGCGCCGATCTTGCCCCAAGGCAGATTCTCCTTCTCGCGCTCGCAGAAGACAGCGATCTCCTTGCCGTTGACAATGATGGAATGATCGGTGTAATCAACGGTGCCATCGAACTTGCCCTGCATGGTGTCATACTTCAGCATGTACGCCATGTAATCGGGGGTGATGAGGTCGTTGATGCCGACGACTTCCACGTTGGGGTGGCTCAGGCTGGCGCGGAAGACCAAACGGCCGATACGACCAAAACCGTTGATACCTACTTTGATGCTCATTGGTGTATTCCTCCCGTGAAAAATATTACACATGATTGGCACTCTGCCACTTCTGAATTATACCCCATTTTATGGGAAAAATAAAGAGGTTTTCGGGAAAAATCTTTTTTCAGCAGTTTTCGACAAAATTTGGGATTTCTCTTGCGGCAGAGCGGTCCTTTTGCTATGATGAATGGTGAATCAGAATCCCGGTCCGGGAGAGGGGACAGGCATGGAAGACCGTTTTTTAACCATATTGGACGGCGTTTCTGACGCCGTATTGCTTGGGATCGATGGGGTGGAGTACGCCAATCCGGCGGCACGCCGCCTATTTGGTGAGCGTCTGGAGGAGGCCTTTCGGGACCTCTGCGAGACCCTGGGCGATGCAGGGGAGGGAATGGCTGCCGCAACGGCGGCAGGGCTGCGCTGCAGCGTGTCGGTATGCTGCCGGGACGGGCGAAGGATCTTCTTCGTTCAAAGGGAGGAAAGGGAGGCGCAGGATCTTCGGCGCCTTGCCCTCTCTGTGTCGGCAGGTCTTCGCGCCAGCGCCAACAACCAGAGAAGCGCCGCTGCCATGATCCGCTCCGGAATGGAGGAGCTGGAGAGCGACAAGCTGGAGCGGAATTTCGCCGTCTACGAACACGGGGCTTTCTCCATCATGCGGGATGCTGAGAACCTCTCTCTGCTCAGCCGCCGGGCGGATTCCCTGGAATGGGACCTTCCCGCCACCTTCGATCCGGAGAACGTGATTCGGGAGCTCATCGACTCCCTGAAGATCTATCTTCCCGGACGGGAGATCCGGCTGGAGAATGCGCTCAAGGAACCTGCGCTCATCCGAGGCAGCCGGTGCGATTTTGAGCGGATTTTGATGAATCTCATCTCCAACGCGGTGAAGTATACGGAGGAGGACAGCCCGTTGGTGATCGCCCTGACAAGGGCCGGGGAGCAAATCGGAATCCGGGTCATCGACCGGGGCTGCGGGATCCCGCCGGAGCGGATGGGGGAGATTTTTCACGCCTGGCGCCTGGAGCGGGATCTCCGGGATCCCAAGGCCGGGATCGGCCTTGGCCTTGCCGCAGTGCGTTTTTTAGCGGAGCGGATGGACGGCACGGTCCTGGTGGAGAGCCGCCCCGGGGAGGGAACGGTGGTCAGCCTCCATTTCCCTGCGGCCCAGGGAATGGTCACTCATCTGCGGGATGATCCTGCCGCCTATGACGCAGCCTTCCGCCTTCTGACCCACATGGCGGACGTGCTGCCCGGCGAGGACTACCTCAGCCGCTTCATGGACTAAGACGAAAGCGCCGCCGATTGCTTTTGCTCGGGGGTGCCTGGAGGTCCCGCCGGAAAGGCGAATTCCCTGGTCCCGAAAAAGGATCCGCTTTTCAAGGAGCAGGTAGACATAACATCATCCTTTTATCAAAACAGCACTCTCCCGGACCCTTTTGCCGGGAGAGCGCTTTTTTGCTTGACGTCAGGGGAAACGCACCGGGACCTTACTCCTCTTTGTGGAGGCTGTTCTTGACCTGTTCCACAACCTCTTCGCCAAAGGCCACGGCCTTGTGCCCGGTCTCCCGGCTCCAGAGCTCCACGGTGCTGCCGTCGGTCTTGACCATCTCCACCTTGCAGTCCAGACCCAGGGTGATGATGGCGGTGGTGATGAGGGCCCAGGGGGCCACGGTCAGGCCCAGAACGGTGCCAACCACGCCGGCGTTCAGGGGGATGTTCAGAATGGCGTTGTCGTCCTTCTTTACCAGTACCCGGGCGATGTTGCCCTTCTTCACGGCCTCTTTGATCTTTTCCACAGCGTTTTCCGCGCTTCTTTTGATATCTTCTTCGTTCATGTTGAAATCTCCTTTCTGAAGATTCGTTTATTGTGCTCCTGATGATACTATTATATCCCGGCTGTTAGCACTGTCAATATTTGAGTGCTAAAACTTCTGTGAACTTTTTATAAAATAAAGAACAATCCTGCTTTCATCTGTAGGGGCGAACTTCGTTCGCCCGTTTGCACAGGAGTGCAAATCCAGCGGGCGATCGCAGATCGCCCCTACGGGATGCACCGGACGCTTTCCCCCTCATCCGGCGCGGCAGCGACTGATGAGGTGGCGTACAAACAACATCAAGTTTTCATTGGGACAACATCCTACGGGGCAGCGCGGGAACGTGATACAAGCGAAAAACACCGGCGGTCAGGGAGCATCGGTTCCCGGACCGCCGGTTATGAGAGGAGCGCCCCATGGGCAGGGCAGGATCAGTTTCTTACAGGCAGGCGGCGTAAGCGGCCTTTGCGCCGTCTTTACGAATGATTGCCAGCGCCTTGAGAGCCTCCGCCTCGAAGCCGGGAATCTCGCTGAGATCGCGGCCCCACATCTCCTGATTGGACATGACGGCGTGCATCAGCTCGCTGTCGCTGTCCTCCCGGTGGGCGTAGTAGAACTCCAGCACCCAGCGGTCGTCGGAGACGGTGTAGTCGTTGCCCTTTTTGCGGCGGCAGACAAGTCCTGCGTCGGTGAGGGCCTGAATATCGGTGGAGTAGAAGGCCACGTAAGCGGCAAAGCTGGTAACGAGGCAGGTGGGGAGTTTTCCCGTCTTTTCCAGATACTCCTCGAAGCTGGGCAGGTTGCGGGCGCGCCACTTGGAGGTGGAGTTGAGGGAAATGCTCATGAGCTCATGGTTGACAAAGGGGTTGTTGAAGCGGTCCTGCACTGCGGCGGCGAAGGAAACAAGGTCGTCCCGGTCCAGGGGCAGGGTGGGGATCACCTCGTCATAGAGCATCTTGTTCATGAAGCCGCGAATGGTGTCGTCAGCCATGCAGTCACGCACGATATCAAAGCCCGCCAGATAAGCGCCCAGAACGAAGCCGGTATGGGCACCGTTTAAGATGCGGACCTTCCGCTTCTTATAGGGGGTCACGTCGGGGACCACGGGGCAGTTGACGCCGGCGGCCTTGAAGGGAAGCTTCTCCTCCAGCCACTGGGGACCCTCAATGTTCCATACGCCGAAGACCTCGCCCACGTCGGTGAGGGGATCGGTATAGCCGTTCTCGGCGTCGAGACGGGCCACCTCCTGGGGATCGCGGATACGGCCGGGGACGATCCGATCCACCAGGGTGGAGCAGAAGGTGCAGTCATTGTTTACATAATGCTTGAAGCCTTCCTCCAGACCCCACTGGTCAATGTACTGGTTGACGCAGCGCAGAAGCTCTTTTCCGTTGTTGTCGATAAGCTCGCAGGAGAGGATGACAAGACCGGACTTCTTCGCCTGATAGCGGGCATAGAGCACCTGGGTCAGCTTGCCGGGGAAGGAGCTGGCGGGGGTGTCCTTCAGCTGGCAGGCGGGGTCATAGACGATGCCCGCCTCGGTGGTGTTGGAGACCACATACTCCAGATCGTCGGAGACAGCGAGGTCCATCATGCCCTTGAAACCGTCTTCCTCATAGGGATTCAGGGCCCGGGAGACGGAGGAGATGATCCGTTTGCGGTCCACCTTCTGCCCGTTCTCATTGCCCCGGAGATAGAGGGTATAGAGACCATCCTGGGCGTTGATGAGGGAAGTCAGTCCGGTGGCGATGGGCTGCACCAGAACGCACTTGCCGTTCCAGCCCGCTTTTTCATTGGCGATATCAAACCAGTAGTTTACGAAAGCGCGGAGGAAATTGCCCTCCCCGAACTGCATGACTTTTTCCGGTGCGTCCTTCAGAAGGTATCCGTTGTAGCCGATGGATTCCAGGGTCTTGTAGCTGAGCTTTTCCATAGTGCGATCCTCCCGATCATCATATTGACTTTATTATAATCGCAAACTTTTCTCTGCGGAATGGCGAATTGTGCGCTATAACCTTGCAAATCTTGCTTTCATTCCCTTGACAAGGGGCGGGGAATGGCATAGGATAGAAAAAAAGTCTCGGTATATGTCGAACACCGCGCCAAAGCGGAGAGGAGGTGCATCCCGTGCCTGTGGAGCCAAGGCGTCATGATACGCGCCAAAGCATGCTTTCTGCGGACTTTGAGCTGCAGTATAAGCGGGACACGGACCTGGCCGGGGTGGAGCTGCACCACCACGATTTTTATGAGATCTATTATCTCATCTCCGGGGATGTGACCTATACCATTGACGGCAGGCTCTGCCGCGTCACCCCCGGTGATCTCCTGCTGGTTGGCCCCCGGGAGCTGCACAAGCTCCAGATCCGGGGGGCGGAGCAGGGGTATGAACGGTATGTGCTCTGGGTACAGCCCTCACTGCTCTCCGCCCTGGGGGAGCCCGGGGCGCAGCTGGACCGTGCGCTGGATTCCTCCCGCCCGGAGTATCGCAATCTTCTCCATCTGGGGGAAGAGAACAGACGGGTCCGGGGAATCATTGAAGCTCTGAATCGGGAGTGTAATCGGCAGGACTACGGCGGGGAACTGATGAAGCGCTGCCTTTTGACGGAGCTGCTATTGATGATCAACCGGGTATCAACCCGGGAGGGGGCAGCTGAGGAGCTCCCGGAGACCAACCGGGTGGTGACTCAGGTCATCGACTATGTGGCCGACCACTACGGAGAGAGCATCACTCTGGACCTTCTGGCGGAGACCTTTTATATCAGCAAATACCATCTCAGCCATGAGTTCCACCGGCAGACCGGCACCAGCGTCTATCGTTATATCCAGAAGAAGCGGCTGATGATCTCCCGGGAGCTGCTGGCAGAGGGCAGAAAACCCAGCGAGGTGGCTCCCCTCTGCGGCTTCGGGGATTATACCCTGTTTTATCGGGCTTTCAAGGGCGAGTACGGCTGCTCCCCCCGGGACTTTGTCCGGGAAAGCCAGCCCGCGGAAAGGAGAAGCGAGTATGTCCAAACGAGCTGACGTAAAGAAAGCGGCGGCGTCTTCCGCCGTCTCCCTTATCACCGCCACCGGCGTCCTCACCGCCGGTGCCTTCGACACGCCTGCCGAATTTCTGAAGGATCCGGAGGCGGATCCCGCCATCCTTGCCGGGGAGACCTTCTCTCGGGATGAGGATGAGATCCCGGAGGATTCAGACGGGGAAGAGGATGAGGAGGAAGAGGAGGAAAAGCGGCGCCCCGGCCTTCGTGCCGCCATCCGCCGGCGGGTTCTGGCCCTGCCCCTCATGGTGCGTGCGGTGCTGGTGCTGCCCCTGTGGCTTTTGGGCTCCGGGGTGCTGTTTCTGCTCTCCGGCCTTTGGTCGCTGCTGTCTCCGGCCCTGGGGCGCGTCCTCAGCGCGGCCTTTCTCCTGGCGCTGGTCTTCGGCGCCTTCCTGCTGGCGGCCAAAGCCGCCTTTCCCGATTTGCCGCTGAAAAAGCTCCTGAATCGAAAAACGCTTCCCGTCCTTCTGGTGGGGGGAGCGTTGCTCAGCCTTCTGGATCTCATTCTGAATCTCCTGTGGCCGGAATACGAGACGGTCAAGGCTCTTGTGGAGGGACTGGTGCTGCTCCTGGTGACGGGTTCCGGTCTCTATACCCTCTATCGTCAAAAAGAGAAGTGGGACAGGCCTCGGGAGCCCGAGACGGAGGAGATTGTCACCGTTACGAGCCACCTGGTCCTGACGGACGCCAGCGGCACCTATACCATCCCCATTCCCCGGGAGTGATAGGAAAACAGGAAAAAGTGCTCACCGCATCTGGGCTGTGAGCACTTTTTGACGTTATGGAGAAATAGAACAACGATCGACTGCAAGCCCCCTAAAAAAGCTATCAAACAGGGCAAGTACAGACTAAGAGGATGAATTGACAGAAAGACACGGATTTGGTATGATTCTTATACATGAATGATTTTCCTGCGAGAAAGGAGAAGAAATGGAAAAGAAGCTTTATTCATCTGAGGCGGCTGTGGATATGGTGGGGGAGTACCTGCTGGCGATGTATCCCGGCCTTCGGGAGGCGGCGGGGAAGACGGAGAATCTGCGGATCCGTCCCGTGATCTTTGATGAGCTCAACTACCTGTTTCACAGCAAGGGAAACCACATGGTCCTCTTCGGCGGCCCCTGGGAGGAGAAGACCCAGGCGCTGATGGGTCCCCTGAACAGCCTGGCGCTGCGCTACAAGGTGCCTAATGTCCATACCTTTGATTTCCGGGTAGACAGCGAGAGGGAGACCACGGACTTTAAAACCGATCTCACCCGGCAGCCCTCCTACGACGGCCCCGGAAAGGGAGAGGGAACCCCCGCCGCGGAGTTTAACTACGTCTACGGTGAGCTGGTGCGCCGCCACCTGCCAAATCTGGATAACTTCGTGAAGGACCGGGTGGGGACCGGTCGGGAAGTGCGCTATCTGGACCTCTATGAGGAGCTGACCGCGGCACCCAAACTGCGGGAGCCCTTCCTTTGCATTACCAATCGGGAGAAGGGCGGCATTGTTGCCGCCGTGGAGCTGGCGGATACGCCTTTGGAGGAGCTTGGCAAGAGGGCGGAGGAGCTTTTTGCCCTGACGGCGGAATTCCCCATTGCCTCCTACAGCTTTGAGGACTATATGAGGGAGGCCTTCAGCCGCAATGAGCGGGGCCACGCTTTCAAGACCGAGGATTGCTTCCGGGCAGGGGAGAAGATCAACCTGGTCCCCGTTACCCTCCCCATTCTGCGCTGGATCCTCCGTCAGGAGGGCAGCTACGCCGTGCTCATCGCCGGGGCCTGGTGCGCCAATTCCCAGGCGGGCGTGCCCACGGTGAACGACTACGCGGTGAAAAACGGGGTCATGGTCTATACCCTGGATGTGCGGGTGGACGGCAAGCACCCTATCGACTTCTGGAAATATCCCCGGGCCCGGGAGTTCCGCTGGGATTCCCTGCCCACCAGGGATATCTATTTCGACCTTTGGGAGAATGAGCTGGCTGACGCGCCGGTGCTGGTTTCCATGGGCCGCGGCTCCGGTTGGCCCAGAAAGCCGCCCGTACGGGGATATGAGGATGAAAACGGGCTGCAGCACAGCATGCTGGGCGTGGATATTCCCTATTTCTTTACCTTCAATAAGGACAACATGGGCTCCCGGGGACCGAAAACGGTGCTGGATGCGGTGAACCACGAGGGCATTGAGCTCATCAATTGCCTTCCCAGCTTTGTCTATTACCGCCCCAATTACCGCCGCTATACCGCCGGCGTCTATCGGGTGATGAACACCTACTGCCGCAGCGTGGGCCGCGAGGCACAGGAATTGGATTTCAGCCGTGAGACGCCCCTTGCGGAGGGCGAGCCTGTCCGCCATGTGGAGACGGTGGAGCACCACAGAGCCCACGACTGGTGGAAGGAGCTATAGAATCAAATCGAACCCGCTTCGCTGGGCTTCGATTTGAGTAGGCTCCGCCCCACTGCAGCGCACTTCGTCGTCGCAAGCTGCGGATCGTTCGCTCCCGCGCCGGGCGCGAGAGCTCATTCCCTCCGCTGCTCCTCCTCTCCCACCGCGACCTGGGGTCGTGGTGGGCCCCATAGGGGGACGCTCGCACAGCGTGGGGCGCAAAGAATTTTTCGCCAGGTACACGCCCTGGCGAAAAATGATTGATTCTTATTCCGCCATACCGACTCGCTAAGAGCCGACGCTTCGCGTCGGTTGCTCGCTTGGACGGCGTCTGCGGGCGCTCGACCGTCGGCGGAACTCACCAGGACAAGTTCAGGCAGCGAAATCGAAGATTTCGGCCTTCACTTGTCTGCGAGGCTGATTATAGTAAAACACTGCCACCCTAGGGATATATCCTGGAGCACCCTGTAGAGGCGCTTCAGGTCGCGCTCGCCGCCTTCTCATCTCTTGGCCTTCCCCTTTGAGGGGAAGGTGGCAGGGCGCAGCCGTGACGGCTGAGGTGGCCATCCCCCACGAAAGGGACGGTGGCAGCGGAACAGAGAGCATCGTCTCCTACGGGCCTTCTGCTTCCTTACATCCGCCCCTGCGGGGTGCGGCACGGGTACGACGGGCCGTCGAGGGCACCGGCCCCTACGGGTGCTGATCAGGCGGGCGATCACAGATCGCCCCTACAGCGTAGGGCGTGCATACAGAACAAACCCATCCGATGGGGTCCGCGAAGACCTTCCCGGATGGGTTTAAAGCTTTTAATGGTTAACGGTCCTTCAGAATGTTGTTGATAAATTCCCTTGACCGGGCCTCCTTCGGCGCTGCGAAGAATTCCCGGGAGGGACCGGACTCAATGACCTTTCCGCCGTCCATAAACAGGACCTTGTTGGAGACGCTGCGGGCAAACTCCATCTCGTGGGTGACCACCAGCATGGTCATGCCCTCCCCGGCCAGCTGCCGCATGACGGAAAGCACCTCTCCGATGAGCTCCGGATCCAGGGCGGAGGTGGGCTCATCAAAATAGATGATCTCCGGATCGGTGGCGAGACCCCGGGCGATGGCCACCCGCTGCTGCTGCCCGCCGGAAAGCTGGGAGGGATAGGCGTCCAGCTTGTCCGCCATGCCCCCCCGCCGCAGGGCGTCGATGGCTTTCTTTTCGGCGGCGTCCTTTTTCATCTTTCCCACCACGGTGAGGGAAAGGGTCACGTTCTGCAGAACGGTTTTGTTGAGGAAAAGGTTGTAGTTTTGGAAGACGAAGGCGGTTTTTTGGCGGATGTGGGCGATTTCCCGCCTGCGGATGGCCTGAAAGTGATAGGCCTCGCCGTCAAAAACCATTTCCCCTTCGTCTGCCCGCTCCAGAAAGTTCAGGCAGCGCAGGAAGGTGGTCTTGCCGGAGCCGCTGGGGCCCAGGATCGCCACCACGTCGCCCTTCTCCACGTTCAGATCGATGCCCTTCAGCACCTCGGTGTCTCCGAAGCGTTTTTTTACGCCGCTTATCTCCAGCATACTCATTTCACACCTCCGTAATGATCCAGCTTCTTTTCACCCCAGCGCTGCAGCCAGGTGAGGATGGTGCTGAACATGAGATAGATGAGCGCCGTCTCACTATAGAGGGCCAGGGACTCATAGACCCGGCCGTTGATGACCTGTGCCTGGCGGAACATCTCCATCACCGTGATGGTGGCGGCCAGGGAGGTGCCCTTCAGCATGGAGATGAGGGAGTTGGACAGGGCGGGGAAGGCAGTGCGGAAGGCCTGGGGAAGCACGATGTGCCACATGATTTGAAGATAATTCATACCCACGCAGTAGCCGGCCTCCATCTGCCCCCGGGAGACGGCCTCCAGGGCGCCGCGGACGCTCTCCGCCATGTAGGCGCCTTCGTTGAAGCCGAAGACCACCACGGCGGTGGGAAAGGCGGCCCAGACGACCCCCAGCTGGGGAAGACCGTAGAACACAAGAAAGAGCTGGACCAAAAGGGGGGTGCCCCGTATGACCCAGATGTAAAAGCGGCAAAGCTGCCGCAGCACGGGCACCTTTGCGTACTGGATCATGGCCACGATCACGGAAATCACCAGAGCCAGAGAAAAGGAAAGCGCCGTCAGAGGGAGGGTGACCCGCAGACCGTAACCCAAGAGCCGGGGAAAGGAACTGACCATGATCTCCCAAACACGAGCATTCATGCAAGAAACTCCTTACAGGTATTTTACCATGAATATGGCTTTCAAAAGCCGGAAAGCGGCCCGACGGGGTACTCCCACCGTCGGGCCGCCCAATTTGCCCGGGCTCAGGGATTTGTCAGATCCTCGCCGAAGTATTTGACGGAGAGCTCCTGCAGTTTGCCGCTGGAGCGCAGCTCCTCCAGAATCTTGTTGATCTCCGCCATAAGGCTGTCGCTGTCCTCCCCAAGAGGAACGGGGTAAGCCACAGGGTCGCCTTCCAGCGCCACAGCAACCTTGATCTGGGCGTCGGGGTGCTGGCTGAGATAGTCGTCGATGGAACCCTTGGCGTTGATGGTGGCGTCGATCCGCCCCTGCAGCAGAAGCTCAATGGTCTGGTCCAGGGTATCGACGGAGGTGACGGTGGCGCCGTACTCCTCCGCCAAGAGAGCGTAGGTGCTGTCCGGGGAGTTGGCGGTGGTGCGCCCCTTTAAATCCTCCAGGCTGTGGATGTCGTCATTGTCGGAGCGGACCACCAGCACTTTCTGGGTGTAGACGTAGGGGGTGGAGAAATTGTATTTTTCCGCCCGCTTCTCGGTATATCCCACGCCGTTGCAGGCGATGTCGAAGCGGCCGGAATCCACACCGGCCAGAATGGCGCTCCAGTCGGTCTCCTGGAAGTCGGGCTCCACGCCCAGCCCCTCGGCAATGAGGGTGCCGATCTCGATATCAAAGCCCGTCAGGTTGTCGTTCTCATCGTGATAAGTCCAGGGGGACCAGTTGCCCTCGGTGGCGATGACCAGCTTTCCGCTCTCCCGGATCCGTGCCAGGTGATCCTTCTCTGTATTCTCTTCTTTAGGGGCATTCCCGCCGCAGGCCGCCAGGGTCAGGAGCAGCAGGGACGCCAGCAGGAGAGAGATGATTGTCTTTGTCCGCTTCATAGGATTCTCCTTTCAGGGGGTTGATAAGTATCCTTCATTATAGGTAAATTAACCTACCCTGTCAATAGGCAAATTGCACACAATGAAACTGCCGCGGACGATAAAAATCGGGATCCCGCCTCGTACCGAGGGCGGGATCCTGTGGAATTTCCTATTCTTCAAAGACGTCGGGAATGCCGTTGCCGTTGTCATCGGTCCGGTCGATCTCCGGAGGAGGGGGCGGCGGCTCGTGACCCTCCCCGTGATGGGGCTGACTGGCTACGCTCTCGCTGGTGTATACCCGGTTGCGCAGGCGGGAAGCGTCCACCAGCTTGGAGAACATGTCCTTGACCTCTTTGGGATGGCGGATGTTCTTGATATCAAAATTCTGCATGGTCACGTCGGAGCTGTCGCAGTGGATGGTTCCGAGGCCCAGAATCCGCTGCCTCAGGCTGCGCTTCAGGGTCACGTCGGTGACGCGGTAGAGGCGGATCTCATCCTCCGTCACATTCAGAAAGCCGGTGGTGATATACAGCCGCTCCTCGTCCAACTGATAGCGGGTAAAGCTCCAGGGAAGGCCGAAGAGCCCCCGCTTCCGGTCCTGCCACAGGAACGTCTTCTTTTCTTTCTTAGCCATAGGATTTTCTCCTTCCGTCAAAACACCATCAATATAACAGGGAACTCTTTGATTTTCAAGAGCTTCACGCAAAAACCGTGAATGCGATCATGCCAAGGCAGAGCAGCGTGAACAGCAGCATCCCGGCGTTCAGCCACACTGTCCGAAAGCGGCTGTTCCGTGGAAGCTCCTGCTCCGCAGCTTCAAACTGCAGCTTTTTTGCCTTCAGTACGGTCAGCACCAGGCCGATGAGGGAGAGGAAGATCAGGAGGAGGGCGTAGATCCCAAAGGCGATGAGGCCCGGGGTCAGAGACCCAAGGCTGCTGAAATCCAGGCTGTCCTCCATACCCAGCCCGGCCCACTTGAGAAGGGCGGGGGCCAGCAGCGTTCCGATGGCGTTGATGAAAACGTGCAGCACCGCGCTGTAGCGAAGCTTACCGGTTTTCACATAGACACAGCCGAAAACATAGCCCAGAGCGGCGGCGTAGAAGAACTGGGACAGATTGCCGTGGAAGAGGCCGAACATTAGGGCGGAGGTCAGAACGGCTGTTCTCTCTCCGTAAATACGCATTCGATCAATGAGTACCCGGCGGAAGATGAATTCCTCGATGATGGGGGCCAGGATCACCAGGAAGAGGGCCTTCAGCAAGAGAGAGTCCTCGGTGGCGAAGGAGGCAATGGGATTGACCGGAGCGGCATGGGTGAGGCCCGAAAGAAGGGTGTTCACCAGGATGCCCAGAAGGTTCCCCGCGTACATCATGAAAAGGCAGACGGGGATGAGGGAGAGGAAGCCTCCCGGAGTGAGGGATCGGCGGGCTGGGGCGTGGGCCGGAGCCTTACGGAAAACCAGCAGGCTGAGGGGTACGCCCAGAAGGTAGATGGGGGCGAAGGTGGCGATCCAGCCGACCCAGGTGCTGACCCCGCCGTCACCGGCGATGGCAGCCAGCAGGGCCCCCAGACCGATCTGCGCCAGGGAGGCCGCGGCCAGCAGCGTGACGCCGCCGAAGCCCAGGCGGCTGAAGGTCCGCCTCG
This sequence comes from uncultured Clostridia bacterium, assembly GCA_946531435.1. Classification (GTDB taxonomy): domain Bacteria; phylum Bacillota; class Clostridia; order Oscillospirales; family Oscillospiraceae; genus CAMNAO01. The sequence continues at coordinate 138,716 of CAMNAO010000002.1, forward strand.
CCGGAGATAGATCCGTGGCCTCCGTTTCCCGGATCCGGGCGGCCTTGCTTCCGGGCTCCAGGAAGATGGGGGTGAGGGCGAGAAACAGTCCGCCCAGGAACAGGTTCAGCAGGGCGGCAATGAGGGCGGCGAGGGCAGCCTCATCCAGAATCAGGCCAACGGCCATGATCCCGATATCCGGCAGAAGGCCGAAGTAAATGAACATGACCTGGATCACCTGCTTGATGGTGGCCCCGGCGGATACGGGAACGGAGAGGTTGATGAAGACGCCCACCGCGGTGGCGTAGAGGTCCACGGAGACGATGAAGGGCAGCCAGGCCAGGGCCTCCAGGGGGTTCGTCCCCAGAAGGATCGCCGCCGCCAGCAGGGCGGGCAGGCTGTCCAGAAGGCAGTTGGCGGTGCCGCCCATCAGGGACCAGAACAGCTTCTTCCAGGCCTTCTCCGGGAGAAGGCGGAAGAAATCCATCTTGGTATCCTCCTCCAGGGGGTTGCCCAGGGAGCGGAAGAAGGCCAGGGCTGCCAGAGCCAGGGCCACGGGAACGATGTTCCGGGACCCCGCGACAAAGCGCAGAAGGACAGCGGCGCCAAGGCCCACGGCCAGGTAAGTTTCCGTGGTTTTTGTGAGGAAGCCCAGGTGGGCAAAACGGAAGCGATTATAGAGAGCCTTGTGGAAGAACATGGCGGCGCCTGCGCCGTGATTGAGGCCGTCCCGGCGGATCCGCTCGCTCCGGTCTTTTTTCCGCTTGCCGAAGACGATGCCGTTGGATTTCTCAGACCGGGCCGCTTCCAACAGGGCTGCGGTCTCCTCCGATTTGGCCATGGCATCCTCATAGAAGTCGGCCTTCACGCCGCGGATGATGAAAAGGAGGATGGCCCCGCCCGCAAGGACGGCGGCAAGGGAGCTGAGGCAGCCCAAGGTGTTGCCCTCCACGGCGAAGAGGAAGAAGCCCTTCAGCCAGCCCCACAGGGGGATCCAGCGTGTAAGGGGCGCATTGAAGAAGGCGGCCGCGGCGGGAAGCGGCGCCAAATCGCCCCGCTTCCAGAAGAGGATATACCCTGCCGCCACGAGCAGCAGAAAGCCATAGATGCAGCGGCTGAGATGCTGCTTGAAGCCGGGGTGGTTGGAGGACATGAGGTACAGAAGCACCTGGAGGAGCTTGGCAATGCCGATGGTGAGAAGCCAGGTGCCCAGGAGGGCGCAGGCCGCCCAGAGGCTGAGCCCCAGATTCAGGACCAGGTTGGGAAGCTGAAACAGGAGATAAAGACTGGCCGCCAGGATGGTGCCCAGTTGGGTCATCAGACGGAAGAGCAGCACCGACTGGGGCTGCATGGGGGAGGAGAAGAGCAGGTTCACGTCGGCGGGAAGGAAGATTTTGCTGCCGTTTTTATCGGCGGAGAGAGCCTGGATGATGAAGAGCCCCAGAATCACGGCCCCCGTAATGAGCTCTATAAGGTCGCGGGTTTCCAATCCCATGAGCTGGGCAAAATTCTGCTGCGGGATCTCCGGCTCCTCTGAAAGCTCAGGCCCCGCTGGCACCGCTGCTTCCTCGGCCTGGGCGGCCTCCTGCTGCTCCGAAAGGTCCTCCAGACTGGCCGCGCCGGCGCCGATGATGCCGCCAATGACCATACAGACCAGAAGGAAGATCAGCATCCAGGTCTTCAGGAGCTTTCGCAGCTGATTGACGAAGGAGTGCAGTGCGTAATACCCGAAGAGCCTCATGCTTCTCCGTCCTCCCGGGGCTCATCCTTTTCCGGCTCCAGCCCCTCGGTGACGGCAAAGAACAGCTCCTCAAGGCTGCGCCCGTCTTTCTCCAGCTCATCTTTTGTGATATTGGCACGGATGGAGCCGTTTTGCATGATGATGGTCCGGTCCCACAGCATATCCACGCTGTCAATGATGTGGGTGCTGACGAGGAGGGTCCGCCCCTCCTGCCGCATCTCCTCCATGGTGGCCTTCAGCTCCTTAATGGCGTGGGGATCCAGGCCGATCATGGGCTCATCCAGAAGCAGCAGACCGGGTTGGGGAAGAAGGCCCAGGCAGATGTTCAGCTTCTGCTGCATGCCTTTGGAGAGCTCATCGCCGAATTTCTTCGTATGCTCGGTAAGCTCAAAGCGGCGGAAAAGCTCCTGGATCCGGGGCTTATAATTGCTGAGACGATAGGCCCGCGCCAGAAACTCCATGTGCTCGGAGACGGTGAGATTGGGATAGAGGGAGGGCAGCTCGGGGATATAGCCCAGGATTCTGCGGGCCTCGGAGGTTTTGTTGTCGTAACCGCCGACTTTGATCTCTCCTTCATAGCGCAAAAAGCCGATGACGGACTTCATGATGGTGCTCTTCCCGGCGCCGTTGGGGCCCAGAAGCACGGTGACAGAGCCCGGGTCCAGATGAAAGCTGACGTCGTCACAGGCCAGCACCTTGCCGTATTTCTTTGTGACATGAGATACTTGAAGCATTGCTCGATCCTCTCCCGGCGCTTCAGGTTGGGCGCCGAAGTCTGTTTTTTCGCAGGTATGCCTATCATAGCACGGGAAACGGGGCCTGTAAAGCGCGGTGGATCGATATTGTGTAAAAGTGAGAAATGGTTCAGCCCGGGAGAAGACATCCAAGACATCAGGGACTGCCCTTTTTACCCTGTAATGACAAACTCCTGTCAAGTCTTCTTTCGTTCTCCGTGGTGCGTCAGCGCATGTCATTGCGAGGAGGAGCGCAGCGACGACGCGGCAATCCGTGCCCCCCGTCCTCATCTTTTCCACTCTCTTCAAAAGCTGAGAATTACAAGGATTCTTTTGATGTTGAATAAATACAAATACATAAATTTCTTCAGGAACAAACAATCACCGCCGGGTTTCCTCGGCGGTGAAAGGGACAATATTGGGTTTAAGACCTCTCAGCGCTTACAGCTGGGGGCCGGCGGCGACCAGGGCCTTGCCCGCGTCATTGCCGGTGTACTTCACGAAGTTCTTGATGAAGCGGCCGGAAAGATCCTTGGCCTTGTTCTCCCACAGGGTGGGATCGGCATAGGTGTCACGGGGATCCAGGATGGCGGGATCAACGCCGGGCAGCTCGGTGGGAACCTCAAAGTTGAAGTAGGGGATCTTCTTGGTGGGGGCGGTGTTGATGGAGCCGTCCAGGATGGCGTCGATGATGCCGCGGGTATCCTTGATGGAGATGCGCTTGCCGGTGCCGTTCCAGCCGGTGTTCACAAGGTAAGCCTTGGCGCCGGACTTCTTCATCTTCTTCACGAGCTCCTCACCGTACTTGGTGGGATGCAGCTCCAGGAAGGCCTGACCGAAGCAGGCGGAGAAGGTGGGGGTGGGCTCGGTGACGCCGCGCTCGGTGCCGGCCAGCTTCGCGGTGAAGCCGGAGAGGAAGTAATACTGGGTCTGCTCGGGATCCAGGATGGAGACCGGGGGCAGCACGCCGAAGGCGTCGGCGGAGAGGAAGATCACGTTCTTGGCGTCGGGGCCGGAGCAGACGGGGCGGACCTTCTTCACGATGTTCTCAATGTGCTCAATGGGGTAGGAGACACGGGTGTTCTCGGTAACGCTCTTGTCGGCGAAATCGATCTTGCCGTTTTCGTCCACGGTGACGTTCTCCAGAAGGGCGTCGCGGCGGATGGCGTTGTAGATGTCGGGCTCGGAGTCCTTATCCAGGTTGATGACCTTGGCATAGCAGCCGCCCTCGAAGTTGAAGACGCCGTTGTCGTCCCAGCCGTGCTCGT
>CAMNAO010000003.1 GCA_946531435.1 uncultured Clostridia bacterium
ACGACAAAGTTGCTCCGTTTTCTTTCTTCATGCTTTTCCTCCTTCCTGCGTCAGTCCCAGCTTTTCCATTCTCGCGCGGATCGCGGCGCGGGTGCGCTTGAGCTCGGCGGACATGTCCTTGACCTCAACGCCCGTCCGGACTGCCTGTCGCAGATACGCATCCTCCTCCGGCTCCCAGGGCTTTCCCTGGTTTTCATGCAGCGGGGTCGCGTTGATGGCGATGATGGCGTCCAGGTTATCCAGGATGAACTGCTGGGCTTGCCGATCATAAACGACCAGTGTGTACTCGCCGTTTTGCCCCGTACGCTGGGCGGTGCTGATCCCAAGCTGTCGGCCCGCTTCGGTAGGGCGCTTGTTCCTGTTTCCGTTGGGGCGCTCTTCTTCAAAAAGGAGTCCTGACTGCAGCAGAAACTTGGTGATGCTGGTGGTTTTCAGCTTCTGCATGGTGCCGAGATCCACCAGCTCATTAAGCCGCTGCGCAATTTGGCTGGCGCTGAGCGGCCACTCGTCAAACGCATAGCGGCTGCGCGCCTCGAAGGGCAGCGCATAGGGTGCAAGCTCTCCCTTCTTCGGGGGAGCGCCGATCACACCGCCGTTTTCAATCACCTGCCGCAGCACATCTGACACATAAAACAGGCAGCGGGAAATGCGGACATTGTTGATGATATCATTCTCCGGCACCTCCCGGCCCGTGAGCGGATCGATGCCCTTCGCCAGCTTGTCCAGATAGTCCTTCGCGTGCTGCATGATTTCCAGCTTGGTCATATTCTGATCCTCCCGTTTTACTCCATGCAAACCTCAACATTTTTGCCGCTGAAGGCAGCTCCGTATTTGAGGATTTGTTTCACACCGTGAGTGCGCAGCTCGGTCTCATAGTGTTTTTCGTTGATTTGCCGGATCGCGCTCTGCGCAAGTGCTGGAAGGTCCTGCTGACTGGCATTCTTCATCCATTTCACTTCAATCAGGATACGAGGCCTTCATGAACGAGTACGTGGACTTTATGGAAAAATACAGAAAGGCAGATGCCACCGATATCGATATTCCAACAACTGCATAAAAACTTCAAGTAAACATGACAGACTGGGTCAATTCCCGGTCTGTCATCTTTTTCTTGCATTATTGTTGCCATATATAATATCCATGGATGTCCAGCATCGCTTTTCTTGGGCGGTTTGAGACTCATTCAATCGCCTCCCAGTCAAGCATTCGCTTTAGATAAGGATCGGCACCATATCGTCCGGCCAGATACTGCTTAAGCGCAGCCAGTTTCCAGGTGTACCTCACTATTATGTGGCTTTTATTCGTCCGGGAGATCCCCAAAAAGGATCTTGATGTAATCAGACGAGGCAAGCAAAACTCTGGCAACCTCAATATATCCGTCCCATACCCGGTAAAATGCGAGGTATTTCTTGAACAGAACGGAATAGAAGCCGGTGAACAAACCGCGATAGGTAAGAGGGGTCCCGGATCGCGGGAACTCTTTCTTATCTTCAATTGCCTCAATAATGCCGTCAATGTAGTTGTCGGCTACATCGTAATTGCGAGAGGCCGAGTAAACTACATCCCAAATGCTGTCGATATCCTTGCCTGCTCTCGGCGAGTAGCGCACATCATAACTCATCCGTCAGACTTTCTCCTCTTTCGAAGATGAGCGCGGATGTCATCTGACGAAAGCCAGCCTTCCTCTTCGCCGGAACGAATGCCGGCATTAAGTTCACTTAGCAGTTGGATCATTGCTTCTGCTTTCAGAAAGTATTCTTCATCTTCCATTGTGCGAATTGCGTATGCATCGTGACCATTCCGCGTCAGATATACCGGTACGCCCGGTTCGACCTGATCGAGAACTGTTCCATAGTTTCGCAGATCTGAAATGGGTGCGATTCTTGCCATCGGAAATCCCTCCTTTATAGCTTTAGTATATATCAGAAGGGATTGTTTATCAAGGAAAACTTTCGACGAATTTGTAGAAAAGATATACTCGCAGCCTCATCACAGACAGTGTGAACTTCAAATTACATTATAGTGCCAAATCGCTGAGTCCCAAGAGTGATGTTTCGCCTCCATATGAACGGGTAACGTTTCTAAGTCTTTCTCTCTTGAGAGGATCAGGGTCATTATTTAAACCTTGGTCGGCATTGCGCAACTCAGCTCAAAAGGATGTTGACTGGCAGTTTACACCGTAAGAGGCGAGAATAAAGCTCAAGAATCTGTATCCGACAATAAAGATTTAGATGTTGCAAAGTACTGGAGTCCCTATTTTTCCAGCAGATCCTCAATCGTGCAGCCAAGAACCCTGGAAATACGGTACCGAGAATATGACAGGTGTTGATCGCGTAATCGAATGCGTCACCGAGCGCGGATTGTGCCTTACTCAGATATATTTCTTGGTATGCGTGGGTCGTCATTTGAAATGCCTCCTCTGATCATGTCCTGAATATAGAGTCCGTCAGTCTCTTCTTCCAGTTGCAGAGCCAATGCCAGAAGCCGATCCAACTGATCGACCATAAACAGGGGTATGTTCAGCATCTTACCGTCAAAGCTCAGATTCCTCAGGGAAAGGCGAACCATAATCGGGGTTTCTGCCGGGTAATCCTTTTCATAGCGCTTGATGCTGGTCGCCTTCACGTTCTCTCCGGCCTTTGCTTCCACCGGGATAACGGTGCCCTCACGCTGGAGAATGAAGTCCACCTCATGCGGGGCCTCCGCCCAGTAGCGCGGCGGGACCTCAAAGCTGCGGATCAGCGCCTGATGCACATAGTTTTCCGTCAGCGCCCCCCTAAACTCCGTAAACAGTCGGTTGTTCTCGGCAAACGCGGTCGTCGGCAGATGCGACAGTCGGCGCAGCAGCCCCACATCCACAGCGTAGATCTTGAAGGCGCCGAGATCGTCGTAGGAGGACAGCGGCAGCCCCGGCTTGCTGATCCGGTTTACCTTGCTGACAATATCCGCGTCACGTAGCCAGTTGAGCGCGTTCTCGTACTCTCTGGCCCGGGCTCCGGGCTTTACGACGCTGTACAGGAATTTTTTGTTTTCCTTTGCAAGCTGAGACGGAAGCGACTGCCAGATGTACCGGATCTTGGGCACATCCTCCGTCGGGGCGTGTTTTCCGAAATCACTTTCAAAAGACGTGATGATATCGGATAGGACCTTATCCACTTCCTTCGGGTCCTTATCCTCCGTCCAAACAGAAACAGATTCCGGCATGCCGCCTGTGACGAAATAGCATTTGAGCTTTTCCGCCAGCGGGCCAAAGAACGCATCCGGGATCGGGGCGAAGGTATCAACAGATGCAAGATATTCCGCAAGGTTCTCCGCTTGATCGGCCAACAAAAACTCGGTAAAGGTCATGGGGCCCATCTCAAGGAAATCCACCTGGCCCACCGGGAAGCCTCCCGCAAGCTGCAGGCCTAGCAGGGAGCCGGCGCTGGCAACATAGTATTCCGGGGCGTCCTCGTGAAAGTATTTGAGACTGTTCAACGCTTCCTCGCAGGCCTGGATCTCATCGAAAATGATCAGTGTGTCCTTTGTGATCCGCTGTCCGCTGGCCATCGCCAGATTCTGCAGGATGCGCCGCACATCCTTTGTCGAATGGAAAAACTGCGCATACTCCGGGTTCCGGTCAAAATCAAGGCGCACATATCCGTCCGGGAAGCTCTTGCCGAATTCCTCCAGGACCCAGGTTTTGCCGACCTGACGCGCGCCGCGCAGTACCAGCGGTTTTCTGCGCTTGGAGTTCTTCCATCGCTCAAGATCACGCAGTATCAATCGTTCCATTTTCAGGCCTCCCTCAGAAATAGCTTTACATGGACTGAATTATATCGTGTCTTGGCGTCACAGTCAATCGAAATCACGTTATTCTTGATAAATACGTGAATATAATCACGTTATTCTTGAAATAGAAGTCAGCGATGTAGCAGGGTGAGTAAGCGTTTCGAGTCCAGCTCACAGCACAGTTATCTCCCCGATCTGCGCCTCACAGAAGAGGCTTTACCCATCAGCAAGCATGCCTCATCGTCAATGATGCCCGCAGTCCCACCTTTTCTTGGGCAAGGCGCTTCATTGAACCGCGGATTCAATGACCCTCTTCCCTTTTCGCTGTATACTGTTTTCCGGCAGTTCTTTCCCGGAAAACAGCAGAAGGATCGGGCGGCTGTAAATATCAGGAGCAAAAAGGGGGGGGCATCTACTATGGTTTACTTCACCGGCGACATTCACGGGGATATCCAATGGATCACAGGCCTTACAGAAAAGGTCCATCTCACCCAGGAGGACGTGATCGTTCTTCTTGGAGACGTGGGTGCCAATTACTATAGAGACGGACGAGATGATCTTCTGAAAAGACGGCTCAACGGGATCGGAACCTCTTTCCTCTGCATTCACGGCAATCACGAGATCCGGCCGGTTCACATTCCCGGCTACGATGAAATCATCTGGAACGGAGGGAAAGCCTGGGTTCAGCCGCAGTTTCCCAACCTGATCTTCGCCGGGGACGGTGAGATCTATACTCTGAACGGGCTCCGTTATCTTGTGATCGGCGGCGCCTACAGCGTGGACAAGCACTACCGATTAAGCCGGGGCGCGGGCTGGTGGCCGGACGAGCAGCCGTTGACAGAGATCAAAGCTTATACAGAGCAGCAGATTCGGTATAATCCGGTTGATATCGTCCTTTCCCACACCTGCCCGTTCAAATATGTGCCGAGGGAGATGTTCCTCAGCGGGATCGATCAGAGTACGGTAGATGACAGCACCGAACGCTGGCTGGATACCATTGAGGAAGCCGTCGAATACAAAGCGTGGTTCTGCGGACACTGGCATACGGATAAGAGGATCGACAAAATGCACTTCCTGTTCCACTCCGTCGAATCCGACGCCGAGTTCAAGTAATCAAGGAGGATCAAGCGATGAGAAAACTGCCTGAACTAAGTGAGATGGAGCATATCACATCCAAAGAGTTCGGTGACAACATGGACGCCATTCTGGATCGGATCGTTGAGGAAGACATTGCTCTCGCCATCGATGATAACGGCAAGTCCTTCGTCATCTGCCCTGCCAGTTGGTTTGAGCTCGCTGAGCCGATACATCTGGACTTGATGGTGAAAAACGCCGTGCGTTTCGTTGCCGCCGTGGATGACGCCGATCTGGCAGAAACCGTGGAAATGGTCAAGGATGTGGCTCCGGCGCTCTCGCCGGAGTGCGTTCGCAGCATCCTTGCGCTGATCAAAGGCAAAGAGGCCGGGAAAAGCAAGGGTGAATGGGAAGAGCTGCGGCAGGCTTTGAAAGCAGTTCTGCCGACAGCAGAAAACAAGAAAGAGGATTCCGATGGAAATGGTAACAATTGAGGTAAGGCTCCCCAGGGAAATATACAATAAGGCTTCCGAGATTCTTGTCAGGCAGGGACTCACAATGGAAGACGCTATCAACCTGTTCTTACAAGAGACAGCCAGACTTGGGCGGATCCCTTTCGAGTATACGGAAGAAGATCTCGAAGAAGCCAGACGGTGGGAGAAGATGATAAACGATGATCTATGTAATGTCTGACATCCACGGTAATGCCATTCGGTTCAACTCCATCATGAGGCAAATCGATCTGAAGCCGGAGGATACGCTCTATGTCCTGGGCGATGTCATTGACCGGTACCCCAACGGGATTCGGATCCTGCGCCGACTGATGCGCATGCCGAATGTAAAGATGATCCTGGGGAACCACGAATCTATGATGCTGGACGCGTTGGATCGGTTTGACGAAAACAGCAGAGACCGCAAATACGCTCTGGATCTTTGGTACTGGAACGACGGAGATGACACGCACGAGAGTTTCAAGCATCTCCGAAAGTCCGCCCGCAAAGAGATCCTCGATTATCTTCACAGCCTGCCACTGAATATGGAGATTGAGGTGAATGGGAAGACCTATCTGTTGGTTCACGGCGGACCGATAGCCAACTATGCCGCGTACGGGTCCAGATATGATTCTCTGGAAGAGTATGCGGTTTGGCACCGGATCTCCGGCGATGAGCCGGATCTATCCGGTAAGACCATCATCTTCGGCCACACGCCGACCGCTGAGTACCAGCACAACAACCCTTTGGAAATCTGGATCTCCCCTTCCGGCGGCAAGATCGGAATTGACTGCGGATGCGGCTTTCCGGATCCTTTATCCCTGGAACGGCATCCCGCATACGGAAGGCTGGCCTGCCTGCGGCTGGACGACAGGAAGGTGTTCTACTCAGAAGAAGAGATTCCCGAAGAGGTGGAGGAAATTGTCTGGTAAGGAGGTGCCAGGTTGAGCGTCTATTATCATGTCTACGCGGAGGTAAATGTCGGAGGTAAATGGTACAGCCTCTCGCCGTACTTCAAAATCAGCAGTGACAGTCCAAAAACAGGTGCCATCTTCTGGGCGCAATCCGCCTTCTGGGAGGTGGGTAATGAGTTGCAGAGGCACGCTCATTGGGGAATCCCGGATGACATGTCCGAGGGGCTTCGGGAGTTATTTCATGAGAACCTTGACGAGCCAGTCTGTAGTTGGAATGGAAAGGCCTGGCGAGACCACTATAATCATTATCTTTACTACGTTAACTTCGCTCACGCGATCGTTTCTCGGGTCAATCGGGACCGACCGTTTATGTATGAGGGCTACGTGACAAAAAAAGAACTCGCAGCATTTGAGTGCTACGAGTTGGAAGAGTTCTCGGAATGGCTGACAGAAGATGAATATGCCGCCCTGACGGACAAGCAAAAACGGCAGTACGTCTTTCACCGATGGAATGATCCTTACGGAGAGTATTGGATCTACTCCGAGCTTGCGCGCACCATCTGGACCCTCTGTAACTTGTTCCAAAGGATCTGTGATTATGATATCCAAGAAATGTGGGACGGAATAGACGATTCTCAGGTGAGGGTCTATGTGCTCACAAGCTAACACCGAAGGAAACCAAATGGAAGGCAGTACAGCAATGTCTGCAGGAGGCAGATTTCGACGTAGCAGTGTGCTCTGCCCTTATGATCTCTCCACTGGAATACTTGGAGTTTAAGGCATACAATATCAGTCTGGCAGATTCTATTAACCTGGGTAACAATCGTCTCCTCGGATATTACTGCATGGAAGGGAATCATGCCCCTGAAACGGTCTCCTGTTCCGACCGGGCTACGGCCTGTTCAAGGGAAATTAACAGCCTATTCTTCCTCCACAACTGAGAAGTATGCTTTATTTGATATTCTGGATGGTATTGGGTGCGCTTTTTTCTTTTCTGGTAAAAGATGAACCCATCCTCAATCTTTATGATCCGATAGCCTAATGCTTTGTCAAAAAGCATTTGTACGCTCATTCCAGCATGGGGTATCCAGACGAAACTCAGCAGCACAATGTTTGCTCCTTAACAAGATGCTCACGGATCATACAGGGGTGCCTACTTCTATGAGGTTGCCGTCCGGGTCATAGAATCTGACGACCCGCTGTCCCCAGCTGTGCGTCATCAGGGGATTCACATACTCCGTGTCAGGATAGAGCCTTTCCAGCTTTTTCACGAAGCTTTCAATCTCAGGCTCTTCAAAATACAGTTCCGTGTGATTGCATTTCGGAATCACGTACCTCCCCGTAAACCGCTCCCAGTATGTTTCTTCTTGGAGATATAGATTTCCGGATAGTTCCATATTGCCGTCATGATCCTGAATCAATTCGAATCCAAACATATCCTGATAAAACTTCAATGCTTTCTTGCAGTCCTTTACGACGATAAGGGTTCCTCTGAATTTCATGGTCTTCTTTTCCTCGTGTGAAACCAGTGCTCGCTTTCCATATCTTCAATTGTCATTCGTTCCGCTGAAACTGCCACAAGCTGAGCTGTCCAAACGGCTCCTTTTCTTCGAAACGGTGCAGATAAGCGAAGATCTCGTCGTTATCGTGCATGATCCCGTTTTGCTCGCAGATGTGATGAAACAACTTCATCAGCTCATTGCTGCGCGGACTGGGGATCTCGTAGCGGTCTCCGTATTCCCTGATATAGCGCTCCTTCAATCCGGGGAAATGCCTGTCAAGCTGGCGATAGAAATACTCACGGCTGCCGTCGCGAAGCGTCAGCCCCATTCCAAAGCAGATCACGCCGCGCACCTGTGCCTCTATACACATTTGAAGGATCGACGCAATGTTCTCAGGGGTATCGTTGATATAGGGCAGGATCGGACACAGCCACACGACGGTGGGAATGCCGTTATCGCGCAAGGTTTTCAGCGCCTCGAACCGCTCTTTTGTCGGGCATACATTCGGCTCGATGATCCTGCACAGGTTTTCATCCGCTGTTGTCAGCGTCATCTGAACAACGGCTTTGGTCTTTTCATTGATCCGTTTCAGGATATCCAGATCTCTGAGCACAAGATCGGACTTTGTCTGCAGTGCGACGCCGCAGCCGTATTGCTCGATGATCAGCAAGGCTTTTCGCGTGTATTCTGTTTTCAGCTCCAGCGGTATATATGGATCGCTCATGGAGCCTGTGCCGATCATACAGCGTTTTCTTTTGCGGCGCAGCGCGTCTTCCAGCAATTCAAGGGCGTTTTCTTTGACCTCGATATCCTCAAAAGCGTGATCCATCCGATAGCAGTTGCTTCTTGAATCGCAGTAAATACATCCATGCGTGCAGCCCCGATAAAGATTCATTCCGTTTTGAGAGGATAAGATCCCCTTTGCTTTCACATAATGCACAGCGTTTCCTCCGCGCTCTCAATCTGCTGTTTATACAGCATTGTCCCAGTCGGCACGTACAAAAATCGAATGGGCAGCATATTCTTTCAGAACGGCTTCGATGACAGTATCCGGAATATCCTGCTTATTGGCAAAGTGGCTGTAAAGGGATGCCTTACGGATCCCCACCGCATCGGCAAGCTGCGGGATACTGCTTGCTTTGCAAAAATAGGACAGGGGATGTCAAAGCCATGACGTGCGCCTCGGTGAGGAAAACCTCACCGGGGCGCATGTTCATCATTCCTTGATTTTTCACCGGCTCAGGAAGGCCTCTGCATTGGTACCTTGTCACCAGATGATTATATCAGATATTCCGCGCCGATCTGCGTCTTCTTCCCCTCGATCACGTTCTTCACCCACTGAAGGCCCGTACAGCCTTCCCGCGTAAATCGCATGAATTCGGGCACCCAGAGGCAGCAGTGCGACGTGGCGCCGTTGGATTTGACCGGCTTCCCGTTCAGGTCATTGAAGTTGTAGTTGTAGAGGAAGAAGCTGAGCTCCGGGATGGACTTTCTGAGCCGGCTGATGGTGCCGCAGATGATCTTTTCCATGCGCTCCGTGGCTTCCGGCGGCCAGTCCTGGTCCTTCCGGGTATCCAGGTAGCGCTGGTAGCGAGTCAGGGCAAAATCCCGGAGGGAGATCACGTAGCCGATCTTGACACGGTCCTTCTGGTGTTCGTAGAGATACTCCAGGCCGTCGGAAACGATGTCGTTCGTCCGGATCTCGGCAGCAATGGAGGCAGGCACCTGCCAAAGCGTTTCCGCCGCGCTCCTGTAGTCAAAGTCAAAAGCCGCGCCGTCCACGATACAGGTGCAGTCCCGGCAGTCCGGGAAGCAGTTTAGGATGTCGTTTCCAACAAAGGCCGTGCCGAAGCCGCCGGCGCTGCAGCCCAGGACCACCAGCTTCTCCGGATGCGGGCAGAACTCTTTGATAAAATCGATGGAGGCGTGGAGGTTTCTGTTCCCACGGGCGTGGAAAACAGCCTCCTTCCCTTCTTGATCGGTGTAGGTGAAGTCGCCGTCACCGGCGTGGAAATCGCCGGTGGCGTAAGGGACGTAGAGCAGCGTCCAGCCGTAGAAGGGGCTCTTTCTGCACCTTTCGTGGAACATGCTGAGGCGTGCGTAGGCGTTCTTGCTGGGCTTGCAATAGGCGTCGTAAAAGGAGAGCTGCCCCTCCACGAAGACGTCGCCGGAGGGATAGGCCGCGCTGAGCTTATCAAAGATCAGGCCGCCTCCGTCCAGGACGATCAGGAGCTTATTATCCCTCCCCTTCCGGAAGAGGGCGTGGTAGCGGCTGCCGTCGCTGGAAACGGCGCCCTCCGGATAGAATTGATAGAGCTTGTCAGGCTTTGGCGAGGCGCCGGGATAGTCGGGCACCTTCTGATAATGCTTCATCTGCCAGACGAGGTGCATCCATTTAAAGTATTTGAAAAACATAAGGCCGCCTCCTTATCTCTGCTGCTGCGCCGAAAACGCCTGAAAGAAGGCGTTCCGCGCCTGAAGCTCTTCCACCGTCCCCCGGTCTTCCAGGACGCCCCGGTTCATCACAAGGACCTGGTCCGCGTTTTTGACCGCGTTGAAGCTGTGGGCGACCACGATCGTCGTCCGGCCCTGGGTGATCTTTGCAACGCTTTCCCGGATCTTATCCTCCGTTACAGGGTCCAGGTTGGCCGTCGATTCGTCCAAAATCAGGTAGTCCGGGTTCGTCATCATGGCCCTGGCGATGGCGACGCGCTGCCGCTGGCCGCCGGACAGCTTTTCACCGTTTACGCCGACGTTAAAATCCAGCCCGCCTTCGTGGTTTTGAACGACGTCCTCCAGGCAGGCCAGGCGGATCACGCTCTGAAGCTGGTCCTCCTGGGGCTCCTTCACACCGTAGCAGATGTTCTCCCGGATCGTCCCTTCAAAAAGGACCGCATTCTGGCTCACAAGGCCGAAGCGGCTCCGCCAGGCGCGAAGGGAGATCCGGTCCGCGTCTATCTTTTCCCCGCCGTCCGCACCCAGGAACAGCCCGCCCCTGTGATCCGGATAGAGCCGTTCGAGGACCCTTGTGACCGTCGTCTTTCCACTTCCGTTCAGCCCCACGATCGCCGTGATCTTCCCCCGCGGGATGACGGCGCTCACGTCCTTCAGTACGTCTGTATCAACGTAGCCAAAGGAAAGGTTTTCAAGACAAAGGTCGCCGGCTGCAGGCGCTTCCGCGCTGCCTGTATCCAGCACTTCTTCGTCCTCCTCCAGGATCTGGACGAGTTTTTTCGTACCGCCGCGGGTCGCCGCGAAAATGGACGGGATCTGTGTGAAGAACTGGAAGACCGTGACCATGTTGCCGCCGTAGGCGTAGAAGGCCACAAGCATCGTGGTCGTTGTGACCTTGCCGGCCTTGATGAGGAAGATCCCGGCAAAGAAAGCGGCAGTAAAGAGCATCAGGGCTACAAAGGACTGGCCGAAGGCCACCGCTGTCTGCGCGAAAGCATTGTATTTATCCGCTTCATAGCGCTCTTCGATATGGCGGAAGCTCGCGGCGTTCTCCGCATGTTCGCTGTTCATCGCCTTGATGAAGCGGATGTGGCCGAAGCGCTCCGCAAGGTAGGAAGTGAAGGAAGCCAGCTTCCCGGCCACATACGTGGCGCCGCGCTCACTGAAACGAGCAGCGAAGAACATGATCACCATCGTAAGGAGAAAGCCCAGCACCAGGATCAGCGCCGCTTCCCGGATCGCCGCATTTCCGGTCAGTACCACAAGGAGCAGGACCAGGAGCGTAAAGGAGAGCTGGAGGAGCTTTAAGGGGAGATAGGAGTATTCCGGGTCCGACGTGATCCGGCTCAGGACCTTGTTGGAGTTTTCTTTGTTGAAGAAGCTGAGCGGCAGATTCATGACCTTTTTCCAGATCTTTTTCCGGACCTTGGCCGCAAGGTCCACAAAGCCCAGGTCCGCCACGACGCTCGCGTAGAAGAAGAGATAGCCGATGGTGCACATGAGCGCGTATGTGATGATGGGGGAAAGGTCCGTAAAGTCGCCGACGGTGATCTTTGCCAGGGAGTTGGCCTGGGTCGCCACAAGCAGGGTGCCCGTCATGTGGAGGAGCGAACCCAGGAGCGTACGAAAGACAGGGAGTTTTATGCCCCGAAAGAGTGTCTTCAACGGTTTTTTTGTCTTCAGGGAGATGGTTCCCTTCTGAAGGACGGAACTGTTCAAGGCTTTACGGCTCATGAAGCCACCTCCTCTCCGGAAGAAAAGAGGCTTCTGTAGGCGGAGCAGCTCCTCCAAAGGTCTTCATGCTTTCCGAGTCCGGCCACGCGTCCGTGGTCCAGGACCAGGATCGTGTCCGCGTCCAGAACGGTGGAAAGGTCATGCGAGACCAGGATGCGTGTCCGGCCCGCCGCGTATTCGTCGATCAGCCTCGCGGTGGTCCGTGTGCCCCGGATGTCCAGGGCGCTCGTGGCTTCGTCCGCAAGCACGACACGTGCGTCAGAGAGGAGCATCCTGGCGACGGCAAGGCGCTGCCGCTGGCCGCCGGAGAGCCTGCCCGCTTCCTGCCCGACTTCATAGTCCAGGCCGCCCAGCTCCTTCACCGCGTCCAGCATGTCCACCTTTTGGAGCATGGAAATGAGTTCTTCGTCTGAGATCGTCTTCCGGGCCCCGTAGGTCAGAAAGTCACGCACGGTTCCGGAGAAGCCCGGCGCGTTCTGCGGAAGATAGGAGAAGAGCTTCCGATAGCTTGAAATCTCGTATTCACGGATATCCGTGCCATTCAGCGTGATCCGTCCTGCACCGGGCCGGTAGAACTGCTCGATGAGGTTTAAAAGCGTGGATTTTCCGGAGCCGCTTTCTCCAACGATCGCGAACTTGCTGCCGCTTTTCACGGTGAAGCTGACGTTATCCAGGATCTTTTTTCCTTCCAGCGTGAAGCTCACACCTTCAAAGGTGAAGTCTCCGGCTTGATCCGCCGTCTTTTCACCGCCCAGGTCTTCCGCAAGCTGCATGACCTCGGAAATTCGTGTGGTAGCGCCTTGGGCCTTCTTCGCAAGGACCCAGAGGGTCAGGTGGTCCGCGATGTACTTCTGGTACGTGGCACCCAGGCCGATGTACATGATAAACTGCGCCGTCGTGATGCGGCCGGACAGGAGCGGCACCGCGCCAAAGAGCATGATGACTACCGTCGGCACCACGAACAGGATGTTTGCGATGAGCTGGTTGAAGGCCACCGCCAACGTCGTCTTCTTCTGCGCCTTCTTCATGTCATCGATGAAAACGTCGCCCGCGGCGATCTCGTCCTCTGTTTTGTTATAGGCTTTGATGATCTCCGGATGCTCGACCTTTTCCGCAAGCCTTGCCGTCAGGCGCGCGATCACGCCCTGCAGCCGGCTCTGGGCTTTATACGTGACGCGGCCGGACCAGAGGGCGCCCAGGAGGACGACCGGGATCACAGCGATAAAGCCCAGCGTGAGAGCACCGCTTCCCATGACAGAGACCCGGACCATGGTGCTGATCAGGAAGTAGAGCCGCGGGATCTCGAGCACCAGAAGGTCGATCAGGAAATCGGAGACAAAGCCGGTGTCGGTCGTGATCCGGGAGATGAACTCCTTCGGGTCATGGGCTTCCACTTCCGCCGTGGTCAGGGAAAAGACCTTGCGGGAAGTGACCTTCTGGAAGTCCCGGTTGATGCGGGCCTTCGCGATGAAGGTGATGTAGGTGGAGACCAGCCCCACCACAAACTGCAACAGTGCCAGGAGGAAGATGATGAGGCAGGCCGCAAGGACTGTGTTCACAACCTGATTGTCTGTAAGATCCATCTCCGTAAGGCCTGAAATCCGCTCCGGGAGCGTGAGTTCAATGACGGCCTTGCCCAGATTCAGAAGGAACGCCGCGACGATCAGTACAAGCGGCAGCTTGATCTGCCAGATCAGGTGCAGGAAGTTTTTCCAGACTGCAGGTTTCTTTCTTTCAGCCATAAATACCTCCTATTTCGTTGTACTTTTTATCAGTATTCGAAGTCCTCATCATCCGGTGCATGGTATGATCGCTTTGAATGAAATAAAAGTCTCTGCGAACTGCACGAGTACCTTCTTTCGCGAATTGATATCGTATGCAACGCTGCTTTCAGATGAATTATATCACGGCACCACCGACACATCAATCACCTGCCCTGGCAGCAGCCGCCGAGAAACGAAAAATCCTCAAAAATAATTTGTTGTAACCTTCGACATCACAGCTCTCCCGTGTTATACTGCTCTTCGGGAGGAATGGCTATGCAGATTTCAAGCAGGTTCACAATTGCCTTGCACATTTTCACCTGCGTGGATGTGTTCAAGGATGAGCGCAAAGTCACCAGCGACTTTCTCGCCGGGTCGATCAACACCAATCCGGTCATCATACGGAAGATCCTGACACAGCTCAAAAATGCCGGTCTCATCACCGTAGCCAGAGGTACGGGCGGGGTCGAGCTCAAGAGGGACTTGTCTGAAATTACCTTCTACGACGTGTACGAGGCGATCGGAGCGGTAGAAAACGGAGATCTGTTCCACTTTCACGAGAGTCCCAACCCGGAATGCCCGGTTGGCAGAAACATCCACGCATTGCTGGATGAAAAGCTGAAAGCAATTCAAAACGCAATGGAAAACGAACTGCGGAGCTATACGCTCCTCGACCTCCACAGCGGGATGAAAGAGCTCCTGGCAGAGAACAGTTAATTCCAAGGCTCCGGAGGATAGGATTCTTCCGGAGCCTTTTGCGGGAGGAACTATGATGAAAACAGCGGACTATCTTTCCTACATCGTACATGAGATACACACCACGATCGTTGCGACCGTGGACGATGAGGGTTTGCCCGTAACCGCCGCCATCGATATGATGGACTGCGACAATGACAGCCTCTATTTTCTGACGGCCAAGGGAAAAGGCTTTTATGACCGCCTCAGCAAACGGCAGTTTCTCGCTTTTACTGCCATGAAGGGGGAAGACACCATGTCCCGTGTGGCGGTGTCGATCCGGGGCAAGGTACGTGAGCTCGGCTCCGACAGGATCCCGGTACTGTTTGCTAAGAACCCGTATATGCGAGAGATTTACCCGACAGCGGAGTCCATGCGGGCCTTGACTGTTTTTCAGATCTATGAAGGCACCGGTGAGTGGTTTGATCTCTCGAAAAAGCCGATTGAACGTGCCTCCTTCTCCTTTGGCGGCGCTGAAAAGAATCCGGAGGGCTATTTCATCCGGGAGGCCTGCATCGGCTGCGGAAGCTGTGCGGTGGTCTGCCCGCAGAGCTGTATTGTCACCGACAGCGTACCCCACGTGATCCAAGAGGAGCATTGTCTGCACTGCGGGAATTGTATGGCGGTGTGCCCCGTGGGAGCGATAGAAAGAAGGTAACTCCATGAATGAGAAAATGACACAAGAGCAGCGGCTGGACACGCTCATCGAAGCGTTCAAGGCCGATTCCGTTCAATACAAGGATCTACAGACGCCTGCGGATACGGAGGGCAAACGAAGGATCCTCCGTTCCCTGATGAACATCCGCATGCCTCGAAAGATGGATGATTCCATCCTTGCCGTGCAGGATGAATACCTCCGGGAGCGCATCCGTGAAAACGGCGTCGTAAGCCTTGCTGATATTCCGGAGATCAAGGACGGAATGTCGATCTGGCAGGGGGATATCACCCGGCTATCCGTTGACGCTATCGTCAACGCCGCCAACTCGCAGATGCTGGGCTGCTTTGTTCCGATGCACACCTGTATCGACAACTGCATTCATACCTTTGCCGGGGTACAGTTACGGGCGGAATGCAACCGGCAGATGAATCAGCTCCGCATCCGCTACGGCAGAGATTATGAGCAGCCGACTGCTGTGCCGATGCTGACGGACGGTTTCAACCTTCCGGCGAAGAAGGTCATCCATATCGTCGGCCCCATTGTTGAGGGGCGGTTGACACCCGCGCTGGAAAAAGATCTTGCGGATTGTTATCGAAACACGCTCGACCTATGCGCGGAGAACAAGCTCCGCAGTGTGGCATTCTGCTGCATCTCGACAGGAGTCTTCCGATTCCCGAATGAGCGGGCGGCGGAAATCGCGGTGGATACCGTAAGCAAGTGGCTGGACGGCCACAAGGGACAGATCGACCGCGTGATTTTCAACGTGTTCAAAGACGAGGATAAAGCTTACTATGAAAAACTATTACACTGATCAGCCAAACGGCTATCTGGAATCCATACAAAGGGGCCTCGCTGCCGTGCGCTCTTACGACCTTCATGCTTCCCATGGGATCGGAACCCGCGACGAGCAGATCGCAAGACTGAAAAAGGAACTCGAAACCGCAGACGCAATCGTTGTAGGCGCCGGGGCCGGTCTTTCTACCGCAGCGGGCTTTACTTACTCCGGGGATCGTTTTAAGAAATACTTTTCTGATTTTGAAAAGACATTCGGTTTTCACGATATGTACACCGGCGGCTTTGTTGTTATGAATGCGGAGCCCGAAGTACTGTGGGCGTATTGGGCGAGGCACATTTACTATAACCGGTATATTGACGCGCCGAAGCCGGTTTATCCAAAGCTGCTGTCTCTCATCAAGGATAAGGACTATTTCGTGATCACGACAAATGTGGATCATCAGTTCCAGCGCGCGGGCTTTGACAAAAAGCGGCTGTTCTATACGCAGGGTGATTACGGTCTGTTCCAGAGCGTTGATCCCAAGGTGCAGGAAACCTTTGACAACGAGGAATGGACGATGCGGGCCATGGAGGCGCAGGGCTTTGTCCGGGATGAAGCCGGCATATTCCAAGTGCCGGACAACGGTTCGATCTCCATGAAGCTCCCGACAGAATTGATCCCCACCGCTCCCAACGGCGATCCGGTCAAAATGAACCTGCGTTCGGACGATAGCTTTGTTGAGGACGCCGGATGGCACAGGGCGTCGGCCGCGTATTTCGATTTCCTGCGCAGGCACGAAAACCTGCATGTGCTGTATCTGGAGATCGGCGTAGGCTCCAACACCCCGGTGATCATCAAGTATCCCTTCTGGCAGATGACGAGGGGCAACAGGCAGGCGACCTATGCTTGTTTGAATTTCGGAGAAGCATATTGTCCAAAAGAAATTGAGAAGCAGTCCATTTGTATCGACGGCGACACCGCCGAGGTGATCGAGGAATTGAAACAGGACGGTACGACAGGCATTGCCGCATACCAGGGCGAAAAATGAAAGAAACCGGGAGGCATCCTCTTTGGGGCACCTGATATGATATCATGAGGCTCTAAGATCCCACCCAGCAATTTCATACCGCCGATGCCACAGAATAAGGGGGGCCGGACGCGCTAGAAATGCGCGTCCGGCCTCCTCATTTGCTTATCTCATCCCGCGTTGTCAAACCGGGCGCGGCGGCGGAAGACATGCTTCTCCCCTGCCCTGCCGCCGGGGCGGAAGGCTCCGCCCTTCGCCGCGACGCCGGAGGGCTTCCAAAGGGCGTCGTTCATCGCCTGCTACCGGGGATGCAAGTAGTAAAACGATGGAATGGACACGTCGGCGTGACCCAGATGGCCGGACACTGTCTCAATGTCCACTCCCAGTTCCACCGCCCGGGAGGCGACTTTCCTCTTACCGGGTTCAACCTTTGACGCAGGTGCACTGTGCTGATAATTATCGTGAGTGCTGATTGCCTTGCGTCAATCAAAGGAGAAGACCATACTGGGTGTATCCACGATTCCCTCCCAAGTATCTTCATAACAAAAGCTGAGAACACGCGATAATTTGGTTCTATAATAAATGTTGGGGTAGCGAGGCCAAGAGGCCGAGCTACACCCAACATTTATTATAGAACCTCTCTTTTGAATGATTCTTTTACATATGGGCCAGGGTGTTCTTGAGTTCCTGGTCCGCCAGGGGCCAACCGTCGAAGGGGCGGTCGGGGTGGCTGTGGATCTCCATGCCGTGCTGACGAAGCACGTCAGCAAAGGCGTCCGCCTCCCCCTCCGGCACGTCAGAGATCGCCACATGGGGCTGGGTCATCTCACCGGACCGGTCATGGAACCAACTGTCCGCCGCCGCCTTGAGGGAGGCCATGCCATCCTCACTCCGGGGCGCGGCCGCCACCGCTGTGAGGAACTTATCCGGGTACTGGAACACCATGCGAAGGCAGCGCTCCCCGCTGCTTCCAAAGCCGACGAGGCGGTGGTCCTTCCGCGCCTCTGACAGTCTGGGCAGCGCGCCGTGGACCTCGGCCCAAACCTTCCCGGTATAGAAGCTGTCCTCCTCCACGCCGGGCAGGAGCAGGAGAACGGCCTTGGCCTCCTCCGCGTATTGCTCCGCCCTGGTGTTCTCCAGCCAGGCTTCAGCCTTTTCCCCCACCGGGGAAATGAGCCACAGCGCCATATCCGTGTCCCTGCCTGTCCGCTCCGGAAGCTGGGGCGGGACCAGCAGGATCAGCTCATTTCCATCTACAGTCAAATTCAGTTTCTTCATTCTTCCACCGCCTTTTCATGATTTAAGTAGTCCTGGGTGCCGTCCACACGAAAAACGACCTTCATCGTTTCGCCTCCTCCGGAATGATATGATGGCGGTCCAGGAACTTTGTGATCATCTCCCAGAGCCTGTCATTTGCCGGGATGGCATAGCACTCATCCCCCAGCTCCATGATGCTCTCCTCCTCACCGCTGTTTGGCCAGTAGGGCAGCCCTTCGCCGTTGGGGTTGCCGGTCTTGATGAAGTTCGCCCAGTAGGAGCTCATCTCATCGGCGAGGGCGAAGTCCCGCTCCTCCCAGGGGCGGGCAGGGGGCGTCCCCTCCCGGAGGGAGGCGAAGCTGTACCACAGTTCATTGGAGTGCCAGCTCATGAGCCGGTCCGGATCCCGGTCGGTGTTCCTGTCGCTCTCCAGATGGGGCGCCACCCGGGAGAAGAGGTAGTTGTAGGTCTTCTTCCCCGGCGCGGTTTTGAGACGCATCTGCCCGAAGGCCATGTTCAGGGCAAGGCCGCCCATCCGTGCCCTGTCCACAAAGAGTCCGTAGGAGGCCAGGCGGCGGGAGACCCGATCCACGTTCTCCACCGTCACCGGCACCAGATGTTCAAAGTCATACTCATCATAGAGGTCGCCCAGAATCTCCTTGGCGTAGGTATAGAACTCCCTGGGATTCCGGAAGCCCTCCTGCCCCCGCAGGGTGTTGGGCTTCATGTGGGTCTCACCCAGGTTGGTGCCGGCCAGGTAGTCGTAGTCTCCGCCGTACTTCTCCATGGCCCTGGGGATCTCCACAAAGGGCACGAGATCGCCGTCGCAGACAAGGCCGCCGGGGATGCGGACGCCCCGCTTTGAGGGCAGAAAGCGGCTGGGCTCCATCTTCCGCAGCTCCTCCATAGGGAGGGTGGGGTCGATGCCGATCTCCCTGAGGTAGGCGGCACAGGCCTCCTCCATCTCCTTGAGGGTGCTGTTGTTTCTCCGCCAGGCAAGGCCGCTCTCATTGATGACTCGCTTCACATGACCCTTGGCCAGCTCGGTGAAGGCCAGGGAGGAGGATTTGCCCGTGCCGGCGGACTGGCCGCCCACGGTGATGCAGTCCGGGTCGCCGCCGAAGGCGTCGATGTTCTCGATGATCCACTGAAGGGCCTTCATGTCGTCCATCAGAATGTAGTTGCCGCTCTTCCCCCCCTGCTCCTCCGAGAGCTGGGGCAGGGCCAGATAGCCGAACATGCTGAGGCGCTGAGCCACGGAAACCACCACCACGCCTTTTTTCGCCAGCTCCGAGGGATCGAACTCCGCCTCATAGGAATAGCCGTGGTCGCTGCCGCCGCCATGGAACCAGACGAAGACAGGGCGCTTATCCCCCGCCTCTTTCGCCCCGGTGCAGACGTTGAGATAGAGGCAGTCCTCACTCATGGGAGGGGTACCCATGTAGTAGAAATCCGTATGCCAGGGCTCCGCGTCCAGATCCCCGTTGGTGGGCTGGAAGCAAATGGGTGCGTAGCTGTCGCAGGAGCGCACTCCGTCCCAGGGTTTGGGATCCCGGGGCGCGCGCCATCTGAGGTCCCCTACCGGGGGCGCGGCGTAAGGGATGCCCTTGAAAAGGGTGATTCCCTCATACTTCCCGGTGAGCTCCACCCCTGTCACAAGGCCATACTTGGTTTTTACCGTTCCGATGGTATTTGCCATTGTCGTTCCTCCTCCGTTCCGATGGTATTTGCCATTGTCGTTCCTCCTCCGTTTCGATGATTGTCGTTTTTCCCGATCACCCTCAGCCCAGGTCTTTCTCCCAGGAAAGGACGGCAGATTTCCAGGGTTTTTCTTCCGTCTCCATAATAAGCCGGTTCATCAGCACTGTCAAAGCGGAAGTGACAAAGCCGGGGCGGTATTTCGCCCGGTCCGGGTCATGTCCGCCCAGAGCCAGAGAAGCATCGTCGCAGATCACGCCGTCAAAGGGTACCTGGGAGTGGACAAAGCCGGTATTGATGAAGGTATCTTCTGCAATGGAATCCTCCTTCATCCGAAGCCCCACAGAGGAGAACATGCTGCCCCCGTGGAACACCAGGGCCACGTCCCCGATCCGCAGAACCGAGAGATGCAGCCGCTTCTCCGGGCCGTCGGAATAGCGGCGAATCACAAAGCTTGAGTCCTCCGTCCGCTCCACAGTCTGCTCCCGTCCGGGGATACCGGTCTCCCCCCTGGCATAGGCAAGGCCCTGCGCCTCCCGCATCTGACCGATGCTCTCAATGGCCCGCAGGGTATCCGCGTAATTGATTCCGCCGAGATAGGCCAGCACCTCCCCGCAGGCCTCCCGGGAGAGATATTTCGTCTGCTTGCCCCCATGATCGGGATCCGGCACGAAATACTTTGCCCCCAGGATGGGGTTCTGGTCGCAGTTGGCGCCGCCGCACCACATGGCCACCGCGCCGGGATAGCGATCCTCCACATGGGTGGAGATATAGCCCGCCAGGTCCGCGCTGACGGCGCCTGTGCCGTTCTCCCCCGCCATGTTGTCATCCATGAGGACGCAGAAGATGGCATAGTTGATGAAGAAGGCAATGGGCGTGCCGTCCTCCCCCTCCAGGCGCAGGACGTTGACGCTGTGGTCGCTGGGACCTGCGAAATTGGGGCCGATGTTGCAGTAGCTCTCTTTTCTGCCGTTTTCCTCCACGGTGTAGCTCATGTAGCGATTGGTGTTGATGTAGCTCTCCCCGCGGCCCACGCCGATTTTCGCGGGTTTAAGGGATGCCAGGGCTTCATCCGCCGCTGCAAGGAGCTGCTTTTCCACCAGGTCGGCGTAGCGGGCCAGCTTTTCAAGACCTATGGGGTCCGTTCCGTTCCGGCCCTCAGTCCCCGCCCGGATCGTGGAGTGGGCCGTGGTTTCCAGAAGAAAGATCCCCTCCTCCGGTACGCCGGTATGGGCCGCCAGGACGGGGCCGTATCGCTTGGCGTCCAGGTTTACCACATCCATGGAGACAAGCAGAACGCGTTTTTCACCGTACGAAAGCGCGATCACCCGGACATAAAGTGGATCATGGGCTTCCGTCAGCTCCCGGGTGCTGGCCGAAAAGCCCCTGGGCATGGGCAGAATCCCGTTTGCCACCGTGGGGGTGATTTCCCGTCTGGCAGCGCCGCAGGTCAATTGCTCGCTCATTGGTGCATCCTCCTCCTTGATTACGCAGTTTTGATAGTATTATCGTACCAAGTTCTGAAAAAAACAGCAAACACAAATCCTACAAGGAGCGATTCACTTTTTAGAACTCTGAAA
This sequence comes from uncultured Clostridia bacterium, assembly GCA_946531435.1. Classification (GTDB taxonomy): domain Bacteria; phylum Bacillota; class Clostridia; order Oscillospirales; family Oscillospiraceae; genus CAMNAO01. The sequence continues at coordinate 21,434 of CAMNAO010000003.1, forward strand.
GCCATGGAGTCTCCTTTCAGGAAACCGAAAAAGTGAGGACGACCGGCAAAGCCCCGGACTGCACGAATGATATAACGGCATATGATCTTCCGGTGATCGACGAACCTCGAACAAATCGGAAGTTTTGAAATGGTATTCTGACATGAGTATGATAAAGCAAAGCATTCTCCATTCAAATCAGCACACCGTTTAAATGGTCGATTTCGTGCTGAATGATCTGCGCCGTAAAGCCGGTGTAGGTTTTGATCCTCGTTTGGAACCGCTCGTTTTGGTACCGCACCTTGATCGAGCGGTACCGCTTTGCCCTGCGCGTGCCGGAAAGGGACAGGCAGCCCTCTTCGGCATCATAAGCCCCGGAGCACTTGACGATTTCCGGATTGAACATCACGGTCACGCTGCCGCTGTCATCAAAAATGATGATCCTTTTTGCAACGCCGATCATGTTGGCCGCCATGCCCACGCAGCCGTCCCGGTGTGCCTCAAGCGTGTCCCGCAGATCCTGTGCCACAGGCAGATCCGACAACGCCGCCGGTTCGGATCTCCGCGCGAGAAAGATCGGGTCTTTCACAATGGGTCTCAACATCCTTTCGTATCCTCCTCGTCAGTGTTCCAGCTCACCCTTGTATCGCGTAATACCGCCGATGCTCCTGACCTTTGTATAGCCCATGCGTGTAAGCCGGCTGACCGCCTGTCTGCTTCGTGTTCCCCGCAGGCAATACACAAAGATCTCCGCGTTCTTTTCAAGCCTCGTCTCTTCGATCCGTGACAGCGGCAGATTCGCCGCGCCCGGGATATGCCCGCTCTGAAACTCCTCCCTCTCCCGCACGTCCAGAAGCACCGCCCCGGGAGTCCTGCGGTATTCCTCAACGCCTGTGTTGATATCTTCTCTCTTGAAAAGCATAAGCCCCACCTTGTCCTTTCTCGATCACAAGCTCTGTTCATTGGCACGGCTGTAAAGGATCCCTTTGGGGCGCCGCTCCATGGTCCTTTCCCAGCCGATTTTCCGCAGGGGGTTCTCACCCACCACCCGGCAAGTCAGCCCCTTGTCCGGGGCAAAGCTCTCATCCGCTCTCTTTTTGACACGATGATACCCTATGCGCTACGAAAACACGATAGGGATATGATATGACTCCAGCAGATTTCATAGGGCATCGTCACCGGCAGGCATTGACATGCGAGTGAGCGATCTCTATAATAAAAGTGAACGATCGTTCGCGTTTTGCTTGGAGGTTTCTATGGCGAGTGATACGAAAGAAAAAATCCTGGCAGCCGCCTTGGAGATGTTTTCACAAAAAGGGTACGCGGGCACGAACATCCGCGAATTGTCCGGATCTCTCGGGATGGGCAAGTCCTCAATGTACCGTCATTTTGAGAGCAAGGAGGAGATCTGGAATACACTTCTTGACAGGATGATCGCCTACTATGGGGAGCGGTTCGGCTCCGCCGAGCACCTCCCGCCGGTGCCGGATTCGACGGACGGCCTGATCACAATGACGATGCGCATGGTGGATCTCACCGTTCACGACGAAAAGATCGTCATGACGCGCAAGGTGCTTGCCATGGAACAATTTCGGGACGAACGGGCAAAAGCGCTTGCCACAAAGCATTTTCTGACCGGCCTCACAGAGATGTTTACCCATGTCTTTTCCGGCATGATGGCCAAAGGACTGCTTCGTGAGGACGATCCGGAGATGCTGGCCTTTGCTTATACCTCGCCGATCTCCGCTCTCATTCATTTATGCGACCGGGAGCCGGAGAAGGCGGAGGACGCAATGGCAGAAATCGAGGCCTTCAGCTGGCATTTTATCAAAACATACGGCATCCGGAACCATGGATAGCACAGAAGGAGGACTTGAAATGGATAAAAAACTGTTTTCACAGGCAATCGTAAAGTTTCTGAGCGGCCTTATGCTCACAGCTGCGCTCCTGTTCCTGCCGGCGAGGACATTTGCATACGGGCAGGCCTGGCTGCTCATAGGGATCCTTTTTGTCCCGATGTTTTTGGCCGGTCTCGTCATGATGAAGAAATCCCCGGATCTTTTGCGGAAAAGATTAAACGCCAGAGAGAATCAGTCCGAACAGAAAGCTGTGATCGCCCTCAGCGGGCTGATGTTTCTCGCAGCGTTTGTTATCGCCGGGCTGAATTTCAGGTTCGGCTGGATCGTACTCCCCTTCTGGGCATCCTGTGCGGCGGCCATTGTTTTCCTGTTTTCCTATGCGCTTTATGCGGAGGTCCTGCGTGAGAACGTCTGGCTCTCCCGGACAGTTGAGGTGCAGGAGAACCAGAAGGTCATCGACACCGGGCTGTATGGTGTTGTCAGACATCCGATGTACATGAGCACGATTTTGCTTTTTCTTTCGATACCGCTGGTTCTGGGATCTGTCATTTCGTTTGTGATCATGCTGGCATATATCCCGATCATCGCAAAACGGATCCGCAACGAGGAACAGGTTCTGGAAAGCGGGCTGGAAGGATACGCAGAGTATAAGCAGCGGGTCAGATACAAAGTAATCCCGTTTGTATGGTAAGGTGCGCGGGATCAGGATCCCTGTATTGAACGGAAATCCCAAGGGGAAAAGCGTGACAGGATGCATCTCACCCGGTCTTTTCCGAAAGGGATGAAGGAGGCAGGACCGAGTCCGGCGGCCCCGGTGATCCCCTACAGGGCAGCCCGCGGGTCATCGCGGAGTTCCCGCCAGATCATCCGAAGGCTGTTCAGCTGATCCTCATCCCCGGTAACAGCCAGATACACCGCGCCTTCCGCGCCGAGGACTCCTCCGGCAGCCAGGAGCTCCGCGCGGGCGCCGGTCAGCGTCCGAATCGCGTCAAGCTCGGTATACACCCTGCCCGGCAGAGGGCACAGCCGAGCCCCTTCACTTTCGGAGCCGTTGGCGATCCGCGTCAGCTCCAGGATGGGCTTCTCCACGCGCTTCTCCAGCCCGATGGGTACAAGGAGCTGCACTCTTCGGCCTATGGCCGCGGCGATCATCGGAATGACCGTTCCTCCGCGAGGATTGCCGATCAGTATTCCCGCTTCGGCGCCGGGCAGATAGAGCGCGTTTGCCCCCTTGAGGATCATATCCCCAGCGCCAAGCTCCTCCGCAACATCAAAAACGGTACGATCCATCCGGACCTCTCCATGATCGATAAGCAGGTCGAAGGAGGTCTGCCCTCCTGTGACCTTTGCGTTCGGCGCGGCAGTGATCCCCCGGTGGAAGGTCTGCGGATCAAACTTCGCTTCGCTGCCCAGGGCCCACAGCGCTTCCTGTGCCACGCAGGCGTTTGTCGTCCCTGCCACGATCAACAGCCGACCATTCGTCATCGTCTCCCGGACTGCGGGATCTTTCATGAGTCCCCGGGCGATCAGCCTCTTTCCCATGGCTACGGTTATCAGGATCTGAACTGTTTTCATTTGATCGTTCTCCTTCCTTTTTCTTTCCTTCACTATACCACGAAAGATGGAGAAAGGAAACGCTTTTCGTTATTGAGCCCTTTTCAGGGCGGCGCCGGGACCGTGTCAAGAGGATGAAGCCGGGGATACGCCCCCCGCTTCTGTTTTTCCTGTTGAGCAAACCCTTCTTTCCTTGTATGATGAAAAAAGTGTACAGCGCATTGCGGCAGGGCGCGGGACATGGGAAGGCTCCCGGTCCGCCGCCGGACCAAAACATAAAAGGCAGGGATCATGCAATGAAAACACTGATCAAAAACGCAAAAATCTATGACGGCAGCGGAAATCCGGCCTTTCCGGGTGAGATCCTGATCGCCGACGATCGGATCGTAAAGGTGGCGGATACCATCGACGCGGAGGCTGACACTGTAATTGATCTCGGGGGCAAATCCATTTCCTCCGGATTCATTGACGGCCACTCCCACAACGACTGGTTTGCCATCAAGAAGGATCCTCTCCCTTACTTTGAACCCTTCCTGCGCCAGGGGATCGCCACCTTCGTCGCGGGCAACTGCGGCGTCTCCGCCATCGGCTTTGAGAAGGACTGCCGCTACACCGACAAGCTGGGCGGCGGGCTCTTCGACTTTGAGGACACCACGGGGAAGTACGGCACCATCGACGAGTTCTTCGCCCAGGTGGACGGAAACATGCCCTGCAATCTTCTGGAGCTGGCCGGGCACTGCTCCGCCCGTGCCGCCGCCGGAGGCAATGAAAACCGAAAACTGACAGCCCGGGAAGAGGAGGACATGCTGGCGATCCTGGAGAAGGCTCTGCAGCAGGGTGCGGCGGGCCTGTCTCTCGGCCTTATGTATGAGCCGGGTCTCTATGCCGATGTAGAGGAGCTGAAAAAGGTGGCGGCGCTCTGCGTCAAGTATAACAAGCCTCTGACCGTCCATCCCCGGGCGGAGTCCAAGGTTTCCATGGCCTATCCCCAGCTTTTCGGACGCTCCCACCTGCTCCGGGCCTTTGACGAGCTGGTGGAGATCGCCAGGGGAACGCCGCTGAAGCTGCAGTACTCCCACGCCATTTTTGTGGGGCGCAGCTCCTTCAAAGACAAGGGCGAGCTTCTGAAGCTGATGGAGGAGCTGCGCGCCTCGGGCACGGATGTGATGTTCGACATCTACAATGAGCTTCTGGGCGTCTCGGTCATCACGGTCATTCTGCCGGGCTGGTATCAGGGCATGAGCGTGGAGGAGCGGCGAAAGCCGCTGAACCGGATCAAGCTGGCCGCCCTCGTCAAGGCCAGCAGCCTGCTCCTGGGCTTTGGCTTCAAGGACATCGTGATCGCCTACATCGGCCCCGGCTATGAGCGGTATGAGGGGAAATCCGTCCACGAGATCGCCCGGGAAGAGGGCATCAGCGACCTGAAGGCCTACCTGAAGCTCTGCGAGCTCAGCGATTTCCACGGCAGGGTCAACATGGGGCCCTATACCACCCCGGAGATCATCCATGAGTTCGAGCGCAACGAGCACTGTCTCTACATGACCGACGCCTGGGTGGAGCCCCACGGCGTGCAGAATCCGGCGCTCTATGACTGCTACCCCAAGTTTTTGCGAGATTCCCTTCTGGGACTGGGAGACACCATGCCCAACACCATCCGCCGCATGACCGGCGCCATCGCCGACCGCTTCATGATCCCCCGGCGCGGCTATGTCTGGGAGGGCTATTTTGCGGATCTCACCGTCTTCGATGAGGACGCCCTTCGCAGCGGCAGGCCGGATCAGGAGAAGCCCTTCGGCATCGAAAAGGTCTTCATCAACGGCAAGCTGGTCCTGAATGGGGGCGAGCTGGACAGAGAAGCGCTGAAAACGACCGGCCGCGCAATCAGGATATAATGCAATCCCGCAGTTAAAGCATTTATTATAAAACCCCAATTGACTAAACCCGGCCGGTCTCCATGGACCGGCCGGGTTCGTTCTTTTTCTGTTTTGCGCCGCATCTGGCGAGGCTACGCTCACATCGGATGGCGCCGAACCGGATGTGTCTTTGGAGCAGCGCCTTCTTATCCGGCCTATCCTCCAACGCCAAAAAGAGCCTAAAGTATAAACAAAACCCAAAGCCGCCGCTCATGGCTCAGATCCGGCAGCTCTGCCAAACGGATCGGCGATCCCTTTTCCATACAGGCGTTCTTGAACCAAAAACAGTCGGGATAGAGGCCGTCAGGTGCTTCTCCATGTCAAAACCCGGCCCAAACCGGGCCGGTTGTCGCTGCGCTCCACAGGTGCCCCGGATCATTTCCTTTCCGGGCCTCAATCCCCATAATCCAGATAGGCTCCCTTCATGGGGGAGGCTGCCAGCAGGGAGAAGAGGCGCAGGGCACCGGATTTGTACTTTGCCGGCTTGGGCTTCCAGTGCTTTCTCCGCTCCGCGAGGATGGCTTCGATTTCCTCCGGTGTCTTTCGCTCCCCTTGGACGCCCACGATCTCCAGCACCCGCTCCCTCACGTCCAGATGAATGAGGTCCCCCTCCTCCACGAGGGCGATAGGACCGCCCGCCTGGGCCTCCGGGCTGACGTGGCCGATGACCGGTCCGGTGGAGGCGCCGGAAAAGCGCCCATCGGTGATGAGGGCGATTGCCTTCCCCAGCTCTTTATCCGAAGAGATGGCCTCAGAGGTATAGAACATCTCCGGCATGCCGGAGCCCTTGGGCCCCTCATAGCGGATGAAGACCGCGTCCCCCGGCTGCACCCGGTGGTGCAGCACCGCGTCGATGCAGGCCTCCTCGCTGTCGAAGGGCCTTGCCCGGAGCACAGCGGAGAACATCTCTTTGGGGCAGGCGGTGTGCTTGATGACCGCCCCCTCCGGGGCCAGGTTGCCATAGAGCACCGCCACAGAGCCGTCGGTGCCGATGGCCTTTGCCCGTGGACGGATGATGTCCTCTTTTGTCAGGGAAAGGCCACGCTGCTCGCCGGCCTTTTTGAGCCAGCTTTCACAGCGCTCATAGAAGCCGCTTTCCTTCAGCTTCGCCAGGTTCTCCCCCAAAGTCTTCCCGGTGACGGTCATGACGTCCAGGTGCAGAAGGTCCCGGATCTCCTCCATGAGGGCGGGAACGCCCCCGGCGTAATAGAAGAACTCGGCGGGCCAGCGCCCGGCAGGACGCAGATCCAGGAGATAGGGCGCGCCCCTGTGGAGACGGTCAAAGGTCTCTCCGGTGATCTCGATGCCCAGCTCATGGGCGATGGCCGGCAGGTGCAGCAGGGTATTGGTGGAGCCGGAGATGGCCGCGTGGACCAGGATGGCGTTTTCAAAGCTCTCCTTCGTCACGATCCAGCTGGGACGCATGGCTTCGTCCCCCGCCATCTCAGCCGCCCGCTCCCCTGCCCAGCGCGCGTAATCCAAAAGGTCCGGGCTTGTGGCGGGCAGCAGGGCGCTGCCCGGAAGGGCCAGGCCCAGGGCCTCCGCCATGATCTGCATGGTGGAGGCGGTGCCGATGAAGGAACAGGCGCCGCAGCTTGGGCAGGCATTGCACTTGGCCCAGTTCAGCTTTTGCTCATCGATCTCCCCCCGTTCATATTGGGCAGCGTACATCCCCAACTGCTCCAGGGTCAGAAGCTCGGGTCCCGCAGCCATGACGCCGCCGGGGACCACCACCGAGGGGATATCCACCCGCATGAGGCCCATGAGGCAGCCGGGCAGACCCTTGTCACAGCTGGCGAGATAAACCCCGGCGTCGAAGGGCGTGGCGTTCGCCTGGATCTCAATCATGTTGGCGATGCTCTCCCGGCTCACAAGGGAGTAATTGATGCCGTCGGTACCCTGGCTCTCCCCGTCGCACATATCCGTACAGAAGTAGCGGGCGCCGTGCCCGCCCGCCTTGGTCACGCCCTCCCGGACCTTCTCCACCAGGGTGTCCAGATGACCGGAGCCGGGGTGGCTGTCCCCGAAGGTGCTGGCAATGTAAACCTGGGGCTTCTTGAGGTCCTCCACGGTCCACCCGGTCCCCAGGCGCAGAGGATCCATCTCCGGTGAAAGCTCTCTCATTTTCTGACTGTGCAGCATCATTTTTCTCTCCCTTCCCCCATCCGGGGCGGATCACTCTTCTATTGCAACACTTGAATAGACGGAATACCGCTTCCCCTTTTCCGGCAGGAAGAGCAGTGTATCCTGCCCCAGCCGCTCCGCTCCATTACCGGGTTTCGGAGCCGGCCGCGCGGAACCGCGCCAGTCCGTTTTTGCAAAGGGATGCCGCGCAGACCGGAAGAGGCCGCAGAGATGCAAGCCCCGGCCGGTCAGGCGACAGGCCGGGGCCTTCAGGACATCCGGTTTCCTTTTCTCTTCCTCTTATTCAATCGTCAGGATATCGGCGAATCCGGTGACGTCAAATATTTCATTGATCACTTCGTTGACGTTCAAGACCTTCATGCCGCCCTTCTTCACCATGGCCTTATGGGCTCTCAGCAGCACCCGCAGCCCGGCGGAAGAAATGTAGTCCAGCTTGCCGAAATCCAGAGTCAGGCTGTCCGCGTCGTCCAGGGAATCCTTGAGTTCCTTTTCCAGTTCCGGGGCAGTCACGGTATCCAGGCGTCCCTCCAGGGCGATTTCCAGGTTCGTTCCGTTCTGATTCCTGATAATGGTCATTGTTTTCCCCTCTTTTTATATTGTTTTCTTCAGGCACAGGATGTTCTTTCCGTCCCTGTAATGGTAACCGATCTCATCCATGGTTTTCTTGACCAGGAAAATGCCCAGGCCCCCGACCTCTCTTTCCGATATATCCAGGGATGTATCCGGATCCTCATGCCTCAACGGATCAAAGGGAATGCCCTGATCGATAAAGGCGACGGAAAAGAGCCGTGACGCCGCCTCGAAGCTGTACCGAATGGTGACGGATCCGCTCTTATCCGGATAAGCATAGCGGGCAATATTGCTGAATATTTCATCGATGGCCAGATCGATCTGCATCTGCGCCTTCATGGAGCAGCCCAGCTTTTCCAGTTCTTCATCGATCCACGCGGTGACATCCGGGATGCTTTCGATCTCGGCGGAGAAACTCATTTCCTGCATGATCAGCCCTCCTTGTCCACAGCTTCAGGTCCTTTATACTCCAGGCACAGCATGGTCAAGTCATCAAATTGTTCCGCATCCAGAACGAAGCTGTCCACGGATTTGCGCATATTTTTCAGTATATCCATGGGCGAAGCATCCGGGTGTTCATTCAGCGCCTCCAGCATGCGCTCTGTGCCGTAGAGTTCCTGCAAAGCATTCGTGGCCTCCGGCACGCCGTCCGTGTAAACGAACAGCTTAGCCCCCGGCTCCAACTGAATGACGTACTCCTTGTACCGGATCCCTTCCATACCGCCGATCACAAAGCCGTGCTTGTCCTTATAGAGCTCGAAGCATCCATGAGGCTGCTTGAACACGGGATATTCATGGCCCGCGTTGGCACAGGTCAGCTTGCCGGTGGACAGCTCCAGAATGCCGATCCAAACAGTCACGAACATCTGGGCCTCATTATTGGAACAAATGGCTTCATTGGTTTTCGTCAGGATCTCACCCGGCGACCGGCCCAGCATGGCCACGCTCTGCAGGATGATCTTGCTGGCCATCATGAACAGTGCCGCGGGCACGCCCTTGCCGGATACATCGGCCATCACCATGCACAGATGATCGTCGTCCACCAGGAAATAATCGAAGAAATCGCCGCCCACCTCCTTGGCCGGATCCATTCTGCCGATGACGTCAAAATCCGTCCGATCCGGGAACGCCGGCACGATATGGGGAAGCATGGCCGCCTGGATCTGCGTGGCTAAGGTCAGTTCCGCGCCGATCCGCTCCTTTTCCGCGGTCACACGCCGGACCGTGTCCAGGTATTCCACCGTTTTATGGGAAATCGTCGCGAAGGACCGCGCAAGCTCCTCCACCTCGTCGCCGGTTTTATAGGCATCCTCCATTTTGAATTCCAGGTTCGTTTCACTTAAGGCTGCGATCCGTTTGGTGATGGTGTTCAGGGGCCTCACGATCCGTTTGCTCATGATGAACGCGCCCAGCAGCATCACCAGGAGCAAAACGATCAGAACGCCCCAGAGCCAGGTCAGACCCGCTGCGCTTTTGCTTCGATAAGCAGCCACCGCTTCCTGCTGAATCCCCTGATAATCGTCCTCCAGCTGATGAACAGGCCGCTCCGCCTCCGCCTCGCTGTAAGCGGCGAGCAGCGTCCACCCCACGGTTTTCATGGGAACACCGATGGCGTAATAGGTTTCTCCCGCCGCGTGCACCAGCCGCACATCCGTTTTGCCCTGCATGGCGTCCCGCACCAGGGCGGCAAGCTCCTCATATTCCGAATACCTCAGATCCGGCGCCTCGGCGGAATTCATCACCTGAAACTCGCCGTTATCTGAGGGCGCGATGATGAGATGCCCGTTCTGGTTGACCACCCCGAGAAATCCGCCGTTTTCAACGGATCTCCGGATCGCCCGCTCCATATCATCCAGAAAAAGGTCCGCCCCCGCTACACCCAGCAGGGCCCCATCCGCGCCGTACACCGGCAGAGAGCAGGTGACGCACATACGGCCTGTCCGATAGTCATATTCCACATCGGAAAAAACCATCTCCCCCGCTTCTGCCGCCTGAAGATACCAGTAGCGGCTGCAGGCGTCGTAGGGTGTGAAGGAACCGTCTTCCTCGATCCAGTTGCCGGGAACGGTGTCGGCCATCAGCGTTGCGCCTTCCGGCAGGGTAAACCAAATATTGTCTGTCCCATAAGCACCGCAGAGGGAAATCATCAGATCCGTCATATTGGCGATAATCCCCAGCTTGTCATCCACCGCCGACGCTTCCAGTCCCTCCGCAAAGAGAGCTTTCACAAACAGCTCCCCATCATGAGAGGCATCCGGTCTTTGCCATGCCGCCCGTGGCGTCTCGTCCGGGTTTTCCAGCAGCTTGGCGGCATAATCGCCCACCATCTGAACGCCGACTGCCCGATCATGGAACAGCTGATCCGTCAGCTTCGCCTCCAGCTCCGTCTGGCGATCCATGTTCTCCACGATCACCGTATCGATCACCGTCGCGGTGGTGCCGGTCACGGAGGAGAGCTGCCTCTCGCTTGTATCCCGGGTAAGGCCTGTCAATAAGCTGTTCTGGGTCAGCATGGAAGCCACAAACACCCCCGCCACCAGAAACATTGCAATCAGGACCAGGGTCACGACCTTGCTTTCGATGCCGCCGATCACCAGATGCTTCAATCTTTTCAACGGATATCACCCCCGTTTTTCGGCTTTGATCCTATCTCGAGAAAACACTAAGTACCGCGCTTCAACTTAAGGGCGGCAGTTCGTGGATATCATAGGTTTCGTAATAGATCTCAAATGCCGTCTCCACGTCGCCGGACAGCTCGATCAGGGCCCCCGCCTGGAACATGGCGGACAGGCTGCCGGAGGGCGCCTTCCACGCGGCATTGGATACGACCTGAATCCGGTCCTCTTCCGCCTGCTTCTGCCGGAGGATCGACTCAGCTTCGAAAAGCAGCGTTCCGGTGGCAATGTGATAATCGCTGGAAACAATGGCCAGCGTTTGGACCTGAGGGTAGTGCTCCGCGAGAATATCAAAGGTGTAGATGGCATTCTGCGCCGTCGTGAGAGACCGATCCTCCACGATCACGCGGTCAGAGGAGAGTCCATGTTCGATCAGCCACTCCGCCATCTTCCCGGCTTCGGTCACCCCTTCGTTTGCAGACGCCGTCCCGCCGCCTGTGCAGACGACGAGCGCACGCGGGTATTTCTCCGCGCTGTTCAGAACGACCTTCAGCCGCTCAATGAGTTCCGGACGCATGGCACCATCGGGCTCCAGCTGAAAGCCGAGCGCCACGATGGCCAATTCATCCGTTTCCGGCAAACCGTCCGGCAGAACGCCATAATAGATCGGCAGATCCGAAGCGCAGGACCGCCACAGGTCCATGATCTTTCCCCAGCGGAGGGCGGCTTCGGCGTCTAACTCTGTGAGTTCCTGTATCAGCTCGCCGATGCGCGTCTCCGCTTCCTCGCCGTAACTGCCATAATCCACGATCATCTCTTCCAGGATCTCCCGGCTGTCTCGTGCCGGCTGCTTCTGCTCCGCGCATCCCGCGCAGAGGCAAAGCACACATAACGATAAAAGGAGCGCGAGAAAGCCCCGTCCTTTCTTGTTCATATCAGCAACGTCCACCTGCTCTCATTTCTTGACCGGAAACCGTCATTTCAGCTATGATCCCATCAGCCATGCGGAAAGAAAACAGATCGCGGCGGCCGCCAGATGCTGCCAGGGAACCATTGTCAGCACGGCGACGACCTCCCGCGCAAATCCGTTTGGCCAGAAATACCATTTTGTACTGCTTGCCAAGCCTTCCGCGTCAAGACCTGCTTTTTGAGCCAGCATCCCGCTGCGCAGCACATGATAATTGGTCGTGGCAAAGCATACCTTGGCATCCGGATTCACCTCGTCAATGATTCTTTTGGAAAACAGCATGTTTTCATAGGTATTGCGGGACGCCTTTTCCGGCAGGACCTCATACTGCTCCGCCCCGTGGGACAGGAGATAGAATTCCATGGCAGAGCCCTCGCTCATGATCTCGTCGGGTCCCTGTCCGCCCGTGGGGATATAGTGTGCCTGCTTTCCTGTCGCCCGCTCCTGATCCCAGGCAAAGCGTATGGCCCTGTTTGTCCTGCCCTTCAAAAGGGGCAGCAAGCCGCCCTGCTTGCTGATGGAGCAGCCGGGAATAATAACGAAATCCTTGTCATAGGCCGGCTTGTGCTTTGCCGCCAGGAAGCCCATCAGCAGGATCCCCGAGAGAAGGTAATTGGAATAGCAGCCCATCAGCAAAATAAATACGGATAGGAGATGGCCCGGCGCAAGTCGGAGAAGTGTGAGGCACAGCAGGTTTCCCGCCATCCAGAAGAGCCCCAGAGCGGCTCCCGCCAGGTTTCTCGGTCGGAAGCCCTCATGCCGCAGCAGGGAAAAACCGCTCATCGACAAAAACACGGTCAACGCCGCGGAAAAGACGAAATAGGTAAGGAAATGGATCCGCGGAGTCAGAGGTCTTCCCGTAATCAGAAAGGAAAGGAGCTGCATCAGCAAAAAAACCGCCGCGCCGCCGATCATGCATCCCATCGGGGAATACATCAGCTTCTTTTTCATTCTTTGTGCCACTGCAAGAAAACCTCCCGGTAGTAGAGTTCTCATCTTTCACTCTGTGAGGATGCATCACACATCCGAAAGCTTCAGACACCGTACTGTTCGCAGGAAAATGCCGCTCATGCGCATGATCGCGCGTTCTCTCAGCTTATGGATCCTGTAACTGCCGGTCAGATTCAACGGAACAGCGCCTGATATGAGCCTATAGCATTCCAATTCCTATGCCGATCATACCATAATACCTGCCATTTTTAAAGCCTTGTTCCCCTCTTTACGATCATAACTCCGGATGCATCCGGCAAGGAAGTGATATACCCAGGCACCGGATGATATACAATCTGCGGTTCTGATACGAAAAAGGGAGCTTTTCCTACCGGAGATCAAGCTCTTCGAAAGGAAGCCCCATTCCAAAAAAAGTATCAAAGAAAACCCGGAATCATCATCACGCATCCGTGGATCGCCAGAGATGATTCCGGGTTGAACTTCGTTTTCAGGAAATGAACAACCTGCTGAATCATTTCTAAGTCAGCAAGCTGCAGCAAGCGATTATCTTGCCGTAAATGAGGGAGATTCTTACAAACGACAGCGTCTCATCCGAAGGCGGTCAGGCGCTGTTACCCTTTCTTTACCCCCCAAGTCTCCTTCTCACCCTCCGCGTCGGAGCTTCAAGTAAAGCTCCCTGAGGCGGGGATAGGCATACTCAAAAAAGCCCTTGTAGGCCTCGCAGAAGTAGTTGATCGGTCCCTCGGCGCCGTCTTCCGTCCGGTTGCGGCGGCAGCCGTTGCGGCAGAGGGGATACCATTGACAGCTTCGGCACTTCTCCGGCACCACCCGGGAGGCCTCGATAAAGCCCAGCTCCTTCCGCTTCTCCTCCATCTCGGCAAAGCTGTTTTCCCGCACGCTGCCCAGCTTCCACTCATCCAGCACATAGAAATCGCAGGGGTAGACCCCGCCGTCCGCCTCCACCACCCACTGGCGGCCGCAGACGCCCATCATGTTGCAGCTCTCCGGCATCTGCCCGTCCAGGATCAGCAGAAGATTCTCAAAGTAGCGGTTGTAGGCCTTCTTCCCCGCCATCCGGTCCCGGTACCAGACGTCAAAGAGGTTCTTCAGAAACTCACCGTACTTCTCCGGCGTCAGAGACCAGGGGCGGCCGCCCGGAGCCTCCCCCAGAGGATCCAGACACTCGATGTACTGCTGGTAGTCGTAGCCTTCCCCCTGGAAAAAGCGGTAGATCCGCCCCGCCCGGCGGGCGGTGGCCCCGGTGACCACGGTAAGGATGTTGAAATCCACCTTGTGCTTCTCCAGAAGGCGCAGGTTCTCCCTCACCCGGTTGTAGGTTCCCTTCCCGGCGGCGTCCAGCCGGTACCGGTCGTGGAGGTCCTTGGTCCCGTCCAGGGAGACCCCCACAAGGAAGCGGTGCTTTGCGAAAAACGCCGCCCATTCCTCATTGAGGGCATAGCCGTTGGTCTGGAGGGCGTAGGAGACGTTCAGCCTTTTCCTCTCCGGGCGGCTCGCGGCGTAATCCGTGAAGTCCCGGTAAAAGTCCAGGCCCATCAGCGTGGGTTCGCCGCCCTGGAAGGCGAAAAGGACGCTGCCCTCGGCCTCCCCCATGGCGCGGTCGATGAGAAGGTGGGCCGTCTCCCGGCTCATGAGGCCGTAGGAGGCCGTCTCCCGATTGGCCTGCTCGTCATAATAGAAGCAGTAGGTGCAGCGCATGTTGCAGTTGCCCGAGGCGGGCTTGATGAGTACGGTGATGGGCGGCATAGGCGTCCTCCTTCGGCGACGGGTCCTCTTGATTCAGTATCATAATACGAAACGGGGCAAAACACAAGGGACCGCTGCAAAAATGCCATTCTGCAGCGGTCCCTCGGTTCTGTTTGCCTGTGAGGGGGAAAAGGAGAAAACACCTCTCGGCATTCGATGGGTTCAGTTGATTTCGCCCACGCGGCAGCAGCGGACGAAGTGGCCGGGAGAAACCTCCTCCTGGACCTGGGGCTGCTGGCAGTCCTCGGTGGCGTACTTGCAGCGGGCGGCAAAGCGGCAGCCCGGCTTGGGATTGATGGGGCTTGTCAGCTCGCCCTGCAGGATCTCCCGCTGGAAGGGGTGGTCGATATCCGTGGAGGGAATGGCCGAGAGCAGCGCCTTGGTATAGGGGTGCAGGGGATTCTTGAAGAGCTCCTTGGAGGGGCACTTCTCCACCACCTGGCCGAGATACATGACGCAGATATCATCGGAGATATGACGCACCACGGACATATCGTGGGTGACGAACATATAGGTGAGACCCCGGTCCATCTGCAGGCGCTTCAGAAGGTTCAGCACCTGGGCCTGGATGGACACGTCCAGGGCAGACACCGGCTCATCGCAGACCACGAACTTGGGGTTCAGCGCCAGAGCCCGGGCGATGCCCACGCGCTGGCGGCGGCCGCCATCCAGCTCATGAGGATAGCTGCGGCGCAGCCGCTCGTCGATGCCGACAAGCTCCATGAGCTCCTGGGCTTTGTCGTCGATCTCGTTCTTTTTGAACTTCCGGGAGACCACCAGGGGCTCACGGACCGTGGCTTCGATGGTCTTGCGGGGATCGATGGAGGAATAGGGATCCTGGAAGATGATCTGCATCTGCTCCCGGGCCTTCCGCAGCTCCCTGCCCTTGACATCGGAGATATCCTGACCCTCCAGCCAGATCTTGCCGTCGGTCTTCTCCAAAAGGTGGATGATGGTACGGCCCAGGGTGCTTTTGCCGCAGCCGGATTCGCCCACGACGCCCAGGGTCTTGCCCTTTTCGATGGAGAAGGTCACGTCGTCCACGGCGTGAAGGAGACCGCGGGCCGTGGAGAAATATTTCTTGAGGCCCTCAATACGGATGACAGGTTCCTGATTTGCCATTGTCAGCCCTCCTTCTTGACCTGATCGATGTGGCAGCAGCGGCAATCATGGCCGTCCGCCGTCTTGAATACGGGGATCGCCGCCTTGCGGCACTCCTCGGTGGCGTAGGGGCAGCGGGGATTGAAGGGGCAGCCCTGGGGCAGATCCGAAGGATCGGGGGGCAGGCCCTCGATGGGATGCAGCCACTCCTCATCCTCCGACATGCTGGGGATGGCCCCGAAGAGGCCGATGGTGTAGGGATGGGTGGGGTGATGGAAGATCTGCTCCTTGGTGCCGTACTCCACGATGCTGCCGGCGTAAATGACGGCCACATCGTCACAGACCTGGGCGACGACGCCCATGTCGTGGGTGATCAGCAGCATGGCGGTGTTGAACTGGTTGCGCAGATCCCTGATGAGGTCCAGCACCTGGGCCTGGATGGTAACGTCCAGGGCGGTGGTGGGCTCATCCGCCAGCAGCACCTGGGGGTTGCAGGCCAGGGCGATGGCGATGACGATGCGCTGCTTCATGCCGCCGGAAAACTGGTGGGGATACTCGGTATAGCGGTCCTCGGTGATGCCGACCATGGCCAGCATCTCCTTGGCGCGCTTCTCGCACTCCTCATGGGAGATGTTGTTGTGCAGCCGGATGACCTCGGCGATCTGGTCGCCCACCCGCTCCACGGGGTTGAGGGCGGTCATGGGGTCCTGGAAAATCATGGAGATCTTGTTGCCCCGGATCTCCCGCATCTCATGCTCGGGCAGCTTCAGAAGATCCTGGTTGTCCAGGGTGATGTTGCCCTGGGTGATCCTCGCGCCCACATCGGGCAGGATGCGGAGGATGGACTTGGCGATGGTGGTCTTGCCCGCGCCGGTCTCACCCACGAGGCCCAGGGTCTTGCCCCGGTCCAGATGGAGGGAGACGCCGTTGACGGCGTGGACCACGTTGTCGTCGGTGAAGTACTCCACCACCAGATCTTCCACCTTCAGGAAGGCGTTGTTTGTATTCTCAGACATTTCTCAACCCTCCTTATCTTCTCAGCTTGGGATCGGCGGCGTCGCGGATGCCGTCGCCCAGGAGGTTCAGGGCCAGGACGGAGATGGCGATGGCGATGCCGGGGAAGATGATCATGTGGGGGGCAATGCGGATGAACTGCCGCGCGTCGGAGAGCATGGCGCCCCAGTCGGGGATGGGGGGCTGGATGCCCAGGCCGATGAAGCTCAGGGACGCGGCCATGGTCATCATCATGGACATACCCATGGACATGCCCACCAGCATGGGGCTGAAGGAGTTCGGCAGCAGATGGGAGAAGATGATGCGGGGGGTGGAGCAGTTGATGGACTGGCAAGCCTCCACATACTCGGCGCCCCGCTGCTTCAGCATGCTGGCCCGCAGCATGCGGACCGAGCCGGGAACATTGCCGATGGCCAGGGCCAGGATGGTGTTGAACCAGCCGGAGCCCAGAACGGCGCAGAGCACGATGTTCAGCAGCATGCCGGGCATGGACTGGAACACGTCGCAGATACGCATGATGAGGTTATCCACCCAGCCGCCGAAATAGCCGGCCACGGCGCCGATGACGATGCCCACGCCGTTGGAGAGCAGGATGGTGATGATGCCCATGGTGAGGGAGTACTTGCCGCCGTAGCAGATGCGGCTGAAGATATCCCGCCCCAGGTTATCCGTGCCGAACCAGTGGGCGGCGCTGGGGGCGGCCCGCTGGGCCACCGGGTCCATCTCGGTGATGCCATAGGGAATATAAAGAGGTGCCAGGAACGCCAGAACCAACTCCAGAAGGAAGATGATGAGGCCGGCCATGGCCAGCTTGTTCTTCTTCAGCTGCTTCCAGATCATGGCAAATTCGGACTGGCCGTTGCGGGTCTTCTTTTTGGTGTCAGCCATTGGTCTTCACCTTCCTTTTCGCGCTGTTGGCATACTGGGCCTTGATCCGGGGATCCACCGCGGCAAAGGCCATATCCACTACCAGCATGACAAGAGAGAACACGATGGCGAGGAAAATGGAACCGGTCTGGACCACGGGATAGTCGCGGTTATTGACGCCGGTGATGATGAGGGTGCCCATGCCGGGGATGGAGAAGATGGTCTCCAGGATCATGACGCCGCCCAGCATACGTCCGATCTGGTTGCCCATGACGGTGATGATGGGGATCATGGCGTTCTTTAAGGCGTGCTTCTGAATGACCTGGCGCTCAGGCACACCCTTGGCCCGGGCCGTGGTGATGTAGTCGGACCGGATCACATCCAGCATGGAGGAGCGGGACTGGCGGGCCATGGCGGCGATGGCGCCGGAGCAGCCGGCCAGGGCCGGGAGGATGTAATACTTGAGGCCGCCCACGCCGGAGACGGGAAGCCACTTCAGCTTCACGGAGAAGAGCAGCACCAGGAGGAGGGCCAGCCAGAAGTTGGGGATGGACACGCCCAGGAGGGCCAGCACCATGCTCACATGGTCCTGCCACTTGTTCTGGTGGACCGCAGCGGTGACGCCCAGGGGAATGCCGATGCCGAAGGAGATCAGCGCCGTGATGATGGTCAGCACGATGGTGCGGGGCAGACGCTCCTTGATGGAATCCAGAATGGGTACCTTGGTGACCCAGGAGGAACCCAGGTCAAAGCGGATGAAGGTGTCGCTGAGGTAGCGGGCCAGACGGACGAAGTAGGGATCGGTGAGGCCCAGCTCCACCCGTTTCGCCTGAAGATCGCTCTCCAGCGCCGTGCTGCCCAGGATGATGACCGCGGGATCGCCGGGGCAGAAGGTCATCAGCGTGAACACGATGACCGCCACCGCCAGAATGATCGGGATCATCCAGAGCAGGCGTTTCAAAAAGTATCTTGCCATTTCTCAGTCCCCTTTGCTCAAGTTTTCGATGGATCACGACCCAGCGCAAGCGCTGGGTCGTGATTTTTCAAGGGATCGTTCCCCTCTTTCTTATTTGCCGAAGCGGCAGGCCTGTACGCGGACGCAGCCGGAGTAGTCGTTGACGCACTCGATCATGTTCACGTTGTTGTTCCAGACGTTCAGCACGTGGTTGTCAACCATGCCGTAGGCGTACATATGCTCCTTGATGTAAGTATGAACGGCGTCGATGTTCTCCTCGGTGTAGCCGTCCTGGGTCCAGGTCTTGTACAGCAGCTCGCCCAGCTCGTAGTCGTGGCGGCTGGTGCCGTCGCCGGTGGCGTAGCCGTTGGGGTCGAAGCGGATGGACCACTGGGCAGCCAGAGAGACACAGCCCACCTGGTTGATGAACATGTCGTAGATGGTGCCGTCCAGACGGTTGGCCTGCACCCAGGCCATATCGCCGGTGAGGATCTCAGACTTGACGCCGATGGCGTCCATGGCGGAGATCAGGATCTCAGCAGTGGACTTGAAACCGCCGCCGCAGAGGATGATAAGGGTCTGTCCTTCGTAGTTGGAAGCAGCCAGGCACTCCTTGGCCTTCTCCACATCATAGGGATAATACTCCTCTTCCTTCCACTTCTGGAGGTAGCCCTGGGCCTTCTCGTTGGCGGTGTCGTACATATAGCCGGCGTAGCCCTGGTAGACGGAGGAGATGATGAGATCAGGGTTGATGCAGTAAGCGATGGCCTTACGCAGGTTCTCGTCGGTGCCGCAGGGCATATTCTCCGCGCCGGAGAAGAAGAGCTGGATGCCGTTGGGCATGGTGTACTCCTGCATGGAGAAGTCGGGATTGCCTTCATACAGGATGGCCACGGAGGCACCGAGGCCCATGGCAAACTGGATATCGCCGGCCTCCAGGGCGTTGCCCATCTGAGAGGCCTCGGAGAACAGCTTCAGGGTGACCTTGTCCACACGGGGCACCACGTCGTTCTGCAGCAGGCTGAGATCGGTCTGCCAATAGTCGGGATTCTTCTCGAAGACCATCTCCACGCCGGAGGTGAAGGAAACCAGCTTGTAAGCGGAGGTGGAGACGCAGGTGGTGGCGAAGTCGTCGCCGCTGGCCTCGACAGCCGCGCGGGATACGGGGAAAGTATCGAAAACGAAGTTCTCGATGACGCCCACCTGGTTCTGGGTCAGCTTGACCTGGAAGCTGTGCTCGCCGGTAGCCGTGATGGACTCGATGTTTCTCCAGTTGGGCTTCTGCGCCTTCTCGATAGAGGTGTTCACGAACCATACGATGTCATCGGCGGTGATGGGGGTGCCTTCCTGATCCTTCATGTAATCATAAAGCTCGAAGTCATAGGTAAAGCCCTTGTCGTTGGTGGTCCAGCCCTTGGCGGCCCAGGGGACCCAGTTGCAGTCGGCGTCCTGCTGGCCCAGGGATTCAAAGATCAGACGGCCGCAGTAGGAGTCGTTGGCGATGTTGGAGCGCCAGGTGGTGGGGGTATCCCACATGTTTGCCACACCGACGATGAGCTCAACGTAGTCCGCCTCTTCGCCGCCCTCGTTGACGGTGATGTTGGTGCCGCTGTTGTCGTCCGCGGTTTTGCCCACAGTGCCGGTGGTGCCGGTGGTGCCGGTGGAGCCGGTGCTGCCGGTGTTGGTGCCGGTGGAGCCGCCGTTGCCGCCGCAGGCCGCGAGAGCCAGCATGGCCGCTGTGCCGACGGAGCCGATGCCCAGGGTCTTCAGAAAGTCTCTACGGGTCAGATTCATGTGATGATCTCCTTTTCTGATAATTCATTTATCTTTTACGCTTTGCGTAAATACCAGATACTCGTTGGCGCGAAAGGCAAAAAGAAAGAGGCGGCAGCGTTTCTTTTGTGCCTTCCCTGTCCCGGCCCCGTGTTCTCTCCCGGAGCCCCAATCCGCTGTGTGCCTCTTGTGACGATTAATTAATTTGTTTAATTATTATGGTGTAATTATAATCGTATCCCCTTAAAATTTCAATATGCAATATCGCAAAAATTGAGGCCCCGATTTTGTTTATGTTGACAAAACCGGGGCTCTAAAAGGCCTGTATTGTACCCGGCGCTGCGCGCCTCCTTTGGGAGAAGCTTTGCGGGCAGCCGGCACAATGGTTCAGGGCTCCCCTTACAGATGCGTATCCCAGAGGCCGCACCAGGCGTTTTCATTGCAGCGGCCCTTGAAGGGGGAGTCGCCCATCAGCTTCTTCACCACAAGGTCGATGGTGAAGGGCTTGTCGTTGTATGCGTTGATGAAGATGGGCACCCGGGGCACATCGATGAGGTGATTTGTATAGTTCAGAGAAACAAAGGCGGTGGGGACCTCCGTGGCAAACCAGGGGCATCCCCGGCTCATGGGCTCGAACCAGTCCAGCCGCACGCTGTTGATATGGGCAAAGCCCGTGAAGTCCGCCACGATGATGGCGGCGTCAAAATTCCGCCGGAACTCCGCAATGTTGCCCTTCCTCGTCTTGAAGGCCCCGTCGTGCTCCACCATGGTGACCTCGAAGCCCGCCTTCTCCAGGGCGGCCTTGAAGCGCTCCCCGGTACCTTCCGCGCCGCCGGAGGTGACGCCCTGGCCCATCTGGCTTTTGGTAAAGGTATTGCCGATGTAGTTGAGGAAGATCCTCCGGTGGGTCTCGGGCCGGATGGGAAGCTCATCTCTGGTATTCTTCACCAGGGTAATGGCTTCATCCGCCAGCTCCTCCGCCCAGCGCCGGAACTCCGGGTTCCCCACCACCGCCATGGCCTCCGGGGGAGGCACGATGCTGCCATCGGCATGACTCTTATGTAAACCAATCGCCGCCTTGGTGGCCAGGGTACGGTAGATGGCGTCTCTGAGGCGCTCCGGCGTAATGCGTCCGTCCCGGATGCCCGCCTCCATGGCCTCCACGTCCTCCTCCACGTCGTTGAAGCCCAGCACGATGTCGATACCGCAGGCAATGGACTGCACCACCGCGTCCCGCCGGGGCAGGGCGTAGTAACCCAGCATATTGCTCTGGTCCGTCATGACGAGGCCGTTGAAGCCCAGCTTCTCCCGGAGAAGGTCCTGGATCAGCTCCTTCGAGAAGCAGGCGGGGAGGATCTCCCGGTCCGTGAGGGCGGGATTCAGCGCCTTCTGATAGAGGGGCAGGGTGAAGTGGCCCACCATGACAGAGAGCAGTCCCTCGTCGATGAAGTGCTGATAGACCCGGCCGAAGCTGGCGTCCCACTCCTCGGGGGTAAGGCCGTTGTTGCCGATGACGATGTGCTGATCCCGCTCCTCCCAGCCGTCGCCGGGGTAGTGCTTCAGCATGGTGATCATGTTCTGCTCTTTGAAGCCGCGGATGAAGCCCTCACAGCCCCGGATGGCGTCGTCGGCGGTGTTGCCGTAGGCCCGGAGGTTCACCAGGCAGTTGCGCCAGTTCATCAGGATATCCCCCACCGCGCCGAAGGACATGTTGTAGCCCAGGGCCTTGATCTCCTGAGCGGCGGCGGAGCCCACGTGGTAGGCGTGGGTCTCCGGATCGGCGGTGGCGCCGCAGGCGGCGGAGTTTCCGATGTAGGTACCGCCCCGCACCGGCATATTGGCCCCGGTCTCGGTATCCGAGGCGATGAACATGGGGATCTTCATGCTCTTCTGCATGGCGCCCAGGATCTCCCGTGTCTCTTCCTTGGGGAACTGGGCCCCCCGGAAGCTGGAGCCCGCGATGGGGTACTGCTTCAGAAAGTCCAGAAGCTGCTGCTTGTCCATGCCCATGAGGGGGTCGAAGAAAAGCTGACAGGCCTTCTCATGCTCCGTCATGCCCGCATAGGTCTCCTCCACCCATTTGACGGCTGCGTCATCCAGATAAAAGGGCTTTGCCCGAAGATCGATCATCGTGTGCTCCCTCCTTGTTTTCCGCTTTTGGCATAGCCGATGAACTCTCCGAAGGACAGGAAGACCCTGCCCGCGTTCACAGCCTCCTCCGCCCGACGGTATTCCTCCGGGCTCAGGGCCTTTCCCATCATAGCCAGCATGCCCCGTCCGTTGAAGCGGGCATCAAACTGATAAGGCACGATATCCGAGGTGCTGTACAGCCAGTAGAGCAGCTCCTCCTTCATCTCCCGCACTGTGTCCTTCAGCGCGGGGTCGCCGATGAGGTTGTGCATTTCCCGTGGGTCGGCCTCCATGTCGTAAAGCTCGTCCTGCCGGTCGATCCGGAGGATGTACTTATACCGCTCTCCCCGCATCATGAGGCCCTTGGCGTGAGCCTCCGGGTCCGCCTGGGCCAGCTTCTTGGGGTAGTACTCCTCGGTACTGGGGTCCCTGGAAAAGCTGGCGTGGTATTCGTCGCAGTGGATCTCCTCCGGCGTGCGCCCGCCCTCGCTGACGGCGAAGGTTCGGTTGACATAATCATGCTCCTTTAGATTCCGGCGGAGGGATCGGCCGAAGTGGGTGTGGCTGGATTCCACCCCTGCGAAATCCAGTGCCGTGGCGTAGAAATCCACCAGCTCCGTAAGGGCGTCGGAGACGCCGGGGGTGAAGTCCACGCCCTTGGGGGGCTTGACCAGCAGCGGCACCCGGGTAAGGCAGTCCTCGAAGGCGTTCTGGGCCTTCTCGGGCAGGTCGTAGTCCCCGGCGAAGTCGCCGTGGTCCGAGAGGAAGAAGATGGCGCAGTCATCGTAGATTCCCGCCTCCTTCAGGGCCTTCACCAGGCGGCCGAACTGATGATCGATCTTGAGGCACATGCCCTCATAGACCGCCCGCAGCTCCGTCCAGTCCTCCTCGGTGAAGTCCTCCATTTTCACATATTCATGGATCTTCTCAATGATCTTCGATTTGCCGCTGCACTCGGAAAGCTTCACCCGCGGCTGAAGCTTCTTCCGGTCCACGGCGGAATAGAAGGGCTCCTCCACCCCATAGGGCACATGGGGATAATTGAGGCCCAGGAAGAGGCACAGAGGCCGGTCATCCGGCGGGTTCAGGATCCGACCGATGGCGGCGTCCACCACCTCGTCATCGCCGTTATAGTTGCGGCCATGCTCATCCAGACCCAGTTCGCCCTTGAAATGGGAATAATAGTATTTGTTTCCCTTCTCTCCCCGGAGATCCCCGTGAACGGGACCGGGAGCACGGGGCGCTTTTCCCGCGTAATAGATCTCATCGGCGTGGCTCTCCATCCAGCCGGGGTACTGCCCCGCCAGCAGGTCGTTGCGGCTGTTCATCCAGACGTAATATCCGCCCCGCATGAGCTCGGAAAACAGGGTCTCCTCCTCCGGGTGCAGGAGATACTGCATGGTCCGATGACCCCGCACATGGGGATAGAGGCCGGTGAAAAAGCTGCAGCGGCTGGGGACGCACACCGGGTTCTGACAGTAGGCCCGGGAGAAGGATACCGCATCATTTTTCGCAAAGTCGTCCAGATTTTTGGTCTCGATGGCCCTGTTGCCCAGGTGGCTCATCACGTCGGCACGCATCTCGTCGGGGTTGAAAATAATGATATGGGGCTTCTTTGCCATGGATTGCTTCCTCCTTATAAAACACTTTCCAGGAGCGGCGGAGCCGCCCCTGGATGTTTGGATCACGGGATTCTTATCTTACTTCCGCCTCTGCCACGAAGCTGCGGCGGCCCTTCAGCAGAACAGACTCGCCCGCCATGGTGACGGTATCGTTGAGGGCCAGCCGATCGGCGCCGGTGCCCACATAGAGGTGCAGCTCTCCGGGCTCCACCACGAAGTCCATGTTCTCATTGTAGTAGCCCAGCTGGGCGGTCTTCACCCGGAAGGTGATCTCCTTCTTCTCGCCGGGGGCCAGCGTCACGCGCTTGAAGGCCGCAAGGCTCATCACGGGCCGCGTCACGTTGGCGTCGGTGAAGCGGGTGTAGAGCTGCACCACCTCGTCCCCCGCCCGGTCGCCGGTGTTCTCAAGGGAGACCGTGGCCTCCACCGTGCCGTCGGTGGGGATCTCCTTGGCCGCAAGACGCAGGTCGGAGAGGGCGAAGCTGGTGTAGCTGAGACCGTGGCCGAAGTAGTAAAGCGGCGTATCCGGCCCGTCCACGTAGCCGCCGGAGAGGATGGAAGAGGCAAAGCCCGTGTATTCATTCTTGAAGGGATCATATCCGGAGCCGATGCGGTGGTTGTAGTAGATGGGAAGCTGGCCCGCGTTGCGCGGCACGGTCATGGTCATCTTGCCGCCGGGGTTCATGGTGCCGTCCAGGGCGTCGGCGATGACAGAGCCCGCATACTGACCGGGCATGAAGGCCTCCAGAATGGCGGCGCACTTTTCCGCCGCCCAGGGCAGGGCAAAGACCTGGGGCCCGTAGAGCACCAGCACCACGGGCTTGCCGGTGGCGGCCACCGCCTCCAAAAGCTTCTGCTGCACTCCGGGAAGGTCCAGATACTGCCGGTCCTTGCCCTCGCCGCCGGTGACGTTCACCCAGCCGGAGTTACCGCCGCAGGCCATCACCACCACATCCGCGCTCTCAGCCGCTTTGACAGCCTCAGGGATGCCGCTCTCATCCGTGCCGATGATCTTGCAGCCCTCGGCGTAGGTGAGGTCGAAGCGCTCCGCTAATTCCTCTTTCAGGCTGCGGGCGCCCATATGGCGAAGGACCGTGTTCATGTCGTTGAGCTTGCTCCGGCCCTCGTCATCCAGCACCGCCAGCATGCTGGCGAAGAGGTTGGAGCCGCCGGTCTTCTTCTCGTTTTTCTTCTGCTGCTCATCGGCCATGCCGCCGATGGAGACGCCCGCTCCCTTGGCGGCGGCAAACATCATCTCGATGTAGGCGGGATAGGTGTAGCCGCTGACGGGATAGCGCAGGGAGTCGGCGTGGGGGCCCACCAAAGCGACCCTGGTCCCCTTCTTCAGAGGCAGGGTGCCGTCGTTCTTCAGGAGCACCAGAGAGTCCGCCGCAATCTTCCGGCTGAGGGCGGTCTTCTCCTCGCCGCCCAGGGCTTCCGCAACCTTGCTCTCGTCGCAGTAGGGGTTCTCGAAGAGGCCGCACTTGAATTTCACGGTGAGCACCCGGCGCACGGACTCGTCAATGCACTCCTCCGTGACCTTCCCGGCACGGACCGCCTCCGGCATCTTGCGGAAGGCGTTGCCCACGGGGATCTCGGTATCCGTCCCCGCCCGCTTGGCGATGACGCCCGCGTCCTCATAGCTCTTGCCGATCTTGTAGACGTTGTGGGTCCGCATGAGGGCGGCGCCGTCGGTGGTGACCACGCCCTCAAAGCCCATGTCCTCCCGCAGGAGCTTGCCGATGATCTCCGGGTTGTCGATGACAGGCAGACCGTCGATCTCGCCGTAGTTGCACATGACGGCGTCCAGCCCCGCCTCCTTGGCAGCCGCCTCAAAGGGGGTAGCAAAGATCTCATAGGTCTCCCGCTTGCCCATGCGGAAGGCGGTGGTGTTCAGGCCGCCCTCAGTGACGGCGTAGCCCAGAAAATGCTTGCCGATGCAGCTGACCTTCTGATTCTGCATGCCGCGGACATAACCGATGCCGAACTGGCTCACAAGGTACGGATCCTCGCCGTAGGTCTCATAGGTGCGGCCCCAGCGGGGGTCCCGCACCACATCGATGACGGGGCTCATGGCGGAAGAAAGGCCCAGGGCACGGCTCTCCTGGCCGATGTAGCCACTCATCTCTTCGGCCAGCTCCGGCTCCCAGGTGCAGCCCAGGTTGATCTGGGCGGGGAACAGGGTGCCGCCGGCACCGGGATAGCCGCAGAGGTTCTCGGTCTGCAGGGCCACGGGGATGCCCAGCCGGGTCTCCTCCACGAAGTAGCGCTGGACCTCGTTGGCCACGCGGGCGATGAAGGCGGGGTCCGCCAGGCCCACGGTGGAAAACTGGGTGAAGCGGCCGTGGCCGTCGGGGAAGACCCTTTTCAGCGCCTCATGGTCCACCTTTCCGTCGGCAAGGAAGGAGGCAGGCAGATCGCCGCAGAGCTGGGCGCACTTCTCCTCCAGGGTCATGCGGGAGAGCAGGTCCTCAACCCGCTCTTTGATGGGAAGCTCGGGATTTTTGTAGGGCAGCATTGCGTTTTCTCCTTTCCGTGGTTGACAGTACTGTATCTCTCACTTACTTTCCGAGAATGCGGAACATATCCTTCTTGTAAGCCTCCACACCGGGCTGATCGAAGGGGTTCACCCCCAGGATCTCACCAGAGAGGTAACAGGCGAATTCAAAGAAATAGAAGAGCTCGCCGAAGCACTCCTCATCCATCCGCTCCACCTGGAGGGTAAGACAGGGGAAGCGGCGGCTGTGGGCCAGCAGAGTGGCCTCATAGGCGGCCTTATTGATCTCGAAGAAGTCCTTGCCATTGAGATAGGCAAAGCCGTCCCGGAGATCCCCCTCCAGCACGAGGGAGGCGTCCTGCTCCTGAACATCCAGGAAGGTCTCAAAGATCACCCGGGTGCCGTCCTGAATGAACTGACCCAGGGAGTGCAGATCCTCGGAGAAATTGCCGAAGACCGGGAAAAGGCCCTTGTTGTCCTTGCCCTCGCTCTCGCCGTAGAGCTGGGTCCACCACTTGGCAAAGCGGAAGAAGCGGGGCTCAAAGAAAGAGAGCATCTCCACCCGGAAGCCCTGCCGGTCCAGCTCATTGCGGACGGCGGCATACAGCATGGCGGGGGTATCAAGCCCCTCCGTCGTCATCAGGGTCTCCCGCATGGCTTTTGCGCCCCGTGCGATGGCCCGGATATCCGCCCCGGCGCAGGCCAGGGGGAAGAGGCCCACGGGACTGAGGGCGGTAAAGCGGCCGCCGATGTCCTCCGGGAAGGGTAGGAAGCGGTAACCCTCGGCATTCGCCAGGGCCTCCAGGCTCTGGCCGGGGGTGCCGGTTACGATCACATGGGCGGCGTAAGCCTCCCCATATTCCTTTCTCAGCCAGGCGCGGAGGGCGCGGAAGCCGATGCCGGGCTCCAGTGTTTCAAAATTCTTGGCGATGACGTCGATATAGACCCGCTTCCCCGCCAGGGAGCGGAGAACGCTCTGAATGCTGTGGGCGGAGATACTGTTGCCCGCCCAGATGAGTTCCACGCCGTCCGCGGGCTCCAGGGCCTCATAGACGGCCCTGGCCGCCTGGTTGGAGCCGCCGACGCCGATGACCACCAGGGCGTCCGCGTTTTTCTTCACAAACTCAGCCAGCTCCTCGTAGCGGGAAAGCCAGGTCTCTCCGGCCCATTCCTCCACGTCGTGCCAGCCCAGGCTCTCCCGGTACTTCTGCTCACCGGCCTTCACCCGGTCAAGGATCGGCGCGCTCTTTCCCGCCAGAGCCGCGACCCGGTCCATGTCCAGAAGACCGGAGGCATCCTTTACGTTGATCTTCAGCATGGGAATTCCCTCCTTCATCCAATCCAGTCAATATTAATTAAACATTTTAATTAATATTGACTTCATTATAAGCATTTCCCCTGTCGCTGACAAGTTGGGATAATGGACAAAAAACACCGATGTAAATTGTGCAAATCGGAAAAATGAAACCGGCGCACAGGGCTTGCCTGTACGCCGGTCGATGCCGCCTGCATCCTATTGTCACAGCACCAGCTTGCCGATGTTGTATTTCACCGCGGGATCCTCCCGCCAGACTTGGAGGGCGGCGAAGCGTTTATGGGAGAAGCGCAGGAAGATCCGGTTCCGTGGAGGCCACTTCAACATCATACCAAAACGCTCCTCATCGGTCATGGGCGCGTCGGAGAAATAGATATAGATCGTCCCCGCCCGGTTGGGGTTGCCCCGGTGAAAGATCCGGGTCCCGGCGACGCCCATCTCCCCGATCTCTTCCCAGCGGAGCTTCGCTTTCCATAGGCCGAAAAAGCTCTTGCGCAGCCCCTCCGCCTCCACATGGACGAGGGCCCCGTAAATGCTCAGCACATAGAGGAAACCCAGGGAAATGATGAAGAAAACAAGGGCGGACCAATTCCGGTCCATCACCGCAAGCTCCACGGCCACAGCCATAAGAAAGGCCCAGGAAGCCAGACAAATCCCGGCCTTCAGCGGGTCCGCCACAAAAACCCAGGCTTTCTTCGGCAGCACATTCTCCGGTGCCCGCATGCCCCCGGAAATATCATAGCCGCCGTCGGGTTTCATTTCGTTCATAAACTCCTCCGCCCCTCCCGTTTTCATTTTTACCCACTATAACAGAAATACGCCGCCCCGTTAATAGATAAGTAGCACAAAAACAGGGCCTCATTTTTATGCAAAATACTGTCTTGCGGAATTACGGCGGGGCTGTTATACTGTAGTCATTAATTAAATGAAAAAATTAATATTCCGTTTACGGTGTTTTTGCGGAGTACGAAAAGGAGCTCTTATGGATATTCTATTATATATGTCGGATCAGCACTCCTATCGTCTCCAGGGATATGCCGGGGACCCGGTGGTCCGCACCCCGAATCTGGACCGGATCGCCGCTTCAGGCACGGTTTTTGACAACGCCATGACTGCCTGCCCCCTCTGTGTCCCCGCCCGGGCGGCCATGATCTCCGGGCTACTGCCCTCCAACAACGGAGTTCTCTTCAACTTCAATGCCATCTCCTCCGACCTCGCCACCTTCCTGCACAGCCTCAACGCCTCGGGCTATGACACCGTGCTCTGCGGCAGGATGCACTTTGTGGGGCCGGATCAGCGCCACGGCTATTCCCGGCGCATCGCCGGGGACCGGACACCGGTCTTCCACAACAATCCAAGGCCGGATCCCCGCCCCACCCCCACCCGGGTCCGGGGCTACGACGAGAACAGTTCGGTCTACTACATCGGTGCCGGCGACTCCCCGGTGCTGGCCTACGACCGCTATGTTGTGAAAAACGCGCTGGACTACCTGGCGATGGATCATGAAAAACCCCAGTTCATCACCGTGGGCACCTACGGCCCCCACTTCCCCTATGTGGCGCCGAAGGAGCTCTATGACTACTACTACGATAAAGTCTCCCTGGACGATGTGGACGGCGATTACGCCGGCCATCCCGTGCTGGAGGGAAAGATGCAGGAGACAGACCCGGAGGTGGTCCGGGCTGCCCGGGCCGCCTATTACGGCCTTACAGAGCAGCAGGACCGCCACATCGGCGAGGTCTACGATGCGTTTCAGGCCTATCTCAAGCGCACCGGACGGGAGGGGATCTTCCTCTACACCTCCGACCACGGAGATATGAACGGCACCCACGGCTACTTCGGCAAGCAGGTGTTCTATGAGCCCTCCATCCACATCCCCTTCCTGCTGGCGGGGGACGGCGTTCCCGCAGGGGTCCGGAACAAGGGCGCGGTGAGCCTTCTGGATATCGGCAAGACCGTCTGCGGCTTTGCCGGGGCCAGGGTACTGAAGGGGGACGGCGAGGATCTGTCCGCCCGGATACGGGAAGGAAAAGACGATCCCGACCGCATGGTGGTCAGCGAACAATATACCTATTTATCCAACGGCGACACCTCCCTGGGGCGCCTGGTGCGCCGGGGGGAATGGAAATACTTTACCTACAGCGGCTTTGAGGACCACGATCAGCTCTTTGATCTGGAAAGCGACCCCGGCGAGCACCGCAACCTTCTCCGGGAGAGGCCGGAGCTGGTAAAGGAGCTGCGGGAGGCGCTCAACGGCCTCAAAAGCTATGACGCCGTCATGGAGCACGAAAACTGGGTCATGGAGCAGCTCAGGATCCTTCGCAAGTGCGACTTTGACGACACGGAGGAGCGCTGGGTCCCGCCCCAGGACCTCAGCGAGCTGGAGAACCCCATCCGCTCCAAGCGGCCCTTCGCGCCGGTGGCCTGGGCCGTCCAGATGAGAAAAAAGCTGGAGGGGTAAAAACGGAATTTGCAGCCGCAGGCTGTAAAGGATAGAAGAAAACCGACCGATCAATCATCATACAGGAGGAATCACTTATGTCACTCGTTCCCATGAGAGCCATTCTGGAAGCAACCGAAAAATACAACTTCGCCCAGGGCGCCTTCAACGTCAACGCCGTGGCCCAGGCCAAGGCCGTGGTGGAGGTCCACGAGATGTTCCGCTCCGCCGCCATCATTCAGGGCGCCGATCTGGCCAACGCCTTCATGGGCGGAAGAACCGATTTTGCCAACGGCACCACCGAGGACAAGATCAAGGGCGCCAGAAACATCGCCAACGCAGTGAAAAAATACGCCGAAGACAGCCCCATTCCCGTGGCCCTGCATCTCGATCACGGCAAGAACATCGAATCCTGCCTCGCGGCCATGGACGGCGGCTACACCTCCGTGATGATCGACGGCAGCTCCCTTCCCTATGAGGACAATGTTGCCCTCACCCGTGAGGTGGTCAAGCTGGCCCATCCCCGGGGCATCACCGTGGAGGGCGAACTGGGTGTGCTGGCGGGCGTAGAGGATCACGTCTTCGCCGCCACCTCCACCTATACCAACCCCCTCACCGCCTATGACTTCATCAAGAAGACCGGCGTGGATGCCCTCGCCATCAGCTACGGCACCCAGCACGGCGCCAACAAAGGCAAGGACACCGTCATCCGCAAGGAGATCGCCATCGCCATCAAGGAGATCCTGCGCCATGAGAACATCTTCTGCGCCCTGGTGAGCCACGGCTCCTCTACCGTTCCCCAGTACATCGTGAAGGAGATCAACGATCTCGGCGGCGATATCCACGGCGCCTACGGCATCAAGAAGGAGCAGCTCAAGGAGGTCTCCAAGCTGGGCATCGCCAAGATCAACGTGGATACCGACATCCGTCTGGCCGTGACCCGCAACCTTCGTGAGTTCTTCCGGGATAACCCCTCCATGCGTGAGGACGCCTATGTGGGCGGCATCTACGCGCTCCTGCAGGAGAAGCCCGCCGCCTTCGATCCCCGGGTCTTCTTCCCGCCCATCATGGATACCGTCATGTACGGCAACATTCCCTCTGATTCCGTGGCCGCCGTCGTCGAAGTGATCGAGCGCGGTGTCAAGGAGGCCGTGGGCACCCTGATCGTGGATTTCGACAGCTACGGCAAGGCGCCCCTGGTAGAAAAAGTCACCCTGGAGGAGATGGCCGAGCGCTATAAGAAGGCCGGCATCTGAGCCCTTCACCAAACGCTGTCCCGACCGTCGGTCGGGACGGCGATCTCCATAAAGGTACAGCAGTATGAGAACACGTATCCTCAATAAAATGC
The DNA here is from genome assembly GCA_946531435.1 of uncultured Clostridia bacterium. Taxonomy (GTDB): domain Bacteria; phylum Bacillota; class Clostridia; order Oscillospirales; family Oscillospiraceae; genus CAMNAO01. The sequence continues at coordinate 52,813 of CAMNAO010000003.1, forward strand.
GTAACGCCGAGGTGGAGGCCTACCTGGACAGGGGCGGCGACACCGTCTTCCTTCCTGTCGGCACCGTGGAACTGCACGGAGATTTTCCTCTGGACTGTGAGACCATCTGCGCCGAGGCCTTTGCCCTGAAGCTGGCTGAAAAGAGCGATGGGCTCTCCCTCACGGGACTCCCCTTCTTTTATCCCGGAGCTACCAGGGTGGGACGAGGTACCGTCTATATGAGCATCGCCGACGGCGCGGCTTATCTCGGCAAACTCTCCGACAGCCTGCTGCAGCAGGGCTTCCGCAGACAAATCTTCGTCACCTGTCACGGTCCCGCCTACCTTACGGTCAACCAGGTGATCATGGACGCCTTCCATCGGCACAAGGTCCCGTTTCTGCATATCAGCATGATAAACGTCATGCGCCAGGCCGCCCAGAAAGGCTGGGAGGGCGGTCTCGGCTCCCTCAATGATCTCATCTACGGCGCCTACAAGCTTATGGGTTGTCTGGACAGCCTTTATGTGGATAAGGACGCCCCCCAGTTCGACAGTCTCTCCGAGGGCCGTCGCGCAGATCCCTTCAATCAGACCGTCGCCCGTCTCCAATCTCTGGGAAACGCTCCCGGAAATGTGGGCTTCTTTTATCCGGAGTTTTCCAATCACGGCGGCGGGGAAGGCGCCCAAACCCCGGAGGAACGGGATCGAAGGGCCGAAAAGGGCGAGGCCATGCTGGAAGAACTGGCAGCGCTCACCGACCCCCAGGCGATCACCGAGCAACTGCGCTTTGTCGACGAAACCACGCAGAACACGGTTCTGCCCCGTTACCCCTTCCTGAACACCAAGTATTAAAGGAGGACACCATGGCAAAGAGAAACATCCTGGTCGCCCACGGCGGCGGCCCCACCGCGGTCATCAACAGCTCCCTGCAGGGCGTCATCGAAGCGGCCCGCGCCTCGGATGGGGTGGGGAAAATCTATGCCGCCCGTTTCGGCGCCGAAGGCATCCTGAAGAAGAACCTCATCGACCTCACCGACGTCCCGGCGGAGACCGTTTCCCTCTTATCCGTCACCCCGGCCACCGCCATCGGCTCCTGCCGCCGCAAGATCGGCGATCAGGACTATCCCGCCCTCATGGAGTGCTTCAAGGAGTATGACATCGGCTGCTTCTTCTACAACGGCGGCAACGACTCCATGGATACCTGCTACAAGGTCAGCGAGATGGCGAAACGGGAGGGTATGGACCTTGCCGTCATCGGCATCCCCAAGACCATGGACAACGATCTGGTGATCACCGACCACTGTCCCGGCTTCGGCAGCGCCGCCAAGTACGCTGCCTTCAACGCCGCGGAGCTGGCCCTGGACGCTTCCGGCCTTCCCATCCACGTGGTGGTGCTGGAGCTCATGGGCCGTGACGCGGGCTGGGTGACCGCCGCCAGCGCTCTGGCCGCCCGCACCTCCCATTGCGAAGTGCTGACCTATCTGCCCGAGACCCGCATCGACATGCAGAAGATGCTGGCCGACATCGAGAAAGCCTACGCCAAGGGGCGGGGCCTTCTCGTCACCGTCAGCGAGGGCCTCTGCGGCCTGGATGGGGAGCCCATCGCCGACTCCGGCATCGTGGACGGCTTCGGCCACAAGGTGCCCGGCGGCGTGGGGACCACCATCTCCAACCGGATCATGACCGACCTTAACATCAAATCCCGGGCGGAGAAGCCCGGCCTTCTGGGCCGCACCAGCATCCCCTACGCCGCGAGGATCGACAGGGAGGAGGCCTACGCCGTGGGCCGCCGGGCCGTGGAGGTGGCGCTCAAGGGCGAGACCGGTTACATGGTCTCCATCGAGGCGGACCGCAGCAACGGCTACAAGTGGTCCCTGGGTCTGGCCCCCCTCTCCAAGGTGGCCAACGCCGTGAAGAACTTCCCCCTGGAGTGGATCGTGGACGGCAACAAGATCGCTGACGAATTCTTTGACTACGCCCTGCCCCTCATGGACGGTGAGGTGCCGAAGTTCGCCCACCTGAGATAAGGAGGGCTTATGCAGACCATTTCTTTTTCCACCCCCGGCAGCCTTTCCACACTCATCGGTGACGTGGAATTTGCCCGCCGTCTGGGGCGGGATATCGGGCGGCCTCTGCCCTCCGCCAACCTGCCCCTCTACCTGCAGATTCTGCAGCCCACAGCGGCGGTGAAAGCCCTCCGGGGTCAGGGCGACCCGGTCCCCGTGGTGATCTTCGTTCCCGGCGGCGGCTTCGCCCGCCCCATGTCCAAGGGACGGGTGACCTGGGCCAGCGGCATTGCCGGGAAGGGCTTTCTCACCGTGGTGACGGATTATCGCGGCTACGACGCCGCCCCCTTCCCCGCCCCGGTGGAGGATCTTGTCACCGCCATCCGTTATGTCCGTAAGAACGCCGCACTCTACGGCGGCGACCCGGAGAGGATCGTCCTGCTGGGGGGCTCCGCCGGCGGATACCTCTCTCTCATGGCAGCCTATGCCGGGGATCAGTTCAGCCACCCCGGGGATGACCGCGGGGTATCCTGCGAGGTCTCCGGCGTCATTGACCTCTACGGACCGGTGGATCCGCTTTTCGCCGGCGCCGGGGAGGGCTCCGTCGCCCGGCGCATGTCCGGCGCGCGCACCGAGGAAGAAGCCCGGCAGAAGCTTGTGTCTGCGCAGATCCTGAGAGTTATCGGCAAAGAGAAAAAGCTGCCCCCCACCCTGATCCTTCACGGAGACGCGGACCCCCTGGTCCCCGTGAGCCAGAGCGAGCTGCTGCTCAGCGCCCTTCTGGAGGCGGGACAGGACGCCGAGGGCTACCTGGTCGCCGGTCTCACCCACGCCGATCCCCGCTTCTTTGAGGAGGACGCCAACGAGCTCTACGCCCGGTTCATCCGCCGCGTTACCGCAAACACACAATAAGGAGGAAGCCCTCGTGAAACACATTTATCTGAACCTGAAACGCTTCGACGTCCCCACCGAATTCGGCGGCGTCAATCGTCTGGCCCCCGTGAAGGACTGGGGCAAAGCCATCGTCTCCGGCACCCAGGAGGGGCTGAAGAAATACGATCCCAGTGAGGTGGAGTTTGCCCAGTACTTCCCCGAGGCCCATCTTCTTGGTGCCGTGGAGGCCCTTTCCGAGGGGAGCCCCGTCCAGGTGGGCTGCCAGGGCGTTTACCGCATGGACACCGCCCCCGGCGGCAACTTCGGCGCCTTTACCACCAACCGCCCCGCAGCAATCGCCAAGGCCCTGGGCTGCTCCTCCGTCATCATCGGCCACTGTGAGGAGCGCAACGACTTAAACGGCGTCCTCCAGGAGGCAGGCGTCACCGATACCGCCGCCGTGAACCGGATCCTGAACAAGGAGATCCGCCTGGCCGTAAGCCGGGGGCTCAAGGTCCTCTACTGCATCGGCGAGAAGGACACCGAGCTGGACCGCTGGCAGGAGGTGCTGCGGGAGCAGCTGGAGATCGGTCTCGACGGCGTGGACAAGAGCATGGTGGTCATCGGCTATGAGCCCGTCTGGTCCATCGGCCCCGGCAAGACCCCCGCGGACAAGCCCTACATCACCAAGATCGCCCGCTTCGTGAAGGAAGTCACCGGCGGCATCGACGTGGTCTACGGCGGCGGCCTCAAGGTGGACAACGCCGAGATGCTGGCCTCCATCGATGAGATCGACGGCGGTCTTATCGCCCTCACCCGCTTTACCGGTGAGATCGGCTTCTACCCCGACGAGTATCTGGAAATCATCCGCACCTATCTTGGAAAGTGAGGAAAAACGCATGAAACTGGATTTTGAATACGGCCACGGCCTCATGAGCGCCAACCTTCCCGACAATACCGAGGTCTTCATCCCCGGCGAGACGGTGAAGGATCCTCCCTGCCTGCCCCAGGACTGGGATACCCTGTATAATGCCACCCTGGAGAGCATCCGCAACCCCATGGGCATGAAGCCCCTCAAGGAGCTGGCGGGCCCCGGCAAGACCGTCGTCTTCGTCATCCCCGACATCGTCAAGGGCGGCACCCAGGCCACCAGCCACCGGAAGGTGGCCATCCGGGCCTGCCTGGATGAGCTCTACGCCGCCGGCGTGAAAAAGCAGGATATCCTCATGATGATATCCAACGGCCTCCATCCCCGGGCCACCGTGCCCGAGATGAAGAAGATCCTGGGCGATGAGCTCTTCAACGAGTTCTATCCCTGCGGCCTTCTCACCAGCCACGACAGCGAGGATAAGGAGCACATGGTGGACCTGGGCGTGACCCAGCCCCACGGCGCCCCCGTGCTCATGAACAAGTATGTCTTTGAGTGCGATATCCCCATCCTCATCGGCCACACCCAGGGCAACCCTTACGGCGGCTATTCCGGCGGTTACAAGCACTGCGCCACCGGCATCACCCACTGGCGCTCCATCGCCAGCCACCACGTCCCCTCCGTCATGCACCGGGCGGACTTCACCCCCGTCTCCGGCCACAGCATGATGCGCACCCTCTTTGACGAGATCGGCATGCACATGGAGGAGAAGATGGGCCATCCCTTCTTCTGCTGCGACGCGGTGCTGGATACCTACTCCCGTCAGATCGCCATCTTCTCCGGCTATGCCAAGGTCATGCAGCCGGAAAGCTGGAAGGTGGCCGACAAGCGCACCTATGTGCCCTTTGCCGAGGAGAAATATGACATCATGGTCTTCGGCATGCCTCAGGACTTCCATTACGGCAACGGCATGGGCACCAACCCCATCCAGATGATGCAGGCCCTCTCCGCCCAGGTCATCCGCCACAAGCGGGTCATGAAGGAGAACTGCGTCATCATCTGCTCCTCCATCTGCAACGGCTATTTCCACGACGAGCGCTGGCCCTACCTCCGGGAGCTCTATGAGATGTTCCAGCACGACTACATGAACATCCTGCCGGATATGAACCGCTACGGTGAGTACTTCGCCACCAACGAGGAGTATATCCGCAAGTATCGCTTCGCCAACGCCTTCCATCCCTTCCACGGCTTTTCCATGATGAGCTGCGGCCACATCGCCGAGATGAACACCAGCGCCATCTACATCGTGGGCGCTCAGGAGCCCGGCATCGCCCGGGGCATGGGCCTCAAGACCCGCGCCACCTTTGAGGAGGCCCTGGAGGACGCCATGCGCAAGTACACCGGACCCAATCCCCGGATCCTGGCCCTGCCCAAGACCTTCAAGGTGGGCGCCGTCCACCTCTGCCTCAAGGACGAGCCCTACCAGGGCTGAGTGGCCTTCCCGTCTTCCGAATATGCCTATGCCGCGCCATGGCGCGGCATAGGTTCATAATTGAGGCCTTTTTTCCGAGGTGAGGCTATCCATCGGAGGGAAGGCGTGTTACAATACTCCTGGGTTTTCATTAAAGAAGAGAAGGAGAACTCCGCCATGCTTCTGTTTCTGATCGTCAGCTTTCTCGCCAGCACCATCGGCGCCATCTGCGGCATCGGGGGCGGTGTCATCATCAAGCCGGTGCTGGACGCCTGCCATCTGGCCTCCGTCAGCACCATCAGCTTCCTCTCAGGCTGCACCGTGCTTAGCATGAGCGCTTATTCCGTCATTAAATCCATGCTGGCGGGAGAGAAAACCGTGGCCATGAATACCGGCACGCCCCTGGCCATCGGCGCCGCCATCGGCGGCCTGCTGGGGAAGGCCCTTTTCAGCTGGGTCAAGGCCCAATCCTCCGACCCCAACGCCGTGGGCGCCATCCAGGCCATCTGCCTTGCCGTCATCACCATCGGCACCCTGCTCTATTCCCTGAATAAGGCGAAGATCAAGACCCGGGAGGAGAAGTCCCCCGCGGTCTGCGTGATCATCGGCCTTCTTCTGGGGGTCATGTCCAGCTTCCTCGGCATCGGCGGCGGCCCCATCAATCTCGTGGTGCTCTACTACTTCTTCTCCATGGATACCAAGACCGCCGCGGCCAACAGCCTCTATATCATCCTTTTCAGCCAGGGGGCCAGCTTCCTCTCCACCCTGGTGACCCGCTCCGTGCCGGAGTTTCAGCTCCCCGCCCTTCTCCTCATGGTGGCGGGCGGCATCGGCGGCGGCATCGTGGGGCGGATGCTGAACAAAAAGCTGGAGGCCAGGACCGTGGACAAGCTCTTTATCTTCCTCATGCTGGTGATCATCGCCATCAGCGTGTATAACGGCGTGAGCTATCTGAAGGTGTGACCTTCCATCCACATTTTTCGGCTAAATCAGGGAGAACAGAAATGGCATGATACAAGGTGAAGTATGCCATTTCTGTTCTCCCTGTCTTTTCATTTTTGTAGGCAAAACAGCAACCAGAACTGAAGATTTCCCATCACGGTTTTGCATCATCGAACGTCGGCGCAGCTGTCTCTTTCGACCAGGTAATAGGGCAATGAAACACTGGTTACGATGCTGTGGCCTCCCTCGATTCGGTCGATCAGCAATTTTGCTGCCATTGTTCCCAGTTCCTCCATGGGCGTGCGAAAAGTGGTGAGCTTGGGACTGGAAAACTGAGCCACCTCAATATCATCCACTCCGATCACCGAGATGTCTCTCGGAATCCGCAGCCCATTATCCTTGATCGCCTGGATGGCGCCGAGGGCGATCTGATCGTTCATGCAAAAAAGCGCGGAGGGGCGGAAAGACGAGGTCAGCATGCGCTTTGCCGCCTGATAGCCGCCCTCCATGGAGAGGGTAGAACGCTCCGAGATGAGCTCATTCTGTGAGAAACCATTTTCTATCATGATATCGCAAAATCCATTATAGCGCATCTCGTTTTCCGTATCGCCGATATAGGCGATTTTTTTATGTCCCCGCTTCAGAAGGTATTCCGTAGCGGATCGGCCGATCCCGTAGGCGTTGCAGGTCACGGAATCGTAACTGGTATTGACAGGGGGCATCAGCCCCGCATACACCACGTGACGGAATCGGGAACGGAGCAGCTTTACGGTCTCAGCACTGTGGCGGCCGATGATCAGAATGCCGTCATTTCCGGTACCACTTCCAAAAAGCAACTCCGGATCCTTCTGAAGATCCAAGGCCGTGAGGGAGACCCGCACGGAATAATTATGCCGAAGCGCCTCTTTTTCAAAGCTGAGCGCAATACCCGTAAAAAATGGATTGTCCGTGATCTTGTCATTTTCTCGGGCATAAATACAGGCAATGGTACGGTTAGGACGCACCGCCTTCCCTCCGCTTCTCAATTCACGCGCGGATTGAGAAGGGGTGTACCCGCCTCGATTGGCGATCTCCCATATTCTCTGCCGCAGCTCCTGACTTGCCGCCTGCGTATTTCTCTGATTGATTACCCGTGAAACGGTGGAGATCGAAACCCCCGCCTCCTTCGCGATTTCCTTCAGTGTCATAGGTCCTCCAATGCAAAACAGCATAGCAAAAGAAAACGAATCGCAAAATGAACAATTCCATTATACAAAGCAATTGCAAAAAGTCAAGGAAAAAAGCGCAAATATAATGCAAACGTTGTCAGGTTTTGCCCCGATTTTATCTCGTCTTTCGGTTGACAAACTCCTTCTTTTTCCTGTATATTGAGTCCAGAAGTCCAACAAATCACGCAAACTCTGAGAGCAATTCCAGGGTGAGTGCGCAAACAGTAATGCAAATTTGCATCACCAAACTCACAAGTTTTCTATTAACAATCTCCACAAACAACCGCGCGGGCCTTTGACAACAAAAAAGGAGAGTACTATGAGAGAGGAATTATTTAACAAAGTTCATGGCGTCGTCTATATCCCGACCCGCTCCTACAACGCATACCAGACATGGCGGGATTATTCCGACGCCGAGACCGAGCGCGATCTGGGCTATGCACAGAGTCTGGGTTTCAACGCGATCCGCCTCTGGCAGAGCTTTGAGTATTGGAGAGAGGAACCGCAGCTTTTCCAAGAACGTTTTGAAAACCTTTTGAATACGGCTTCCTCAAAGGGGATCCTCGTGATGCCTTCCCTGTTTGAATGCTGCGGCAGGGAACCTACCAAAGCTAACATTGAGGATACGAATCAGCTGACAGCTGAGGCCATCCGCAGTCCCGGATCCACGATGACCAACGATCCTGCCCGTTGGGAGGAACCGATGGCCTTTGTGGACTGGTTTATGGGGCTATATAAGAATGATTGTCGCTTACTGGCCATAGAGGCCACCAACGAACCGAAGTCCTCCAACGATCATCGCTTTGGCGTTGCCGTTGCCGAACGGATGCGGCGTTTTTCCGGTTCTCTCCCGATCACCATAGGCAGCCAGGAACTGGTGGATAACCTGCTGTATACCGATTGTGTGGATATCTATCAGACTCACGAGAATTTTGTCCTCTCTGAGGCACAGCTGAAAACCACGCTGAGCCGGATCCGGATGGTTCAGGAGGTCAGCGGGAAACCAATTTGGATCGCAGAATGGCAGCGTTTTCGCAACACCCAGTTTAACAGTTTCAGCGATGACGCGCATTTTACCAGGCAGGATGTGCTTCCCGATCATGCGCATCTCGCCGAAGTATTGAGAGATACGGGCGTCGGCACCTTTCTGTGGAGTCTGATGCTGAAGCCGGCTTATCTGACAGTCTCCCGACGCCATGGAACGTTCAGTGGCGTCTTTCACGAAGACGGCAGCGTCTACTCCCTGGCCGACGCAAGAGCCATCGCCGGGGATCCCACCCTGGAGCTTCCGGAAAATCATACACTTCCAACGCAATTTGAACGCGTAGTCGCACTGTGCGATCAATAAAGGAGCAACTGAAATGGAGCTATTGGAGTTGAAGGCCGCGGTGGTTGCCGGGAACAAAGAGCTGCCGAAACAAAATCTCGTGAAATACAGCTGGGGAAACGTGGGCGCCATCGACCGTGAAAAAGGCGTCATTGTCATCAAGCCCGTGGGTATGCCCTACGACGAATTGACCGTCGAGAATGTCAGCGTTGTGGATCTGGATGGTAAGGTGCTGGAGGGGCCGTTTGCCCCCTCGGTGGACCTCCCCATCGATATGGAGCTCTTCAAAGGTTTTCCTCAGATCAACGCCATCGTTCATACTCACTCCACCTACGCAACGATGTGGGCCCAGGCCGGAATGGACATCCCCTGCTTCGGCACCACCCACGCGGATTATTTTTACAGGTCCATCCCCTGTACGAGACAGCTCACCGACGACGAGATCAACGGCGACTTCGAACGATTGACCGGGCAGGTCATCCTGGAGCGCTTCCGGGGCCTGGATCCCGTTGCCACGCCGGGCGTGCTGGTGGCAGGGCATGGCGTTTTCACCTGGGGAAAAGACGTTTATGACGCGGTTCACAAGAGCGTGGTCCTGGAAGAGATCGCCAAAATGGCCTTCGGCACAAGGCTGCTTTTCCCGGAAGCCCAACCCGTTCCCGCTGCCCTCATGGATCGGCATTATTTCAGAAAACACGGGGTAAACGCTTATTTCGCCCACGACGACTACGGTCACGGTATGGTAGACCATGATTGAGGTGATACGGATGCCAGAACTGACAAAGGAAAAGGATCTTGCGCTCAGGCGTTTTGCCGCCTCGATCCGTATCGAGCTGCTCAAGGAACTGGCTTCCTTGGGATTCGGCCATATCGGAGGGTCCCTAAGCATTGTGGATCTGCTTGCAGTCCTGTACGGTGAGGTCATGAGGATCGACCCTAAGAATCCCCACTGGGAAAAGCGCGATAAGTTGATTGTCTCCAAGGGGCACAGCGGTCCCGCAGTCTATGCCGCACTGGCGCTGAAAGGGTACTTCCCCCCCGATATGCTGAAAACCCTGAATCAGGGAGGTACCTCTCTTCCCAGCCACTGCGATCGCAGTAAGACGCCCGGTATCGACGCCACCACCGGCTCCCTCGGCCAGGGAGCATCTGAGGCCGTGGGCATCGCCCTTGCCGAAAGGCTCGGGAAAACAGGCTGCCGTACCTATCTGATCCTGGGAGACGGAGAACTCCAGGAGGGCCAGTGCTGGGAGGCGATCATGTTCGCCGCGTCCCATCGGTTAGAGGGGCTCACCGTATTTGTGGATAACAACAAGCGTCAGCTGGACGGATATCTGGAGGACATTCAGACGCCCTTTGATCTCGCGGAAAAGTTCCGCTCCTTCGGCTGCCATGTGCTGCGGGCGGACGGCCACGACGTACGGGCCATACACAATGCCATCCGGGAGGCGGAGGCCTTCGGAAACACCGTCCATGTCATCCTGCTGGACACCATCAAAGGGAAAGGGATCCGCGAGGTGGAGGAGACCGTCGCCAACCACAGCATGACGATCTCTCCCCAGCAGTGCAACCGATGGATGACGGAGCTGGAGCAGGCGCTGCATTCCATTGGGAAGGAGACAAGCGTATGAGTATCATCTATGACGGAAGTCCGGAACCCCGGCCCATGAAGGCGACCATCAGCCGGACCATCGCTGCGGTCGCGGAGAACGATCCGAAGATCCTTTACCTGGACGCAGACCTCATGAGCTGCATTGGAATGGCTGATTGGGCAAAGGAGCATCCGGACAGAGCAATCGCCTGCGGGATCGCCGAGGCGAACATGGTGGGCATCGCCGCCGGGCTCTCCTCGATGGGTTGGAAGCCCATTGTTCATTCCTTCGGCGTATTCGCCTCCCGGCGGTGCTTCGACCAGGTTTTTCTCTCCTGCGGATACGCGAAAAACAGCATTCTCATCATCGGCACTGATCCCGGCGTCACGGCGGAATATAACGGCGGGACGCATATGCCGCTGGAAGACCTGGCGCTTATGCGGGCGATTCCCGGTTCCACGGTCGTCGAAGCCTCTGACGCCAGTATGTTTTCGGCTGTCCTTCCTCAGCTCAAGGACCGGGAGGGCGTGAATTACATTCGGGTCGGGAGAAAAATGTATGCCAGGATCTACTCGGAAGATCACCCATTCACCGTAGGAAAGGGCGAAGTTCTGCGGGACGGATGCGATCTGACCATCGTTGCCTCCGGAATCATGCTGGAGAAGGCGCTGTCCGCCGCGGCAATTCTGGCAGAAAGGGGCGTCTCCGCCGCTGTGCTGGATCTATTCACCGTCAAGCCGCTGGATACCGAGCTCATTGAGCGCTATGCCGCAAGGACCGGCAGGATGGTTGTCGCGGAAAATCACAACAAGGTCGGCGGGCTTTTCAGCGCGATCTCTGCCGCCCTTGCAGAGACCTGCCCCATTCCGCTCCGGGCCGTCGCGGTAGAGGAGCGCTTCGGAGAGGTGGGCAGCAGAGATTATCTGACGCATGCTCTTGGGCTTACGACAGAAAGGATTCTTGAGGCGGCGGAGGCGCTGCTTCTGAACAAACGCAATCAATAAGAAACGAGGTGGACACTTTGGACAGCAAGATGAGAATTGTGATTGGCTGCGATCTCGCAGCCTACGACTTCAAGGTGGAGCTTGTGAAACAGCTCAAAGCCAAGGGATACAATATCACGGATGTGGGCTGCGATTCCTCTGAGGTGGGAGAGTATCCGGAGTACGGCAAGAAGGTCGGTGAGCTGGTCGCCTGCGGAGAATACGACCGGGGCATCGTCATCTGCGGGACCGGAAATGGGATCATGATGGCCGCGAACAAGGTGCGCGGCGTCCGGGCGGCGCTCTGTTATGACGTGTTCTCCGCCATTATGAGCCGGGAGCACAACAACGCCAACGTTCTGGCAATGGGTTCCTGGATCATCGATATTCCGCAGGCGATCCGCGTGACCGAAGCATGGCTCTTCGGAAAATTCAGCGGAGGAAGGCATGTGGCCCGAATTGAGATGCTGAAAGAGATAGAAAACGGGAGGTGATTGCCTGTGTCCAGAGTCAATGTGCTGCTCATCACAACTGATGATATGAATTATGACTCTCCTGGCTGTATGGGATGCCCGATTCCGGATATTACCCCAAGGATCGACCGTCTGGCGTCAGAGGGTGTCTTATTTGAACACTCACATGTTGCGATCGGCGTCTGTCAGCCTTCCCGCTCCGTGCTGATGACCGGACGCTACCCCCACCGGAACGGTGCCGCGGGATTCGAGGATATCGACTCCTGCGTCACGACTCTTCCGGAGCGTCTGCGGGAATACGGGTATTTCAACGGGATCATCGGAAAGGTCGAGCACATTACCCCCGTGGAAAAATTTGCCTGGGATTACGCTATTCACACGCTGAATCCCCAGGAACACTGGGGCAGGGATCCGGAGGTCATGTATCGGCACACCAAGGAGTTTATTGAGCTGGCGCACCGGGAAAACCGTCCCTTCTTTCTCATGGCCAATTCCCACGATCCCCACCGTCCCTTTGCCGGATCGGAATATGAGATTCCGGAGTTTCTATCAAAATCCGGCAAAACGAAGGAAAAGCTCGTCAGTGAAGGGTCGTATTTCCGCGGGAAATATGTATCATCCTCTAAGTATTATAAACCAGAGGAGATTACTACGCCCTGTTTCCTTCCGGATATCCCGGAGATTCGCCGGGAAATGAGCCACTACTACAGTTCCGTCCACCGTGCGGATGAGGCTGTCGGGCGGATACTGGATGCGTTGGAGGACTGCGGGGAAGCAGGCAGCACCCTGGTAATGTACCTTTCCGACAACGGGATCTCCATGCCCTTCGCCAAAACCAATTGCTACATGACAAGCACGAGAAGTCCTTTTATTCTCCGTCTGCCCGGCGTCATCCCGAAAGGGATACGGAGAGATACCCTCTGCAATTCCATCGACTTTGTACCGACCGTTTTGGATTATCTCGGGCTTCCCCAGATCGACGGCGTCGACGGCAGAAGCCTCCGTCCCGTGATCTCCGGTGAAAGGCGTCAGCAAGCGGGGTCAATCTTCACCTTTTTCAACCGTACTGCAAAGAACTCCATGACCGGCAAAGCGCAGAGCTATCCTATGCGGTGCGTGCAGAATAAAAAGTACGCCTATATCTACAATGAATGGGCTGACGGTTCACGGGAGTTCCGCAGCGAGGCTATGATGGGGATAACTTTCAATGCCATGAAGGCCGCAGCCGAAAGCGATATTGAAATCCGGCAGCGGGTTGACTTTTATCTTCATCGCGTTCCGGAGGAGTTTTATGATCTGGAAAGTGATCCCGGGTGCTTGAAGAATCTAATATCCGATCCCGCATACAAAGCTGATATCGAAACCTTCCGCAGCCTCATGTATTCCTATATGGGTCAGAGTCACGACCCCCTCATCGGAAAATTCAGCCATGATATCATGGAGAATCAATAAAAGGAAGGAGCATCATGATGAAAACACTGACAAGAAGAGATTTCCTGAAAGCCGCAGTCGCAGGTTCCGCGGGGATTGCCGCTTCACTGGCACTGGCCGCCTGCGCCAAAGGCGCAGAGGACAATACCGGCGCGAGCAATGCCAATCCTTCTTCTGCGTCGAATGCTGTGAATAACGGCAACACAGCGCCGAGCGGCAGCGAGCCCATTACTAACATTTCGGTCAGCAGTGAAGCTGAAGAGGCGGAATACGTGGATTTGAAGGCTGGCATAAAGACCAACTGGGACACGCCTACCTGCTTCCGGACCAATATCGCGCAGGATGCTTATTGTGCCCCATTGGTTTATGAACGTCTCGGCTGGCTGGACCAGAAAAACACCTATATCCCTTGGGGTTGTAAGGGTTGGAGCACTAATGATAACGGCTTTTCCTACGACTTTGAACTCTACGACTATATCACGGATTCTGAAGGCAACAAAATTACATCAGAGGATCTCGTCTGGTTTATTCAGACCTGTATGGAAAAGGCAATGCGGCCCAACTTCAGCAAGCTGGAATCTGCAGAAGTTACGGGCCCTTATACCTTCAAGGTCAAACTAAAATCCAATCAGGTGGGTGTTCTTGGTACTCTCATCTGCAACGACGGCTTCCTTGTGAGCAGGGCCGCCGTGGAGGCCAGCGGAGACGACTTCACCACAAGCTGCGTCTCCACCTCCCCCTACCGCCTGACCTCCTGTGTTTCCGGTGTAGGAATGGTATTTGAGAAACGTGAGGATTACTGGCAGAAAGATGAAAGCCTTATCCCCGTGGATATGCTTCCCCGTGCTGACAAGGTCACTCTTTCGACTTATGCCGAGGCATCCCAGATGGGCAACGCTTTGGAAGCCGGCGAAATCGACTTCGCTCTGGAGCTGGCAGCCTCGACCGCCATTCTCTTCCAGGGCGACGACCGCTACTCCATCCAGGAATATACCAAGGCCAACGGCATACAGCTGTTCTTCTCCGGAGCGGATAATCGCCCCGTTGCAGAGGACGAAAATCTAAGGAAGGCCATCGCGACCTGCATCAATCCGGATCTCATTATCAGCAGCGTCTACCAAGGCTTCGCCGGATATATGTATGACACCGCCAACGAAATGGCCTACGGTTACCTCCCCAAGTGGAAGGAAGAGGAGTACTATCCCTATGACGTGGAGAAAGCCAAGGAGTATCTGGCTGCTTCTGACTATCAGGGGCAGAGCCTGGTGATCCTGGTCTCGGGGACCTTCAAGGCCATCGGTGAGATCCTGATCAGCTGTATGGATGCCATCGGCATCAAGGCGGAGATTCTCACCGGCGACCTTGCTTGGATCACGGCAAACCGTCTGGACGGCACGCTTTATGATATGTTCATCAACCAGGTCAATAACGAAACGCTGCCGACACAGTGGTCCATACGCTTCGATCCCAACAGCTACAGTACGGGAGACGGCACCAGCCGTCACGACTACGTTCTTGCCGAGCTGCTCTATAAGACCTGGACCGAGGATGGGTTTACGGAAGAGAACATTGACGAGGTCCACAAGTATATAAAGGACCATATGTATGCATACGGACTTGTGGATCATCATATGCTCAATGTCTGGAATAACCGGGTCAACATGATCGAATGCGTCTCGGACGTGAACGGCAATGTCCATATTCAGGCCTGCCGTTACGGCAAGTAAACCTGTGTCACCCCTGTGTCACCGGAATCCGGATGCTCCCTGAAGCAGTCGAAGCATGTCATAGAAAACCGCAGTGAACCGGTCTTCCGGCGATAAGTTGAACAATCATCAAGATCATACAGGTGCGGCAGCCGGAAATCCGGCTACCGCCATGTTTCGTTTCATGCTCTACGTCTTCTTTTATCCCTCGACAGCCGCATCGTCCAGTTCTTCGATGGTCTTCAGGATCGCGTAGCCGTAGCTGAGGTCGGTATCGGGCCTCTTTCCCTCCCGCACAAGGTCCACAAACTTATGGACGTTTTCGGCGCAGGCGATATAGGGAGAGGGCAGGCCGCTGGGATCCTTCCAGATGCCCCGGGGGTCGGGAAGGATCTCCTGGGGCTTTCCGTAGCCCGCGTTTGTCTCCCGGGGACGCAGGGTCAGCCGGTCCGGCTTCATGAGATCGAAGGTGGCCATACCGTGCTCCGCCACCAGCTCCAGTCCGTTCTGCACAACACCAAGGCGGCAGAGCTCCAGCTGCAGCGTACCGCCGCCGGGAAGACCTGCCTGGACGGCGAACATGTCGTCGTTTTCCACAGGCTTCATGTCTCCATTGTACATACGCTCCCGGATGAAGGTGGATTTTCTCGCCGCCGGAGCAATGAGCTGCGGGATCTCCATGCCCAGAAGATAGCACAGCATATCCAGGGCGTGGCTGCCGAAGTCGCCGACAGCCCCGGTGCCGGAGAGGGAGCGGCGGAAGCGCCACTCCAGGGGCACCGCCTCATTGGCGAGGCGAGGCGCGCCCATGGCAAGGCGGATGGTATAGACCCGGCCCAGCTCGCCGGAGGCCAGCTTTTCATGAAGAGCCCTGAGTCCCGGCAGCTGACGGTAGTTGAAATCCATCATGCCCACAACGCCTTCGGGGCAGGCGCTGATACCGGCGGCGTCCCAGTCCTCCGTTGCGCGGCAGAGAGGCTTTTCGCAGAGAACATGGGTCCCCGCCTCCAGGCACTTCTTCACATACTCCACATGGGCGAAGTTGGGCGTGCAGATGCTGATGACGTCCGCGTCACGAATGAGGGCGTCCACATCCTCATAGCAGAGATCCTCCGAAAGGCCGCTGTCCCGGAGCCAGGCGCGAGTCCCCTCCGGATCCCGGTTGTATGCGCCGATAAATTCCACATCCTCCGCCGTGAGATAACCGCGGAGGTGGGCCATGGCGATGCCCGTAGCCTTTCCCGTTCCGATGATGCCTGCTTTGATGGTCGTTTTCATGCGTTTTTCCCCCAATCATAGACGATGCCCACCAGGCTCTTGTCGCCTTTATCCAGTCGGGCATAGATTTCCGGTCCCTCTTCAGGGCTTACAAGGTGGGTCAGGATGGGCTCCGCGATGAGCTTTCCGTCCCGGATGAGTTCCAGGCAGATCCGCTCGTTCCGCTCGCAGGAGTGCTTCACATAGGGTGTGCTCTTATTCGGCGCCATCTGCTCGTGGGCCGAGATCACCTCGGTGCGGAAGCGGAACTGGTGGACGTGCTGGAAAAAGTGGGTCAGATTGCCCTGGCACTCCCCCCGGGGGCTGCCCAGGAGGATGTAGCGCCCGCCGGGGGCCACATAGTCGATGGACTTGTCGATTACGGCGGGGACGCCGGTGGCGTCGATGACCACCGAGGGCTTCCGGCCGTCGAAGACCGCCGTGATGGCCTCTGTCATGTCCGGGGCAGCGCCGGAATTCAGCACCTTGCGGATTCCGCAGCGGCGGGCCAGTTCCAGACGGTCCTCGCTGAGATCCATGGCCACCACATTTGCGCCCTGAAGCTGGGCCAGCTGGGCAGCGCCGTTGCCGATGAGGCCCAGGCCCACCACCAGCACGTCGTCCCCCAGCTCAATACCGGAGACCCGGGTGGAGGTGAAGGAAATGGCGAACATGCGGGCAAAGGGAGCATAGCGGAGATCGATGCCCTCCGGCAGGCGGCAGTAGTTCTCTTTCACCGATACGCGCTGGTACTCCTTGTGGCTGCCCCGGCAGAACACCAGGTCCCCGGGCTTCAGATCCGGAACATCCGGGGCCACGGAAAGGACCCGGCCCACAGCGCTGTAGCCGGGACTCTTGGGGAAGCGGAACCAGAGCTCGCTGCCCCGATAACAGGCGGTCTCCGTCCCCGCAGAGATCAGGGAATACAGGGTTTCGATCCAGAAGGAGCCGGGAACAAGCTCCATCTCACAGGGGTTTGACTGAAACTCGGCCGTTTTGGCGGCGGTGAATACGATTTCCTTTGACTGCATGTGCGCTCCTCCTTGCTGCATCTCTTTGATACGTAATCGTTTACGTATCTGCAGTATAGCATTAAGCGAGCAGGCTGTCAATAGGCAGGATATAAAAATCCGTAAACGATTACTTTATTTTTTCTCCCGCTCTTGCTTTTCCGGAGAAAATGTGCCATACTGGACCCGGAACAAGCAGCAAAGGAGGCCCGCGTCATGTCTCAGCCGAAGCAAAGCCCTTCCATCAAGGAGATCGCCGCCATCGCGGGGGTCAGTACCGCCACTGTCTCCCGGGTCCTCAATGACAAGGGCGGTTACGGGGAGGAGACACGGCGCCGGGTGATGGCCGTGCTTCAATCCAACGGCTACATCGGCAATATGGCGGCCAAGGCCCTGCGGGAGTCCCGCACACGCACTGTGGGCCTCATCCTTCCCAGCATCGACAATCCCTTTTTCTCCTCCCTGGCCTATCATTTGGAGGAGCGGCTGGACCGGGAGGGGCATTCCCTTCTCATCTGCAACAGCCTGGGCGACGCGGAGCGGGAGCAAAATCACTATCGCTCCCTTTTGGCAAAACAGGTGGACGGCATTCTGATGATCAGCGATCTCTCCGCCCTGGCGGGGCGGCTTCCCCTGGATCGGGTGCCGCTGGTGGTACTGGACCGCCGACCGGATCCGGCTCTCGCCGTCCCCTATGTGGTCAACGATGACCGGGCTGCGGGAAAGGCCGCCACGGAGCACCTGCTTGCACGGGGCTGCCGCCATCTCATGTTCCTGGCCTTTCCCCAGGCGGCGGACAACGGGGCCTCCAGCCTCCGGGAGCTGGGCTATCTGGATGCCCTGAAGGAGGCGGGGATCCCTGTGGATCAGAACTATATCCTGCGCAGGCCGGGACTCTCCCCGGCCACGGAGGAGGCGGAGGCCCTGGTGGGACGCTTTCTGGACGAGGGGCGCTTTCCCCTGGACGGCATTGTCGCTGTCAGCGAGAAGACCGCCGTGGGCGCTCTTTTTGCCCTCAGGAAGCGGGGCGTCTCCGTCCCCGGTGAGGTAAGGCTCCTGGGCTTTGACAACACCATTCTCTCCGAGGTCACCCATCCCGGCCTCAGCTCCGTGGACCGCTGCCCCGAGGCCATGGCCGATACGGCGGTGCGGCTTCTGCTGGAGAGGCCGGAGAAGGGCGGGCCCCTTTTGCACGAGATCCCCTTCCGTCTGGCGGAGCGGGAATCCAGCCGCTGATTGATCGCCGTACCGATACCAATCGCCGATACCAAAAACGGGGCGTGTTGCAAAATGCAAAAATGCTGTCATTCCGAGACCAGTGCCGCAGCACTGGTCGTGGGAATCCGTACTCTCGTCTTCTTTTATGATGAAGAGGAGACGGGGGACGCGGATTGCCACGGCCCTTTCAGGGCCTCGCAATGACATAGCAGGGCATTTTGCAACACGCCCCGTTTCCTTTTCAAAGGCTCAGAGCTCCTCGCCGTTTGTGGCGATGACCCGCTGATACCAATAGAAGGAATCCTTCTTCAGCCGGGCGAAGTCGCCGGTGCCGTCGTCATAGCGGCGGACGTAGATGAAGCCGTAGCGCTTCTCGTATTCCCCCGTGGAGGCGGAGACCAGGTCGATGCATCCCCAGGGTGTGTAGCCCATAAGATCCACACCGTCCTCCACCGCCAGGGCCATCTCCCGGATGTGCCGCCTGAGGTAGTCGATGCGGTACTCGTCGTGGATGCTGCCGTCCTCCTCCAGGGTATCCCTGGCGCCGAGGCCGTTCTCCACCACCATCAGAGGCTTCTGGTACCGGTCATAGAGCTCGTTCAGAGAGTAGCGCAGGCCCTCCGGATCGATCTGCCAGCCCCAGTCCGAGGCCTTGAGATAGGGGTTCGCCGTGCCGCCCAGCAGATTGCCCGCCCCCATCTTCGCCGAATCCGCCGACTGGCAGGAGGACATGTAGTAGGAGAAGGTGATGAAGTCCACGGTCCCCTGCCGCAGGATCTCCTCATCCCCCGGCTCCATCTCCACCGTGATCCCCTTCTCCCGCCAGATGCGGGGAGCGTAGGAGGGATAGATGCCACGGGCCTGCACGTCGGTGCAGTAATAGTTCATCTCCTGGTTGTACTGCTGGTTGCGGATCACGTCCTTCGGCTCACAGGTCAGCGGATAGCTGGCTGAGTAGAGCATCATATTGCCCACCCGGTACTCCGGGTCGATCTCATGGGCCAGCTTCACCGCCAAGGCCGAGGCCACGAACATGTGGTGCAGGGCCTGGAAGCGCTCCTGCGGGTCATCCGCCTGCTGGGTGAACACCGTGGGATTTGTGAGGTCCTTCAGAAGCCCCGCGTTCA
The DNA here is from genome assembly GCA_946531435.1 of uncultured Clostridia bacterium. GTDB lineage: Bacteria > Bacillota > Clostridia > Oscillospirales > Oscillospiraceae > CAMNAO01. The sequence goes on from CAMNAO010000003.1 coordinate 72,283, forward strand.
GGAAGGCCCCCATGGGGGCGGTGAGGCTGTTGATCTCATTGAAGGTCAGCCAGTAGCGCACCTTCCCTTTGTAGCGGGTAAAGATCGCCCGGCAGAAGTTCAGATAATAGCCGATCATCTCCCGGCTGGCCCAGGCGTTGCATTTTTTGGTAAGGCCGAAGGGCACCTCATAGTGAGAGATGGTGATGAGGGGCTCAATGCCGTATTTGCGGCACTCGTCGATGACCTCCTCATAGTGCCGAAGCCCCGCCTCGTTGGGCTCCGCCTCGTCCCCGTTGGGAAAGATGCGGGTCCAGGCGATGGAAAAACGGTAGCACTTAAAGCCCATTTCGGCGAAGAGGGCGATATCCTCCCGGAAGCGGTCATAGTGGCGGATGGCCTCATGGCTGGGATAGAAGGTCCCCTCCTCCAATACCGGGGTGATGCGCTTGGGGCTGATCCTGCTGCCGCCGGTGCAGATATCCGCGCAGCTTACGCCCTTGCCGTCCCGGTCCCAGGCGCCCTCACACTGATTGGCGGCGGTGGCGCCGCCCCACAGAAAGTCCTTGCGAAATGCCATGTTCGTTCCTCCTTTGCTCTTCTTCACAGGATGCCCTGCTGCTTAAAGAAGTTGTAGGCCGCCCCCAGCTCGTTGGGATAGCCCTCCACCTGCGTCGCCCGGAGCCGCACCACCGGCACCGCGTTGCCGCCAAGGAAGCCGTCGTACTTGCGGATCTGCGCCTCCACATCCGGCAGAAGCCGGGCCTGGCGGGTGACGCCGCCCCCCAGGGCGATGATCTCCGGATCCGTGGCGCACTGTACCGTCAGGAGCAGCTCGGCGATCGAAGCGGTGAAGCTGTCGTAAAGCTCCGCGATGACGGCGTTCCCCTCCTCCAGCAGCCGGAAGAAGAGCCGCCCGTCCACGCCCTTTTCAAAGCGGGGATCCCGATCCAGGTCACTGAGATGGCTGTTGTCCAGACCGAAGAGATCCACAAAGGCGGCATAGGGACAGCGCCGCTGATCGACCCCCAGGCGGGAAGCCGCGGTGAGGGTCAGCCCCGCCATGGAGCAGCGGTACAGCAGCGAGTGCTGCAGATTGAGGCTGGTGGGAAGCCCCATGAAGGAAAACTCTCCCGCCGTGCCGGTAAAGCCCCGGAGAATGCGCCCGCCGTGGATCACGCCGCCCGCGATCCCGGTCCCCAGGATCACCACCGCGCCGTCCTGAACGCCCCGGAGGCTTCCGGCCCAGAGCTCGGCATAGGCGGCGCACTTGCCGTCGTTCTCCACCGTCACCGGCACGCCGATATGGGGGGAGAGCAGTTCATAGACGTTCTGCCCGTACAGCGGGAAATAGGCGCCCGCGGTGCGGAGGTAGCCGGTACTGCCGTTGATAAAGCCGGGCATGGACATGGCCACGCCCTCCACCCGGTCCCGGAAGCGGTCATAGAGCGTTTTCACCGCCTCAACAAACTCCTGGGGCGAACCCAAGGGGGCAGAGACAGAGCTCGCTTCGCTCCGGTTCCCTTTTTCATCGATGAGCGAGTATTTGACAGAGGAGCCTCCGAAATCCAACACCAGCAGCTGCATGCGCGATCCTCCTTTTCCTCCCCTCCCCGCGGCCGTCCGGGGGAGGGCGGCGGAGAGCAGTTTTCTATGGATATCATACCATATGGAAGGGGAATCGGCAAGGGGACAGACAGTTTTTACGTATAACTATTTTCTGCTGCTTGATCCCTTGGGCGTCATTTTGTTTTGGTCTATATGCTGAATTCTAAGGGCGTATTTTATGGATATTGTCCTATTTACAAGAAGTATTCTCTGTGCTATACTGTTCTTCAGATAGGTTATACGTTTATATAGCAGAAAGGAGCTTCCTATGGACGAGAGACAGGCCTTTTTGAAAAAGCAGGAGGAAACCGCGGCACGGCAAAGCCGCCGCGATCTTCCCATCACCACGCTTACAGAGTACTATGAGAGTCACGGCGTCAGTCTGGGGCTGGATGTCTGCCTGCCAAACCCCGCTGCCTTTTCCGGTCCGCGTCCGGGGGTGCTGTTCTTCTTCGGGGGAGGCTTTATGGTGGGCAGCCGCGCCGCCTTCGGAACCCAGTGCGAGGAGCTGGCAAGGCACGGCTATGTGGCCGTCACCGCCGACTACCGGATCACCACGCTCCACGGGACCGAGGCCTCAGACAGCTTTGAGGACGGGGTCCTGGCCTGGGCTTATGTTCGGGAAAACGCGGAGCGCTGGGGGATGGACCCGGGCCGCATCGCCCTGGGCGGCGGATCCGCCGGCGCCATGATCGCCCTCAATGTCGGAAAGCTCAGCGGCGTGATGCCCCGGGCGCTGGTTCTTTTCAATCCCGGCATCTTCGATCCCTCCGCCGTCGACGGTACCCGGATCGGCTCGTGGTATACGGGCCGGATCCCTCCCTTCGGGCCGGAGGATCTGAAAAGAGGGATGCCCCCCATGCTGATCCAGCACGGAGAAGAGGATACCACCGTCCCCCTCCAGCCTGTACGGGCTTTTGCGGACCGGGCCCGGGAGCTGGGGATCGACGCCCGCCTCATCCCCTATCCCGGGGTGGGACACGGCTTCTTCAACTTCAACCGTTCCCGGCCCCACTATTTCATGACCCTGGGCGCAGCCATGCTCTTCCTGGATGAGATCCTGGAAAACCGCGTCTGAGGAGGAAAACGCAATGAAGGACAGCAAAGCGCTGATCGCGGAGATGCGTCTGGAGGAGAAGGCGTCCCTCCTATCGGGAAGCGACCAGTGGCACACCCAGGCCGTGGAGCGGCTGGGGATCCCGGCACTCCGCCTCTCCGACGGACCCAGCGGCCTGCGCTATATCGGGGAGGACCGGAAGGCCGCCCCCGCCGCCGCCGTCCCCACGGGCAGCGCCATCGGCGCTTCCTTCGACCCCTCTCTCGCGGAGGCCATCGGCAGATGTCTGGGACGTCAGGCCCGGGAGAAGGGCGTCCACACCCTGCTGGGGCCCGCCGTCAATATGAAGCGCAGCCCCCTCTGCGGGCGGAATTTCGAATACTACAGTGAGGATCCCTATCTCGCGGGCAAGCTGGGGGCCGCCATGACCCGGGGCATCCAGTCCCAGGGCGTGGGCGCCTGCATGAAGCACTTCGCCGCCAACAACCAGGAGACGGAGCGCATGAGCGTCAGCGCCCAGGTGGATGAGGAGACCCTGCGGGAGATCTACCTTGCCGCCTTTGAGACCATTGTGAAAGAGGCTTCTCCCCATACCGTGATGTGCTCCTACAACCGGATCAACGGCGTTTATTCCTGTGAGAACCCCCGGCTTCTGGACGACGTGCTGCGGAAGGAGTGGGGCTTTGACGGCATCGTGATGACCGACTGGGCCGCCATGAACGACCGGGTCCGGGCCTTAAGGGCGGGGCTGGAGCTGGAGATGCCCTCCTCCGGCGGCGTCAACGACCGCAAGATCGTGGAGGCCGTCCAAAACGGCAGTCTGGATGAGGCCGTGCTGGATCGGGCGGCGGAGCGGCTGCTCGCCTGGATCCGGAAGGAGACGGAGGCGCCGCCCCCGGCGGAAGCGCCGGAAGAGGACGACGGGGAGCTGATGGTGCGGGCTGCGGCGGAGTGCGCGGTGCTGCTGAAGAACGACGGGGTTCTGCCTCTGCGGAAGGGGCAGCGGGTGGCCGTGATCGGCGGCTTTGCCGCTCATCCCAGGTTCCAGGGGGGCGGCTCCGGCAACGTCAACGCCAGCTGTCCCTCCGCCATGAGCTATCTCAGGGATCTCCCCGGCATCACCTACTCCGAGGGCTTCCCCGCCGACGGCGATACCATGGAGGAGAGCGCCCTTCGGGAGGCGGTGGAGGCCGCCAAAAACGCGGAGGCCGCGGTCATTTTCGCCGGACTGCCGGATTCCTACGAATCCGAGGGCAAGGACAGGACGACCCTGGAGATCCCCGCCTGCCAGAACCGGCTGATCCATGAGGTTTGTAAGGTGCAGCCCAGGACAGTGGTGGTCTTCCATGCCGGGAGCCCGGTCTTCATGCCCTGGCGGGACGAGGCGGCTGGCCTCCTCTACCTCTATCTCGGCGGCCAGGGCGCGGGCAGGGCGGCCGCGGAGCTTCTCTTCGGTGAGCGCAATCCCTCCGGCCGCCTGGCGGAATCTTTCCCCCTGCGGTTGGAGGACACCCCCTGTTGGCTGGATTTCCCCGGCTATGACGGGGAGGTGCGCTATTCCGAGGGCGTTTACATCGGCTACCGCTGGTACGACAAGCGGGCGATCGAGCTGCAGTATCCCTTCGGCTACGGCCTCAGCTACACCGATTTTTCCTACGGCGAGCCTGAAGTCTCTTCAGATTCCGTCTGCGACCGGGACACGGTGACCCTCCGGCTCCCGGTCACCAACACCGGCAGCCGGGCGGGCCACGAGGTGGTCCAGCTCTATGTGGCGCCCCTGGGAAAGCGAAAGCACCCCCGTCCGATCAAGGAGCTGAAGGGCTTCCAAAAGCTGTATCTTGCCCCCGGCGAGACAAAAACCGCCCGGTTTACGCTGAATCAGCGGAGCTTTGCCTATTACAGCGTTTCCCTGGGGGACTGGTATGTGGAGAACGGGGACTATGCCCTCCTGGTGGGTTCTACCTCCCTGGATCTTCAAGAGGCTGCGGTGATCCATGTGGAGAGCACCCAGCGGCTCCCGGTCCGCTTTTCGGAGCACATGACCGTAAAGGAGCTCAGGGAGAGCGGCCTCGAGGTGGAGGAGGCCATGGGCTATCTCCACTTCAGTCCGGAGGACGTGGGGGCCATGGGCCTCAGCCCGGAGCGGCTGGATCACCTGAACGAGGTGCTGGACGGCATGCCCATCCACGCGGTGGTCAGCTCCTTCAGGCGGGATCTGGGTCCCCTGTACGACGCACTTCGGAGGATCCCGGGCCTTGAAAACAAGGAGGCAATTCCCGGGGAAAGGAAGGAGGGAACCGTCAATGAATGAGAATCTTTTGGCCTGGGGCTCTCTTCTCGTGTTGGTGCTGACCATCCTGGTGGGCATCCGAAAAAAGATCAACCTGGGGATCCTGGCCATGGCCTCGGCCTTCCTGCTTGGGCTTCTGGTCTCAGCCGGAGAGGGGAGCATGTCCTCCCCGGTGATGAAGGGTGTGCCGATCACCTCCCTCTTCCCCTTTTCCATCGTCTGGATGACCACCACGGTGAGCATTCTTCTGAATATCGGCTCCGCCAACGGCACCTTTGACCTGGTGATCCGCCGTCTTGTACGCCTCGCCCGGGGCCGGCGGGCGCTGATCCCCGTCTACGTCTTTCTTATCATGTTCGTGACCTGCGCCGCCGGGGCGGGGACCGTGGGCGTCATGGTGCTGCTCTGCACCATCGCCGCCAACATCGCTGAGGACCAGGAGATCGACCCGGTGTTCATGCTGCTCAGCGTCCTCTGCGGCACCACCATGGCAGTGGGCTCCCCCATCACCACCATGGGCATCATCTGCAACAGCTACTCTTTGGAGCTCTGGGGGGAGAAGATCGCTCCCGGCTATCTGCTGCCCCGGGGCATGCTGATGGCGGTGCTGTCCTTTGCGGTGATCTACGTCATTTTCCGGGGCTGGAAGCTGGAGAGCCGCCCTGTGGAGAAGGGGGAGGCCCTTCCCCGACTGGAAAGGAAGCAGATCCTGACTTTGATCGGCCTCGGCGTCTTCGCGCTCCTGGCCCTGGCGGCGGGCTTCGACATGGGGCTTTCCGCTCTGCTGGTGGCGGCGGCGCTGCTGCTTTTGGGCTGCGCCGACGAGAAGAAGGTCATCGCCGAGGTCCCCTGGTCCTCCATCCTGATGATCTCCGGCATGTGCATGCTGATCGGCGTGGTGAAGGCCGCCGGAGGGATGGATCAGCTGACAGGCTTCCTTTCCCGCTTCATGAACCGGTGGACGGTGAAGCCCCTCTACTCCCTCATCGGCAGCCTGCTTTCTATGGTTTCTTCCATCACCGGCGTGGTAATGCCCGCCATGGTGCCCACGATCCCCGCCATGGCCGTAAAGACCGAGGCCGATCCCTACGCCATCCTCAGCGCTCTGGCCTTCGGTTCCCAGATCACCTGCTGCAGCCCTGTTTCCGTCATGGGCGCGGTGGCTCTCGGTATTATGAGCGGCAACTCCAAGTGGGATGCCAATGCCCTCTTTAAAAAGCTGCTTCTTATGAGTCTGATTCTCATGGGCACCGCCGCCCTCTGGGCCGGCCTCGGCCTCGCGGGCTGAGGCCGGGCCTCTCCTTTCCAAAAGTTGCACCGGACCCCGGCGGGGCGCCAGCGGCGTCTCCTCCGGGGTCCGGTGATTCTTTTCCGATTCGTTTTCCGGCCTTACTGCATCGACTGTCTGGCGGCGCCCTCCGGCATCACGATGGTGGAGGGGTCCACCTCGGCCATCCCGGCCACATGGGCCTCCAGAAGGGCGGTCATGCGCTCCACGATCTCCCGGTACAGGGGATCGGAGGCCAGGTTCACCTCCTCCTCCGGATAGCGGAGGCAGTCGGTGAAGAAGAGGTCCCGCTCCTCCGGGGCGGCGGGGCGGCCGTCGATCCGGGTGTTCATATCCAGGCGGTAGCGGCGGCTGCGGATGCAGCTGCGGCGGGGCCAGCCCCGGTCGCCGGGCAGCCGGCCCAGCTGACGGTTGGGGAAGGCGCAGCTGAAGGCCTCGCCGAAGCCCTTTGTGGAGTAGACGAATTCCTCCGCCGGATCCCGGAAGAGATCCCGGCCGTGGAAGGATTCCGGCAGCGTAAGCCCCAGAAGGCCGAAGAGGGTCCGGGGCAGATCCATGAGAGAGCAGATGTCGCTTCTCCGGGTGCCGGGCTGAAGGCCGGGGGCGGAAATGACCAGGGGGATCTGCTGGCTCCTGCGCTGGAAGACGTGCTTGCCCAGGCCCCGGACCTCGCCCCTGAGGGCGCCGTGGTCCGCGGCGAGGAGGAACACCGTATCCTCCAGCATGCCGTTTTCCCGCAGGAAAGTCAGGACCTTGCCGATCTCATCGTCGATCCAGGTGACCATGCCGTAGTAATAGATCTTCGCCTGCCGGATCTCCTCCTCCGACAGGGTGTCCAGGGCCACCGCCCTGGCAAAGCTCTGCTCAAACTCGCTGAGCCCGGAGATATCGGGAAGCTCCCCGGAGAAGGGGTAGTCCCCGTATACCGTTTCATAGCCCCGCTTGACGATGATGGGCGAATGGGGCTGGGTGTAGGAGATGCGCACGAAGAAGGGTCCCTCCCGCTCCTTCAGCCAGGCGAGGGCGTTTTCCGTCACCCTTTCCGGGTAATAGGCCTTCCCCTCCGGGTAGAGGCTGGCGGCGTTGAAGGACATGCCGCCCCGGGGGGTGATTTTTTTCAGATTCTTCCGCTCCTGGGGCGTGATGCCGAGATGCATCTCGCCGCCCTCGGGATTATCCAGCTGGAACGGGCGGAGCTCCGGCGGCAGATGGGTCTTGCCGAAGTTGGCGGTAGCGTAGCCCGCCTTTGCCAGCTCCTCCGGGAAGGTGGGGAAATGCCCCGCCAGACGGAAGTCCGGGAGGCAGGCCTCGTTGTCGTAGGCCCCCGTCTCCTCGGGATACGCGCCCGTCATCATCGCCGCACGGGAGGCCACGCACACCGGGGAGGGACAGAAGCACTCCTCAAACAGGACGCCGTTTTCCGCGATCCGGTCCATGTTGGGGGTCTTCATGGGCCCCGCCGGGTTGCCGTAGCAGCCGAGGGCGTCGGGGCGCAGCTCATCACAGAAGAAGAAAACCACATTTTTCATTCTTTTTAATCCTCCTCAAATCCGTGTACTCAGATCATCTCGGCGGTATAAGGGATCACCTGGGGCTGGACGGAGAGCTTGCGGACGCCTCCGTTGCCCTTGATGGCCCCGTAGAGGGAGCGGGCCGCCTCCACGCCCACGTCGTAATGGGAAAAGCGGTAGGAGGCGCCGCGCTCATACCAGGGGAGCTTCCCCCCGGCTTTTCCGGTCAGCGCGTCCTCGTACAGCAGCTGGGCCACCACGTCCTGGACCTCGGGATAGGGGGCCAGGATGGCCGCGTCCCCGGGCGCCCTTCGGATCAGATCCCGGAAGAACTCCTTGGCATGAAAATCGAAAAAGGTCCCCATGCTGAGGGACGTTCCGCTGATGCGGCTTTCATTGGCCGTGGCGTCGGTGGGGTATTCCTCCACGGTTCCCTCCAGACCCAGCTCCTCCGCCGGCACAAGGAAGCCGCGGGTACGCTCCCGGTCCTTCACGTTATGAACGCTCGGCTCCAAATAGATCAGCCGTTTGATCCCCCGCTGGGCCAGGTACTGCACCCGGAGGGCGGTGGAGGCGTAGTAGTCATAGGTCACGCTGCTCACATCCGGCGCGGCGCCCATACAGTCAATGGCGGAGACCGGGATCCGGTTCTTCCGCAGGATCTCCAGCTCCTCCTCCGGGATGCCGGAGTAATCCGCGGAAAAGTAGATGACGCCGTCCGCCTGGGTATCCAGGCAGGCCTCCAGATAGTTCCCCGCGTTCCCCTCCTTCATGTCATTGAACAGGATGAGGTTGTAGCCCCGGGACTCAAAATAGGAACGCAGGCCCTGCAGGGCCATGAAGTAGCGTTGAATGGTCATCACAGTGGCAAGGCGCACCGCAACGCAGTTGGAGCGCCGGGTCTTCAGCCGGCGGGCGGCGCTGTTGGGCACATAGCCCAGTTGCCGGGCGGCCTCCAGCACCGCCTTCCTGGTGGCGTCGGAGATGTGCTTCCCCTCCGTGTTGTTCAGAACATAGGAGACCGTGGCCTGGGAGACCCTGGCAAGCCTTGCCACGTCCCGGCTGGTCGCTTTCGCAGTCATGGTTTTCCTCCTTCGGGCGGCAGCGCCGCCTGGGTGATCGCATCAACGCTTTATAGTGATCATATCACCAAATCAATGAAGACGCAATCGTTTTTATTCCCCCGTCTCCCCGCCCCGCGGCAGGTCGGCGGGCCTTGATCAGAAGCAGGCCGGGAATCGAAGTTTATACGTATAAAACTCAAGATCCCGCAATCCTTCTTGAGCAACAGTATAGCAAGGGATTGCGCAAAAGAAAATAGCGCATTATGCACAAAATTGAATGAGATTATTTAGCGAAAATTCCAAATTGACAAGTATCACACTGAATAGTATGATGAAGGGGAAGTTAATCGTATAATTATTTATACGTATTTACTTCCGCTCCACGCGATCCCGCACATTCACAAAGGAAATTCAAAAACGATCTGCCCCAAAACAACATAATTAAAGGAGTATCGCAATGAAAACACTGACAAGAAGAGATTTCCTGAAAGTCGCCAGCATCGGCTCCGCCTCCGCGGCAGCCCTCCTGGCCCTGGCCTCCTGCGGCAGCAAGGGCGGCGAGACCGCCGGCTCCAGCGCAGGCACGAACACCAATACCGGCACCGGCACCAACGCCAGCGCCTCCACCGGCAGCACCGCCTCCAATGCCACCGTCATTGAGGACGTGCAGCAGGCCGCCGCGGAAACCGTGGAGACCGAAAGCGATATCCTGGACGAACTCACGATCGGCATGGGCGGCTTCTACACCTCTCTGGCCCCCGTCCGCAACGGCAACTATCAGTGGCAGATCTTCGTCCGCTACCTCTTCGACCGCGTCATCTACCGCACCGGCGACCGCCGCTACATCGGCCAGGGCGCCAAGGAGTGGTCCGTGGCGGACGACGGCGTCACCTACACTGTGGAGCTCTATGATTACATCACCGACGCCGAGGGCAACCCCGTCACCGCCGAGGACGTGGTCTGGATGATCGAGGAGAGCATCGCCGCCAAGCAGAAGGCCTGCTACGCCAAGATCGACACCGTGAAGGTCATCGACGCCAAGACCTTCGAGGTGAAGATGAAGAGCGACGTGGCCGAGAACTTCGAGATCTGCATGGCCTCCACCTATCTTGTGGCCCGCAAGGCCTTTGAGGCCAGCGCCGATGGCTTCGCCACCGCCTCCGTTACCACCGCCCCCTACAAGGTCACCGAGTTCGTGGCCAGCAACAGCTGCGCCATGGAGCTCAGGGACGATTACTGGCAGAAGGAAGAGCTGCTGCCCCCCGAGCTGAAGAACCGCGTGAAGAAGCTGACCTACAAGACCATCACCGAGGTCTCCCAGCAGCAGATCGCCCTGGAAACCGGCGTAGTGGACGCCTTCGCCTCCATCAACGCCACCATCGTCCACTCCTTCGAGGAGAACAACGCCTATCAGGTGCTCTCCGCTCCCGGTGCCGTGGGACAGAACATCTACTGCTCCGGCCATGAGAGCCGCCCCATCGCCAGCGACGTGAACCTGCGCAGGGCCATCTTCACCTGCCTGGACGTGGACGGCCTCATCAAGGGCGCCCAGGACGGCCGTGCGGAGCCCATGCACGACTTCGTCCCCCGCACCAGCACCGGCTACGTCACCAAGTGGGACAATGAGGACTACTTCGTCTACAATCCCGAGAAGGCCAAGGAGTATCTGAAGGAGTCCAACTACAAGGGCGAGGCCCTGATCCTCTCCGGCGGCACCTCCGTTCAGAAGGTCGCCCAGCTTATCCAGGGCTACTGCCTGGCCGTGGGCATCAACATTGAGCTTCAAATCGAGGACCAGGCTCTGCTCTCCACTCACGCCAACGACGGCAGCACCTGGGATCTGGCCCTTTCCAACCAGGGCAACGGCCTCATCAACGTCTGGACCAACCGCTTCGACAACACCGCCTATGCCATGGGCGACGCCATGAGCCGCCACGACGACGAGCTGCAGGAGCTGCTGGAGTTCACCTGGCAGGTCAAGAACTTCACCGAGGAGAACATCGACAAGGTCCACAAGTATATCATGGACAACGCCTATGCCCGCGGCCTCTATCTGCCCTTCACCATCACCGTGCAGCGGGCCGACATCCCCCTGACCACCCCCATCATCGCCTCCTCCGGCGAGATCGACTACCCCGCCTCCGCCTACACCCTGTAAGACGATAGACACCATATTCCTCCTCCCGGTCTTTCGGGGGGAGGAAATCATCTGAGAAAGAGGGAACTGCATGTTACGCTATACGCTGCGAAGACTTCTGTGGATGATCCCCATCGTGCTGGGGGTCGCCATCCTGGTCTTCACGCTCATGACCTTCTGCCCCGGCGATCCCGCTCAGATTCTTCTCAGCGGCAGCGCCACGGACGAGGATATCCAGGCGCTGCGAGACAATCTGGGGCTCAACGACCCCTACCTCGTCCGTCTGGGCAACTTCCTCGGCAACACCTTTCTGAAATTTGACCTGGGCTCCTCCTGGATGACCAAGGTCGCTATCAAGGATGAGATCGCCACCCGGCTGCCACGGACCTTCACCCTGGGCATCATCTCCCTGCTGATCTCCGTTGCCGTGGGCATCCCCCTCGGCATCATCGCCGCCGTCAACCAGGGGCGGCTGGGCGACAACATCGCCACGGCCCTGGCCCTCATCGGCGCCTCCATCCCCGGTTTCTGGCTGGCGCTCCTGCTGATCCTCCTGTTCTCCGTGAAGCTGAACTGGCTGCCTTCCATGGGCATCGGCGGGGTCAAGTACTACATCCTGCCCGCCCTCACGGGCTGCACCTACGGCATTGCCACCCTGACCCGGCAGACCCGCTCCTCCATGCTGGACGTGATCCGTTCCGACTACATCACCACCGCCCGCTCCAAGGGCGTCAGCGAGCTGCACGTCATCACCCGCCACGCCCTGAAGAACGCCCTCATCCCCATCATCACCGTGGTGGGCACCCACTTCGGCATGATGCTGGGCGGACAGATGATCACCGAGACCATCTTCTCCATTCCCGGCATGGGTTCCTACATCATCGGCGGCGTCAACCAGCGGGACTATCCCGTGGTGCAGATCGGCTCCATCTTCCTCGCCATCGTGTTCTCACTCTCCATGCTGGTGGTGGATCTTCTCTACGCCGCGGCGGATCCCCGGATCAAGGCCAGATACTCCCAGAGTGCCAAAAGGAAGGTGAAGACGAAATGACAGAGTATCAGATGAAAGCCTCCCTGAATCAGGGCAAGGTCAGAAAGAGCTCGGAATTCCTGCGCGTCCTGAAGCAGCTCAGCTACAACAAGATCGCCATGTTCGGCCTCATCCTCTTTATCCTGGAGCTGGTGCTCTGCCTCCTCTCCCCCGTGATCGCCCCCTATGACTACGCAGCCATGGACGTCATCCACATGAACGAGACGCCCTCGGCCGCCCATTGGTTCGGCACCGACGACCTGGGCCGGGATATCCTCACCCGGATCCTCTTCGGCGGCCGCTACTCCATCACCATGAGCCTTCTCAGCGTGGTGGTCTCCCTGATCTTCGGCGTGGTCATCGGCTCCGTCGCCGGCTACTTCGGCGGCTGGGTGGACAACGTGATCATGCGGATCCTGGACATCATCCAGTCCCTGCCCGGCATGCTGCTGACCATCGTGGTCTCCGCGGCCCTGGGAAACGGCTACCTCAACACGGTCATGGCCCTCTCGGTCAACGGCATCCCCGCCCAGGCGCGCATGCTCCGGGCCCAGATGATGCGGGTACGGGGCAGCGAGTATGTGGAGGCGGCACAGTCCATCAACTGCTCCCAGGTGCGGATCATCGCGAAGCACCTCTTCCCCAACTCCTTCTCCCCCCTGATCGTCCAGGCCTCCATGGCCATCGCCAACCGGATCACCATGTGCTCCTCCCTCTCCTTCCTGGGCCTGGGCGTGCAGCCCCCCGCCCCGGAGTGGGGCGCCATGCTCTCCGGCGCGCGGCAGTACATCCGCGACTATCCCCACATGGTCATCTTCCCCGGTCTCGCCATCGCGGTCACCGTGCTGGCCCTGAACCTGATGGGCGACGGCCTGCGGGACGCCCTGGATCCCAGACTGAAACGCTGAGAAGGGAGAAACGACAATGACTGAAACGAAAAACGCTCCCTTTCTGGAGATCAACGATCTGAAGGTGGAGTACTTCACCAAGGAATCCGTGGTCCACGCCGTCAACGGCGTCACCCTCACCCTGGAAAAGGGCAAAACCCTGGGCCTGGTGGGCGAGACCGGCGCCGGCAAGACCACCGTGGCCAAATCCATCCTGCGCATCCTGCCCGACGTGGGCGCCCGGATCGTGGGCGGAGAGATCAAGCTGGAGGGCAGGGACCTGCTGAAAAGCTCCGAGGCGGAGATGCGGCAGATCCGGGGCAAAAGGATCTCCATGATCTTCCAGGACCCCATGACCGCCCTGAACCCCGTTCAGCGCGTCGGCGACCAGATCGCCGAGGTCATCGCCCTGCACTCGAACGAGAGCGCGGAGGCGGTCCGCAAACGCGCAGAGGACATGCTGGAGATGGTGAACATCCCCCGGGAGCGCTACAGCGAGTATCCCCATCAGTTTTCCGGCGGCATGAAGCAGCGGGTGGTCATCGCCATTGCCCTGGCCTGCAACCCCGAGCTCCTGCTGGCGGACGAGCCCACCACCGCCCTGGACGTGACCATTCAGGCCCAGGTGCTGCGCCTCATCGCCCAGCTGAGGGATAAGCTCGGCACCTCCATGATGCTGATCACCCACGACATGGGCGTGGTAGCCACCCACTGCGACACCGTAGCCGTGGTCTACGCCGGCAGCGTGGTGGAGTACGGCACCAAGGAGCAGGTCTTCGACCATCCCACCCATCCCTACACCATCGGCCTCTTCGGCGCCATCCCCAACATGAACGTGGATGAGCGCTGGCTGCACCCCATCGAGGGCCTGCCCCCCGATCCCTCTCACCTGCCCACGGGCTGCGCCTTCCACCCCCGCTGCAAGTACGCCACCGAGGCCTGCCGCACCGGCGAGGTGCCCACGGTGATCACCCCCGACGGCCACCAGTGCCGCTGCCACAACACTGACGCCGTGTTGAAAGGAGAAGGAAAATGACACCTGTCATCGAAGTTCAGGGACTGAAAAAATACTTCCCCACGGCGAGAGGCCTGCTGCACGCGGTGGACGACGTGACCTTGAAGATCGAAAAGGGCAAGACCCTGGGCGTCGTGGGCGAGTCCGGCTGCGGGAAAAGCACCCTGGGCCGCACCATCATCCACCTGCTGGAGCGCACCGACGGCAAGATCTTCCTCAACGGGGAGGACATCTCCGACATCCAGGGCAGGGAGCTGAAGAAGGCCCGGGAGAAGATGCAGATCATCTTCCAGGACCCCTACTCCTCCCTGAATCCCCGCTACACCGTGGAGAACACGATCCGGGAGCCGCTCATCGTCTCCAAGCGCTTCAAGAAGGCGGAGATCGACGAGAAGGCCGCGGAGCTCATGGAGCTCGTGGGCATCGACAACCGGCTGCGCCTCAGCTATCCCCATGAGCTGGACGGCGGCCGCCGCCAGCGGGTGGGCATCGCCCGCGCCCTGGCGCTGGAGCCGGACTTCGTGGTCTGCGACGAGCCCGTCTCCGCCCTGGACGTTTCCATCCAGGCCCAGGTGCTGAACCTGCTGCGCTCGCTGCAGGATCAGAAGGGCCTCACCTACATGTTCGTGACCCACAACCTCTCCGTAGTGCGGCACATCTCCGACGACATCTGCGTCATGTATCTCGGCCAGGTGGTGGAGCTCTGCCCCAGCAGGGAGCTCTTCAAGAACCCCCTGCACCCCTACACCCAGGCGCTGCTCTCCGCCATCCCCTCGGTGGACATCCACAACCCCAACATCCCCGAGATCCTGGAGGGCGAGCTGACGAGCCCGGTGAATCCCAAGCCCGGCTGCCGCTTCGCCGCCCGCTGCAAGTACGCCACCGAGGCCTGCCAGCAGCCCCAGGTCCAGCGGGAGCTCAGCCCCGGCCACTTCGTCCGCTGCTGCAGGGCCGAGGAATTGGCTTGAAGGACTTGTAAAAACATCAATAATCTGTCATACTGTTGAGGGAGGGAACGGATTTCCGTCCCTCCCTCAGCGCAGTAAAGGGAGTATCATATGCGAACACTCACCGAGCTTGACTACACCGGCCGCGGAGTCCCGGAGCAGCGTCTGGACGCCTACCTTCCCGACGGCGAGGGCTTCGACGCCGTGCTCTGCTTTCACGGCGGCGGCTTCCGCATCGGCGACAAGGGGTCGCCGGCCGAGCTTTTCGCCGAAGCCTTCACTGAGGCGGGATTCGCCCTGGTCTCACCGGAGTACCGGATGCTGCCGGAGAACCACTACCCCGATTTCCTCTACGACGCCGCCAGAGCGGTCGGCTACACGCTGGAGCATCTGAAGGAGTGGGGCGGAAACGGCCGTCTCTTTCTCTCCGGCCAGTCTGCCGGGGCCTACCTCACCATGATGCTGTACCTCAACGAGCACTATTTCCGCGCATCCGGCGTGGACCCGGAGGCCGTCACCGGCTATCTGTCGGAGAGCGCCCAGCAGTTCGCCCACTTCAACGTGATGAACGACCGGGGCCTGGACGGACGGCTGGAGCGGATCGACGAGACCGCCCCCATCTACTATGTGCATGAGGGGATGCGGAGCAAGCCCCTGCGCCTTCTCTTCTATTCCGACGATATGCCCTGCCGCCCGGAGGAGAACCGGCTGATGCTGGCCTCTCTCCGCCGCTTTGTCCCGCCGGAGATGGTGGACGCGGTGGAGCTGGAGGGCGGGCACTGCCGCCCGGAGCGCCCGGAGGAACGGGTCGCCGCCTATCTGGATTTCTTCAGGAAGACACGCTGAAAAAGGGAGGAACCGCCATGAAAAAGCGCCATCACTGGATCGCGGAGCCGCTGCTGGCGGCCCTGGCGGCCTTCGCCGCGCTTTTTTCGCTGGCCCTTGTTCTTGCGATGCTCTCCGTAGGAAAGACGGCCTTTGCCATCTTTTTCGCCGTGATCCTGCTGTTCTTCTTTGTTATCGCCGCGTTTTACGGCAGCCTCATCACCCTGGATGAGCACGGTCTCACCCAGCGGATCCTCTTTTTCCCGGTGCGCCGCTTCCGCTGGGAGGACGTCGGGGAGCTGGGCATCTGCGGCAGCCGTGCCTTCCACAAGAAGCATCCGGATCGGGCGGGGATCCTGTATTTCTACATCTCCCCCAATTCCCTCAGCGAGGAGGAGCGCTTTCGCATGGTGCTGCAGTGGCCCCCCCTGGAGCTCTGCTTTTTCCGTTTCAGCCAGCGCCGACTGGAAAAGCTGCAGCTTCTGGTCAGCCGTGAGCTGGTCACCTACAACGTGGGCGCCTTTTCCATCGGCTCCTGGATCCAGGGCTGATCCCGTATGCCGTATTTCTGAGCCCTTATCATGAAAGGAGCAATGCCGTTATGGACCGCAAACCCAATTTTCTTTTCCTCTTCAGCGACCAGCACCGGGGCGACTGGATGCCCTATGACCCGGAGATCAAAAAAGCCCAGGGCGTGGAGGAGCTGGAGCTTCAGATGCCCGTGATCCGCGGGCTGATGGAGCGGGGCACCGCCTTCAGCGGGGCCGTCTCCCCCGCCCCCGTCTGCGCCCCCGCCCGGGCCTGCCTCGCCGCGGGCAAGCGCTACCGCAGCTGCCGGGTCTTCTGGAACACCGCCAATTACGACGCCGCCCTCCCCAGCTTCTACTCCCGTCTTCACGACGCGGGCTACTATGTCTGCGGCACCGGGAAATTCGACCTCAACAAGGCCGACCTGGAGTGGGGCGACGGTTACCATAAGCTCCTGCGGGACATGGGCTTTGACGCCGCCACCGACAGCGAGGGCAAGATGGACACCATCTGGGCCGCCGGCCTGAATCATCCCGGCCCCTACGGCAGGATGCTGCAGGAGAAGGGCTGGCTGGAAGCCCACAAGCAGGATATGCTGACAAGGGGCAACTCCGACAAGCCCACGCCCCTCCCCGACGAGCTCTACGCCGACAACTGGGTGGGCGAGAAGAGCAAGGAGATGCTTGCCGGTCTTCCCGCCGACCGTCCCTGGTTCCTGCAGGTGAACTTCTCCGGCCCCCACGATCCCTGGGACGTGACCCAAAGCATGAAGGACCGGGTCAGGGACCGGGTCTTCCCCGACGCTGTGGACTGCTCCTTCGCCGAGGCGAACCGGGGCGTGCGCCAGAACTACGCCGCCATGATCGAGAACATCGACCGGCTCTCAGGCGAGATCATCGAGGTGCTGCGGCAGCGGGGCGAGCTGGAGAACACCGTCATCGTCTACGCCGCCGACCATGGCGAGATGATGGGGGACCACGGCCTCTACGGCAAGTCCAAGCCCGGACAGGGCTCCATCCATATTCCCATGGTCATTTCCGCCCCCGCGCTGGGGGTGCGCTGCGGAGAGACGAATCAAAGCCCCGTGGAGCTGCAGGACCTCTGCAACACCTTCCTGGACTACGCAGGCGTGGAGCATCGGAACGGGCTGGACAGCCAGTCCCTGCGCCCCATCCTGGAGGGGCAGTCCGACCGGGTGCGGGACCTGGCGGTCTCCGAGCTCATCGTTCCCCGGGCGGGACAGTCCATCTTCACCTTCTCCGTGGTCACCGACGGAAAGTGGAAGCTGGTGCTGCGCTCCATGGGTCCGAAGGAGCAGCTCTTCGATCTGGAGAACGACCCCTTTGAGCTGAGCGATCTGGCGCCGGAACACCCGGACCTCATCGCCGCGTTCAAAAAGGTCCTGGGCAAGAGGGACGGACCCAGGATCCCCGGCATGGAGCAATACGGAAAATCGTTCATGGTGACAGGCTGAGGACAGCCGCCCCGATCTCCGCTCCGCCGGACGGGTGAGAGATCGTTTATCCGGATTTCAAGATGACAGAAGGAGGATGCGCAATGAAAGCGATCATGGTCATGTTCGATTCCCTGAATCGGAAGTTTCTGCCCCCCTATGGCTGCGACTGGGTGAAGGCCCCCAATTTCCAGCGGCTCTATGAGCACACGGTGGCTTTTGACAACTGCTATGTGGGCTCCCTGCCCTGCATGCCCGCCCGGCGGGAGCTGCACACCGGGCGCTACAATTTCCTGCACCGGGGCTGGTCCCCGCTGGAGCCCTTTGACGACTCCATGCCCGAGCTGTTGAGCAAGGCGGGGATCGCCACCCACCTTACCACCGACCACGACCACTACTGGGAGGACGGCGGCGCCACCTATCATACCCGCTACTCCACCTGGGAGGGCGCCCGGGGCCAGGAGAACGACAAATGGAAGACCAATCTGGATCCCTCCATCCAGCCCGAGACGATCCTGCCCAGTTCCAATCCGGCAATGAACGCCTTCAAGATGGCGGGGGCGAAATTCAACGCCATGAACCGCCACTACATCCGAACTGCCCGGGAGTCCTCCCAGCGACAAGTCTTTGACAACGGCCTCTCCTTCCTGGAGGACAACCACAGCTTCGACAACTGGTTTTTACAGATCGAGGCCTTTGATCCCCACGAGCCCTTCTTCACCTTCGAGGAATATCTGAAGCTCTACGAGATCCCCGACATCGGGCGGGAGCTGGACTGGCCCCCCTATGACCGGGTCAGCCAGACTCCGGAGGAGATTCAGCACCTTCGGATGAAGTACGCGGCCCTTCTCAGCCAGTGTGACGAGAGTCTTGGCCGGGTGCTGGACTTCATGGACGAGCACGACATGTGGAAGGACACCATGCTGATCGTCAACACCGACCACGGCTTCCTGCTGGGAGAGCACGGCTGGTGGTCCAAGAATGTGATGCCCTGCTTCGATGAGATCGTCCACACGCCCCTCTTCATCTGGGATCCCCGCTGTGGGA
Source organism: uncultured Clostridia bacterium (assembly GCA_946531435.1). Lineage (GTDB taxonomy): Bacteria > Bacillota > Clostridia > Oscillospirales > Oscillospiraceae > CAMNAO01. The sequence continues at coordinate 90,949 of CAMNAO010000003.1, forward strand.
AGACCGCAGAGCACCGGCAGGCCCTGGTACAGACCATCGACCTGGCCCCCACCCTGCTGGAGTACTTCGGCCAGCCCATCCCCAAGGATATGCAGGGCAAGGCCCTGAAGGATACGGTGGAGAAGGACGCCAAGGTCCATGACTACGCCCTCTTCGGCTACCACGGCAGCCAGATGAACATCACCGACGGGCGCTATGTGTATATGCGCAGCCCCCGGGATGAGGACGACACCCTCTATGAATATACGCTGATGCCCACCCGCATGAACGCCCGCATCGGCAAGGAACTGGAGAGCGCCACCCTGGCGCCGCCCTTCTCCTTCACCAAGAATATGCCCGTGCTGCGGCTGCCCGCCCGATCCGCCATGTACACCGCCGCCATTCAGGCCGGGGACATGCTCTTCGATCTGCAGGCGGACCCCGACGAGACGGCAGTCCTTCAGGACGAGTCCGTGCAGCGGCGGCTGGAGGCCGCCATGGCCGACATGCTGAAAAAGAGCGACGCGCCGGAGGAGCTCTTCACCCGCTTCGGTCTGTAAGAAACGCGCCGATCTTCCCATTCGCACAGCAAAAAACCGCCTGTCCTGCGACAGGCGGTTTTGCTGTGCTGTTTCTTTTTCGCGGTCTGTCAGCCCTGAGGCTCGGTCAGCGGGGGCCGGGAATAGCGCTCCGTCCGGGCGTCGCGGATGGGGCCGCTGTAATCCATACCGAAGCCGAAATCATAGGTATGGCCCACAGAATCGGTGTAGCACTCCATATCCCGGGGGATGTCCTCCAGCTGTGCCTCCACCGCGTCCATGTCCCTGGGCATCTGACAGGGCAGCAGGCCCGTAGGCTCATGGAGGCCGGCGGCCACAATGGCCAGAGCTTCCGCTGAGGCGGAGCCGCCTCCGTAGAGGGAGGGCATGGAAAAGGTCACCAGAATGGCGTCCACGAAGGGCTCCAGTTCATGGAAGCAGAGGGGCTGTCCCGTGAACATGGCCAGCACAGAGGGGATCCCCGCCTTTTTCGCCGTTCCGGCCAGCTCCAATACCTGATCCAGCACCTCCGGATTGGCCAGGATGGCGCTGCGCCCGTAGTAGGAGCGGTTTTCCCGGCCGCCGTCGGGGAGGGGATCTCCCGCCAGGGAGACCCGGCGCACATGGGGCCCGTCCGCCTTGTAGGGACGGTACTGCAGGCTCTGGGGGATGAAGTTCCCCTCCAGATCCCGTCCGTCCTGCTGGAAGACATTCACCGGGCACTTGGCCGGAATGAGCACGAGATCCACGCCCTCCAGCTCTTCCGCCGTAAGTCGGGTGATTTTCGTCCCTTCCACCCGGTCGGTTACCACGTCGAAGTGTTTCTCCGCCACCTGGGGGAGGATGGGCCAGTAGGTCCGGGCAGGGTTTTTCAGCATGCCGTTGCGATGATCCACATACAGGTGCTCCGCCTCAAAAAAGGCCGGGAGATAGACCTTCAGCCGGCGGCTGTGGGGTCTCACCGTCCCCTTCTCATTCTTGAGCATGACAATGGTGCGGAGCTGGGCCTCCATGGCCCTGTGCTGCTTCTCCTCGTTGTTCACATCCCGGAGGCACGCCTCCTCGTCGATATAGGGATTCTCAAAAAGGCCGGTGCGGAAATAGCCCAGCAGCAGCCGGGCGGCGGAGGCGCGGAAGAGGGCTTTCGTATCCTCCTCTCCGATCCTTTCACAGCCCAGGGCGTAGGTCCGCAGCAGTACCTGGGGATTGGAGCAGCCGCCCATCTGGTCCACGCCGATGAGGAGCGCCTTCAGCGCCCGCTCCTCCGGGGGCTGGTCCTCCTTCTCCGCCTCTATGCCCCAGCCCCGGCCCTTGACAGGCCCCGGCGCCGTTCCTTCATTCAGCACCTGCCAGTCGGTGCATACCGAGCCCGCGAAGCCGAAGCGCTCCCGCAGCAGGGTTTTGATCTTATACTCAGAAAAGCTGGAGCCCTCCAGCTCCCCCAGGGAACCATCCTCGGTGTAGGCGATGGTATAAGAGCTCATGACGGAGTTCACACAGCCTGTCTTTCCCTCCAGCCGGAAGGCCCCCTCTGTAAAGGGGGTCATCAGGGCTTCAAAGCCGCCGCCGGGATAGACCGCGTATTTTCCCCCGGGCAGGTGGGCCTCCCGGCCGCCCTCGCCGGCGCCTTCGCCTGTCCAATGCTTCACCATGGCGGCAACGGAGTCCTTCCCCCAGCCCAGATCCCGGCCTTCCTCGTCGTAGGTGCTTTGCAGTCCGTCGCAGAAGGCCCTGGCCAGATCCCGGCTCAAAGCGGGATCCTCGCCGAAGGTCCCGCTGAAGCGGTACCAGCGCGGGTCGGAGCCCACATCCACCTGGGGCGCCAGGAAGCAGGTGACGCCCAGGTCCCTGAGCTCCCGGGACTGGCACATGGCCGCCTCCCGGGCAAGCCCCGGATCAAAGCTTGCCGCCAGACTGAGATTCACCGGCCAGTCGGAGACGCCGATCCCGTTGCGGGGGTCGGACGCGATGTAGCAGGGGATTCCGTGGCCTTTTCCCTCCACATAGCGCTGCAGGGCATTGGCCCAGCGGACCTGGGGCGCATCCTCCGCCTGCACCAGTCCTCCGGAGTTCAGTACGCTGCGAAGGTTCAGATCCAGAAAGGTCCGCTGCTCCTCCGTTAACTCCGGGTCAAACACCACCTGATGGGCGGTGAAGCACATGAGGCCGGCGATCTCCTCCACCGAGAGGCGCCCCGCCAGATCCTCCGCCCGCTCCTCCGGCGTCCTGCGCCAGTCCTCATAGGGATCCAGCACGCCGTTATGGTTGAGGTCCTTGAAGGCCCAGCCATCCACCTCCAGAAGCTCCACGCCGGAGCCCTCGTAGATGCCCAGGTTCTCTCCGCCCTCGTTGACGATGAGGGTATAGTTTTTCCGTTCTTCTTTATGCCAGCGCTTCATAGTTTATCCTCAATTCTTTAGCCCCTCACCCAAGGTGAGGTCGCCCACGTTGTACGTCACGATCTTTCTATCCCACAGCATCTGCACCGCTTTGACCCGCTCGTGGCTGAAAAGCAGATAGCAGGTATTGAAGTGCGGCCAGTGAAGGAGCATGTCAAAGCGCTCCTGCTCGGTCATGGTCGTCTCCCAAAAGTAGAGATAAAGGGATCCCGTCTTTTCGGAATTCTTGCTTTTTACCACCTTGAGTCCCGCGACCCCCACCTCCCGGATGGAGGTCCAGGGGAGGAACTTGCGCCGGATGCCCAGCACGCTGCGGGTGACGCCCTCCTTTCCCACGGTGATCACCGCCCCGTTCTGGAGGGTAACCGCAAGGAAGATCAGGGTCAAGACCAAAAAGGCAGCAACGGACAGGGGGCGATGCAGGTGTACCATCACCCCCGTCATCACCATAAGGCCCAGGGTCACCGTCCCGGCGTAGGCACAGGCCATAGGATTTACCAGAAACCGACGCTTCATATTGTTTCCTCCTCGATCTCGCCCCCCGTGAACGCGGGGGGTGCAGGGCTGATTCAGCCCGGCCTTCCGCCGTTTGCCCGCATCCGTTTTAGCCAGACAGCAGCGGGCTCAATCGCTTCGGGGGCGGCGGGGCCCCGGTGGTTGTGATAGCCCAGGGGATGGCAGCGCCACTCCGGGTCCGCCTTCCAAGAGAGGGAGAGGAAATCGTCCCCTGTCTCCTCCAGATGGCTGCGGAGATGGCCGCGCAGCTCCTCCAGCGGGGCGGCGTACTGGGGATCCCTGGCCAGGTTACGCTTTTCAAAGGGGTCCAGCTTCAGGTCAAAGAGCTCCTCTGCCCGGTCCTCGATGTAGTAGGTGTACTTAAACCGCTCTGTGCGGATCATGCGGCCCGGTGAGACTGTGAAACCCCACTCCGTGTGCCATTCGGAGGCCACATATTCCCGGTCCACCCGATCACGCTCCCCCCGTAACACAGGGCTAAGGTCCATGCCCCGCAGCGTCCCCGGGGCCTTAATGCCCGCGTAGCCGCAGAGGGTGGGGAAGAGATCCAGGGTGGACACCGGCGAGCCGGTGATGGGACCGCCCCTGGGAGTCACGCCCGGTCCATGAAACACGAAGGGGACCCGGGTGACCTCCTCGTAGAAGCTCACCTGCTTGGTAACCTGGGCTCGGGCCGCCAAGGCGTCCCCGTGGTCGGCCATGAAAACGACAAGGGTATTCTCCCCCCGCCCACTCTCCTCCAGGGCGTCCAGCACCAGGCCGATCATTTCATCCACCCGCTGGATGAAATGATAATAGGCCGCCAGGTAATAGCGGAAGTCCCGGGGGGACCACCGGGCGGTCTGTGCCTGGCGGTTGTGGCTGCAGCAGAGGTACTGCACCGCACGAGGCCGGTTGGCAATGTCATCGAAGACGAAGTTCTCCGGCAGGGGCGGCAGCTCCATGCCCTCCACCCAGGGGTTCTCATGCTCCCCGGCAAAGTCCCCGATCCAGCCGCAGATGTCGTGGGGATTGTTGAAATCCGTGACCATCAGAAGGGGCCGGGGATCCCGGTCGGAGCGCAGAAAGTCCACCGCCTTCTTCGCGGTGTCCACATCGTTCTTCGTATCGTAGTGGATGGGCCAGGCTGGGGAGGCGGGCTCCGCCTCCCCTTGGGTCACGGGAACGATCTCGAAGCCCCTCAGGGCCCCGGCGTCGTGGGTCTTGCCGAAATGGACGCAGCGATAGCCCGCTTCGGAAAACACACTGCCCAGGGTCGGTACGGCGGCGCTGAGGGGCTCGTTGGGCCAGTGGCGCCCATTGGACAGGACCCCCGTCTCATGGGGATAGATGCCCGACCAGAAGGAGCAGCGGGAGGGCATGCACAGAGGGAAGCTGCAGTAGCAGGCATCGAAAGCGGCGCTATTTCGGGTGATGCGGTCAAGGTTCGGCGTCTTCACGAAGGTATTGCCGTAATAGGGAAGCGCCCGCCAGGTGAGCTGGTCGCAGATAAGGATCAAAATATTTTTCTGTTTTTCTGCCACCGTTTTTTCCCCCTTTAAGGCATGGGCTTGACCCGGCCCTCCGGCGGGTTATCCGTCCAGAGCTCGCCGATGCCGAAGTCCACCGCCTTTTCATAGGCACGGAACAGATTGGCGTTGCGGGCCCGGGTCTTCTGCAGGCGGACAAGCCCCTGCACGTCGGTTCTCTCCTCCGCCATGGCGCGGAAGGCGGCAGCCGTCTCCGGCTCCTCCTCCGCCAGATCCCGGAGCTCCAAGGGGTCGGCCTCCAGATCATAGAGGGCCTCGGCGATCTTCCCGTCCAGCCGCTCATAGCGGATGTATTTCCACCGGTCCTGCCGCAGCATGAGGCCGTACTCCGGCACCGCGGTCTTCATGGGCTCCGGTCCCATGGGGGCGGCCCGGAACCGGGGATCGATGTATCTGTCGTACTCCTCACACTCCACCAGGCGATGGGTATGCTCCGGCGGGTTTTCCCCGAGATATGGGCAGAGGCTCTCCCCGTCGAATTCCTCCAGGGGCGCGGCGCCGCCCAGCTGGCAGGCGGTGGGGGCCAGGTCCAAAAGGCTCACATTCTCCCTGATCCGTCTCCCGGCGGGGACGCCGTCCCCGGCGACCAGCAGAGGGATGCGGGCAGAGTCCTCAAACAGCACATTTTTCCCGTAAATGCCCTTGCGTCCGTTCATATCCCCGTGGTCGGAGGTATAGACGAAGAACTGCTTCCTCCCCTCCCGCCGGGACATCTCCCGGAAGGCATTCCGCACCTCGCCGATCTGGCCGTCCGCCATCTCAACCATGGCGTAATAGGCCGCCAGGGCCTGGAGGGCCACCTCCTCAGTGACGCCCATACTGCGATAGCCGAAGAAGTCTCTAAACTTCTCCGGGAAGTCCCGGAAGTCCGCGGGCAGCTTCACCCGGGCCTTGTATTTTTCATAGATCTCCCTTGTGGCGATATAGGGAAAATGGGGGCCGTAGGTGCCCACCACGATGCACTGGGGCTTCTCATGGGGCTGGGAGAGGTAATCCACCGCCGTTTGGGTGATCATGCGGTCATAGAAGGTGACGCAGCTCTCCCCGCCGCCGATCATCCCCTCCCTGGCGGAGGCGAACCACACCGGCACGGCGTACTTCCCCCGGAACTCCGCCATCCGCTCGGCGGGGCGGACCCAGGTGGTGGGGGTGAATTCCCCGCCCAGGCGCTTTAAAAAGCCGTGGCGCTGATCCTCACCCACAAAGTGCATGCGGCCGATGAGCACGGTCTCATAGCCCGCCGCCACCATGGCGTGCAGGAAGGTGGGCGTCACATTGGGGAGGGTGTCGTCGTTGAGATAGATCCCGGTCTTCCGGGGGCTCTGCCCGCTCATAAAGGCCATGCGGGCCGGGACGCACAGGGGGCAGGGGGTATAGGCGTTGTCAAAGCGCACGCCATCCCGGCTGAGGGCGTCCAGATTGGGGGTATCCACGTCGGCTCCGGCGCAGCCCGTGACGGCCCCGGAGTGCTGGTCGCTGAGAAAAATCAGGATATCTGGCTGACTCATCGTGTTCTCCTTCTCCCGGAAACCGGGTCATTTCATCAAGTGCTCCTCGTAATCCAGCTTCTCATACTTATCCGGGGCTCTGCGGCCCAGATAGGGCTGAGGGAAGCCCTCTTTGGCCCGCTGCTCCGCCAGGGCCAGGGCGCGGCGGGAGCCGAAGGCCACGGAGCGGCCCGGCACCAGGGCGCCGTCTTCCACGAAGCCCTCCTCCCGGCCCTCCAGTTCCCTGACGAGACGGGCGCGCCAGGCTGCCAGCTCCTCCCGGTATTCCGGAAGTCCGGCCAGGTCGTGCTGCTCCTTATGATCCTCGATGACGTTGAAAAGCTGCTCTTTCCCGCTGGTGAGGTACCAGATGTACTTCATCTTTCCGTCGGTGAGATAGTGACAGCCCTTCTCAAAGAAGTAATTGTGCTTCCCCTCGGGGGCGGTGTTCGTCTCATCGGTGTTGTGGTAGAAGTGGAAGCACTCGCCATGCATGTACTCCCGCCAGTCTGCCGGCGCCTCGCCCCGCAGGAGGGGCTTCAGGCTGCGTCCGTCCACGGAAGCGGGGATCTCCAGCCCCGCCAGGTCCAGAATGGTGGGCATGAGATCGTGCCAGCCCACGGGGGCGCCGATCTCCTGCCCGCCCCGGATCCCGGGACCGCGGATCTCCAGCGGAAGGTGGGCCGAGCCCTCGTAGGGACGGCTCTTCTGGTACATATAGTGGTCGCCTAAAAGGTCGCCGTGGTCGGAGGTGAAGATCACGTAGGTGTTCTGATCCACCGCCTGCAGCAGGCGGCCCACCTGGGTATCCAGGAAGGCAATGTTGCCGTAGTAGCCCGCCCGGGCGCAGCGAAGATCCTCCCCCTGGAGATTGATGTAGCTGGACATGATGCCGCCGCTGGTGGCGGGGGGCACGTCCCAGTCCCCGATGTAGGGGTCGTCCAGATCCTCCCGCTGATAATAGCGGTTGAAAAACTCTGCCGGGGGATTGTGAGGCGAGTGGGGGGCGTAGAAGCCCACGAACAGCATATAGGGGCGGCTCACGTCCCGGTGCTCCAGGAAGTCCAGGGCCCGGTTGGTGGCCCATTTGGTGTGGTGCAGATGGTCCGGCAGATGGAAGGGCGCCGCCGCCCGGGCGTTGGTGACGGAGCCGCCGCCGAAGAGACCGCCCTCATCCTTCTCCGAGTGCTCCCTGAGATACTGGAAGTAGGCGTCGTGCTCCTTGTCGTTGGAGCTGGGATCGCCGGGAAGGTAGTATTCAAAGCCGTAGGGATAGCTGAAGGGATAGGTGTGCATGGTGCGCCCCACCAGGGCGGTCTGATAGCCGCCGCGGCGCATCTCCGTGGGCAGCGTAGTCTCCGTGGGGTAGTAGGCGATGCCCAGATTGTGGAAGAGGCCGTGATGGGCCGGGGTCTGCCCCGTCAAAAGGGTCATCCGCTGGGGGATGCACACGGGGCAGTTGGCGTAGCAGGAGGTAAAGTGGGCCCCCTGGTAGGCCAGGGTATCGATATAAGGGGTGTAGATCCCCTTCCGCAGATGGGTCACCCCCACGCAGTCGTAGCGCTGCTGGTCGGTGTGGATGATCAGGAAATTGGGCCGTTTTTGCATGTTCCCTTCCTCCTTCTTTTTTGGCATCATATCATGCTTATTCTCCGTTTACAACACCGGGACCGGGAAAAGCGCCGCCCCAGGGAAACGGACCGCGGTCTTTTCCATAGCAATCTTCTCTTTCTTTCGCTTAACTGCGGAAGATGGGTCTTCCGCTTCCGAAAAAGGCAGGAAAACCCATCTTTTGTTGATTGCAGCTTCCCCTCAGTTCAGCTCCTCCACCCGGCAGCAGCGGATGAAGTGGCCCGGGGTGATCTCCCGCTGGACCTGGGGCTGCTGGCAGGCCTCGGTGGCGTACTTGCACCGGGCGGCGAAGCGGCAGCCGGGCTTGGGATTCACGGGGCTCGTCAGCTCGCCCTCCAGGATCTCGGGGACGTTGGGGTTGTGGATATCTACAGAGGGGATGGCGCTCAGCAGCGCCTTGGTGTAGGGGTGCAGGGGATTCCTGAACAGTTCCTTGGATGGGCAGAGCTCCACCACCTGGCCGAGGTACATGACACAGATGTCGTCGGAGATGTGCCGCACCACGGAGAGGTTGTGGGTCACGAACATGTAAGCCAGGCCCCGCTGCTGCTGCAGGCGCTTCAGAAGATTCAGCACCTGGGCCTGGATGGAAACATCCAGGGCGGAGACGGGCTCGTCGCAGACCACGAAATCCGGATTCAGGGCCAGGGCGCGGGCGATGCCCACCCGCTGACGGCGGCCGCCGTCCAGCTCATGGGGATAGCTGAGGCGCAGCCGGTTATCGATGCCCACGAGGTTCATGAGCTCGGAGGTGACCTCCTCCATCTCGCTCTTCTTATACCGGCCGGAGACCCGGAGGGGCTCCCGCACCGTCTGCTCCACGGTCTTGCGGGGGTCGATGGAGGAGTAGGGGTCCTGGAAGATGATCTGCATCTTCTCCCTGGCCTTCTTCAGCTCCCTGCCCTTGATGTCGGAGATATCCTCGCCATGGAGGAAGATCTTGCCGTCGGTGCGGTCCAGAAGGTGGATGATGGTCCGTCCCAGGGTGCTCTTGCCGCAGCCGGATTCGCCCACGACGCCCAGGGTCTTTCCCTTCTCGATCTTTAAGGTCACGTCGTCCACTGCGTGAAGCATGCCGTAGGGGGTGGTGAAATATTTTTTCAGGCTTTGAACCTCAATGACAGGTGCCGCCATACTCATTTCTCTCCTTTCAGCACTTCATCGATGTGACAGCAGACACAGGTGTGGCCGTCGGGGGTGGTGACGGGCTTCACGAAGCCCTCCTTCGCGCAGTCCTCCGTGGCATAGGGGCAGCGGGGGTGGAAGGCGCAGCCCGTGGGCAGATGGGAGGGATCGGGGGGCAGGCCCTCGATGGCGTGCAGCCACTCCTCATCCACGTTCATATTGGGGATGGCGCCGAAAAGCCCGATGGTGTAGGGATGGGTGGGATGGTCGAAGATCTGCTCCTTGGTGCCGTACTCCACGATGCTGCCGGCGTAGGTCACCGCCACGGTGTCGCAGTAGGTGGCCACGATGCCCATATCATGGGTCACCAGGATCATGGAGGTACCGAGCCGATCGCGGAGCTCACCGATGAGCTTCAATACCTGGGCCTGGATGGTCACGTCCAGGGCGGTGGTGGGCTCGTCTGCCAGCAGAAGCTCCGGATTGCAGGCCAGGGCGATGGCGATGACCACCCGCTGCTTCATGCCGCCGCTAAACTGATGGGGATACTCCACATAGCGCTGCTTGGGGATGTTCACCATCTCCAGCATCTCCTCGGCCCGCTTTTTGAAATCCTCCTTGGTGCCCTTCATATGGAGGGAGACCACCTCGGCGATCTGATCGCCCACCCGCTGCACGGGGTTCAGGGCGGTCATGGGGTCCTGAAAAATCATGGCGATCTTCTGTCCGCGGACAGCCCGCATCTCCTTCTCGGAGATCTTCAGAAGATCCTGGCCCTCCAGCCTGATCTCACCCGAGGGGATCCGGGCGCCCACATCGGGCAGGATGCGCAGGATGGATTTGCAGATGGAGGTCTTGCCGGCGCCGGTCTCCCCCACGAGGCCGAGGGTAGTGCCCTTTTCCAGCGTAAAGGAGACGCCGTTCACGGCATGGACCACCTGCTCCTTGGTAAAATACTCCACGCGGAGGTCCTTGACCTCCAGGAAGGGAGTGTTTTTCGTTTCACTCATTGTTCTCACTCCTTCCTCAGCGCTTCAGTCTCGGATCCAGGGCATCACGCAGGCCGTCACCGAAGAGGTTCAGCGCCAGAATGGTGACCGCGATGGCAAGGCCGGGGAAAATAACCATGTAAGGATAGTCACGGATATACTGACGGGAGCCGGAGAGCATGGCGCCCCACTCAGGAGCCGGAGGCTGAACGCCGAGGCCGATGAAGCTGAGGGAGGAGGCCATGAGGATCTGGTTGGCAACGCCCATGGTAGCCTGGACGATCATGGGGCTCATGGCGTTGGGAATGAGATGGCTCACAATGATCTCCGCCCGGGAGCAGTTGATGGACTGGGCAGCCTCGATATACTCCGAATTGCGGATCTTCAGGATCTGGGCCCGGAGCATGCGGGCCTGATGGGGGATGGCGTTCACCGAGAGGGCCAGGATGGTGTTCACGAAGCCCGCGCCCAAAACGGCGGAGATCACAATGGTGAGGAGCATGCCGGGCATGGACTGGACGATATCCAGAAAGCGCATCAGGATGTTGTCCACCCAGCCGCCGAAGTAGCCGGCCACGGAGCCCAGCAGCATGCCCATCATCATAGCGATGGCGATGGCGCAGACGCCCATGGAGATGGAATAGCGGCCGCCGTAGAGGATGCGGGAAAGGATATCCCGTCCCAGCTCGTCGGTACCGAACCAGTGCTGGGCGTTGGGCGCCAGATTCATGGCCGTCACGTCCAGCTTGTTATAGTGATAGGGGGCGATAAGGGGCGCGGAGAAGCACAGGATCAGCTCCAGCGCGAAGAGGATGAGGCCGAACATGGCCAGCTTGTTGTAACTCAGCTGCTTTAAGATCCGCAGGAACTCAGAGCTCTTTTTGATCTTTTCGTTCTTCACGTTTTCCAGCATAGTTTCAGGCATGGGCCTTTCCTCCTCTCTTTTTTGCGCCCTGTCTCTCATACTGGGCCTTGATCCTGGGATCCGCCCAGGCGTAGAAGATATCCACCACCAGCATGGAGAGGGAGAAGACGATGGCGATCAAAATGGCGCCGGCCTGAACCACGGGGTAGTCTCGGCTGTTGACGCCGGTGACGATGAGGGTGCCCATGCCGGGGATGGAGAAGATGGTCTCCAGCACCATCTGACCGCCCAGCATCGCGCCGAAGCGGGTACCGGTGATAGTGATGATGGGGATGAGGGCGTTCTGCAGGGCGTGCTTGGTGATGACGGTGAACTCCGGCATGCCCTTGGAGCGGGCCGTGGTGATGTAGTCTGACCGGATGACGTCCAGCATGGCGGATCTCGTCTGTCTCGCGTAGCCCGCAATACCGCCGGTGCAGCCCGCCAGCGCCGGAAGGATGTAGTACTTGATGCCGCCGATGCCCATGGCAGGGAGCCAGCCCAAACGAACGGAAAAGAGCAGGATCAGCAGGAGGGCCAGCCAGAAGCTGGGAATGGAAATGCCCAAAAGGGCCACAAACATACTGATGTTATCCCCGATGCCGCCCTGGTTCACCGCGGCGATGATCCCCAGGGGGATGCCGATGATCATGGAGAGCAGCAGGGTGATGATGCTGAGGACAAAGGTACGAGGGAGCCGCTCAGCGATGGAATCATTGATGCTCTTTCCCGTCATCCAAGAGGTTCCTAAATCAAAGTGAATGAAGGTATTGCTCAAAAAACGCCCCAGCCGCACCAAATAGGGATCGTTGAGGCCCAAGGACTCACGAATGATCGCCAAATCTTCCTCCGAGGTGCCGGAGCCGGAGATGATCTGGGCGGGATCGCCGGGGCAGAAGGTCATCAGCGTGAAGACGATGACGGCCACGGCAAGAATGATGGGGATCATCCAGAGGAGTCTTCGTAAGATATATTTTCCCATAAATACCCCTTTTTCAGTAAGATAGCGGGTTCCGGATCACCCCGCCAGAGCGGGGCGATCCGGAATCGAAACAATCCATCAGATGGTGGCGAACTTGCAGGCGGCGGGATCAATCTGGCCCTGGGTCTGGAAGACAGTCTCTGCAACGCCCAGGTCCTTATTCAACACGGAAAGGGTGTAGGGCAGATAGATGCCATAGATATAGGCATGGTCGAAGAGGTAGTTGCGGATCTTGGTGATGTTCTCCTCGGTGTAGTTGGCGTTCTGCCAGGTGAAGTGCACCATATCGGTGAGCTCCTGATCCTTGCGGGCCATGGCGTCGCCGTACTCATAGACGTCGCCGTCGATATTCTGGCTCCACATATTGGCAGCGCCATTGCCCGTATTCCGGAAACACATATCCCAGAGGCGGCCGTCGTTGGAGTTGGCGGTCCAGAGAGCCTGATCCTGAAGATCCAGCTTCACGTTGATGCCGACAGCCTGGCAACAGGCCTGGATAATCTGATAGGCCTTCTGGTAGCTGGAGCTCCCTGCCAGAATCAGCTCCTCATTGTTATAGTCGGACTTGGAGAGGTAGTCCTTGGCCAGGGCCTCATCATAGTGGAAGTAGTCCATGCTCTTGAAGCTCTCAAACCAGCCGCTGGAGGTACGGGGGGTGAAGTCATCCATAGGCTCGCCATAGCCGTTGGCGGCGCCCTGGATGATCATATCCACATCGATGGCATAGCAGATGGCTTTGCGCAGGTTCTCGTCCCGGCCAACGAGCCGCTCCTCATATCCGGTGAAGAGGAGCTGGTTGCCGTTGTTGGAGGCGCCCATGGCTACCAGATAGTTGTCATTATTCTGGAAGGCGCCCACCACAGTGGCGTTGATGCCGGGCATCATGTCAATGGTGCCGGTCTCCAGGGCGATCTGCTGCTGGCTGGCTTCAGAAATAAAGATATAGTTGATGACTTCGATGTTGTGGGCAAGCTCCGGGTCCTGCTCCTCGGTCTGCCAGTAGTCGTCCCGGAGCTTAAAGTTCATCTTGTTGTTCTCAAGGAACTCGGTGACCACATAAGGGCTGGTGGAGATGGGCTTGGAGGCGAAGCCATCGGCGCTGGCCTCATAGGACTCCTGATTGATGAGGAAGGTGCTCTCCAGACAGACCTCGAAGGAGTCGGCCATGTTCTGAGAGAAGACCATTTCCACAGTGAGTTCGTCGATAGCAGTAACGCTCTTCAGCTTCTTAAAGCAGGGCTTGGTGTTCTGCTCCTGGCTCTGGGTGATGAACCAGACGATGTCCTTGGCGGTGACAGAGCGGCCTTCGGAATCGGTGATGCCGTCAAAAAGCTCCACAGTCCAGGTGACGCCGTCCTCGGCCACGGTCCAGCTCTTGGCGCCCTGGGGCACATACTTACCGGAGGAACTCAGGTAGGCCAGACGCTCATAGAGGTAGCGGACGAAGGTCATGCGCTGACCGGCGGTGTTGCGGAAAGGTACCAGGGTGGCAAAGAAGTAACTGCCGCCAACATTGACCTCGGGGCAGGTGACAAATTCGGTGCCTTCCTCTGCGGTGACGGCACCCACATTCTCACCGGCGCCCAGCTGAGAGCCCGCATTCTGGGTAACGGCGCCGGTGTTGGTGCCCGTATTCGTGTTGGTGTTGGTATTGGTGTTGGTGTTGGTGTTGGTGGTCTCGCCGCCCTTGCCGCCGCAGGCCGCCAGAGCCAGGGCTGCCGCGGTGCCGATGGCGCCGATGCCGCTCATCTTCAAAAAGTCTCTTCTGGTGAATCCCTTCATTGTGAATACTCCTTTAAATAGTATATTTTGATCGGATTGCTCCGATGTTGACAAAAATGCGCCGGTAGTTTCCGGGAGCGGATTCAGCTTTCTCTCGCCCTGGTGATGATCTCGGCAAAGCCCTTGCCCTCCCGGATGAGCTGCCGGGCCAGTTCCTCCTTGCCCGGGGGCAGCATCCGGCGGATCCGACCGAACATCATCTCCGGGGTGAAGCGGGCGTCGTACTCATAGGGGACGATATCCGAGGTGGTCTGCAGCCATTTCAGAAGGTCCAGCTGCATCTCGCGGACGATGTCGGTGTAAGCGGGGTCGCCGAAGAGGTTGTGCTTCTCCTGGGGGTCCTCCGCCATGTCATAGAGCTCATCCTCATTGGAGACGCGGCTCACATATTTATACCGCTCGCCCCGGAACATGATGCCCTTGGAATGGGCCCGGTCGTCCGCCTGGGCCATCATCTTGGGGTAGTACTCCAGGGTCTCCGGCACGCCGGGGGAAAAGCTGTGGTACTCGTCGCAGTGGGTCTCCTCCGGGATGCGCCCGCCCTCGCAGGCGGCGTATTTCCGGTTGACATAATCATGCTCCTTCAGGTTCCGGCGCAGGGAACGGCCGAACTGGGTGTGGCTGGATTTCACGCCCGCAAAGTCCAGGGCCGTGGCATAGAAGTCCACCAGCTCCGCCAGGGCGTCGGAGACGCCGGGGGTGTAGTCCACACCCCTGGGGGGCTTCACCAGAAGCGGCACCCGGGTGAGGCAGTCCTCGAAGGCGTTCTGGGCCTTCTCAGGCAGGCCGTAGTCCCCGGCGAAGTCGCCGTGGTCGGAGAAGAAGAAGATAGCGCAGTCGTCGTAGATCCCCGCTTCCTTCAGCGCCTTTACCATGCGGCCGAACTGATCGTCCACCTTGAGGCACATGCCCTGGTAGGTGGCCCGGAGCTCATCCCACTCAGGCTCCGTGAAGTCATCCATGGCGGCGTATTCGTGGATCTTTTCAATGATGCGGGATTTTCCGGTGCACTCAGAGAGCTTCACCCGGGGGGCCAGCTTGGAGCGGTCCACCGCGGAGAAATAGGGCTCCTCCACACCGTAGGGCACATGGGGAAAGGTGAGGCCCAGGAAGAGGCACATGGGCCGGTCATCCGGGGGATTCAGGATCCGGCGGATGGCTGCGTCCACCGTGTCGTCGTCGCCGTTGTAGTTGCGGCCGTTTTCATCCAGGCCCAGCTGCCCCTTGAAATGGGAGTAGTAGTACTTGGTCCCCTTGGCCCCCCGCTGAACACCGCTGACCGGGCCGGGAGGGTTGGGGAAGTCGCCGCCGTAGTAGATCTCATCCGCATGGCTCTCTGCCCAGCCGGGGATCTCTCCCGCCAGGAGGTCGTTGCGGGCGTTCATCCACACATAGTAGCCGCTTTTTTTCAGCTCGGAAAACAGGCTCTCCTCACCGGGGCGCAGCAGATATTCCATGGTCCGGTGGCCCCGCACGTGGGGATAGAGGCCGGTGAAGAAGCTGCAGCGGCTGGGAACGCAGACCGGATTCTGGCAGTAGGCCCGGGAGAAGGAGACGCCGTCCTCTCTTGCCAGGGTGTCTAAGTTGGTGGTGGTCATGGCCCGGTTGCCCAGATGGCTCATCACGTCCGCCCGCATCTCATCGGGGTTGAAGATAATAATGTGGGGTCGCTTGCTCATCATTTCTCCCTTTCCGCTTTCCTGGGAAAGCAAAGCGATCCGTCCGGGTGGTTTCCTTGGGCAGATCGCAGATGGGTTTCGTCACAAAGTCCATTTGACTTCATCTCTTGCCTCGCAGTATAGCAAAGATCACCAAAAAGAAAAGCCGCAGATTTTACCCAAGCCCGCTGATTTGCACAAAAAAGGAGCAAAAACGGGTCATGTGAAAATCTGCGGGTCATGCTAAAATCTGCGGTATGGGCTTGCAAGCGGCTGTCAATTCCTCTATAATAAAAAGCGGTTTCTCATGCAAATTGGTCATTTTGACGTATTGCATTACATTGCAAAGTATCTGACCTTACTGCCGCTTTTGAATCGAATGAGGATATGCATTCAAGATGAACGAACAAACAACAAAGGGCTTTTTCTGGAAACTGCGGAGCTTTCTTAAAGAGAACCGCTCCTTCCTTCCCCTGCTCCTGATCCCTCTGGCTCTTGGCATCCTGCTTTTTGCGGTCACACGGGCCACCATTGACCGGGAAGTGAGCCGCTACGGGCAGCTGCAGACCGAATACTTCGCCGGGGCGGTGGACAAGGTGATGGACGAGGCGGAGCGGATCGCGGACGCCATTGCCGGGGACAGCGTTCTGCGTCAGGCGTTGAAAAAACCGGAGCTCACAAGAGCCGATCTTATGGCGCTCAGCGATGCCATCCGCAGCCGCAAGGAGGTCAGTGACACCATTGACAGCATTTACCTCATTCTCCCGGACGGGGACTGCATCGTGGACGACAGGGGGGTCTATACCTACAGCTCCGGCGAGGCTCTCTTTTCCTCTGCCGATCCCGCCCTCCATATCGACCCCACCTCCACCGCACCGGGCTGGAATGTGGTGAACCGGGATCTCGCGCCACCCTTCTATGTGCGGCAGCTCTCCGCGCCCGAGGGGAACCAAAGCGCCGCCACCCTGGTGCTCATTCTGAACAAATCCGAGTTTCTTCAGCTGCTTCTCGAGGTGAAGGCGGAATTCTGCTGCCTCTATAATGACCAGTGTGATATCTGCACCCTGCCGTTGGCCCACAGCGCGGTGGACTGGAGCTCTTCCGCGGAGGTCTCCCGTCTTCTGGGGAAGGAGGTCCACTGCACCTACCGCGGCGGAGAGCGCTTCACCTATCTCGTGGCGGTTTCCACCAAGGAATACAACCGTCCCCTGCGGATGCTGCTCCTGGCCTTCGGCATCTACTATCTGGCCATTCTGACGCTGGGCGCGGTGCGTCTTCGGCGCATTGCGCGGGAGCGGCGTGAGCGGATCTCCGACCTGGTGGAGGCCCTCCCCTCCCCGGCCGCCCCCGACGCCAGCTATGAGGAGCTTTTGGGCGGCATCCGAGCAGCCCTGGAGCGGTATCAGCTCCGGGCAAAAAGCGGGGAGGAGCTGCTGCGGGAGCGGAATATGCGCTACCTCTTGAACGGTCATGAGGGCAGCACATACGACCTGCTGGCCGCCTCCGGCATTCGCAAGGCCCGGGAATACTATGTGGCAACCTTCTTCCTCCGTGATGTGGGTGCCATTTGGGAAGCGGACGCTACGGAAGAGCATGCGGAGATGCTGGATATCATTTTCCATTCCGCCTTCCGCCAGTTCGCTGAAGATACCCTGGGAATCGCCAGCGTGGATATGTATCCCCACTATGCTGCGGTTTTCAGTGCCTTTTAACCGGACTCTGCCGCCGATACGGTGCGGCGTGTCCTGACCCGGGTAGTGGATTTTCTGCGGGAGAGCTTTCAGATGAAGGTCACCTGTGTGGTCTCTCCGGCCCCGGCTCAGGAAGGCAGCCTGGCCCGCGCCTATCTGGAGACCCTGGATACCTATGAACTGGTGGAGGCCCTGGGCAGTGAGGCTCCGGTGCTCTTCCGGGGCCAGCTGGCTGCCGACTCCGCTCTGCTTCTGGGCGGCGAATACCTGAAGCAGGTGCAGATTCTGATGAACGCCCTGCTCCTGCGGAAGTATGTGCTGATCCCCGCCATCGTGGGAACGCTGGTGGAGGAAAGCATCCTCCCCTATAACGACTATCCCCGGCTTTTCACACGCCGTGTCAGCTGCGTCTCCGCCCTCCTTTTCGAGGGAATCCGGGATGCGGATCTGAGTGTGGAGGAGAAAGAGCGGCGCCGGAGCTTCCTGCGGGAGGCCCAGAAGGACCCCGTAGCCCTGAAGGCCGCCGCTGCTGCCGCCTTCGAAGGGATGGATATGACGGGTGTCCCCTCCGTCGGCGGCGACCTCACGGGGCGGGCCACCGCCTACATCCGGGAGCACCTGGGTGATCCCAATCTCTCCCTGCCTGCGGTGTGCGACGCCGCGGGCTGCAGTGTACAGCACTTGAGCCGCCTCTTCAAACAGGAGAAAAACACCACCATCAATGAGTTTATCCACGACGAGCGGATCCAACGGGCTACAGAGCTGCTGCAGGATCCCGCTCTCACCGTCTCCGCAATCGCCTCCCGGGTTGGCTACGTCAGCATGGATACCTTCACCCGGAATTTCCGCCGCCGCAAGGGCGTCACCCCAACAGAGTACCGCAGTCTGCAGCACTGAAGCCATAGAAAGCAGCGCCTCCCCCTCCATGTGACAATCTGAGGGTGAGGCGCTTTTCTGCCCCGTTGACAGGGGCGGGCAGGCATGATACCGTTGGAAAAAGGCCTTTAAGGAGGAATGTCGATGAATATCCGGGAAATGATCACAAAAATGACGCTGGAGGAGAAAGCCGGCCTTCTGTCCGGCGCCAACAGCTGGGATACGGAAAAGATCGAGCGGTTGGGTCTCCCGAAAATCACCATGTCCGACGGCCCCCACGGTTTACGGCGGCAGGACAATTATGAGAACCACGGGATGGATGAGACCGCCAGCGCCGCCCAGCGGAGCGGCGCCACTGCGGTCACCACCCGAAAGGCCGTGGGCTGGCCCACCGCCTCCGCCCTGGCCGCCAGCTTCGACCGGGAGCTGATGCATGAGCTGGGCGGCGTTCTGGGAGAGGAATGCCTTGCCAACGACACCCAGGTACTGCTGGGTCCCGGCGTCAACATCAAGCGCAGCCCCCTCTGCGGCCGCAACTTCGAGTACTTCTCTGAGGATCCCTATCTCGCGGGGGAGCTGGCAGCGGAATACGTCAGCGGCCTGCAGGAGAAGGGCGTCTCCGCCTGCGTCAAGCACTTCGCCGCCAATAACCAGGAATTTCGCCGAATGACAAACAACAGCGTGGTCGATGAGCGCAGCCTGCGGGAAATCTACCTCCCCGCCTTCGAGGCCGCGGTGAAAAAGGGCGGGGCAAAATCCCTGATGTGCTCCTATAATCTCATCAACGGCGTATACGCCTGTGAAAACCTCTGGCTGCTCACCGACGTGCTCCGTACCGAGTGGGGCTTTGAAGGTATCGTCATGACCGACTGGGGCGCCATGGATGACCGGGTGGAGGCGCTGAAGGCCGGACTGGAGCTGGAGATGCCCTCCTCCGGCGGGCTGAACGACCAAAAGATCGTGGAGGCCGTAAAATGCGGCGAGTTGGAGGAGGCGGTGCTGGACCGGGCGGTGGAGCGGCTTCTCACCTGGATCGACTGGTGTCTCCAACACAGGAAGGCCTTCCCCCTGCGGCTGGAGCAGGATCACCGCAAGGCAGCAGAGATTGCCGAAAAATGCGCGGTGCTGCTGAAAAACGAGGGCTGCACCCTTCCCCTCCGAAAGGAGCAGAAGGTGGTCTTCCTGGGCTCCTACGCCGAAAACCCCCGCATCCAGGGCGGCGGCTCCAGCCACATCAACAATTACAGAATCGACTCCGCCCTCTCTCAGGCGGCGGAGAATCCCAATATATGCTACTGCCCCATGTTCCGGGACGAGGAGTCCTGCGGGGAGGAGGAGTGGCAGACCGCGCTCCGGGCGGCAAAGGAAGCGGACGTGGCGGTCATTTTCGCAGGTCTTCCCGACACCTACGAATCTGAGGGATTTGACCGGAAGCACCTGGAGATGCCCCCGGTGCAGGTCCGGGCCATCCGGGAGGTGGCCGCGGTGCAGCCCAACACCGTGGTGCTGCTGCACATCGGCAGCCCCGTGGCCATGCCCTGGCTTGACAAGGTCAAGGCCGTGCTGAACCTCTATCTCTCCGGCGAGGGCGCCGGTACCGCCGCTCTGCGGCTTCTCTATGGCGACGCTTCTCCCTCCGGCCGCCTGGCGGAGACCTTCCCCCTGCGCCTGGAGGACAGCCCAAGCTACCCCGACTATGGGAAGAGCAAAACCGAGGCCGTCTACCGGGAGGGCATCTATGTGGGCTATCGCCACTATGACGCCCGAAAGCTGGATGTCCTGTTCCCCTTCGGCTTCGGCCTCAGCTACACCTCCTTCTCCATGAAGAACCTGCGCCTCAATCGGAACTCTCTCTGCCAAGGGGAGACCGTAAACGCCAGCGTGGAGGTCACCAACACCGGGGACCGGACGGGGACCGAGACCGTACAGCTCTACGTGGGCTTCGACGGGGTAGACCGCGTGGGCCGTGCCCCCCGGGAGCTCCGCGGCTTTCAGAAGGTCACCCTGGCCCCCGGTGAATCCAAAACCGTTGTGATCCCCCTGGATCTGCGGGCCTTTTCCTACTATGAGACCCGTATCCACGACTGGTACGCCGAGGGCGGTCAGTACAGCGTCTATGTTGGATCCAGCAGCCGTGACCTGCCCCTGCGGGCGACGATCACGGTGGAGAACCGGACGCTTCCCCTGGGCGGTTACCAGCGCGTGACCCTGGGCGACCTGCTGGATAAGGCCCGGACCCCGGAGGAGGAACAGCGCATCTTCGCCCTGGGCGGCCATCTGTCGAAACGCGTCAGTGATCTCTCCGGCGACGAGGACGCCCGCAAGATGATCCGTTCCGTCCTGGACGGGCTGCCCCTGCACTCCGTCAAATCCTTCTCCCGCACTCCGGAGGACGAGATCCGGGCGGTATATGAGGAATTCCGGGATCGATGACCATGCCATAAAATATAAAGGAGGAGCAGACCAGTGAAATATTATGTCAACATCAATGCTTTCCGTGACGGCGACGGCAGTGAGAAAGCCCCCTTCCGCCATATTCAGGACGCCGCTTCCGTCGCCCGCCCCGGCGATGAAGTATTGGTTGCCCCCGGCCTCTATCGGGAGTCGGTAGACCCTAAGTGGGGCGGCACTGAGGAAAAGCGCATCACCTATCGCAGTCTGGAGCCCCTGGGCGCTGTGATTTCCGGGGCGGAAGCGCTCACGGGCTGGATCCCCTATGAGGGGAGCACCTGGGTAAATCGGGTAAAAAACAGTCTCTTCGGCGACTACAATCCCTACACCACCTTCGTGGGCGGGGACTGGTACTTCGCGCCCCAGGTCCGCCACACCGGCGCCGTCTATTGCAACGATCAGGTCCTCTATGAGGCCACCAGCCTGGAGGAATGCCTCCGGGGCCAGGTCTATGCCTCCTCCTGGGTGCCGGAGGAGAGCATTTACAAGTGGTATACCGAGCAGGACGGGGACGAAACCGTGCTTTACGCCAATTTCCAGGACCTTGACCCCAACCGGGAAAAGGTGGAGATCAACGTGCGCCGCCGCTGCTTTTTCCCCTCGGAGACCGGGCGGGGCTGGATCACCCTCTCCGGCTTCGTCATCGAGAAGGCTGCTACCACCTGGGCGCCCCCCGCCTCCTTTCAGGACGGTATGGTTGGGCCCCACTGGTCACGGGGATGGATCATCGAGGACTGCGAGATCCGCTTCTCCAAGTGCGCGGGGATCTCCCTCGGCAAGTACCTGGACCCGGAAAACGACCAGTATTTTACCCATAAGCATGTGAAAAGTCCCACTCAGATGGAGCGGGACGCGGTCTGCCGGGGCCAATACCACGGCTGGACCAGGGAGAATGTGGGCGGCCACATCGTCCGCCGCTGCAACATCCACCACTGTGAGCAGGGCGGGATCATCGGCCGCATGGGCTGTGTCTTCAGCCTCATTGAGGATAATCACATCCACCACATCAACAACATGCAGGAGCTGGGTGGCGCCGAGATCGCCGGCATCAAGCTCCACGCAGCCATTGACGTCATTTTCCGCCGCAACCATATTCACCACTGCACCATGGGCATCTGGTGCGACTGGCAGGCCCAGGGCACCCGCATCACCCAGAACCTGCTGCACGACAATCAGGCCCCGGAGGGGGCGGTCAAGGCCCCCGGTACCATGGCCAACCAGGATCTTTTTGTGGAGGTCAGCCACGGTCCCACCCTCATTGACAACAATGTGCTGCTCTCCAAGGCCTCACTCATGATGGCCACCCAGGGCGTGGCTCTCGTCCACAATCTGATCCTGGGCTCCTTCGTCTCCGTGGGCGCAGGGGTGGATCAGGACATTCACGGGGTCAACCAGCCCCGCTACACCCCCTATCACTTCCCCCACCGCACCGAGGTCATGGGCTTCATGAGCATCCTGCACGGGGATGACCGCTTCTATAACAACCTCTTCCTCCAGGCCTGGCCCGTCTCCCCCGAGACGGAGAGCGCCGGGAACATGGGCTTCGGCAGCGGGCGCAATGAGGAGGTGGGTACCCACGTCTTCGACGAGTATCCCACCGATGAGGAGTGGCTGTCGCTCTTCCATATGGACCGCCCCGCCAACTATTTCGAGCTGCTGCCGGCCCACTTTGCAAAGCTGCCGGTCCGGGCGGCGGGCAATGCCTACTTCGGCGGCGCGAAGGCCTGGAAGAAGGAGCAGGGCGCTCTGGTGGACGGTTCTTCTCCCGTCACCGTCACCCTTACGGAGGAGGACGGCCGCCCGGTGCTTCGCACCAACCTCTACGAGTTCCTGGGGGACTACCGCTGCGGCGTCGTCACCAGCGATACGCTGGGTGTGGCCTTCGAGCCGGAGGAGCGCTTCGAGACCCCTGAGGGCGAGACCATCGTCTTTGACCGGGACTACTTCGGCGCCCACCGGGGCGTCGCGCCTCTGCCCGGCCCCTTTGCCGAGGGCGGGGCGGTGATCCCGCTGCTGTAAGCAGGGCACTTTTCCTGAATGGCAGCAGGGCCCCGGAGCGTGCGCTCCGGGGCCCTGCTGTATCTTTTTGCCGGTTCTTTATTCCACATAGGCCTTCAGATCCTCTCGGATCGCGGCGGCGGCAGCGCCCAGAGCGCCGCTGAACGCATCGGGAGGAACAAAAGAGAACTTCACATCCATGACGGTCTCGGTATAGAGGTTTTGATGGATGACCTCCAGCAGACGGATACGGTTCCGCTCCTGCAGGAAGAACTTCGATTCGATCAGCATGGTATCCGGTCGGACGAAGTTGTCGATATTCGCGATGGCGAGTCCCAGACGGGTGACGGCGTCCTCCATGATGGCAAGGATCGCCGGATCCCCCTGGTCCTGGGCCTCCAGGACCTTTTCGATGCTGATCTCCTCGGGTCCCGGGCAGAGCTTCCGCAGGATCGGAGCGTGCCCGGTCCGCAGGGCGACCGCAGCCCGGTCCAGCACAGCCCGCTCACTGGCATAGGCTTCCAGGCAGCCCCGGTTTCCGCAGCTGCAGACAGGGCCGGCAGGGTCCATCACCATATGCCCTACCTCGCCCTCTCCCGCGATGGTACCGCCGGGGCTGAGGCTGTTGAAGCAGAGGGGGCAGGCAATTCCCGCGGAGATGTAGAGGTAGGCGAAGGACTGTGCCTCCCGCAGGAGATCCTGATGAAAGAGATGGGCACCGTAGGCCCTGGCACAGGCGTTGTTCTCCACGGAGATCGGCCCTTCATAGCCCAGAAGCCTCGCCGCGTCCCGTCTCAGATCCTTGTTCCTCCACTGGTAACCGGGATGCACCCGGAGGATGCCCTTGCCGCTGTCCACAAGCCCGGGTACGCAGATCCCCACACCGGCGATTTTATCCCGCACATCTTCGCGGCTGAGGAGCTTTTTTGCCATTTCACAGGTGGCGCGGATGTTTTCCTCATAATCCGCGTAAAAGGTATCGTCCGCCGCCGTATACAGTCGATTGCCCCGGTAGTCGGAGACACAGGCGCGCCGCAGAGCGCCGCGCATCTCGATCCCAATGAAATAACGGGAGTCCTCCGCGATATCGATGAGGGTCGTCCGCCGCCCCAGCGTCTTCTCCGCCCGGGGGGCATTCTCCACCTCCTTGACAAGGCCCTTAGCGATCAGGGTGGCCACGTTGGTGGTGATGGTGGGGAGCGCGAGCTCCAGCTTCTCGGAGATCTCCAGACGGGAGATCGGCCCACGCTGGTAGATCATATTTCTTATTGCCGACTGATTCTCGACCTTCGCCCGGGATAAATTCTTCCCCTGAGAAATTTGCATAACCCTACCCCCGTCCTCTGCTGTATTCCTGCGTCCGCTGTCCGCTGCATTACTTAATTCTTCTTATTATTTATATATTATAATATAGCGGACCGCTTCCCGTCAAGGGCAAGGAGCGCCGCGTCCGGTATGAGCTGCGGCCTTCCTTTATACCTCTTCCCGAGATGGGCTTCATAAGGGGAGCCCATCCGCGGCGGCAGGCGAACGGACTTTTTCCGGGGGCGCCGCGTCGCCGGTGGGATGACGCATCTACTCCGTCGGAGGTCCGCAGTTGTCCTCGAGAGCGGAAAGGCCCATCGGCTCATAGCGGAAGCAGTCCATGAGCATCCTCTCCCCAGGGACGGCCCAGGGATGCAGGAATGGCGGCGCAACGGGCGGAAGCGGACCCTTCGCTAAGCTTCGGATTGCCCTCCGAAAGACCTCCGGATCTGCTGCAGAAAGCGTTCGGCAATCGGTGTGAAGCGCTGATACTTGTTCCAGATCAGGTACATTTTCATTTCCAGCGGCGGGCAGAGGGGGCGAAAGGTCAGACCGCTTTTGGGGGACGTATCAACCAGGTCGTTCAGCGTCAGAAGGACGCCCAGCCCCTCTCTGGCAAAGATCGAGCCGTTATAGGAAAGGCGGAAAGATCCCTCCAGACAGAGCTGCGAGAACCGATCCTTCGCCCAGGGCCGGATATCGTTTTCCCAGCTCTGCTCTGAGTAGAAAAGCGGCAGGCCTGCAAGATCAGCCGCCGTGACGCAGTCTTTCTGTGCCAGCTCCGCATCCGTCGGCATCACCGCTCCGAAATAGTCCGATTCCGGGAACGGGATATGGCGGTACTTTCTCTCGTCCGGTGTCTCGCAGATCACGGCAAAATCCAGCAGCCCCTTGTCCAGCTTTTCCGTGACCTGCTCCGTGTCGCCGCTGGTGATATGATAACGCAGGTTTGGAACCGTCTTTTTAAGCTGCCGGAGCTCCCTGGCCAGATACCGAATCTGGCAGGATTCCGCCAGCCCGAAATAGATGTCGCCGCCGGTGATGTCATCCAGCGCCAGAAATTCCCGCTCGATCTTATCCGCCATGGACAATAGATCCTCCGCCCGGTTCCGCAGCAGAACGCCCTCCTCCGTGAGGGCAATGCTGAAGCTGTGCCGCGTGAACAGTTTCTTCCCAAGCTCATCCTCCAGTGACTTCAGCGCTTTGGACAGGGTCGGCTGTGTCACATGCAGCTGCTCGGCCGCCCGGGACATGTTCTCCTCACGCGCCACGGCGAGAAAATAGCGAAGTGTGCGGATCTCCATATAACCACCCCCATGTTATTCTGATTTAGAATATCATGATATTCATTATAACTATTAGCAAAACAGATTTCAATATGATATTCTGGATTCGAAAGAAGAAAGGCGGTGCGGCATGGAGGCCTGGAAAGGAATATGCCAGTGCATGAAAGACGCCGGGTGTTCCGCGGAAGCGATCAGCCGGGCAGAGATTCTTTATGCGGCCGGAGCCGTAGAGGATCTGATCCGCTGTCTGCGCGCCTGCCGCTGTGACGCGCTGGAGGAGCTGCACGAAAAGCAGAAGCAACTGGATCTGCTGGATCTGCTGATCCGGGATACCAAGAACAGGTGAAGGAGAAACAATTATGAAACCGGAAGAACTGAAGCTGACACAGGAATGGGACAAGACCTTCCCGAAGAGCGATAAGGTGGATCACAGCAAGGTGATCTTTCTCAACCGCTACGGCATCACCCTGGCGGCGGATCTGTACATCCCCAAAGAGGCAACCGGCTCTCTGCCCGCCATCGCCGTCTCCGGCCCCTTCGGCGCGGTGAAGGAGCAGTGCTCCGGTCTGTACGCCCAGACCATGGCGGAGCGCGGCTTTGTGACGCTGGCCTTTGATCCCTCCTTCACCGGTGAAAGCGGCGGGAACGTCCGCTGTATGGCCTCCCCCGACATCAACACCGAGGACTTCATGGCGGCGGTGGATTTCCTGTCTCTGCACGCGTTGGTGGATCCCGATCGCATCGGCATCATCGGCATCTGCGGCTGGGGCGGTATGGCGCTGAACGCCGCCGCGCTGGACACCCGTGTCAAAGCGACGGCAGCCATGACCATGTACGATATGACCCGCGTCAACTCCAAGGGGTATTTTGACAGCGAGGACAGTGAGGAAGCCCGCTACGCAAAGAGATCCGCCATGTGCGCCCAGCGGCTTGCCGATCTGAAAAACGGCGAATACGCCCCGGGCGGCGGTGTGGTGGATCCCCTGCCGGAGGACGCCCCTTCCTTCGTGAAGGACTACTACGACTACTACAAAACTCCGCGCGGCTATCATTCTCGCTCTCTCAACTCCAACGACGGCTGGAATCGAATCGGATGTGAGAGCTTTCTCAATCAGCCCATCCTGCAGTACTCCCATGAGATCCGCTCGGCGGTACTGATCGTCCATGGCGACGCGGCTCACTCCTGCTACTTCGGCAGGGACGCCTATGCCAATATGGTGAAGGACAGCAAGTTCACAGAAAACAAGGAGCTGATGATCATTCCCGGCGCCAGTCACACCGACCTCTACGACGGCGGCGGCAGAAACGCCATTCCCTTCGACAAGCTGGAGCAGTTCTTCCGCAGTCACCTTGCCTGAAGAGCACTCAGGATCATAAGCAGGCTGACAGGATGAGCGCGACGGCGGCAGCGCCGCAAGCATGTGCCATTGAGGGGGAACTGAGCATGAAGTATCTTTTATCTCTGATTCTTGTTCCGGTGCTCGCCGCTTTCTGTGTCGGATGCGGCAGCGCACCGGAGCAATCCACGCCCGCCCCGGCTGCGGAAGCAGAGGCGGAAACCGCCGCGGAAGAGGGCGCCGAAGTCCTTTCACAGGGGGCGGAGGCAGAACCGCCATCGACGAAGACAGATCTGCAGGCAGAGATCGATGAAACGGAGGGAACAAGCATGGAAAAAGCCTTGCATCTTTCCGTCAACGGCAGGGCGCTTGCCGTCGACTGGGAGGACAACGAATCGGTCTTAGCACTGAAAGAGCTCGTCTCGTCCGAACCGCTGACCGTGCAGATGTCCATGTACGGCGGCTTTGAGCAGGTAGGCTCTCTCGGGACGGACCTGCCCCGGAATGACAGCCGGACGACCACGCAGGCCGGGGATATCGTGCTGTATTCCGGCAATCAGATCGTCATCTTCTACGGCTCCAATTCCTGGGCGTATACGAGATTGGGACGGATCACGGATCAATCAACCGCAGAGATGAAGGATCTGCTGGGCAGCGGCGACGTGACCGTCACCCTGTCTTGGGAATAAAGGGAGGAGAACATGAAGAAAGTACTGATCGTATCCGCAAGCCCCCGGATAAACAGCAACTCCGAAGCGCTGGCCAGGGCCTTTGCCAGGGGCGCGGAGGAGGCGGGACATGAAACCGAGTTGATTTCCCTGCGCGGAAAATCCGTCGCTTTCTGCCGCGGCTGCTTCGTCTGCCAGGAAAAGCAGCGCTGTGTGATCCGCGACGACGCGGACGATATCTGCCGGAAGGCGCTGCATGCGGACGTGCTGGTCTTTGCCACGCCCATCTACTACTATGAGATGTCCGGTCAACTCAAGGCACTGCTGGATCGGCTGAATCCGCTTTTCCCCAGCGACTATGCTTTTCGCGACGTATATATGCTGACCTCGGCCGCTGAGGACGAGGAGACCGTTCCGCAGCGGGCGGTCAGCGGGCTGGAGGGCTGGATCGAATGCTTTGAGCGCTCCCGTCTCGCCGGGACGGTTTTTATGGGCGGCGTCACGGCTGCCGGGGAGAAGCCGGAGCATCCCGCCCTGGAGCAGGCATACCAGATGGGAAAATCCGTTTGAGGAAAAGTGAAATGCCCCTGTCTCTGAAGTGGGAGACAGGGGCATATTTTCGGCCGCCCCGGCCCGCCGGCTCCGCAGCCGCCCGGGCGCCGGTCGTCCGCCATAAAGCGTGAGGGTGTTCAGATCATTGATGCCATCGCAAAGATACAAATATGCGATCTGCTTGAACGCCACTCCTTTCCCATGGTAAAATAGAGGCGGGTGTATGGGATGGTATCCGGGGACAGCGTCGGCCGAAAGCCATCGCCCGGTCCTCCGGGCAATCCCCAATACAGAACTCGACGTAGGAGGTTCTTCTGACATACTTCCACACATCGCAATCCAAAACGGCCATCCGGTGCTGATGGTTGAGGACAAGCCCTTTCTTATGCTGGCGGGCGAGGTGCACAACTCCGACTCCTCGTCCCCGGTCTATATGGAAAAGATCTGGGACATCGCTCAGGAGCTGGGGATGAATACGCTGCTGCTGCCGGTGACCTGGGAGACGGTTGAGCCGGAGGAAGGGCGCTTTGATTTCAGCCTGCCCCGGATACTCATCGACGAGGCGCGGGACCGGGACATGCGCATTGTCTTCCTGTGGTTCGGCAGCTGGAAAAACGCCGAGTGCATGTATGCCCCCGCCTGGGTCAAGCAGGACCTGAGCCGCTTCCCCCGCGCCCAGATCGAGAGGGGCAAAAACAAGGCGGGCCGTCAGATCTCTCCCACGATTCCTGTGAAGATGCCCTATACCACGCTCTCCTATCTGGGGGAGGAGACCATGAAGGCCGACAGCCGCGCCTTTGCCGCCCTCATGGGCTTTCTGAAGGACTATGACGCGGACAGGCAGACGGTCGTTGCAGTGCAGGTGGAGAATGAAACCGGCCTTCTGGGCGCCGCGCGGGAGGTCTCCGATGAGGCGGACGCGCTCTTTGCCGCTCCGGTCCCCCCGGATTTCGCAGCCTATATGCGTACCCATACCGACACCATGACCGAAGAGATCCGCGCCGCCGTCCTCTCCGGCGAGGAGGCGGGCAGCTGGAGCCAGGTCTTCGGCAGCGCCGCTGAGGAGCTGTTCTCGGCCTACCACGTCTCCCGCTTTGTAAACACTGTGGCGGCAGCGGGCAAGGCCGTCTATCCCCTGCCCATGACCGCCAACTGCTGGCTGGACAAGGGCGGCGAGCCCGGCAGCTATCCCACCGGCGGACCGGTCTCCAAGGTACAGGAGGTCTGGGATTTCTGCGCCGGAAGCATCGACGTCTACTGCCCGGACATCTATGTGCCTCAGTTCAAGGCGGTCTGTGATGAATACACCCGCCGGGGCGGCCCCCTCTTTATTCCGGAGAGCGCCACCCACAGCTACTGCGCGCCGCGCCTCGTCTATACCGTCGGCCACTATCACGCCATGTGTTATTCCCCCTTCGGCTTTGACGACATCGGCAAGCCCTTTACCGCCGTACAGGGCTTCCTCTTCGGCATGGATGTGACGGACCCCGCCCTGAAAACGCCCCAGAGCTTTGCCGAATACGCCGCCTTCGGTCAGATCCTTCGGGAGATGATGCCCAGACTGCGAAGGAGAAGCCCTCGGTCTCCCTCTCCTCCATCCCCTACACCTCCATCGAAGCCCGGTATGAAACAGAGGCAAAGATGCTGGACGCCATCCGCCGCGGGGATATCTCGGAGGCCACCTATTACCAGAATATGTTTATGGGCTTCACCATCGACCAGCGGGTTGAGGATCCCCTGCGCAATGCCAAGGACATGGTCATTGCTGCCAGCACCGCCATGCGCAAAGCCGTGCAGCAGGCAGAGGTCCATCCGCTGTACATCGACGGCATGAGCGGACAAATGCTTCGTGAAATTGAGGAAGCCGAAAACATCGTTCAGGTCTCCGCCCTGGTCCCGCGGATGATCCGGCAATACTGCCTTCTGGTACAGACCTACTCCCGGGAGAAGTATTCCAGCGTGGTCCGCGACGTGCTGAACTTTGTGGACTTCCACTATATGGAGCCTCTGAGCCTGGAGAGTCTCGCCAAAAAATACGCTGTGAACAAAAACTATCTGTCCTCCCGCTTCCACAAGGAGGTCGAGATGACCGTGACGGATTACATCAATCTGACCCGCGTGCGCCGCTCGCTGAAGATGCTCAGCACCACCTCCCTTCACATGCCGGAGATCGCCGAGCGCTGCGGCTTTTCGGATGCGAATTACTACAGCCGCACCTTCAAAAAGATCCATGGCACGACGCCCCACGAGTACCGCAAATCCCTGAAGAGTGCAAAGCCCATCAAAACAGGAACGTAAGCGCCGGGCTGTGAAAGGCGGGATCAGGAGAAGCCCTTCGGCATCGAAAAGGTCTTCATCAACGGCAGGCTGGTCCTGGACGGGGGCGAGCTGGATAAAGAAGCGCTGAAGACCACCGGCCGCGCAATAAGGGTGTAATATCGACACGGCACCGTTCTTGAGCCATGCTTTGACCCAAAGCTATGCAGGGGCACTGAAATGGAAAGTTGTTGTTCCCTGATAGTTCTTGGTATGGTATAATGGTGGCGGCCAGGACAAGGTCCGGGCATTTGTTATAGTTCCCTGATAGTTCTTGGTATGGTATAATAGCGACTACGACACGCACAGCACCGGGATCGTTATAGTTCCCTGATAGTTCTTGGTATGGTATAATCCGCATCCAACGCGTGGAGCTCCATCAATGAGTTATAGTTCCCTGATAGTTCTTGGTATGGTATAATCCCGCTCTTCGCATCCTTCGTTGCGGCAGTGTTATAGTTCCCTGATAGTTCTTGGTATGGTATAATGGAACATGCGCTATTCTTGCGAAGGATTCTGTTATAGTTCCCTGATAGTTCTTGGTATGGTATAATATCGCTCATGCTGGTGAGGAGCTGCTTATGGTTATAGTTCCCTGATAGTTCTTGGTATGGTATAATCTAATTGAGAGAAAGGATGGTAGCTATGTCGTTATAGTTCCCTGATAGTTCTTGGTATGGTATAATCTTTGAAAAGTCGGTGTGCTGGTCCAGGCTGTTATAGTTCCCTGATAGTTCTTGGTATGGTATAATGATCTGCGCCGGCGCGACCGTCGATTATAAGTTATAGTTCCCTGATAGTTCTTGGTATGGTATAATTGTAAAGCAGCATACCACCACCGAGCACGGTTATAGTTCCCTGATAGTTCTTGGTATGGTATAATAAGCACGGATTCAATCCGCTGAAGATGGTGGTTATAGTTCCCTGATAGTTCTTGGTATGGTATAATTATTCACCATAGAGGAACTGCAGCAGAAGGGTTATAGTTCCCTGATAGTTCTTGGTATGGTATAATAGACTATCAACAATCCCTTTCAAAGCACCGCTTTGAAAGGGATTGTCCTATAAAAAGAAACGTGTAGAGGGGCCATATTCTCAGTTCTGCTTCAAAAAATTGTCAGTTGCTCCACCTGAAAGGGCTCTTCGGCCTCGGTACGTCTGCCCAACAGAAGTTCAATGGTTTCGTATTGCTTTTCTGTAATGGTCAGCATACGAACGGAACCATTGTCCGGAAGATTCTGCCTGACCCGAGCTTGGTGTTTCCGTACAGCGTCTGTGCCGTTGCATACACGGGCATAGACAGAGTACTGCAGCATGTGATATCCGTCGTTTAGCAAGAATCTTCGGAAACGGGCCGCTTCCCTTCGCTGCGAGGCCGTTTTCACCGGCAGATCAAAAAATATCAGGATCCTCATAAACTTATTCATAGCGATGCTGCGATGTGGGAAGGAGTTCCGGGAGCGTTAGCTGCGCTCCTTTTTCCGTCAGGGCCATTCCCAGGCTCTGAACCGTTCTCTCCATGGCATACGAAACACTATGATGCTGTCCGCCGGACAGCATATCCAGATTCAGGCAATTGAAGAGCATCTGTTTTAACGGCGGCGTCAGGGAATCTTCCGCCTTTATGCTCTGAAACACCAGTAAATCAATAACGGGTCGGTATGGCTCGATCAGGTCATCTGCAAGATTATATGGGTTCAGACCGCTTCGATGATGGATCCCAAACGCTGGCTGGAATCCGTACACGGCAAGCGAACGGGCAAGAAATCCCCGAAGAATAGCATAACCATAGTTTAAGCCGGAATTGATCCCAGTCTCATCTGCCCGGGTAAAACCGCAGCCAAACAATGCCGGGAAATAAAACTGTGCGGCCGTGGCCTCCACATTATCTGTATCGCCGGAGCGAACACGCGCCGCCAGGGAATGCAGGTGATCCGATGCATTATCCAGCCCCGCCAGAGAGAGGCACCGCGCCTGATTCCGGATCTTGGCCCGGACGACCGCCTGCCAGAGCCGCTTTTTGGCAGGCTCGGTGGCGCTCATCTGCGCTTGAAGAACGGACAGAGACCGACTATGCTGGCAAAACGGCGTCAGAACCGCACAAGGCATATGTTTCTGATCGCAGATAAAAACAGTGCAGCCGCACTGCCCCAAACGGGACAGTGCGGCTGTCGTTATGGTGCTTTGGAGGCTTTCCAGCAACAGGGAAGAGAGGTCTTCGATCGCGACCGTGTGCTCTCCCTCTGTACGGATCAACAACTGGCCGCTGCGCATAGAAACAGAAGCTGGGCTTTCAATGATCACATTGCGATACGCCATCTTTACCTCACTTTCTGCAGAACGATTGACGGGTCTCCTTTTTCACCGGGTGGTATTCACCAAGGACATCAACAGTATACTTCTCAAACGATTCCAAGGTTTTGATACCTAATCCTTCCAGCAGATAGCTGTTATCGTGTTTTCTGCATGAAATAGCGCCGCTTGAGATATTGGCACTGATATAATAGAGCATCTCGCTTTTTATTGAATAGCTTTCGGGAAGGTCACTGTCCTTTTGTGCTTTCGTCAGCTTCAACTCCTTTTTATGCGTGACCTTAACCAGATCATTCGGGTAGAGGGAAAAGATAAAGTCTTCGTCCCGCATCTCCTTCCATTCGTTGTATGGCTTATGCGCTACGCATGCCCGATTGGGAAGCTCCTGCTTCAGGGTATCCGCCACATAAACAGGTACGAAGTAATAGCCGTCGCCCTCCACGCGAAATACGTCGATCCGAACCATGCTTTCATTATCAGCCACACCATGCCCTCCGTGAACAGAAACGTTCAGGGTGCTGGGCTCACACAGCTTGACCTTATGAACAAGCGGGCCGGGAGTCCCATCGCTCTTCGGTTTGTGAAACGGCTCGGCGAACGCTTTCTTTCCATCACCGCCGAACAGACTCAGTCTGGTCTTCAATGCTTCGTAAAGCAAGCGATCGCTCTGTGGCATATAGTAGTTCGGGATCTCGCCGTCCTTAAGCTTCAGATCAGTCAGCGGCCTCTTTGTCACCAGCAACCCGCAGTCCAGAGCTTTTCCGCTCTTGATCGTCTCCTTGTGTGCAGGACCAGTAACCTTACGGCGCGGCATGCGGGAAACGAACAGAGGCCGCACATTGATCCCCTGCTCCGAATAGACAGGGAAGCCTTGGCCCCGTATCGCATTCTGGGGATCGTGGCTGAGGCGCGCCTCTAATTCATACCGGAATAGGGGCCAGGGATAGGGAAACTCTTTAATCACCTCACCTGTATCCGGATCAATGACGAATCGGTCCGCCGAATCCGC
Source organism: uncultured Clostridia bacterium (assembly GCA_946531435.1). Lineage (GTDB taxonomy): Bacteria > Bacillota > Clostridia > Oscillospirales > Oscillospiraceae > CAMNAO01. Next base: position 124,272 of record CAMNAO010000003.1, read on the forward strand.
CATATAGCGGCTTTCGCGATATTTGGCATATTTGCTGACATCATGGATCATACCGTCGGTAGTACAGGCAATCACCAAAGCGTCTACCGCATGGTGGATGTCTCCATTGGCACGCACCTTTGAGATTCCCCAACGTTTGCGTAAATATGAGGTTACGCTTCCGTTAACGGCCGTCACATGTTTTTTGCGACCAGAAGTAAAATCACTGAACTGCAGATGATCTTGGATATAGTTCAGCATAAATCGGGATGCCGTCTTCGTGTCTTGAAGGTTACGCTCAATAAACCTCTCTTCATCTTCTGCAGTGATATGTTCTTTCAGTAGAATCTGACGCTTTCGGTAGTCTCGGACATTGGCGTTGACCCATACGATAAAATCGTCCCTCCGCTTTCCGGTCAGATACTCCAAGGGGAGGCGATTCCCTTTGTCACGGTTTTCTTTCGAAAAGACAAGTACTTTGTTCCTGTATCCATCATCGAAACTGATACTGTATGGGATGATGTGATCGACTTCAGCATAATCGCTGTCAAAGAGATGCTCCAGAGACATCTGTTTGAGAGAATATGCGCATACACCTCCCTGTTCCTCAAAAAGCTTCAGCTTCACAAGGTCAAGCCCGGTAGGCGACGGCTTTCCATACTCATCCCGGATTCGCTGCATAAGGCGTTCGTTCTTTAAGCGGTTTTCGTCCTGCTCTTTCTTGATTTTTCCGCGCTCCATAAAGTTTTTTGCCATTTCCCGGGCCAACTCAATGTTAAGGAAAGTGGGGCTGCAGCCTCGCTCCCGGATAATAGCGTTCACAACCTTGATAGTTTGGGAAACAGCTCGTAATACAACGGGACTTGTCAGTGTATTTTTTGCATCCTCATCAAGCGCCGGGAGATACATCGTCTGCTCCATGCCTTCATGCCCCTTAAACTGGTATCCGGCGGCAGAGCAGGCGTCATTATAATTCATTCCCTGTTCCAGATAAGGAATGATCTTATCGCACGCTTTCAGCGAGATATGCCCATATTTACTAAAGCTCAACGATTCGACAGCATCGATCTCCGGTTCAGATAGTCCTGCCATTTCCAAAGCCGGACGGATTTTTTCGGATGTCTTATATCGAGAGAGCGTTTCGCCGATCGCATTGCGCTGTTCTTTTGTGATTGCGGAAAAGTGATCCTTTGCAATATGGTTGAGTGCCGTACGCATCTGATGATACGCTGACATATAAGTGAACTTTGTTTTCTTTTCCGCTTCCTCTATCGTGAGTTTGTTATCATAATGGACCATATTGAACATCTGCAAATCAGAGAGCGCGAGCGCTTTACGAATTCTGGCATAATTCAAACCGGAAGACTTGTGAGCAAGATCTATGAGAGCCTTACGCTGTTCCGCTGTAAGTGGTGAGCTTTTGCCATTCTCTACAATTCGGATATGGTTGACGGCCTCGAGAAGCGAGAAATATTCAAAGGAATAGGTTGCTTTTGCCGCGCGAGTCTCGTTCGGCTCAAGCGTACATTTGCCGATCATGCGTTCAATTTGGCTCCCTGAATAAGGACTGTTTTCTCCGGGTCCTTCATCAAAGGAACGCTGACTAAGCAGGATTTCCAAGTAGGCAGTCTCAAGCGCTTCGTTGGCGAATGTTGAGCCGAGACTCCTTTGCGCTGAGAATATCTGGCGGACTTCATCGACGACCATATCCCGACTTACAGTGGAAATATACGTGCCGCCCTTATTCCTCTGGTGGCCGCTGTATGCCGCGTCCTTCAACAACATCTCAGCAACTGTCCGGTACCCATTCTGTAACATGCGTTCCTTATTGGCATTAACCGCAGCAAGCAGTTCTCCTGTCTCTGCCGAAACCTCGTTTTTTCTGTTTGACTTGAATCCTCGTCTCTGAGAGATATGGATCAGAATTCTCGCAAACTCCTCCGGGGTAACAAGCTCACTTAACGCACGTACACGGAGCTCATAAATATCAGAGAGTTTTCCGTCAAACAGATGCAGAAGTTGCTCATCTGATAGTAGGCCAGCTTTGATCAACAGCGCACGAATACGCTCATTACGATGACGATGTCTACGCAGGCGACGCCTTGTGCTGCGAGCTTCACGTCGAGGCGCCGCAAGGGAAGCACCAGTTTTTGGCTGCTCGGCTGCATCGAAAATACGGGAGCCCATGCCAATAATTCCAAACGGATTATCATCAAGGTCCAAGGCGACGGTAGCCCATCCAACAGAAGTGATGCCTATATCAAGTCCAATTCCATATGACAGCATTTTTCTCCTCCAACATTCCGTCTGCAGTAAGTTTGCATCAACTGATATTAATAGTGTCGTACAGATAGAGATAACGCCTCGCATAAGCGAGGCGTTAGAGCTCTGCGGTCTACTACCTTATCATAGTAACCTGCATAGTTCTTGGTATGGTATAAGAACTGTTATCAATATATCACGGAATTATAAATATGTCAATAATTCTATGATAAAGCGGGGCACGGAATCGATGTCGACATTGCATTCCGCGTATCCCGCAGCGAATGTGTTGATTCATGTTGCTTTCTCCTCTGCATCACCCGCAAAACTCACCGTCTTTATCTGTTTTTTCAGCCGAGGCTGTCTCCGGCTGCCTTATGCTTGAGAATCTTTTCCTCGATGCGTTTGTTGATATCCAGCCGCATGGACGCGGGAAGCTGCTCGCCGTTCTTCCACACATCCCTGACCACGAAATAAATGCGCACCTCCTGATCCGCCGCGTAGATCTGGGAATAGTCACAGCGCAGAAAAGCATCCCGCAGCTGCCCCGCGTCAGAAACTTCTCCCGTCAGCCTGTCGGAGAGATAGTAGGGCGCAGACAGCGAAAGCACAGCAAACCCGTCCCTATACCCGTTTTCGTCGGCGGCAGCCACAAGCCCGGTGTAGGGCATCGCCGCCCTGACAGCCTCCAGATCCTCCATCAGTGTCCTGTAATTGTAAGCCTGGGGCTGATTCTGTTCACGCATGGTTCGTTCCTCCTTTATGAATCGTTCCGACTGACGGAAAGAAGCCCGGCGGAGGCCGGGCTTCTTTCCGTTTTTCCTTTGGAACTTCGTCCCCTCTTCACATACAGGTGCTGCAAAACGAGGATTTGTAACATGGATGAACAGGTTTTTTAAGATCAGATTAGAAGATCTCCGCCGCCAAAGCGAAAAAGATCGATAAGAACGCAAGGGATCGAAAAGGATGTAAAGAGATACGGGTACCGGCCGTGCCGGGCATTCCCGCTCAGCTGCGGGGCAGGATCGCCAGGGTATCCAGCATATGGTCGACGCGGGAGCCGAAGTCCTCAGAGTCCACCAGGGCGCAGTGCGTCCATACGACCACGCAGCCGTCGCCGGCAGGGATGACAGATACCCACTGGATGGGATCGACCATGGTTTTTCCGTCCCTGGTGGTGGAAGCCTCGATATAGATGCTGTCGCCAGCACGCTTCAGAGGCTCGTTCTCCTGCAGGATCCCGTACTCCCGGGAAAGCTCCTCGCTGATGGCAGCGGCCACGGTCTCGGCGTCCCCGTCGCGGCGAGTGATCTCAAAATAGTTCTCCGGCTTCTCGGGGTCGTCATAGACGAGGACGAAGGTCTCCTTATCCGCCTCGCTCTTCCGAATCAGGGTCTCGTAATCGTAGTCCATTTCAAAGCCCATCGTCTCCCGGATGAGGTGCTCGTACTTGACGGTCTCCTCCATGCCCTCCAGGATGATGCTCCCCTCAAAGCGCTCGCCGTCCTTGCGGGATGCCCGGAGCTCAGGAGTCTCTTCCGGCCGCTCGACGACCTTGAACGTTTGCATCATATAGTCGAAGCGCCGTCCGAAGCCTTCTGCGCTCTCAATGGTGCAATGTACCGTGGCAATGCGGCAGCTGCCGTCAGATGCTGGGATGATATACACCGTCTGAAGCTCATCGGCCATTCTCTGACTGCCCTTGACCACGGATGCATCGATCAGAATACAGCTGCCCGCGCCGTCCAGCACGAACGACTCCCGGGTGAGCTCGTAGTCATGGGAAAGGTCCTCGCTGATCCTGGCGGCCGTCTTCTCGGCATCGCTTACGCTGTAGGTCACCTCCAGGTAGTTCCAGGGCTTCTGGGGATCGTCATAGATCGAAAGGAAGCGCTCACTGCCGCCTTCGCTGCGGCGCGTCAGCGACTCATAGTCGTAGTCGATCTCAAATCCGATGACATCGCTGCGCACATGCTCGTATTTGACAGTCTCCTCCATCCCTTCGAGCATAATGACCGCTTCGAAGCGCTCGCCATCCTGGCGCGTGATCTGGGCGTCCGTTTTGCGGTCAATGACCGCAAAGGAGTCCATCATGCCGCGAAAGAGCGCGCCGAAGCCCTCAGCGGCCTCAAAAGAGGTGCGCGCCGTAGCAATACGGCAGCTGCCGTTGGACGCAGGCAAGATATATACCGTCATCAGCATCCCGGGTACTCCCGTACTGCCCGTCTCCTCGGAGGCGTTCAGGCAGATGCAGCTGCCCGCATTCTCCAGGGCGATATCCTCCCGGCTGACCTTGAAGGTATCGGATAGATTCCCCATGATCGCCGCGGCCTCGGTCTCGGCGTCCACCGGGCTGTAATCCACAACCAGCCAGTTCTCGGGCGCTTCGGGATCGTCGTAGATCGAGATGAAGCACTCCCGGTCCGCCTCGCTGCGGCGCAGCAGCGACTCATAATCGTAGTCCAGTTCGAAGCCCAGCTTTTCGCTGCGCACGTGCTCGTACTTGACAGTCTCCTCCATCCCCTCGATGGCGACGGTCCCCTCGAAACGCTCGCCGTCCTGGCGGGCGGTCCCGCTCTGGGGGTCCGGCTCGGCCGGGGTGTCGGACCCGGTCTTGTCCTCCGGCTCGCTCTTATCCTCGGCCTGGGTCTTATCCTCAGGCTGGGTCGTCGCGGCAGGTTCACCGGGCTTTCCGATGTTCTCATAGGGATCGGCCGGATCGGCCTTCTTCGCGCAGCCGCCAAGGGCCGCGATCAGCAGGACCGCGATCAGCGCCGCGGCCGTCCCTTTTCTCATCAAATTGCGTCTCATAATGAAACTTCCTCCTTCTGTACGAGCGGTCCGGACAAGGCTGGCCGTCCGCGTCCCGCAATGCTGAGACGAGCGAACGGCACGGTATGTTCCCGCCCGCGCCCGGAATCCATATTGTTCCTTCAATGGTCCCAATCGTTTCAGCCGCTTTTACGGCAAGGTCCGGGACCGCTGCAAAGCCATTGCCGCGGTCCCGGCCTGTCATTCTCTACTCCCCGGCTCAGTCCGTGAGGTACCAGAGACCGTCGGTATCATAGGAGGAGGGCAGCGGGATCCAGTTGCCCTCGGAGGCTTCGATGAACCAGCCCTCCTCGTCATGCTCCATCCAACCGTAGTCCCCGTAATCTGAGGAGATCCCCTCGAACCAGTACTGCCAGATTTCCGGCGTGACGTCGGTATTCAGCCAGAGCCAGCTCTCCGACTCCTCATCGTAAAAGCTGTCCGCGTCATAGTCCCAGGTCAGGATCTTGTCGGCGGAGCCGGCATTGTCGCAGATCTCATAGGCACCGTCCCCCACCCGCCGCAGATACAGGACATCCTCGGCGGCTTCCCCGGTCTCCGTGACCGGCACGGGGATCGCAGTATACTGTACATCGGACACCTCATTCGCGATACAGCTGATGAAGGCGATGACCAGGGCAATCACCACCCCGATGAGGCAGCCGACGCGCCTTTTGGCAGGGGCTGTGGAAGCGTTCCCGGAACCGGTACCGGAGGAGAGGTAGGAGCCCTGGACCCGCTCATCCAGCTGGGATTTGATCTCCATCGGTGCGCCGCAGTTGGGGCACTGAAGGCTCTTTGTCACTTCGTCCGTACCCAGATTCAGCACGGTGTCCTGTCCGCAATAGCTGCAGTGGCAGAGCACATTTTCATAGCGGCCGTTTTGGGCCAGGGACACGTCCTCATAACGGCGGCCGTTCTCGTCATAATAGCCCTTCTCAAAGCTGCGGCCTGTGGCCTCGTCCACCCAGGAGACGGGATAATAGGTGTAATCATGGCTGCGCCCGTATACATAGTACGGGGCCTGTCCCCCGGTAGGCTTATAGCCGGTGGGCTGGTTCACCCGGGGCCGCATGGGAGTCACCCGGGAGTCGCTCCGGGACCCGCCGCCCACAAGCGGACGGCTAAAGCGGCTGGTGCCGGAATGGGAGCTGGGCCCCCGGGAGGAAAAGGAACGGCTGCTGCCGGAGCTGTAAGAACGGGAAGAACTGGAATGAGACGAGCTGGAGCGGGAAGAACTGGAATGAGAAGAACTGGAGTGGGAAGAACTGGAATGAGAACTGGAGCTGTGACGGCTTGGCGGCATGGCGGCATCCTCCTGAATGCATCATCTTCATGGGGCGGCGGCCGCCGCCCTTTTTTGTATTATACCATAGGTGCAAAGCAACGATGGTATAATTGTCATCTTTTGCGGTTCCGTCCGGAGGGCGGGAGCAAAAGGACTTAAATCAAAGTATAATATCCGCTTTGCGGATATTATATTCAGCGTGTAGACAAAGTCCGATGGACTTTGTCTACACGCGGGGTGCCCCGTGTTTTTTGTGAAGCTTCACCTCACAAAAAACGTCGCTTCGCTCCGCGAAAGCCTGCTTTAGCAGGCATTTCGCCAGGGCAGATCCAATTCGAGGCGGGTCTTGATCCAGGTCGCGTTCGCTCCCCGCTTTGGCTGCAAACAGCCCACCGGGCTGTTTGCTTTACGCGTCGCGCCCCTCGAGCTCCCCCGCTACTCTATAATCTCTTTCCCCTTGTACCGGGGTTTGTCTACAGTCTGGTATAATATCCGCTTTGCGGATATTATATCATAGTCGCCCCTTCCGGGCAACGGTTCCCCGGTGATAGCGGAAAACTGTCCCCCCGTTTCCTGCCGCTTCACCGTGGAGGCATTGCCAAAGGGCCGTGCCCGCCTTGCGCCCCTCCGACTTCCTTTCATGGGCAAAAGCAACCGGTAAGCGAAGGCAGAAGTTCCGGGCAGAAAACCTACACCGGCAAATCAGGCATTGCTCTTTTCCCTGTATTCATTCGGCGTGAGGCCGACATGCTTTTTGAACACCCTGGTAAAGTGGGCCGGGGAGGAAAAGGCAAGATATTCTCCGACAGCGGCGGCGCTGCGGTCGGTATAGCGGAGGAGGCGTTTGGCCTCCTCCATTTTCTGCTGTAGAATAAAGTCATTGAGCTTGATCCCGGTCTCGCTGTGAAATTTTGTGGACAGATACGAGCGGCCCATGTACAGCGACCGGGCAAGTTCTTCCGTGGAAATGGTCTCGGACAAATCATAGCATATAAATGCGGCAGAGACAACAATTAACCATACTCCTACTGAGAGCTATTCGTTATAGCTACAAAATGTTTGCGTAAAAAATCATAGTCTGTATTGAAAGAAACGCCTAACATATGTTTACGAGAAATATGGATTTATCCCAAAGAGTTGCTGGATTGCTGATGTTAAAGAGGAATGCGGTTTGCCTGTGAAAGTTTCTCCCCAACGGAAAGCTACGGAAACAAATTCCAGGTCACACCCTTGTCCAGATAAAAGAAGGGAGCCAATAAAAGACGCACTTCGACACTTCAAAATGATTGGATAACAGTTGTTGTGATTCATTTATAAAATCAACACTAAACTCCTAGAACTATAACAACAGTACACCATATATTAAAGCGGCAGACCAGTCAGGCTTTTTCAGCCAGACCGATCTGCCGCGCTTTTTCTTAACTGGAGATTGAACACCTATAAAACTTGAATCGTAGCTTCAATCCTGAATGCCTGCATTTTCTCATAGTTCTTCTTGCTCATATTGATACCGTATTCCGGGTCACTCTTAAGGCCCACATAATCCTTGGATGTGAACAATGATCCATCAGGCTCAAGAAACACAGTTGCTGGGATAACGTAAACTTCCGGAAGCTGGTCATCTACAAACCGGAGGTAACAGATCAGATGTTTATCATCAAGAACAAGCTTGCTCTTCCGGATAAACATGTAGTTGTCGTTCCGTATGGATTTTACCTGGACCTCATAGAAAATGCCATTCTTTTTCGCAACGAAATCCACACCGTGATCGTCTACCTCAGATGTGTAAACATCAAAGCCGTAAGAAGTGAATTCCATCTTTGCGTAATACTCACCATACTGCCCAAGCTGCAAATGTGAGAGCTCTGACCACTTTGTCTTTGGCATGCGCCTCTATCTCCTTCCGGGTTACCCCACCCTCGGGGCCAGACCAAATAGTTTACCCCCGGGGTAAAAAACAATGCTGTTTTTGCAATTCCAAATAAAACTTTAGTCAGGTGAAGTGCAGTTTTTCTCTACATTCGGAGAGTCGAGTGCCAAAAAGTGCCCAATTTACGGGCTTTCTGGCGATTGTGTAAAAGCCGAAGAATAGATATTGAACGCCAACGACTGGAAGGACATGGTGCTGCCCCATCCCGAGGTCAGTACCGCCTACACCGCCTATGTGCTGCGCTGCCTCGCGGAGATTGCCGAGGAGCTCAGCCGCCCGGAGGACGCGGCAAGCTACCGCGCAGTCTCGGAAAAATGCGGGGTTGCCTACCAGAGGGAATTCGGAAAAGGCCTCGATACCGACCGGCAGGCCCTGCTGGTGCGGCCGCTGGCCTTTGGGCTTTTGAACGAGGAGCAGACCTCCTATGCAGAAAAGCGTCTTATCGAGGCGCTGGAGCACTACGGCTGGCGGCTGGGCACGGGCTTCCTCTCCACGCCGCTGATCCTGGACGTGCTCGCGGAGATCGACATCGAGGCAGCCTATCGTCTGCTGGAAAACGAGGAAATGCCCGGCTGGCTCTTCATGCCGAAGGCCGGCGCCACCACCATCTGGGAGAGCTGGGAAGGCACAGAGGCCCAGGGCGGCATCGCGAGCCTCAACCACTATTCCAAGGGCGCGGCCGTCGAGTGGCTGTTCAGAACCATGTGCGGCATCCGGGTGGACGGCGAGAACCATTTCACCATTGCCCCGCGCCCGGGCGGCCACTTCCGTTTTGCCAGGGCAAGCTATGACAGCATCTACGGCAAGGTGGAATCCGGTTGGGAGAAAAAGAACGGCGAGCTGATCCATACCGTCACGGTGCCGGCCAACTGTGAAGCGACGCTGCTCCTCCCCCGGGGGCGGCAGGAGCTTGGCCCGGGCGTCCATTGCTTCACCGTGACTGAAGCATAAGAAACAAGGATCCATGATCACAGACTCCCGGCATCTCCGGAATCGTCTTTTGGAGGGCTTCTTTAGTAGACGCTGTCATAAAGCAGAAATCAACGCAAAGCCCCCCATGATAAACAGCGTTTATATTCCTTTTTCGGGGGAGCGCAATGCTGCTCATCGCGAAAGGGACCGTCTCGAAACAGCATAATCGAAAGGCCGCAGAAGAGGGCCCCCCTCCCGAATATCCCTGGTTACCACGGGCCGTCGAGGGCGCCGGCCCCTACAAGGTGCGGCACGGGACAGCGGGCGATCACAGATCGCCTCTACGGGCTGCTGATCAAGCGGGCGATCACAGATCGCCCCTACGGGATGGGTTTGGAATAGGCGCGGATTGCCACGTCACCCGGCTCCTCGTGACGCCTCATTGTTCACGACGTCGTGTGACGCCGTCGTAAACGGCCCGGCGTCCTCGTCGCCCTTCCCAGAAAAGCCCTTCAGGCTTTCCCGGGGCCCCGGTTCCCCGCAATGACGAACAAATGGGGAAGCCGCTGCGGCTGTCAATTCTCCTCTGTCATTGCGAAAAGCGAAGCGAGGCTCTTAGCGCGGAGCGTATCCGCATCCCCTCGTCCCTGTTCCCCGCCCCCCACCATTGGCGGATGCAGGCATCGCCCCGGGAGGAGGAAACGGACATATAAGATGGTCTGAGAAAACGATGTTCCGGAGGGCAGATCCAACTCGAGATGGGCCTTTTCCCCTCGAGCTCTCCCGCTTTTTCAGTTAAACGCTGCGCCTTTGTTGAGACATTTCAGAAGCAGGCCTTGACGTGCGAACGATCGTTCGCTATAATGTTCAGAAACAATCGTCGCCTCCGACCTGGAGGCACTCTATGGAGATTGCTGCAAAAGAACGCATTCTGGCAGCCCCTTTGGAGCTGTTCTTTCAAAACGGGTTTGCGGATACGACTATCCGCGAATTGTCCGGTTCTACTGGGATGCCGGCCTTCGGCTGACCCGTGCCGATTTCGGTGATCATCCATTGATGTGACCGGGAGCCCCGGAAAACAGAGGAGGCCACAGCCCGGATCGAGGCGTTCAGCCGGCATTTCGTTCAGGCATAGGGAGCAACGGATCTGCGTTAAGAGGAGCCTATGAAGGACGCGGTATTGTACATTCACGGAAAGGGCGGCAGCGCGGCTGAAAGCGGCCGCTATCAAGCATTGTTTCCGCATTGCCGGGTCACGGGGCTGGATTATCAGTCCTTCACTCCATGGGAAGTCGGAGCCGAGATCCGCGCGGCAGCAGAAGAACTGAAGGCCGCGTATGAACACGTTCTTCTGATCGCCAACAGCATCGGTGCGTTTTTCAGTATGTGCGCCGGGATCGACCGCCTCATCAGCAGGGCCTTTTTCATCTCCCCCATCGTCGATATGGAGAAGCTGATCACCGACATGATGCAATGGGCGAACGTAACCGAGGAGGAGCTGAAAGCAAAGGGTGTGATCCCCACAGCCTTCGGGGAGGACTTATCCTGGGAGTATCTCTGCTATGTGCGGGATCACCCCGTCGACTGGAGGGCGCCGACGCAGATCCTCTACGGAGGACATGACAACCTGACGGCGTTTGAAGCCATCAGCGATTTCGCGGAAACGCACGGCGCCGGGCTCACTGTCATGGACGGTGGCGGGCACTGGTTTCACACGGAGGAAGAGCTGCGGTTTCTGGACGACTGGATCCGGAGAGAAGCCTCACCGATCGTGAAAAAAAGGGAGCAGGGGCACAGAAATCAAGCCGTTTGGCATGATGATAAATATTCATTTTAGGAGAGTGCTGTTTGAAAAAACGCAACGCAACGGAGATTGTGGGCTGACCGGGAGGTTTGACCGCAATCGAACAAACCTCCCGCTGAAAGGCAATTGACAGTCAACAATTTTCAGGAGGAAAAACAATGAATACAAATGACTATACCATTCGTTTGGAAAAACCCGAGGACTACCGAGAGGTTGAAAATCTCGTCAGAGAGTCGTTCTGGAACGTGTACCGTCCCGGCTGCAGCGAGCACTACGTGATCCATGTGCTGCGGGACGATCCGGCTTTTGTGAAGGAGCTGGACTTCGTCATGGAGCAGAACGGCGAACTGATCGGGCAGAACATGTTCATGCGCACGCGCATCGACGCCGACGACGGTCAGGCGATCCCCGTACTGACCATGGGACCCATCGGCATCACGCCGGAGCTGAAGCGCATGGGTTACGGCAAAAAGCTGCTGGACTACTCGCTGGAAAAGGCGGCGGCCATGGGCTTCGGCGCGGTGCTCTTTGAGGGCAGCATCGGTTTTTACGGCCACAGCGGCTTTACCTATGCCCGCTGCTTCGGTATCCGCTATCACGATCTGCCGGAGGGCGCGGACGATTCTTTCTTCCTCTGCAAGGAGCTGGTCCCCGGATACCTGGAGGGGATCACCGGCGTATACCAGACGCCCGGGGGCTACTATGTGGATGACGCGGACGTGGAGGCATTTGACAAGACCTTCCCGCCCAGAGAGAAGCTGAGACTCCCGGGTCAGATTTTCTGAGCGGAAGGGCAAAGGCAAGGAAAGAGCCGGTACATCCTGCGGGGTGTACCGGCTCTCAGACTGTAGACAAACCCCGGTACAAGGGGAAAGAGTTTATAGAGTAGCGGGG
>CAMNAO010000004.1 GCA_946531435.1 uncultured Clostridia bacterium
CCCCGGTACAAGGGGAAAGAGTTTATAGAGTAGCGGGGGAGCTCGAGGGGGCAAGGCCCGCCTCGAATTGGATCTGCCCTGGCGAAATGCCTGCTAAAGCAGGCTTTCGCGGAGCGCAGCGACGTTTTTTGTGAGGTGAAGCTTCACAAAAAACACGGGGCATTGAAGCGTGTAGACAAAGTCCATCGGACTTTGTCTACACGCTGAGAGCCGGTACATCCTGCGGGGTGTACCGGCTCTTTCAGCCAGACGGTGTGGGAGATATTTCTGTTTCTGTCACTCCGTTTATCGGATCACCCTGGCGACCCGGGGATGGAGGGCGCTGGTGAGGGCGCAGCCCTCATTGGCGCCGATCTCATTGGCGACCTCCTGGGCGGACAGAAAGTTCCCCAAGGCGTCATAACCGAAGAAGGTCACCTCGTCCCCCGGCCGGCAGGGGATCCCGCCAAGATCCACAAAGCTCTGATCCATACAGCAGGCGATGAGCCGGGTCCGGGCGCCGTTCACCAGAACCGTCTCCCCCAGTCGGTATAGCTCCGGGCTCAGTCCGTCGCCGTAGCCCACGGAAAGGACCCCCACCGTTTTATCCTCTTTCAGCAGATAGCCCTCGTCATAGCCCAGGGTCTCCCCCGCTTTTCTCTCCCGGATATCCGTAAGATACGCGCGGAAGGAGGCAACCTCCCGGATCCGTCCGGTGGGCGCCAGGGGATTATCCATATAAAGGCGGCGGCCGACCCGTACCGCGTCCAGATTGTATTTCGTGTTTTTCTCCAAAGACGCCGAGCTGGACATATGCAGGAGCCCGGGTTCAATGCCCTTGCTTCTCAGGTCCCCGGTCATGCTGAGAAAGAGCGCATACTGCCGGTCCATGTTTTCGTCGATGCTGTCCCGGAAATGGGAGAAGCTGCCTGTGCAGTTTAAGTACCCGCTGTATTCTTTCATCGCCCGGGCAAGCGCCGGGATCTCCTCGGGCAAAAAACCGATCCGGTGAAGGCCCGTATCCAGCTTCAGCTGTATGGAGACAGGCCTGCCGATAGCTTCCGCTGTCTTCTTCAGAAGCTCAAACTGGTAAAAGCTGCCCAGAGTCAGCACCAGTCCGGCCTTCGCCGCATCCGGAAGCTGATGCTCCAGGGGGATGCCCATGACCCAAATCGTCGCCTCGATACCCGCCTCAAAGAGCTGCAGCCCCTCTGATACATGGGCCACCGCGAAGGTATCGACCCCCTGCTTTAAGAGCAGCCGGGCCGTTTCCACAGCGCCGAGACCGTAGGCGTCACATTTCAGGACCGGGACCAGCTTCGCCTCTCCCAGCTCCTCCCGAAGGACTTTCACGTTCGCTGCCAGCGCAGCGCTGTCCAGCAGCAGATAAGAATTCATCCGCATTGTTCTTCCCCTCCGCTCCTGTCACAGAACTTTGGAGAGGAAGAGCTTTGTCCTGGGGTTCTGAGGATGATCAAAGATCTGCTCCGGCGTCCCCTCCTCCAGGATGGAGCCTCCGTCCATAAACAGTACCCGGTCCCCGACCTCACGGGCAAAGCCCATTTCATGGGTCACGACCACCATCGTCATGCCGTCCCTGGCCAGCCGCTTCATCACGTCCAGCACTTCGCCCACCATCTCCGGATCCAGCGCGGAGGTGGGCTCATCAAAGAGCATGACCTCCGGCTCCATGGCCAGGGCCCGCACAATGGCGATGCGCTGCTTCTGGCCGCCGGACAGCATGGCCGGATAGGTATCCGCTTTGTCCGCAAGGCCCACCCGCTCCAGAAGCTGCATGGCTTTCTTTTCCGCCTCCGCCTGGGTCTTCAGCCGCAGGCGCACCGGCGCCAGGGTAATATTCTTCTTCACCGTCATATTGGGGAAGAGATTGAAATGCTGAAAGACCATGCCCATCTTTCGGCGGTGCAGGTCCAGGTTCACCTTGGGGCCCGTGATATCCACGCCGTCCACGAAGACCTTGCCGGAGCTGGGCTGCTCCAATAGATTCAGACAGCGGAGCATGGTGGACTTGCCGGAGCCGGAGGGGCCGATGATGGACACCACTTCGCCCTTGGCAATGGAAAGGCTGCAGTCGTTGAGGGCGATCACACCGCCGTCAAACTTCTTGGTCACATGCTCGACGCGGATCACTTCACTGTTTGTCGCCACGGCGCATTCTCCTTTCGATGGCTTCGATCGCCTTGGAGGCGGGATAGTTGATGCAGAAATAGATGAGAGCCGCCAGGGTGTAGGGGGCCAGCGTGATATAGGTGGTGGATGCCACGGCCTTGGCACCAAACATCAGCTCCGCCATGCCCAGCATGGAGCAGATGGAGCTCTCCTTGACCATGGTGACGACCTCATTGGCGATGGCCGGCAGCACATTTTTGATCGCCTGGGGCAGCACCACCAGCTCCATCCCGTCCCATTTGCTGAGGCCCAGGGAACGGGCGGCCTCCATCTGCCCCGCGTCTACGGCCAGGATACCGGCGCGGAAAATCTCGGCCACATAGGCGGAGCTGTTGAGCGCCAGGGCCACAACGCCGGGAATAAAACGGCTGAGATCCACGAAGCCGAAGAGAGAATAGCGCGGGATCGAGATCATGCCGAAAAGGCCGAAGTAGATGATGGAGAGCTGCACCAGAAGGGGCGTGGAACGGAAAATTGCAATATACGCGCCGGCCAGTCCCTTGATGAGCCTGTTTTTGCTGAGGCGCATCAGAGCCAGCAGCAGTGCCGGGAGTATGGCAAGCAGCACGGATACAAATGCCAACAGCAGGGTGTATTCGATGCCCTGGATAAAGAAAGCCGCGTATTTGGGAAGGAACGAGAAATTAAAAAAGCTTGCGGAACTCATGTCCTTAAAGAGGTTGCTCCACCACATAGGCTTGGGTCCTTTCTTTCTACGGAATAGAACGAATGTGCAAAACCCGATCAAGGCTTTGCACATTCCTTTTCAGCGAAAAACCGTCTGGGCCGGCTTATTCGGCGGAGACCTCCTGCCACACGTCCTCGAGGGAGTCGGCAAATTCCGTGAACTCTGTGACCTTGCCGTTCTCCAGCATTTCGGCAATGGCGGCGTTGATGCCGGGCAGCAGGCCCTTCGGATCGCCCTTGGCCACGCACACGCGATAGGGAGCAGCCTCCCCCAGGTCCACCGAGGCCACCGTCAGCTCATCGTTGGTCGCCACGAATTGGAGCGCCACAGCGCCGTCCAGCACGACGGCATCGATCTTGTCGTTGACAAGCTGGTTGACGAGATCGTTCACATTCTGCAGGGAAACCAGGTTTGCGCCGGTCATTTCGTCCCTGACGATCCCTTCCTTGGTGGTGGCCGTCTGGGCGCCCACAGATTTGCCGGCAAAGTCATCCAAAGACGCGTACTGGTCGGCGTTGACCTTCTTCACCAGGATCATGGGCGGATAGTCGGTGTAATAGGGATCGGAGAAATCGGCGCTCTGAAGGCGCTCCTCATTCTCCTCGATGGCGGCGAGGACCATGTCAAAGTCGCCCTTGGCCAGGCTGACCAGCAGGTAGTCAAAGCCCATGTTCTCCACCTTGAGCTCCTTGCCCATATAGTCGGCAATGTACTGGGCCACGGAAATATCGATACCGCCATAGACCAGCTCGCCGTTTTCATCGGGATACATGAACTCAAAAGGAGCGTAGTCGGCGGAGGTCCCCAGAACCAGAGTCTCCTTCTCCTCTGCTTGCTCCGTCTTGCCGGCGCCGCAGGCAGCCAGAGCCAGAAGCATCGTCAATGCCATCACAGCGCAAAGAATCATTCTCATCTTTTTCATTTTCTTTTCCTCTTCACTCATTATAAAAATAGAATAGAACTGAGAGCGATTGTGATCATAGCACGATAGATGTGTCTTGTCAAGGCGTTTTTGGAAATTTATGCGAAATATCCGTAAATAAACCACAGAATATTCATTATTTGGCGGTTTATACAGTTTCTTCATGCATATTATTTGTATATATCAGGTGTTGTATTCCCTTGGGCAGGGCTACGGGCTTACCAACCGGCCGCAGCCGAATGGGATCGATTCCCCGGGCCGCCCAGGCGTCATGATTGTCTTCCCGCTTCCGGCACTTCCCGGGTGAATGCTTACTGGACATTTTCCCGGCAAGCTGATACTATATAGAGACAGAATCCCGATTTGCGGGAAGAGGTCGATCAGAGACAACGGAAAGTATCCAACAGGGAGGCTATTATGGAATTCACAATGATTGAAACCGGCTGGCTGTCGCTTCTGCCGCCGATCATCGCCATCGCCCTTGCGCTCATAACCAAAGAGGTCTATTCCTCGCTGTTCATCGGGCTTTTCTCCGGCATGCTGATCTACAGCTTCGCCGGAGGCGGCACCCTGCTCTCCGCCGCGGCGAACACCTTTGACATGATGTACGCCAAAATTGCCGACAACGCCTATATGATCATTTTCCTGGCGCTGTTATGGGCGGTGGTGGTGCTGGTCTCAAAATCCGGCGGCAGCGAAGCCTATGGCCGCTGGGCGCAAAAGCGGCTGAAAAGCAAGCGCTCCGCCTCCTTTGCCACCGCTTTGCTGGGCGTGCTGATTTTTATTGACGACGGCTTCAATTGCCTCACCGTCGGCACGGTCATGCGGCCGATCACGGATCGCCTGAGGATCTCTCGGGAGAAGCTGGCATACATCATTGACGCCACCGCGGCGCCGGTCTGCATCATCGCTCCGGTCTCCAGCTGGGCTGTGGCCGTGGCCAGCGAGGTGAGTGAGACCGGGGGCTTCAACATCTTCCTCTCCACGATCCCCTATAACCTTTACGCCCTACTGACCATTGTGATGGTATTGTTCATCTCCGCAACGGGTTTGGATTTCGGCCCCATGCGCCGCGCAGAGCTGGCAGCGGCCGCCAAAGAGGAGGATGAGCAAACCACGGCTGACGCCGTCAAGAAGGGGCACGTGATCGATCTTGTGCTGCCGATCCTGGTCCTCATCGTCTGCGCGATCCTCGGCATGGCCTATGTAGGGGGCTTCTTCCGGGGCGTCAGCTTCTCGGAGGCCATCGGGGAAAACCCCACCGCCGGTCTGACTCTGGGCGCCTTCGCAGGTCTTGTGACCGCCTTTGTGCTCTACATTCCCAGGAGGCTGATGACGCCGAAGGAGTTCATCACCAACATCGTCTCCGGCATCAGCAATATCGTACCGCCCATGCTGATCCTGATCCTGTCCTGGAGCCTCGGCGGCGTGTGCCGACAGATGATCGGCACAGGCGTCTATATCTCCGGTTTTGTCACGAGAACCAATCTGCCGCTGGGTCTTCTCCCCTTCCTCATTTTTGTTGTTGCGGCCTTGATGAGCTTTTCCATGGGGACGTCCTGGGGCACCTTCGGCATGCTGATCCCCATTGTGACCATGATCTGTGCCCCGGCTAACGTCCAGGCGCTGCTGATCCCCACCCTTGGCGCCACCTTGGCCGGTTCCGTGTACGGAGACCACTGCTCGCCTATTTCCGATACGACGATCCTGGCTTCTACCGGGGCGTCCTGCGAGCATATCCGTCACGTGGAGACCCAGCTGCCCTATGCCACCCTTGTGGCCGCCGTATGCGCGGTGGGCTATCTCATTGCCGGCTTTACCCTGACCCCCTGGATCGCTCTTCCCGTCTCCGTGGGACTGCTGGTGGCCACCCTCTATATCCTCAGCCGCTATGGCTCCCTGCAGGTGAAAAAAGCAAAGTAAATTCATTTCAAACCGGAAGGATGCCGTCTTCCGGACCGGAAGGCGGCACAACATGATAAAGCCGGTCTGACACCGTTGGTTTTTACAGCAAAACAAATCACAGGAAAGAGGCAGCTTACATGAAAATCGCCGTTCGCTATTACACCCAGACCGGAAATACCAAAAAGCTCGCGGACGCCATTGCCCAGGCCCTGGGGGTCGAGGCAGAAAGCGTCGCTCAACCCCTGGAGGAGGAGACGGAGCTCCTTTTCCTCTGCAACAGCGTGTATTGGGCCGGGATCGACAGGCATGTAAAACAGTTTGTCAAAGAGAACGCCGCCAGAATCGGCACGCTGGTGAACGTGAGCACTGCGGCCATGATCGACTCCACCTTCAGCCAGATGCGGAAGCTGGCTGCCGGCGCCGGCGTCAAGCTCTGCGAAAAGGAATTCCATTGCCGCGGCAAATTCTCCGCGCTGCACGCCGGGCATCCGGACGCGGCGGATCTGGAGGCCGCAAAAGCCTTTGCAAAGGAGATCGCAGAATGAGCCGGACGGGCAGCTTTGACCTGCAGGCCTATCTTACCGCCGGCGTGGAGCAGGTGGTGGCCGACGCACTGAAGGCCACTTTGAAGGACCCCCGGGAGAGCGCCTTTCTGCTGAGATTCGCCGCGGCCAGCAGGGCCGCCTCCAAAAAGCGCCGGGAGGCCGAGGATGCGGGGGAGCACATCCCCAGCTACCTGATCGCCAGCATCACCAGCTCCTGCAACCTTCACTGTGCCGGCTGCTACTCACGATGCAACAACGCCACCGTAGACGCGGAGCCCCGGCAGCAGCTCAGCGACGGGGAATGGCTGCGTATCTTTGACGAGGCCGACGATCTGGGCATCAGCTTCGTTCTCCTGGCAGGGGGCGAGCCGCTCCTGCGGCGGGGTGTGATCGAGGCCGCCGGGAAGAAGCCCAACATCCTCTTCCCCATCCTCACCAACGGCACCTTCATCGACAAACGTTACTTCGAGCTCTTTGACCGCTGCCGCAATCTTGTCCCCGTCATGAGTATCGAAGGGGAAAAAGAGGCCACCGACGCACGCCGCGGCCAGGGCGTCTATGACCGGCTGATTGCCAACATGGATGAGTTTCACCGACGCGGCCTCATTTTCGGTGCCTCCGTCACCGTGACAACGGAGAATCTTCGGGAGGTCAGCTCGGAGGCTTTTCTCAAAAAGCTCTCCGACCGGGGCTGCAAGCTCGTGATCTTTGTGGAGTTCGTGCCCGTGACTGAGCAGGCCAGGGAGCTTGCCCCCGGAGATGAGGAGCGTGAGATTCTGCGCTCCGAGATCGCCCGTCTCCGCTTGGAGCATCCGGAAATGGTATACATCTCCTTCCCCGGGGACGAGAAGGAATCCGGCGGCTGTGTGGCGGCCGGGCGCGGCTTCTTCCACATCAACTCCCACGGCGGCGCGG
This sequence comes from uncultured Clostridia bacterium, assembly GCA_946531435.1. Taxonomy (GTDB): domain Bacteria; phylum Bacillota; class Clostridia; order Oscillospirales; family Oscillospiraceae; genus CAMNAO01. The sequence continues at coordinate 7,145 of CAMNAO010000004.1, forward strand.
AGCCCTGCCCCTTCTCCCCCTATTCCGACGTGAATATCAAAAACAGTTCCCTGCGGGAGGCCATGCACTCGCCGCTCTTCATCGCCCTGCGCAGCGGGGACATCCTGCTGGACGACCACGAGGGGGGCTGCGTTCTTTACGAGAAGCGCGCGCAGGTGGAGGCTCTGCTGGCCGGTCGGTCCGATGCCTTCGACCCGATTCCGTGAAGCGGTATTTGCATTATCAACAACAGCCATCGGCAGATCACAAACGCCGATGGCTGTTGTTGCTTACACATATTCTTTTTCCTCTGCTCCTCCGTCCACCTGCAGACCGGCTGATGTATAGCCGGTGCGGAGTCTGAAGGGGAAACGTTTGACTGCTTCTATCGCTGATTTTTGAGGGTACTGGTCAACGCGTCTCTGCCTGCAGCTCCTTTTTAAAGGCTTCAAATCGCTTCTCATCTGACAATGTTGCAAGCAGCCCCCATTACAAAGGCGTTGCCGACGCTCAGAAACATCGTTCCGAAGGCAGCCCCCAAGGCTGTGCCGGTACCGGCGGCGGCACAAAGCAGGAACGCCGGAAGGGAGCCCAGAAGTGCATTGAACCATTTTGTCTTCTTCGGATAGGGCGTGAGGCTTTTGGCAAAAACCTGGAACTGAACGCCGATCATCGGCAGCCAAAACAGCACCAGAAGCAGCTGAAGCGGCAGAATGAAGCTGGAAATCAGCGGTTCGCACCTCCCACCGGGGTCTTCCTGTATATGAGCTCTCCCGTCTCCAGATTCCTCCGGAACTGAACCATAAAGCTCCAGATGAGGTCGATCTGCTTCGGGGCCTGAATATGGGGCATACCGAGGATCTGCCCGAATCTGGCAACATTGTCTCCGTTGATATTTTTGTAGTCACCCAACAGAATGTAGCTGTCCTCAAAAGGGCCGCCCCAGGTCTCATGGAGATCCAGGCCCAGCTTCCTCTTAACGGCATCGTCGGTGGTCTTGGTTAGTTCCACCATCTCTTTCTGGGTCAGCGGCTTGTAGTCCTTGATTTTTGCCACGTGTTCCATATAGAAGTTGAAGGCGCTTGCGCACTCCTCCGTGTTCAGCGGCCAGTAGTCCCCTCCGTCCTCCGTTCCCCCGATACAAATGATGGGCATCATGAGATCGAAGTTTTCCACATAGTGGGACTGCAGCTCAGCATAGGATGGGCCCCGGAAGCTGTTGGGTCCCGGAGTAGGTGCAATGCAGGCGATCTTGTCCGGGTGGAGCATGGCCAGGCGCTGGGTGGCGCCCTCCCCTCCGGAAAATCCAAAGACGTAAACCCGCTCATAGTCCACGGGATACTCCTTCTCCTTCAAAAAATCCAGGATCCGCAGAAACTCTCTCTCCACTCGGGGATTGCCGTGGCCCGAGGCCGAGGGGCACACGGTGATGCACTGACCCATACCGGTGAGATGACCGAAGCCGTAAAACTCAGCGCCGAAGTTGTTCTCTCCACCCCCGTGAAGGCAGTACACCAGCGGAAACCGCTCCCCATCGTTCTGCTCCATCGGGCTCAGGACGGAAAACCGCATCTGTTCTTCTGTCCTGGCTTCATCGAAGAGCTCTTTCTTGACACCCTGCGAACGCCAGTACTCCAGCACCTCGGGGTTCATCTGGTCGTCTCCGCTGCCGTCCGGGTCGTTTTCCAGGTAAAACCGGTGCAGCTCTGTAATGCTGCGCCCCAGCTTCGTCTTCGGGAATCCGACAGGATCATAGGTTCCCTTCGCCCAGGCGTTCTCCAGTCCCGTATTCAGAAAATGATACTCTTTCCTCATGTTCAATCCTTCTCTCCGTCTGCGGTGTGGTCACTCCTTGGGCTCCTTATCCATAATCTTCTCCACAACACGGATGTGGTCGGAGAAGAAGCGCAGGGCCTTGGCGTTCAATAGAGAGTCCGTCAGCCCATCTTTTCCCCCGGCCCTGCGAATGGCCTCCTCTTCGGAAACTCTCGCCAGCGCCGCGTTCCGTTTCACACTGCTTTCAAGCTCCTGCTCGGAAATGCCAAGGCCGTATTTCCGGATCAAATGATCGATGGCAATGGAGCGACGGACATGCTTCTCCGCATTGGGGCGGCACATGTCCAGGAATTCGTCCATGGTCTTTCCCTCGTCCTTCAGCAGCTCCGCCACAGTCTTTCCCTTGCCCGCCGCGGCATTTCGCAGGGCATCCAGGTATTCGTTCAGAACGGTCTCCACCATCACGTCGGGAAGTCTGCAGGTCACTGTGGCTTCCAGTGCATCCTCGACGTGCTTCTCAAACATCTCACCGCAATGCCGGTCGTGGCGGTCCTGAATCTCTTTTCGCAGCTTCTCCCGAAACTCCGCCACCGTGTTGACCCTGCTGTCATGGATCATCTCCCGGCAATATTCATCGGTGCACGCCACCTGTTCACGAGCCCAGACGCCCCTCAGGCGGACCTTGAGATCCAGAACAAAGCCCCGAATCGCCTCCCGATGAAAGTCCTCCGGCATTGTCAGCTTCAGTGCCAGCTCATCGCCCTTCCTGCGGCCCAGGAGTGCCTCGTCCAATCCTGCGAAGAGCTGTCCGCTGCCCATGGGAAAGCGGCATTTGTCGGAGTGGTCATACTCAAACCGTTCACCCTGGTGGGTACCCGAGAAGCTGATTTCAACGATGTCACCCATCCGGGCCTCCCGGTCGACCTCGTGGACCCACAGATGCTTGCGCATGTAGTCCTCGAGCGCTTCATCCACCTCGGCATCCGTCGTCACGACCACAGGCTTTTCCACGGTGATGCCCTCAATGCCGAAGGCCGGAAGATCGGGAAAGGTAGTAAACGACGCTTCAAAGCAGAATCCCTCAAGATCCCCTCCGCGCACCACTGCGGAGGGTGGAGAGATGGGCGCCAGCCCCTTTTCCGCACAGGCCCGAAGCAGCAGTGCGTCCACCGCTTCTTTCCCGGCGGTTTTAATCAGCTCTCTGCCGAAAAAATCGGCGGCGGCTTCTATCGGTGCCCCGCCCGCGGGATAGCCGGGAACGGGCTTTTGCCGCTGCAGCGCATCGGCCGCTCCGGCAAGGAAGGTCCGCCATTCCTCGCCCTCCGTCGTCACCTTCATCGTCACCCGAAAACCATTATCTATTTGAAGGCTTATTAGTTCCATAGAATCTCCTCATTTCTATCCTTCGGATACGGCCTGCGGCGCGGAAAAAGCCGGCCGCAGCGGGACCCCCCTATACGGCCGACTTTCCTGATACAGTGCTTCGTTCCGCAAGCTCCCTTGTCGGTCCCCACGCTCGGGCGGCCGGGTTCTTCCCCTTCTTCTCCGCCGGATCGGCGCCCCGTATTCCCTTTCATACAGGGTACACGATAGCGCAGGTCCTGTCAAGCCGGGTCTGCAGGCGTGGGGAGGCGTCTCTCCTGACTGCCAGCGCGTCTGACATTTATTTATAGAGAATCTTATCGAACAGCTCGTTCATATGACGGCTGATCCTGCCGTCCAGGTCGTCCGGATGGGTGGTGGAGCTGTAAAAGGTAAAGGTGTCGTGGTCCTTGGCGTTGTTGCTGAGAAGATAGCCGCCGTTGAACATGGCATCACCGTGGCAGTGGGAAATGACCACCGTCTTTTTGAAGGGGGACTCCTCCTTCATCCTCCACCCGATCTCCGTATAGGGTTCCCCGGATACGCCGACCCAGGCCACGTCGCCGAAAACGGCGACCTGCATGTGCAGAGGCGATACGCCGTCCGGGTCATAGACCATGGTGCCCCGGGTCTCCTTCGGCGGCGTCCGGCCGTTCACCAGCAGCTCCGGATACCTTCGGTTGCAAAGATTGTCGGTAATGGACCAGTCCAGGGCGAAATTCGTACCCACGTACTTGTGCCGCGGAAGGTTCAGGATATCACCCTCCGTCCTGATCTCAAAGCTGTCCTCGTACTCGGTGATGCTGTTCAAGGTACGGATGGTGTCGATGCCGTGCTCGCAGCCCAGGGTCATCATATTCTGATAGGCAAAACCAAAGGGCGGGTCAATGGGCTCGTTATAGCCGTCCAGCTCGTACTTGCGCAGATAGCCCATGGTACAGACGGGGTTGGTATCACCGGAGCTGCCGTTGGTCCAAAGGCAGACGCAGTCATTGCCGAACCTCTTCTCAACATATTCGCTGGAGACCCCGGGGAAATCCGGAGCGACCTTGTAGCAGCCGTCCACATCCGGGACCTCCGGGCGCAGACTGGTGGGATGGCAGCCGTAGTTTGTGACGGCGGCAATCAGCTTGCCCTCCATATCCACAAACTTCATCACCGCCAGGGTCCTGTCCACGGGACCGCGGAAGTTACAACCCTCCATCCAGTGCCCGTCCTCAAACTGTACGTCACGATTGACGTTGATGTAGCTGTCACCCTCGGCAAACCCGAACTTTGCAGGCTGCAGGCGGGAGATCGCCAGCTCAATGCCCCCGATGACGGCGGGATGGACCACCTGGTTATAGTAATCGAACTGCAGGGCGTTGGTGGGATTGCGTCCCCATTTGATATGGGTGGAGTGGTTGTGCGTCCACACGCCGAGAATATTCTCCGGCGGGATCCCGAAGGTTTCATGAATCTCATTCTTGAATTCGTCGTCCAGGCTCGGCCCTGAATCCAGGTTCAAAAACAGGAATTTCTTCTTCCCGTCGTCGATCACCACGATGCGGGTGTAGATATCCATGAAGATCCCCACCGTCTTGTAGGGAACCGGCTTCCAGGGAATCGACGGATAGCCGTGAAGGCCGGTCGTCGGTTTTTCCTTCGGTTGCATTTCCGCTTTGTAGTCCTCCAGCGGGAACATCTCCGCAGGGGGGTTGATGCACATTTTGGCCGCGCCGACTCTGATTTTTCCCATAGGTTCCTCCTTCTTTCACTCTGATCCTTGTCAGTTTTTCTCCGGGAAGGGATCCAAGAGGATCCCTTCTATCGGTTAAGGCCGCGGAAAAATCTTTCCCAGCTCTCCGCAGAAATCGTCGGGGAGCTTCAGCTCCGCAGCGCGAAGAGAGGACTGCAGCTGCTCCACGGTCCTGGGCCCGGAGAGGACCGCTGAAACCGCGGGATTCCGGAGCACCCAGGCCAGGGCGACGTTGGATTCGCTCTCCCCCAACTGGCCGCAAAGCTCATGATACTTGGTAAGCCTGGCCCGCTCCGCATCGGACAGCCTGCCGGAGAACTTTTGGGATCTGCCTCCCTGGGCGATGGTGCCGAAGATGCTGCCGGAGAGCATGCCGCCTGAAAGAGGGCTGTGGACAATGACGCCGATGCCCTTCTCCTTACAGAGGGGAAGCACATCCTTCTCCGCCTCCCTGGCCAGCAGGCTGTAGCGATGCTCCTCCGTAACCAGTCCCAGGATCTGCTTTCTGTCCGCGGTGGCCTGGGCGTCGGAAATATTCTCTGCGGTAAAGTTGGAGGAGCCGACGTAGTCGAATTTCCCCCGATAGAACTCCCGGTACAGCGCCTCCCAGGCCTCGGTCCAGGTGCAGTTGGGGTCGTAACCGTGCAGATACAGGATCTCGACCCTGTCGGTCTGAAGGCGTCTCAGGCATGCGTCCAGATGACGGCGGATTTTATAGGTGGAATACCCCATCACATCATTGGGCCCGTCATTGGGATCATTCATGGCGTTGAAAATCTTGGTGGCCAGGACGGTCTTCTCCCGGCGGCCGCCGCCAAGGGCAAACCATCTGCCGATGATCTCCTCGGTCAGTCCCTTCCGGTTGAAGCCGGTGTCCGGCCGAAAGCCGTACATGTTGGCGGTGTCAAAGAAGTTGATGCCCGCCTCCAGGGCCGCGTCCATGATGCGGCAGGCCTCCTTCTCATCGGTGGTGGGTCCGAAATTCATGGTGCCGAGGGCGACCCGGCTGATTTTCATACCCGTACGGCCAAGATAAGTATATTCCATCAATAAAGCTCCTCAATTTTATGCGTCTGGGGATCTCTGCGGAAGCGTCGCAGGAAATCCCAGGAGAGTGTGCACATCTTCGCCGTCACCGTATGGGGCATGTTCTGCTGCCGGATCAGCCGGACGTGCTTCTTCCCGTCCACATTGACAAAGTCGCAGATATAGTGCTCGATCCCGTCCGCCCACAGGGTACGGAATTCATCGGCGGCCACGCAGGTGGTCCTCTGCGTGTAATCCTCGCTGTCAAAGGCCGCCAGGATCTCCTCCTCACTCTTCACCGGCAGGCGGTAATTGCGCATCATCTGCTGCCACTGGGGCACCCAGCGATTCCGCTTGTCCTCCTCGTTCTTGGGGAAGCCGGATTCACAGAGGCCGGTGATGCAGACCGTGGGCACGTCATAGTTCGCGATGTTGTAGTCCTTTGTGTAATCCGGCCGGGCGTTCATCCCTCCGGAGACGTAACTGAAGCCCAGGAGGGCGACGGCGGCCGGGAAGTCGGGGTTCCGGTCCGCCATGGCGAAGGAGAAGTATCCGTCATGGCTGTGGCCCGTCAGGTAGACGCGGCTGAGATCAAAGCAGAACTCCTCGGCATTGTTTTTCACGATGTCGATGGCCCGGTCATTGCTGACCACGTCCTCAAGGACGAAGAACACCAGCGCGCATTCGCCCTGGGCCGCAATATCCAGCCACTCTCCCAGGTAGCTGTGGGCCGTCACCGCCAGATGCTCGTTGCCCTCGTAGACCTCCTGAAGCACCAGGACCACGGGAAGCTTCGTCCTTTCCTCATATTGCTGGCGGGGGCAGGCGATGATATACCTCTCGCCCAGCTCATTGAAACGGATGGCGTAGATGAGCCCCTTTTTGCGCATCTCCTCCTGGAAGGCCGGGTCATTCACGGTGTCATATTTGTATTCCAGCATAAGGCCGTCCACCATATGCTTTCCCACCTCGGAATGGACGAACCATTCCCGGTCAAACCGTCCCTCGTTCATCCCGTAGGTCATGACCAGGCCGCGGCCCAGGCTGTCACAGTTGCCCCAGCGCCCCCGGATGTTAAGGACCGGCAGCTTCAGATCCCCGAAGTACTCGATGAGGCTGTCGGGGTCCACCGGATTGCCCGCCTCATCCTTGAACGCAAGGCCGGGAACCGAGGAAAGAGGCCCCTCCTCCAGCTGGGCGGAAACGTCCATATACATATGGGGGATATCACAGGGGAAGAGGATGGAGAACTCCTGGATGATATTAAAGTAGATCATATCATAGCAGGGGAACTGGTCCACCAGAATCACCAGAATAAAATCCATGCTGCGCTTCAGCATCTCCACCTTGTCCCAGTGGCGCTTGAGGGCCCGCATCGTCCAGCGGGGATCCTTCTCATCCTCGCAGCCGAAATACATGTAGACAGGGAGCTTTTTCCACTCGTCGATGGCCTTCTGGGGGCAGAGGCAGATCCAACAGTGCTCCGGTATGTCGCCGGTTCCACCCTGGCCGGTGCATAAATAGTGAAGTCCGGCCGCATTGAGCTCCGCCACAATGCCGGGATCGTCGATTCCGTGGGTCTTATGGCGATAGAGCGGGTGCTGATGCAGGTCACCGCTGTATGCGTAGGTCGGCTCGTAATCGCTGGGCTGGACCTTCGCGTTCTCCTGCATATGCCGGATGAGATGGCCCAGGGGGGCCACACGGTCCTTCCAGTACTCGGTCTGCCAGAGCTCAATGTTGGGATAGCTGTAGTATTTGTTCATAAAAACCTCCCTGTTTATCAGAATCATTCTGTCCGGTTCCCGGTTTTTACGGGTCCTCAGTACAGTTCAAGGATCTTTCCGGTTTTTTCGTCCCGGGCAAAGCGCTTTAAAAAGCTCCAGGCCAGGTCGATCATGGAGGGTGTCGGCAGATGGGGGACGTTCTCGATCCCCACCAGCCGGAAATGAAACTTTCCCTCCCGGTTTTTGATATCCGCGATATAGTGGTGTACGCCGTCCAGGTACAGGATATCCGTGCGGTCGGCAGGCACGCCGATCCTTCTTGTGGCCGTATCGGGACTGGAGAGGGAGGCAATGATCTCCTCACGGCTCCTCATGGGGCAATTCATTGCCCGCAGCCTGCGCTGCCAGCCGCGGATCCGCTCCTCCACCCCATCCGCCGGATTGTTTCCCGCGCCGCGGCCGCCGACGCGGCGGCCCGTGTGCTCCCCGGCGACGGGGTAATAGAGGCCCATCTCACACATGCCCGTCATGTTGATGAGGGGGATATCCTCATCGGCGGTGGCGAGGATCTTCTTTTCATCCGTTTCGGTCCCGGGGACGGCGCTGGTTTCGGCCAGCCAGGGGGCGTTGCCCAGGGTCGCGAGCCCCGCCAGCAGGGTGGGGTGATGGCGGGCGAACTCAAAAGCGTACATCCCGTTGTGGGAGTGCCCCATGATGTACATCCGGCTCCTGTCCACAGGAATCTTAGCCGCCGCCTCCTCCAGAATGTCCGTCAAAAGTTCGTTGGAGGCGGGATCCTCCAACACGAAAAACAGGGCGATAAACTCCCCCGCGGCGGCCAGTTTTACCGCTTCGTAGCAGTAATTGATCGAAGTGACGGCCAGATGCTCATTGGCGCTGCCCACCTCCTGCATCACAATCATGAGGGGCAGCTTCTCCGCCCCCTCCTCCAGGGCAGACTTGGGCGTAAAGGTCAGCCAGCGGTTGCCGGCGGTCTCATGGAGCAGCAGCTGAACGCCCATGCGATCCCAGTATTCCGCAAAGGCCGGATCATCGCAGAAGTCATAGTCATGGTCCATGGCGATCCCCTGCATCATTCTCTCTCCGGTCATACTGTGCAGGAACCGCTGTCTGTCATACTGCGTGCTGCTGAAATCATCCTGCAGCACCTGTTTCCGGTTCAGGCAGTAGAGGGAGGGCCAGCGATTGCTGATATCCAGCGCGGGGATTTCCAGGGCGCCGAAAGAAATCAGGCAGGCGTCCGGATCCTCCACGGCGGCTCCGTCTCCGTCACGATAGGTATAACCGGGAACCTCCGCGATTTTGACGCCCAATTCACGGAAGAGGGAGCAGTCCAGATACAGGCGGTCACGGTCGATGGGATAGCGGACCGAAGCCTCCTGCAGGATCTCTACGAAATACCCCCCTGTATCCGGCCCCTCCACCGCGAAAAACAGGAGCAAGGTATCCTTCGACGCGGCGATCATGCGTAGATAGGCGTCGTAATCCGCCAGCATGCGCATCAGCCAGTAGGGGTCGGAATAGTTCTCCTTATGGTAGACCACCAGAGTCTTCAGCTTGTTCACCTGGTCCCCCAGCGCGGTTTCCGGGCCGCATACGCACCAGCGAATCCCACCCATGGAACGGCAGGAATAGAAGATCCCCTGACGGTGCCAATACTCCGTGACATCCGGGGCGGCGACACTGTTGGTCTTGCGGGTATAGCAATCCAGGGTTTTGCAGTCGTCCCCCCTCAGTCCGTCCACAGGTTTTGTATACTCCCAGAAGCCCGTGCTGTCCTTTTCCCCCAGCCACTGGACCAGAGGATAGAGAGGGCTGTCCTGACGGGTCCCCCAGGGGCCGTCGTTCCACAGCTCATAGTTCGGATAACGATAATACCGATTTGTCACGCAGTTTCCCCTCCTCAGCGCTCTATATGAGGCCCTGGGATCTTGCCGCCGAGTACAGACGATCCATCGCGTCCGTGATCACCCATTTCGGGCAGGCGCAGTTGATCCTCAAAAATCCCTCGCCGGTTTTCCCATAAGCGCCGCCCACGTTGCCGAAAAGATACGCCTTTTGGGTAAAGAACGCGGCAAGTTCCCGGTCGCACATCTTCCAGCTTCGGAAATCGATCCACATGAGATAGGTGCCCTCGGTCTTCCAGCAGACGACGCCGGGCAAATTCTCCGCAATAAAGTCCTCGCAGTAGCGGATGTTCTCCGCAATGACTTGAATACACGCGTCCAGCCAGTTCCCAGCACGCTCATAGGCCAGCCTGCAGGCGGTGAAGCCCAGGACATTGGGCTCCTTTCTCGCCATGATCGCCGCAAAGCGCTCCCGGATTCCAGGGTCGGGAATGAGGATATTGGAGGTCTTCATGCCGGCCAGGTTGAAGGTTTTGCTGGGCGCCGTGCAGATCGCGCAGTTTTTGAGATAGGGCTCCGGCATCGTTCCCAGGGAACAGGAATGGTAACCCGGCATGATAAGGTCGCCGTGGACCTCGTCGGAAATCACGTAGACCCCGTGGGCCAGGCAGATCTCGCAAAGGCGCAGAAGCTCCTCCCGGTTCCACACGCGGCCGCCGGGATTGTGAGGATTGCAGAGCAGAAAGCCCTTCACCTCCGGGTCCGCGGCAATCCTTTCAAAGGCCTCGAAATCGATCTCGTAGGTGTTGCCGACCTCCTTCAGCGCACATTGCTCTACCTTGCACCCAAAGGTCGCCTCGTCAAAAAAGTGGGCGTACACCGGCGTCAGCGTCATCAGCTTCCCGCCGGAGGAAGTTAACAGTTTTCCCAGCTCATAGAGGGCAACCACCACGCCCGTGGTGAAGACGAACCATTCCTTCCGGGGAAGGAAGCCATGGCGCCTCTGCATCCAGCCGATCACCGCGTCATAGTAGTCGTCCATGGGGATGCTGTAGCCCAGAATGTTTTCCTCCAGGTACTCCTTCAAGCCGTCAAGGATCTCGGGGGCATTCTTAAACTCCATGTCCGCTGTGGAGAGCGGAACGACGTCCTTCGGAAGATCGGGTGCAGCGGCGCGCATCTTCATCCATTTACGGGAACCGCGCCCGGATCGATCCAGCACCGTTTCAAAATCGTAGTTCATGGCATCTCCTTTTTGAGAGGCCTCGCCGCCCCATCACAAGCGGGGCGCCGCGATCTCCAGAATTTCTTTCTCCGACGGCAGGGCCGGGATTGCTCCGATTTTCGTCGTCGTCAGGGCGCCCGCGGCGCAGGCAAGGGTGACGAAACGGTTCATGGTTTTTTCATCCAGCACAGCGATCTCAGCAGCGCTGAATCCTTTCACACAGTGGTGGAAGGTGCCGGTAAAGCTGTCCCCCGCGCCGGTGGTATCCCGTACAGAGACCCGGAAGGGCTCCACCCTGCCGCTGCACACGCTGTTTTTGTAGACGGCGCCGTCGCCGCCCAAAGTCACCAGCACCGCAGCAGGGCCCATGGCCTTCAGAATCTCCGCTCCCGCAAAGGGATCGTCGGTTCCCGTCATGAGCCGCAGCTCCTCCTCATTGACCTTCAGAATATCGCAGAGGGGGACGGCCTTAAGAAGCTCTTCCCTGGCGCGGGCTGCATCACTCCATATCGTCTCCCGGTAATTGGGGTCATAGCTGACCACCTTGCCCCCAGCACGGGCGTATGCAGCCGCTTTCAGTGTAGCCTCGGCACAGGGGCCCTCAGTGAGAGATACCCCGCCGAAGTGGAAGATCTCACAGGCGTCGATGACCCCTTTGTCCACCTCTTCCCAGGTGAGCATCATATCCGCCGAGGGATTGCGATAGAAGCTGCAGCTGCGCTCCCCGTTCTCATCCAGGGAGACCACGGAGAGGGTGGTTGGGTACTCCTTCGAGAAGATGAGGGCACTGGTGTCGATCCCACCCTCTCTCATGTTCTCCTCCAGGTAATGGCCGAAGACGTCGTCCCCCACCATGCCGATGAGGGCGACCCTTCCGCCCAGCCTGGCGTTCATGGCAAGGCAATTTGCCGGAGCCCCGCCGGGATTGCGCGCCATCAGCTTGATGCCCAGCTCATTGACGCCGCATTCCGTCAGGTCGATCAGGCTCTCGCCCAGAGCAACTACGTCGTACATCGCTTTCTCTCACCAGTCCTGGACGTCGATGAGGATCTTCATGCTGGTCTCCCGGTTATTGTCAATGTACTGATAAGCCTCGGTATACTGGGAGAACTTGAAGGTCTTGCTCATCAGCGGCTCAAGCTTGATCTTCCCCTCATTCACAAACTGAATCGCCTCAAGATAATCCTCATTTCGATACATCATGGTGGTGTTGAGATCCAGCTCATGGTCGTTCAGCACCGCGAGATCCACGTTGGCCATGCCGGCATAGACCGCCACCAGGATGATGGTGCTGCCCTTCCGGGCGTACTTGATGGCCTCATTCATGGTGATGTCGTTGCCGGCGCAGTCATAGATCACGTCCGCCTTGTCGGGGCCGAAGGCCTCGATCATGGCCTCACCGAAATCCTTGTTCTTTGTATTAAACACATAGTCCGCGCCGCACTCTTTGGCCTTATTGATGCGGAAATCGCTGACGTCGGTGACCATGACGCTCTCGGCGCCGCAGGCCTTCACGGACTGGGCCACCAGGATCCCGATGGGGCCCGCCCCGATGACGGCCACCTTCGCTCCGGCCATTTCCGGGAAGCGGCGGGCGGCGTGGACCGCCACCGCCAGGGGCTCGATCATGGCGCCCTGGTCAAAGGTCATATCGTCAGGAAGCCTGGTGACCTTTTCCCGGTCCGTGCAGAAATAGTGGGACGCCATCCCCGTGGTCTGGAAGCCCATGACCTTTAAATGCTCGCAAAGATTGTATTTTCCGTGGGTGCAGGGGTAGCACTTGCCGCAGACTACCTGGGGCTGTACCGTCACCTTGTCCCCGATTTTCAGATCGTCCACACCCTCGCCCAGCTCCACGACCTCCAGGGCGACCTCGTGGCCCTGGGTCACGGGATACGAAGTAAACGGATGCTTTCCGTGCCATACATGGATGTCACTGCCGCAGATGCCGATCTTCATGACCTTCATCAGCACCTCTCCGGGGCCCGGCTTCGGCACCGGAACCTCCCGGAAGGTGATCTGGCCGGGGGCCGTCATAACCTGCTGTATCATTGTTTTCTCCATGCTTCTACACTCCTTTGCTTCTCTTCTTTTTTGTTCCCATCAGGCCTTCCGGTCAAGGAGGCTCTCGTTGTACACGACGCAGCAGTTCCCGTGGTAGTGCATCTTCACAGCGGGATTGTGGAAGCCGTTGGTGTGCTGCTGAATGGCTTCCCCGGGCTGGTCGCCCTCGGTCTTCCCTTCGGCGATCTCACGGCAGGCCTCCCGGATATTGCGGGGCACGCGCATGCGGTGGGGGCGATTGAGATGGGAGGAGAAGATCATGGTATCCTCAGAGACACGGGTGAAGAAGTTGTCCAGCATCTTCACATAGGCCTTAAAGCCCTCCCGGTCCATTCCCTTCAGATGGGTGTCCACATTCATGGCATCGCCGGACATGCAGATGCCGGCCTCCTTGCAGTAGAAGGCCATATGTCCCGTGGAGTGGCCGGGGGTGAAGATGCATTCCACCCGGATCCCGCCCAGGTCGAACACATCCCCGTCGTAAATGGGCTTGATCCTGCTGTCGTCGATGGTCTCCAGCATGTTGGCGTAGGTGTACTCCTGGAACTCCGTAGCGTAGTTGGAGAAGGGCTGTACATCCACAAAACGTCTGGCTTTGTCACAGGCGGCGACCTTCTTGATATCGTTGGGATGCATATATACCTCATCAAACAGGATTGAGCCCCCCGCGTGGTCGATGCCCACATGGGTGCAGGCCTCGATCACAGGCTTGCCGCTGCCGGCAAAGCCGCGGATGTAATCCACCAGCTTGTCGTCGATGCCGTGTCCGGAGTCGATGCACAGGATCTTATTGTCGCCGATGAATACCATGAGGGTGATTCGGTTGACGGTGGAGTAGTTGATGGTGACAGTATAAATGCGGTCCGTCCACTTTTCATGGCTGTAATAGCAGGAGTCCATGACGTTCAGCCGTTTGTCCTTCGCCGCGTCCTGAAGGGAGCGGTCATAGACGGCGCAGACATTGCCCACATAGTGGCCGCGGATGTTGCGGTTCTGCTTGCGGGCGTGGAAGATCCCGTCGCAGGGGGGATCATGGTCGATGTTCCCCGCGGCAATCTCCGCGCAGGCGGTCCTCAGGTTTTTGGCCACGTCAATGGTCATTTCCAGCGGCAGGTGGGCGGGATAAATGGTAACGTCATCGCCCACAATGGAAATGAAGTGATCCAGCACCTTCACATACTCACGGAAGCCCGCGGTATCCAGATGCTTCAGGTGGGTGTCTGTATTCACCGCGTCACCGGTGAAGACGTATTTTTCCTCCCTGTTGAAGAAGGCCATACTGCCCAGAGAGTGGCCGGGCACCGCGATGGCCTCGATTTTGACCCCACCCAGATCAAAGACGTCGCCGTCCTTGATATCCTTGAATTCCACGCGATTGTCAACGATCATGTTCTTCTTGCAATAATCCGCAACGATCTTGCTCTCCAGGGCAAAATCCACGCAGTCGCAGTAGCGGTTGATGGGATCAAAGGGATCCATCCGCGTGGTCCCCACGTCAAGATGGCTGCAGTAGGCCTCATCAAACTGGCAGGCACTGCCCACATGGTCCAGATGGCCGTGGGTACAAGCACAGATGATGGGCTTTTCGGTGCCAACCAGCTCCTCGATGGTCTTTCTCAGGTCCTGATGCATGCCGAGGCCCGCGTCAATGACCAGCACTTTTTCGTCACCGACCACCACACCGATGGTGAAGCGGTGGACCATGGAATAGCCCTCCGTCAGGATCAGCAGCCGGTCCGAAAACCATTCGTGACTCAAAAAATTGTACTTCGCCATAGCATCTTTCTCCTTTTTCAAGCAAGCCCGAAAAATCAGTCGGGCCGGTATTCGTCCACAACGATCTTTCCGGTGACGGAATCGCGCCGGAACATTTTAAAAAACTCCCAGGTCAGCCTGGCCTGTGTCAGGATGAAAGTGTGATAACAATTCTCTACGGAGTAGACGCGATAGGTGTTGATCCCCTCTTCATTATAAAAATCCTCCCGGTAATGGCGGTAGCCGTAATAGGTTTCAACCGCCTCCCCGTCCCCGTAGATCCCCACAAGCCGGTGAAACTCGTCATCGCTGTCCCGATAGGCCAGGCACCGGTCGATGTCCCGGGGAGTGACACCCTGAACTGCCAGGAACTCGTTGATCTTTTCCAGCTTCCAGCGGTCTGCATCAATGCCGTAGGGCGGCACGACGCGGAGGGTGGCGCCCGGCGGCACCATCTTTGTGGGATCCTTCTCCAGGTAGATCCTTTGGTCCGGGGAGCGTGTCTCCTCCCACTTTAAGTACCCCGCCCAGAGCCTGCCCATCTCCGGCGTGAAATTGGGCCGGTAGTACTTTTTCTCCTCCTTCCAGCCCTCATAGGTATGGACCTCGTTGATATGCGGACGGTAGACGTTGGCCGGTGTGATGTTCCCCATCTCGCACATGCCGTTGAGCTGCACACAGGGCAGGACCGCGTCATGAAGCCGTTTCCTGTCCTCATCGGTATAGAAGCGAGCCGTGCTGTCCTTCAGGCGGTACTGTTCGCCGTTGCAGGGCCCCATGGCGGCGAACACCTCCGGAAGATAATGGGCGCACTCAAAGGTCTTCGTTCCGCCCTGGGAGTGACCTGTGACATACACGCGCTCGGGATCCACCGGGTATCTCTCCCTGATAATGCCCAGGAGCCTTACCAGGTTATCCGGATTGGTGTTCTGCGGAAACACGGGGATAAATCCTTCCTTGGCGGCGATCTCCACATATCCCGGGATGTACTCGCCCGCCTCCAGCGCGTCCCCGCCGCCGTGGAGCATGAATACGAGAGGATACTTTTTGCCCGGCACGGGATGCAAGGGCGTGTAGATTACCCAGCGGGTATAGAACTCCTCATTGTCGAAGAGTTCTTTTTTCAGGCCGCAGGATGCCGCGTAGCTCCGGGCGGCGTCTCCCATGGGGTCCCTCTCCAGGGTATACTCCCGATGCAGCCGCCTGGCCAGCTCGGTGCCGTACTCACTGTTGAGAAAGCCGTTAAGATCGAATTCATTGTTGCCGGCGCGCCACATATAGCCAATATAGTTCTCAAACTGCTCTCCGGTTTCGGGATTCGTCTCCCTGGACCAGTACGGTGATGCCGTCATCATGGGTGCCTCCTTGTCGTCAGGTTTCCACGGGATACGGGGCGCCCCCGTAGCGTTCGTTGGTGTCCAGCATATACCGGTTGAGAAGGTTATTGAAGCCGGTAAAACAAGCGCCGTAGGACATCCGCATGGTGTAGGTGTCCGTCTGAAGGGACGCGTGGCAGTTGAGGGGATTCTCCTCGTATTTGGGGGGTGCGATGCCGCCCACGCTGCCGAAGCAGTCGTCAAAGAAAACCGTGGTCTCAAAGGGCATCAGATCGGCGACCTTCTTATAAATTTCCGAGAAGCATCTGCCGTTGACGGCGCAGAAGGCGATCCCGTCGATCACCGCCAGCTTAAAGCGGAATGGAATAGGCTTCTCGCCCTGGGTCGGCTTCACATTGGTGGTCTTGGGATCAAACACCATGGGCGGATGACCGAAGGGCTTCCGGGAGGGGACGTCGATCTTCTCCTCATCCGACCAGTAAACGAACTCATCGGAGTAGTGCTCGATCTTTCCCATCGCGCGGAGAATGTCCTGCCCCTGTTCACAGGCGTAAAAACGCATAAGCTTCAGATTGGCGTCAATGGGCATATAGTCGTGAACGTAATAGAACTCGCCGGCGTCATTGACCTCCATCTTATCCATGAGGGAGTAGGTGATGGCCTGCTGATCCTGTCCGGCCCCGCAGGACCACATCAGCGGGAACTGGTGCTTTCCGGCTTTCTCCACGTAGTCAATGATCTGGCCGGCCACATCGCTGGCGAAATAGGGGAATTGGCCGTAATGACTGTTCCAGTAAAGGGAGCAGTTCTGCATGCAGTAATTGGCCAGCACGCACATGGTCCGTCCTTCCGTATCCTCCACCCGCACGACCCGGAGCCAGGGGGCCCGGGGGCCGTTGTGGGCCATGGACTCGAAGTTTCCGATCTCGGTATACTGCTCCCGGAAGGTGTTGATCCAACTGTCCACAACAATGCCGCCGATCCTGGCGGGCCGCACCGTGGCGGCAGCCTCCCGGATGCTCTCTACCAGAGCCTTCAGATACATTTTGCCGTAAGCCTTGTGTCCCTCATCCATCTCGTCAAAGCGCTTGTCCTGCCAGCCGCTGACGCCGTTATGGCAGCGGGTGCCGCTGAAGAAGCAGTCCTTCAGCTCGACGCCCAGGTCAGCAAGGGCCTCTCTCAGGTCGTCGTTGAGGGTCATGTAGCTGAGATCATTGCAGACATACACAAAGCGCCGCTGGCCGTCGGTCAGCACCAGGACCTTCACCGACATCCGGTTATAAATCCCATCATACTTATAGTTCGTCGTGTTTTTGATGAGTTCCAGCATCTCAGCGTCGGGAGTGATATCCCTTGACGCAACGCCTGCCAACAGTTTTCCCATGGTTTTCCTCCTTCGTCCTCAATCCGTTTTGCCCATCAGCGTATCGAACATTTCCAGCATTCTGTCACAGATCCGCTTGTCGTTCCCGCCCGGAAAGGTGGTGGTGTGGTATCTCGTAAAAGTATCGTGGTCCTTGGCGTTGTCGCTGAGGAGATATCCCCCGTTCCGCATCGCGTCGCCGTGGCTGTGAGAGATGATCACCGTCTTTTTGAAGGGGGATTCCTTCTTCATCCTCATGCCGATCTCGCAATAAGGCTCCCCGGAGACACCCACCCATGCCACGTCGCTGAAGAGGGCGATCTGCATACTCAGGGGGGAGACGCCGTCCGGGTCCAGAACCATCCTGCCCCGGGTCTCCTTGGCAGGGGAGCGGCCGTTCACCAAGAGTTCGGGACAGCGCTTGCGCACGATGTTGTCCGTAATTGCCCAGTCAAGGTAGTTGTCTTTACCCTCATACTTCTGCCGGGGGAGATTGAGAACCGACGCCGTTGTCCGGATCTCCATGGTCTCCTTCATCTCAACGATGCTTTTAATCACCCGGTAGGTGTCGATCCCGTGTTCCATGCCCAGCGTCATCATATTCTGATAGGCAAAGCCGTAGGGCGGGTCCGCGGGCTCATTATAGCCGTCCAGCTCATAGTTGCGGAGGTAACCCATGGTGCATACCGGGTTGACGTCGCCGGAGGATCCGTTGGTCCACAGCATGACAGCGTCGCCGCCAAAGCGCTTTTCCACCAGCTCCGCAGCGACACCGGGGAAATCCGGGGCGACCTTGCGAACGCCGTCCGCATCCGGAAGCTCCGGCCGAAGGCAGGTGGGATGGCAGCCGTAGTTGGAAACCGCGGCGATGAGGCTGCCGTCCAGAGCCTCAAACTTCATCACCGCCAGCGTCCGGTCCACCGGTCCGCGGAAGTTGCAGCCCTCCATCCAATGGCCATCCTCGAACTGCATGTCACGGTTGACGTTGATATAGCTGTCCCCTTCGCCAAAGCCCCACCGGGCAGGCTGCATCTTTGAGATTGCGGTCCCGATCACCTCGTCCACCGCCTTTTCGATGAGCCCGAGATAACGGTAACTCAGCTCTCTATTCGGGTCGCGCCCCCACTTCAGTTGGGAGGAATGGTTGTGGGTCCACACGCCCAGGATATTCTGGGGCGGGATCCCGTATTTTTTATGGATCGCCTCTTTGAACTCGGTATCCAGGCTGGGGCCGCAGTCCAGATTCAAAAACAGGAATCTTACGTCTCCGTTGTCGATGACCACCGCCCTGGTATAGACGTCCATAAAGACGCCGGCCATGACCGGGGACGCATCCTTCGCCGCGCTCTCCCGGTTCATGTGCACGCGGGAAACTGGGCCGTTCTTTTGTTTGCTTTCCAAGGGGAACCAGTCCGCCGGCGGAGTAATGCATACCTTTGCCGCCCCAACTTTGATTTTTCCCATTGTGATCCTCCTGTTCTTAAGGGATTGCTCCCTGAAATTACCGTCTTCTTCCCCGGTCCATGGACGCCATCGGGGATTCCCTTCTCAGGCAAAAACCATATTCGCGGCGCCGATGGGAAGCGGGATCCGATGGTCGAAGGCAATGGTACCGTCTTCGGCAATGGCATAGATTTTCAGCGAGGGGCTGTTTTCCACTCTGCTGCAAGCCAAAAGGAATCTTCCGTCCGGGGATACCGCCATTCCTCTCGGTGCCTCCGCTCCATCCTCCACCAACTGAATTCTCTTGAAGCTGCCGTCCGGCGCAACCGAGAAAACACCGATGGAATCCGGGTCGCGTACGTTTACATAAAGCATCATGCCGTCCGGGGATACGGCGATATCGCTGGGATGACCCCGGCCGTCGTCCCGCAGGGCAACCGCCTGTGTCGGCGTGATCGAATCCGCACCCGGGCGATATGCAAAGGAGTAAACCACCGGTTCCGTTTCGCAATTGCTGTAGAACATCCCGGTCCTGTTGTTGAAATAACTGTATCGGGGCGCTGTGCCGCGTCGTGCGTCCACGGTATCGCTCACCGCCAGCTTCCGGTTTTCCCGGTCAATGGTGAAGACATATCGTCGGTCGAGTCCTTTGTCACATACAAGGAATGCGTCGCTGTCACCGGCGCGGACAACAGAATGCAAATGGGGGAAGCTGTGGGTGCCGTAACGATCGTGCCCTTCAATTTCAACTGCGTCACAGAGCTCGCCAATCCGTCCGTCCGCTTCCAATGCATAGAGAACCGCCGTTGCGGTGTCGTAGGTCAGCTTGATCCCGAAGCTTCCGTCCGGTCTTCGGTCCAGGGTGGAGGCGGTATTGCTGAGGCCGTGGTGGACCACCAGCAAAAACTCTCTGGCATTGTCATAGCTCACATAGCAGGGATTGTTTCCAAACGTCCTGCATCTGGAAATCTCGGTCAGCTTCCCTGTATCCCGATCCTGTCTGAACGCCAGCACATATCCACCGCCGCCGGTACGGCCCTTGAGATCGCTGACCTCGTTGACTGCATACAGTACACCGTTCTTTTCGTCAAAGCACTGCTGACCGATGGATAGATCGGGAACGTAGTTTTCTATCATTTCAATATTGCAGGTTTCGCTGAGGTAACGATAGGCGGTAATGCCCATCGTCGTTTTCGGGTCTCTGCCGAAGCTGCCAAGATAAAGAGTATTCATAGGAAAGCCTTTCTGCATACAGTGTTAAAACAGCTCCCGGATCCTTCCGGTCTCCGGGTCCAGCCGAAAGCGGCGCAGGAAATCCCAGGAGAGGGTGCACATCATAGGCGTCACCGTATGGGGCATATTCTCCTGCCTGATGACACGGAGGTGCTCCTTCCCCTCAACATTTCTGAAATCCACAATGTAATGCTCGATCCCGTCGCTCCAGAGCGTAGAAAAGCGGTCACCCGGCAGGCAGGTCATGCGCTCCGCATATTCGGCGCTTTCAAATACGGCGAGATACCGCTCCGCGCTCCTGGGGGGGATCCGGTGGACCTTGAAGAAGTACTCCCATTGGGGCATGAACCGTTCCAGCATGTCCTGCCTGTCCGCCGGTGGATTGCCCTCCCACATGGCGTTGATGACAACGGTCGGCATATCACGATCCATCAGTTCATGCCGCAGGCTGTAATCCCATCGGGCGTTCATCGCCTTCGGCGCCGGGGCGCTGCCGAGGAGAGCGATGGCAGTGATAAAATCCGGATGCCGGTTGGCTAACTCAAAGGCAAAGTAGCCATCGTGGCTGTGCCCCGTGGCATACACTCTCGTGAGATCGAAGGGATAGCGCTCAGCACACCGGCGGGCGATCTCGATGATCCGCTCATTGGTGTCGTTATTCTCCATCACATAGTAAAGGAGACCGCATTCTCCCTGGGCCGCGATCTCCAGCCACTCCCCCAGATAGCTGTGGGCGGTTACGGCAAGGTGCTCGTTCCCTCCGTACACCTCCTGAAGCACCATCACCAGGGGGACGGGCTTTCGCGTCTCGTAAGCCTCCCTGGGGAAGGCTACGATATACCGGTCGCCGTATTCGTCCCGGGCAACCTCGTAAACAAAGCCCTTGTCTTCCATCTCCTTTTGAAAGCGGGGATCCTCCACTGTGTCATATCGGTACTCATACAGCATATCCCGGGCCATGCGCTTCCCGACGCCGCTGTGAATGAACCGCTCCCGGTCAAAGCGGCCCTCGTTCATGTCGTAGGTGACCACAAGGCCCCTCTCCAGGGAATCGCAGTTGCCCCAGCGGCCGGAAATATCCAGAACGGGAATGCCGGTACCAAGGAAATCCTCTATGGCCCCGTCGGGGTCCAGCGCCGCACCGCTTCGGTCGGTGTAGCGAAAGCCCTCCACCTGGGACAGCTTCCCGTAAGCCGCGGCCACGGTCACATCCAGATAGAACCGGTCCACGTCGCAGGGAAAGAGAACGGAGAACTCCTGCATGATATTGAAATAGACCTTATCGTACCCGGGCTTTTCATTGACCAGGACAGCAAAGATAAAATCCTGTCTTAACGCTGCCAAATCGATGTATTTCTCGTAGCGCTTCACCGCCCGCATCATCCACAAAGGGTTTTTCTCATCCTCCACGTCGAACACGCATAAAACGGGCAGCTTTTTCTTCTGTTCCACAGCCCACTTCGGGCAGAAAATATACCACGGATGACCTGCCGAATCCTTACCGCCCTGGCTGGTGGCATGGTATATGAGTCCCTTTTCCTCCGCTGACTGAAATACCGCAGGGTCCTCATAGCCCCGAAGCTTCCAGTTGTAATAAGGGGATCTCTTCACATCCTCAATTGCGTCCGCGTCAAAGGATGGGATGTAATCACTCTCAAGAATCGGTGTGATCTCCTGAATATGCTCGATGAGTTTGGAAACAGGGGCGACTCTGTCCGACCATGTTTCAGTCTTCCAGAGCTCGATATTCGGATAGGAATAGTATCTGTTCATTTTTGTCCTCAATAACTCTTTTCCCGGATTGGAGAAGCTCTGCACCAATCCGGGAAGTAGATTCGGTCTATATCCCCCCGTCGACACCAATGACAACACCGGGAATCCCGGCATCTGCCGCTGCGGAGATCGAACCGCGTCCGGTCAGGCCAGGGTCTGTTTGGCGGCTGTCGCCCTTGTCTCCTCCCAGTAATGGCAGGCCACGCAGTGGCCGGGGGCGACCTCCTGCAGTTGGGGCGTCTCATTTTCGCACTTTTCGCGGCTCATCCAGCAGCGGGGCGCGAAACGGCAGCCGGGTTTGGGATTGATCGGACTTGGCACATCGCCCTCCAGGACAATCCTCTTGGTTTTGTTGGCAAAGTCGATGCGGGGCACAGCGGAAAGAAGCGCCGTGGAATAGGGGTGCAGCGTATTGGCAAAGATCTCATCCGTCGGCGCAATCTCAACGATCTGCCCGAGATACATGACCGCGACACGATTGGAGATGTGACGCACCACGCTCAGATCGTGGGAAATGAACAAATAACTGAGGCCCATTTGCTTCTGAAGCTTCATCAGCAGATTGATGATGATCGCCTGAACCGAGACGTCAAGGGCGGAGACCGGCTCGTCACAGATGATGAATTTCGGGTTCAGCGCCAGTGCTCTCGCAATGCCGGTAAGCTGACGCTTACCGCCATCCATCTCATGGGGGAACATTTCAAGCACATAAGGCTCCAGCCCCACAAGATCGGCCATCTCACGAACCTTTTCCTTCAATTCCTTTCCACGATACATATGATGGATCTGGTACGGGTCGGAGAGAATGGCTTCCACAGACTCTCTGGGGTTTAAGGACGAATACGGATCCTGGAAAATGATCTGCATTTTTTTATGAAGCTCGCGCCGCTGGGCCTTGTTGTACTCAAGAATGTTCTCACCCTCGAAGTACACCTTGCCGTCGGTCGCTTTCAGGAGCTGGATCAGCACGTTGCCGATCGTGCTTTTTCCGCAGCCGGACTCGCCAACGAGGCCAACCGTCTCGTTGGGCATGATGTCGAAAGAGACGTCGTCCACCGCGTGGAGCTTGCCCTTGCCGGAGACATTAAAATACATCTTCAGATGTTCTACTTTTACCAAAGGCTCCATCTTAATCCTCCATTACCCAGCAAGCAGCCTGATGTGATTCCGTAATCTTTGTCATAGCAGGGGCCTCTGTCTTGCACTTTTCGGTGCAGTGGCTGCAGCGCGGATGGAACTTGCAGCCCTGGGGCAGATTCTTCGCGTTGGCCACAAGCCCGGGAATCGCTTGAAGCTCCTCGCGGGGTCCGGTCAGATTGGGAATTGCATGCACCAGTCCATAGGTGTACCAGTGTCTGGGATTTGTGAACACCTCCTCAACGGTGCCATATTCCACGATCTCTCCGCCATACATGACGGCCACCTGCTGACACAGCTCAGCTACGATCCCCAGGTTGTGGGTGATCATCACAAGAGATGTGGAGAACTCCTTCTGCAGCTTCTTCATCAGCTCCAGAATCTGCGCCTGAATGGTTACGTCAAGGGCCGTAGTCGGCTCATCGCAGAGGAGCAGCTCGGGATTGCACGCCAGCGCAGCGGCAATACCCACACGCTGTCTCATTCCGCCGGAGAACTGATGGGGGTAGTCATCCAGCCGATATCTGGCGATGCCGACAGTTTCCAGCAGCTGGGCAGTGCGTTCCGCCGCCTCTCTCTTTCCCAGGCCCTCATGCTTCATGATCCCCATGGCAATCTGGTGACCTACAGTAAACAGGGGATTCAGGGAAGAAAGCGGATTCGCGAAAACCATGGAAATGGATTTGCCGCGGATGTGTTCCATCTCCCTATCGCTCTTTTTAAAGATGGACTCGCCGTGGAAGAAAATATCGCCGTCCGTAACGAAGGAGACCCGATCAGGAAGCAAATTCATGATGGAGAGGGCGGTCGTGGTTTTTCCCGCTCCGGATTCGCCCACGATTCCAAGAGCCTCACCTTTGTTGATCACAAGGTTTACGCCGTTTACCGCCTTCGCCACGGCGCCTCCCGCACGATATTCCACATGGAGATTCCTGATTTCCAACAATGCGTCTGGATGCTCGGGAGTATACGCAGTCCGGATTATTCCATTTTTTCTCATATTCAACGCTCACAATCCGACATTAGTCTGTATTCTTCGGGTCAAAGACGTCGCGAATACCGTCGCCCAGGAAATTGAAGCCCAGAACCGTAAGAGCAAGAGCAATACCGGGGAAAACAACGATCCACGGACAGCTGCTGAGATACGTCCGGCCGTCAGCGATCATGTTGCCCCAGGTCGGCGTGGGAGGCGCGATGCCGAGGCCAAGATAGGACAGATTGGTCTCCACCAGGATCGTCCCCCCAAGGTGCCCGCTGGCGTCGATCAAGAGCTGCGTAAGCGTATTGGGGAAAAGCTCTTTCCAGATGATACGCCAATCGCTGGCGCCAAGGACTCTGGAAGCGGAAATGAATTCCTTATTCTTCATTGCAAGGACTGCGGAACGGACCAGACGGGCTGTGCCGACCCAGCCCGAAACGGTCAAAGTGAAGATCAGGACGCCCATACTGTTGCCAAGGAAGGCAATGATGGTCAGAGCCATCAGCATTTGAGGCAGCGCAGCAAGGATATCGCAGATCCGCATCAGCACCATATCAATAATGCCGCCGTAAAACGCGGAAACCATGCCCACAAGGGCGCCCAGGGCCATACTGATAACGGTAACGATCACCGCGATTCTGAGAGAGATCCTTCCCCCGACAAAGAGGCGGCTTAGAACATCACGCCCCAAAGCATCCGTGCCGAAAGGGTGTCCCTGCAGGCCGTCAGTAAAGTAATCCGGGGGGATCAGTCTCTCTCTCAGGGAACCCACCTCGGGATTCCAGTGAATCCAGAGCTTGGCCGAAGAGCATAGAAGGATCAGAATCAGCAGAAGGCAGAAGCCGATCATAAAGAGTCTGTTTTTGCGCATGCGACGCAGAACAGTTGATAATTTCATATCGCGTTCTCCCTTCTCTCAGTTGAAGGTAATTCTCGGGTCGATAATCGTATATACGATATCGGCCAGCATGTTGCAGACAACAAGCAGTGCGGCGGTGAACAGCAGGAAGGACTGAACCAGCTGATAGTCTCGCTGGTTGATTCCGGTGATCAGCGCCTGTCCCATGCCGGGCAGATTGAAGATGTTCTCAACCACGACGGCGCCGGAAACCAACCGGCCGATCTGACCGCCAATGTTCGTTACGATGGGCAGCAGAGCGTTCTTCAGTGCGTACTTGAAATAGGTCTTATTCCGGGAGATGCCGCGAGCGCGGGTGGCGGTGACATAGTCCTCCCGGAGGACGTCCACCATGCCGGAGCGCATCAGACGGGTCTGGTGCGCCGCGGTGCCGAAGCCCACACAGAGGCACGGCATGATCAGGCTCCTGGCTCCCTGGACGCCTTGGACCGGCAGCCAGCCCAGCTTCACAGCGAAGATCAGAATCAACATGAAGCCCAGCCAGACCGTGGACATGGACTGACCCACCACAGCAAAGAACATAGCGAAAAAGTCAACGCCGCTCCCCTGATGGATGCCGGCGATGACCCCAAGGATTATTGAGAAGACGCAGGCCCAGAGGATGCCCAGAACGCTGATGCGCAGCGTCTGCGGAATACGGATGGCAAACAGTTCAGATACAGGCATGGAAAACGCCCAGGAATACCCCAGATCACCATGAAGCACGTTGTTCATATAGGTGAGGTACTGCTGAACGACAGGCTTGTCAAGGCCCATGCGTACGCGCATATCCTCCACTTCCTGGTCTGAGGCAAGCTCACCGGCAAGCATTCTCGCCGGATCGGCGCCATCCAAACGGACCAGAGCAAAGGAGAAGATTGAGATCGCGATGAGGACGATCACTGACGCGATCAATCGTTTACCCAATTGTCTAAGCATAGAATTCTTCCCTCATCATTCGGAGTTTGTCTGTTTAAGGAGGGGGCAGATGCCCGTCGGGCATCCGCCCCCCAATCTGTCATGCGGGAATATGGATCCGGAAACTCAGTCGTTGACGACGATGGCGTGGCAGTCCAGCACGGTGGCGTTGTGGTTCAGAATGTTGGTAACATTTTTCTGGCAGGCAAAGATCTTCTGCGGCGCGTACAGGTACAGGTTGGGCTGGCACTCGTCAGCCTCGATCTCGAAGATCCTTCCAAGCAGCTCGGTCTGCTTCTCGGGAGAGACGGTGATCTGCAGCTCCTGGCAGAGGCCTCTCAGCTCCTCATTCTGGTAACCGGTGTTGAACTTGTCGTTGCCGATAACCTCGGGATAGGTCAGTCTCTGGTAAGGTGCGGAGGCACCGATGTTGGCCAGAACAATGTCGAAGTCACGGGCGTCACGGGCCGCGTCATACAGGGAGACATCCAGGGGCTCCAGCTTGACGTTGATGCCCGCCTCCTGCCACATCATCTGCAGGGCCTGAGCAACTTCGTTGCCGTTGGAGACCGTAGACAGGGTATATACCAGTCTGAACTCACGTCCGTCATAGTTGGCCTTCTGCAGGAACTCTTTGGCCTTGTCCAGGTTGTACTCATACTTGGGGGCATCCTCATAGCCGTAGTAACCGGGCTGTGCGCCGCAGGTGCTGGGAACCGCAAAGCCATCCATGAGGGAGGAAACCAGCAGTTCACGGTCGATGGCGTAGTTGAGCGCACGGCAGAGGTCCTTGTTCTCGAAGGCGTCACCGGCGCCACAGGCCAGCTGCAGGAAGACCTGGTTGGCGGAGGGAAGCACGTTGACAGAGATGGAATCGATGCCGCTGAGATTGCCAAGCTCGGAGGTGGGGACGTTGTCGATGATGTCGACCTCACCGGTCTTCAGGGAGGCGATACGGGTGGTCTCCTCGGGGGAGTTCTCGAAGGTCAGATACTTGACGTTGGTATAGTAGCCGGTCTTCCTGTAGCCCCAATAGCCGTTCTCATCCTCTCTCAGCTTCAGAGTGACCTTGGAGTTGGTCAGGTCCACCTCGTCATAGGTGTAGGGACCGGATCCCACGGGGCACTGCCAGTAGGCGTCCCAGCCCATGGACTCGATGGTCTCAACGGGCATGATCTGAAGGCTGGCGCCGAAGTTGGCGACGAAGGCAGGCATGGGCTTGGTGAACTTGATGCGGATGGAATACTCACCGGTCTCCTCGATGCTGTCCAGATAAGGTCTCCAGGCCTTTACAATGCCGTCGGGGTAATACTCGCTGGCGCGAAGGTTCTCCATGGCCCACCAGAGGTCATGGGCCGTCATATGAACGCCGTTGGTGAAATACACATCGTCGCGGATGGTGACGTCGCAGGTCAGATAGTCGTCGGACAGCTGGTAGTCGGTGGCAAGATAGTTCTCATACTCAAAATTCTCAGGGTTCACCCAGATCGGGCCGTCATAAACACAGTACATCTGGGATCCCAGGAAGTCACCGCCGGTGGCGGTCCACTTCTGAAGCGTGTGAGCCGTGGAGCCCATGTGATAGACCACGGTCTTGTCGGCGTCCGCTTCGGTCCAGGTCTCCTCCTTGGCGGCCGCCTGCTCCATGGTCACGCTCTGGGTCGTGCCGTCGCTGACTGGAGCTGTAGCGGGCTTATTCCCGGAGGGCTCGGACGTCGATGGCGTTCCGGTCTCCCCCTTGCCGCCGCAAGCCGCGAGAGCCATAGCGCTAATGGCCGCGGTGCTGAGGCCGGCAACCTTCAGGAAGTCTCTACGGGTTAAGGTCTTCATGTGCAATCTCCTTTTTCATTTTTTCGGTACCGGTTAAGGTGCCGTTATTCTTTTTTCTTGCCCCTTGCCGCCTTCGGCGTACAGCTCCCTGGGCTTGTCGAAAAGCTCTTCCTCCGCCAGGACCGCCGCGCCAAGAAGCACCGGGTCTGATTTGAGACTGGTATAATCGACGGTGAGATCCTCCGCCAGCTTGGGCAGGACCCGCTCCTTTAGGGTCTGCCTTACAGCCTCCAGGAAGGGCTCCCCTCCACCGGTCATCTCGTCTGTGATGACAATCCGCTTTGGATTGTAGAGGTAGACTGCGTTGGCCAGGCCGCAGCCCAGGTACCTGCCCGCCTCCCGCACCTTTTCCGTTGCGTAGGCATCTCCCAGGCGCATATGGGCGAACACCGTCTTTGCATCGATATGCTTCTCCGCGTTCAGGCTGCTTTCAGGGCGGTTGATAAGGCCGCTTTTTACATTCTCGGAAAACGCAAGGGATGAGCAGTACAGCTCCAGACAGCCGTAATTCCCGCAGGAGCACCTGGGGCCGTCGCTTTTGATCGACATGTGGCCCAGCTCTACGGCGGTTCCATCGGAGCCGTGAAGCAATCTGCCGTTCACCACAAGACCCGCGCCCACGCCCTCGCCCACGTAGACGCTGAGAAGCGTTCCCTGCTGGCTGCGGAAGCGTCCATCTGTCCCGTAATACCACTCAGCACAGGCACTGGCGTTGGTATCGTGCTCAATCACCACAGGGATGCGGAAGGCCTGGCCCAAACTGTCAACGATGTTGATTTTGTCCCAGCCCTCAAATTGGGACATCATGGCGATACGGCCTTGTTCCCTCAAGTACGGACCGGGTACGGCAACCCCGATGGCCCGTACGTCTCCGTAGCGCTCCATATAGTCCTTACACACATGGATCATCTCTTCGATGACCTGGGCCGGCTTTGTCTTACCCGCCTCAAAGGGCACCATTCGGCTCTCCAGCAGGCTGCATCGAAGATCAAAAACACCGACCGTAAAGGAGCGCCTCGCCAGCTTGACACCGATGATACGACAGAAGCTCCTGTTAAGATGGATCTTGATGGCCCGTCGTCCCTTTCTGCCGGTTGACAGATCCCCCTCCACGACGAGATTCGCTTCGATCAGTTCAGAAATAATCTTGCTGATGGAGGCCTGCGTCAAGCCGATCTCCTCCGCAAGCTCGGTGCGGGTGCAGACATCCCGCTGCGACAACAGCCGCAGAACAAGAAAGCGATTTCCCGCCTGCATGGATTCGCTGTTCGTGCCGGAAGCTTTCATCTCAACCGTCCCGCCTATGATCAATCTCTGTATTACTTATACCAAATAATTAATTAACCCGCGCTATTTCTCAACGTCGTTAATTATTAACATCGTTAATTTATCATGTTTGTGAAGTAATTGCAATCCTTTATTCATCATTGTCACAATTTTGCGCACAATTGACAAATTGAAGTGAAGATTCACAGCACTTTGACGAACAGCCCCGCCTGCGTTTTTGAAGATCGGCTGCATAATGCAAAAGAGACAGGAGCCGGGATTTCTTCCCGTCTCCTGTCTCTTTTGATCTCCGGCTCCTTTCAGAAGCACTCGCGGATCCCGCCCGTCTCCGGATCCCTGCGGAATCTGCGGAGGAATCCGAAGGTCAGCCACGGCATATGCGCGGTCGTTCCATGGGGCATGTTGTCCAGGGTCACGACGCGCAGGTGGGTTTTCCCTTCCCTGTTGACGCAGTCCCCGATATAGCACTCATCCCCCTCAAAATACAGGGTCTCACTGTGATCCGTGGGGACTCCCAGCTTCCGGTCGGCCTTGGAGGGGCTGCGGGAGATCCCCAGGATCTCCTCCGGGCTCTTCGGCTCGCAATTGAAGGCGCGAAGTCGGTTCTGCCAGAGGGTGATCCTTCGTTCCTCGCTGAGGAAACGGCTCTTCTCCAGGTCGATGAAGCTGTTCTCCCAGTCGCCGTTGATGTTGATAAAGGGCATGTCTACCTTTGCCATCTCATCCAGTTCCTCCCCGCTCAGCTTCGGGGCCGCGTGGCCGTCTCCGTATCCGTGGTTTCCGCCCATCACACCGCAGCCGGCAAGGAACGTGGGATGCCTGCGGTAAAACTCCATGGCATAGCCTCCGTTGTGGGAGTGACCGGTGATATACAGCGCTGTCCGATCCAGAAAGGGGTACATCTCCCCGGCCTCCTGCACGAGATCGATGAGCAGCTCGTTGTCCTCCACATCCTCCAGGACGAAAAACAGCAGCATCAGATCCCCCTGGGCAGCGATCTCCAGGTATTCGTACCACATCGCGTAAGCGGACAGGACCGTGTGCCGGTCCGCGGGGTTGATCTCCTGCATGATGCACATGCACGGCAGCGGCTCCTCCGGGCGGTCAAGGGCGGATTTCGGGACAACGGTGACCCAGCCGCGGCCGTCCGTTTCATGATACCGCGCCTCGATTCCCATGGTATCGAACAGTTCCCGGACGCCGGGCTCGTCAACCCGATCAAAGGCGTATTCCAGATGAATGGCGGCGGCACAGCGTCTGCCGATATGGCTGTAGATCAGGCGGTCATAATCCAGCGGGACCGTGCCGATCCCCCCGTTATAAAAATTTGCAAGCTGCAGGCTGTTGCGGCTGGCCCATTTCCCGGTGATGTTGATCGCACGCACACCGTAATCGAAGAAGTTCTCAATAACGGGCGTTTCCCCGGGACAGTATTTCTCGATAAACCCCGGGACCTCCTCCAGCCGGCAGCCGGCGGCGCAGAAGCGCTCGATATCCAGATACAGCCGTCCGTGCCTGACCCGATAGCGCTGGGTAAGCTCACGCAGAATGATCACCGCGAGCTCCGTCCGGTCGGATCTGCAGATGGTCGTGAAGACGAGCAGATTCCCTGCGGCGGCGGCCGCCTCCAGGCGATCCCTGTAGATCTCCACGGCATCCAGGGCATAATAGGGATCGGAGCGATAGTCGACCTCATTCAGGATAAGAAGAGTTTTGGGGTTGTTTTCCCTGCCCTCAAGAACGCTGTCCGGGATCAGGGCCATCCAGTGCTCCCCCGCGTGATTCAGGACAAGGCGGCAGCCCTTCTCTTCCCACTCGCGGAACAGGGAATCCGGAAGCCAGGCGTTCAACCGTTTGTCAAAGGCGGCGTTCTCCTCCATCGCCCTCCGTTCCTCCGCGCTTCTCGGAAGCGGCTCATCCCGGTAGAGGCCCCTCTCGGCGGTGTAGGCAGTCAGATCAGCCAGGGGGCTGATCTTCTCCCGCCAGGCCTCCTCCCGCCAGAGCTCCATGTTTTCATATCTGTAGTACCGATTCATTCTCGCCTCCGCATTCTTTCCGCTCCGTTTCCCGGGCAGAGTATTTGCTTAACTTTGTTAACAAAATCATACCCTATTCCGCACAAAAACGCAAGCAGATTCTGCTGCAAAAAAACACCGCCGTTTTTGTGGAAACGGCGATGTTCTGTCTGATGCATTCCTTCTGTTATTCATCTCTGTAAAGCATGCGGGGGTTCTTGAATACCTCCGCGGTGGCTATGGCGGCGGCACCCATCAGCATCGGATCCTCCCCCAGATGCGAATAGTGGATGGACAGGCCGGCAAAAAGCTTTGGCAGGGTACGCTCCTGAACGGTCTCGAGGATGGAGGCGAGAAGGATATCACCGCCCTGCTTGATCACGTCGGCAAGAATAATCTTCTCGGGATTGTAGATATAGACGATATTTGCGAGCCCGACTCCGATATAATGCCCAAGCTCCCGCACCTTCTGAATGGCATAGCTGTCCCCGCGACGCATGTGCAGGAACGCGACCTCCGCCGTGATCTCTTTTTCAGTATTCAGAGAGCTCTCCGGATGCTGGGGCAGATCACGCACGACGGACGCCGCGAAAGCGGGGGCCGAGCAGTAGGTCTCCAGGCAACCGCGGTTGCCGCAGATACATTTTGGGCCGTTCATATCGATGGTCATGTGCCCCACCTCTCCGAAGATGCCGTTAGAGCCGTGAAGAATGACCGAATCCTCGATCACCCCGGCGCCGACTCCGTCATTGGAGAGGAAGCTAACCAATGTGCCATGCTCCTTGAAGCGCTCCGAGGAGCCGTAGAGGAACTCGGCATATACGGCGGCATTGGTGTCGTGCTCCACAACCACAGGGATCTCAAAGCAATCCGTCAGTTCTTTTTGAAAATCTACCATCTCCCAGCCGCTGAAACCGCTCATCAGCGCAATCCTGCCGGCATCGCGGAGATAGGGTCCCGGCACCGCGACGCCGATGCCACGCACGGAAGGGTATTCTTTCAGAAGGGAGCGAACGGTCTCCTTGATTTTGCGCATGACGTCGTCCGGCTTCAATAGTCCCTTGGGAAGCTTCACCTGTACACTCTTCAGCACCGCTGCTTGAAGGTCAAACACTGCCGCGGAAAAATACCTTCTGGCAAGCTTGACGGCGATCACATGGAAATAATCGGAAACAAGAGAGAGCTCAATCCTCCGTCTGCCGATCTTCCCGGCGGCACCGAGCTTTTCGCTGACCACGCCTGCTTCAATGAGCTCATCAACGATCTTGCTGATAGACGCCTGCGTGAGGCCCATCATTTTTGCGAGTTCGGATCTTGAAATCGACCCTCGCCGCAGAATAAAGCTCAGGGCCAGCGCGCGGTTGCCCGCCTGCATCGTTGAAACATTTTGTCCGGAAATTGCCATAAGGAATCCGCCTTTCCGTTTTTTTCATAAACACGTTTGCTGCATCAGGGCGCGAATCGATGGGTCTCCCTGCCTGACAGGCCCGGGCCCATCCCTTTCCGCTTACAAATCCCGGCGTCGGTAGAGGCAGGAAACGTTTCTCGGGTGTTGGCCGGGAAGTCGCAGGTCAATGCCTCTGGAAATACCGGTCCAATTCCTTCTTCATGCTTTCGGGCATTTCTCTCTTCACAGGAAGAACAATGCTGTTCGCTGTCCGCTCAATCAGCGCGGAGGAAAACGCTCCGATCTTCTGAAGTTCGTCCGCGGATATGGTCGCCAGAACGTCATGCCGGGTATGGATTTCGGCGCTTTTGGTTCCCCTGGATATGCCGATTGACGGCACTCCTCGATCCGCAAAGGGCGCCGAATCGCTGGAGTGCACCCTCACCTGCAGATCCGCAGACCACCCGACTTCCTTGCAATACTGATCCACATAGGAATAGAGGTCATCCCCTCCCGTGATCTTGATATTATTCGATCCCAGGATGGTGCCGCACATATCGAAGTTGAAGCACAGTCGGATGCTTTCCACAAGCTCCGGATTGGCGTCAACAAATGCGTGGCTGCCGAGCAGTCCCTGTTCCTCGCTGCCGCACCATAAGAATCTCAGCGTCCTCCGGGTGGGGCGGGACAGGAAGGTTTTGTACAGATACATCAGGTTCGCGCTGCCGGTGGCATTATCCCAGGAACCGGTGCCCACCGCCACGCTGTCATAATGGGCGGTCAGAACAATGGATTCCTCCGGAGAAGCCGTACCGGGGATCACCGCCAAGAGATTATGGGATTTCCTTTCGATCTCCCGCTGGGAAAGCCGGATCCGGATCCGCTTCGTTTTTCTTCTTACCAACTCCATGGCGTCCCTGGCAATCAGCATGAAGCCGGGAATCCTTCCGTTTTCCAAAAACTCATATCGAATCGATCTGGGATTCAGATCCGCGGTCTTTTCCGATTGATAGTACATCCCATTGACGGTTAAAAAGGCCGCCGCCTTTTTTTCGCAAAGGATCTTATATGCGTCATAAGTCAGCGCATTGATCAGAACAACACTGTTTTCCAGGCTATCGATCCCCGCGTAATCCATCGCTTTGCCATCTCCAGCATAGAAAAACCCAAATTCTCCGTCTAGATCCCCGCTCCTTCCATAGGGGAGCACATGGATGGTTTTCTCATAAGGGGCCGTGACTTCAAAAAGCAGGTTCTCATTCTCATAGGCCTTGATCGGAAAAGGCAATGCCTCACAAGTCCCGCCCGCCTTAAAAATCTCATTGGCCAGGATCTCCCGCGCCCGGTCCTCCTCCGGGGTCCCTCCATATCGAACAAAACTGAGTTTTTTTACGAGTTCGTACTGATCCTTTCCGCGCTGTTTCATCTTCTCGGATAACTCCTTTCTGATGTATCATGCTCGCTGAAAAGCGTTAAAACCCAGGGACCGGCCTCACTTCTTCTGGTCTACAAGCAGGCGGCGGGTCTTCCACTTGCCGCTGAGGAAATAAGCCATGGCCGTAAGTCCGGGGACCAGCTGACAAAGTGCCGCGCCCCAGAAATAGCTGTCGGCGCCCAGATGAAAGACGTTGAGGCAGACGTAGATGACAATAAGGCGGCAGGCCGGATCCAGGATCCCCAGCAGGAAGATGAGGGTCGGTGAGCCGACACCCACGCCGATGGACTTGAACGCACCGGCAAAGGCCGTAACGAGGCAGCCGAAGGACATGATCTGCAGAAACACCACACCATACTCGATCACCGCAGCGTCGGTAGAAAAGAAGCCAAAGAGCTGCCGCGGGATCGTACGGAACAGCACAGAGACGCAGACGCCCATACACATTGTGATTGCCAGGGTGGTCCACATCGTCTTGGCCGCACGGTCGCTTTTCCGTGCGCCCAGGTTCTGCGCCATCATGGCTCCGCAGGCGCCGTCTACACCCTGCTGGAAAACGTTCATGAATTTCTCCACCTTGTTGCCGACGCCATAGGTGGCAGAGGCCACAAGTCCATAGGTGTTGACGCTTGCCTTGACGTAAGCAAGGGTCCCGTTGATGACAATCGTGCGAAGCAGCTGGGGGATGCCCACCTTCATCATTGCCAGAAGAAGCTCTCTGTCAATCTTAAAGAACGCCAGATTGAGTTCAAAGCCAAACTGATCCCGGTTGATATAAAGATACCGGAACGCCAGCAAAAAGGAGAGCAGTTGAGAGAGCGCGGTAGCTATCGCCACACCGGCCGCCTCCAGGTGGAACAGCGCCACAAAAATGAGTGCAAGGATGATATGGACGATAGAGGAGATCGTGACAAAAGTAAGCGGCTTTTTCGCCTCACCCATGCCGCGAAGGACACCGCACACCGCATTGTAGCCGAAAACCACGGGAATGCCGAAGGCGGAGACGACCATATAGGTCTGTGCCTGTCCGAAGGCCTCCTCCGGGCAGTTCATGATCCGGAGAATAGGGCCGGAGAAGAACAGGGGAAAGATCATAAAGATCAGGGAAAGGCCGAAGGATACCGTCAGCAGCGTGCCGATGGACTTCTTGAACCGGGTCATATCCTGCATGCCGAAAAGCTGGGCGATCAGCACCTGTCCCCCCATGGCAAGGGCGGTGGAAAAGGGCAGCATCAGGTCATTGACCTCTCCCCCGTTGGAAATACCAGAGGAACCGATACTCCCCACAAACTTACCCATGATGGCCATATCGACAACGGAATAAAGCTGTTGAACCACGCTGGCAAGGATGATCGGGATGGCAAAAGAAACCAGTGTTTTCAGGACCGGCCCCTCTGTCAGATTTTTACCAACCTTCTTCTTTGCTTCAGGCACTGACATAGCATACTCCTTTCCCACGAACCATGATCATATTGATGAGGCTATTGGACATACAGCTTTAGTATATCCCAGTCATTTCCTTATTGTCAATCTGCCTCTGGGTCAGGCAAAGCTAAAAGCGGTATAAAAACAAGAAGTTCAAAACATCTATTTGTTTTAATATTACAAATAGTGGCCGACGCATGGAATCAGCGCAGCAATCGATGGTCGAAATCTCTCCTTCCCGTATATCCCGGAGCTCTATGGCCCTTATATTGCTGTTATTCGCAGATAAGTCCAGGAAAGAGCCGAAACACCCAGCGTCGGGTAAGCGGAGGGGGGTAATTGCAAAACAGGGCCTGTTGTGCTATGCTTGGAGAAAGCACAGCGGGAAAGGGTTTCGATATGAAATACGACATTCTGGAAACCAGGGAGCGGGTCACGGCCGACAACACGCGGGAGGCCGCACGGCTGCGGGAAAGCATGCGCTCCGACGGTGTTTTCTTCATCAATCTGATGGCCTCCCCCGGCGCGGGGAAGACCACCCTTCTAAAGCGAACGATCCAGGCCCTGGGGGAGGAATACCGCATCGCGGTCATGGAGGCGGACGTGGATTCGGACGTGGACGCCAGGGCCATCAGTGAGCTGGGGGCACGGGTGATCCAACTGCACTCCGGCGGCCTCTGCCACATGGACGCGGACATGACAGCCCGGGGCGCGGCGGCCATGGACCTCAGCGGGGTAGACATCCTGTTTTTGGAGAACATCGGGAATCTGGTCTGCCCGGCGGAGTTCGACGTGGGCTCTCACAGGCGGGTCATGCTGCTGAGTGTGCCGGAGGGGGACGACAAGCCCCTGAAATATCCCCTGATGTTCCGGGTCAGCGACCTGTTGCTGGTCAGCAAGATCGACACCCTGCCCATCTTCGACTTCCAGAAGGAAGCGCTGGAGGCGGGGGTACGGACGCAGAATCCGAAGATGCCCATTCTGTATCTCAGCGCCAAGACAGGCGAGGGATTGGACGCCTGGCTGGACTGGCTGCGCCGGGAGGTCCGGGCCTTCCGGACCCGGGCCGGAAAGGAGGACTGATCCATGCGCGTAATCGAACTGCATCGCTCCGTCACGGAGTCCAACGACCGGGATGCCGCCCGGCTGCGGGCTGAACTCAAGGAGAAGGGCGTCCTTCTCATCAATCTCATGAGCGCTCCGGGGGCGGGAAAGACCACCCTGCTCATCCGGATCATCACCGACCTCAGGGGAAAGCTCTCCATCGCCGTGCTGGAGGCCGACATCGAGGCCTCCGTGGACGCGGAACGCATCGAGGCGCTGGGGGCCCGCTCCGTCCAGGTCCACACCGACGGCATGTGCCACATGGACGCGGGCATGACCCGGACCGGGTTGGAAGCCCTGGATCTGGACGGCATTGACCTGGCCTTCCTGGAAAACATCGGCAATCTGATTTGCCCCGCCGAGTACGACACCGGCGCGGGGCTGAATCTGATGATCTCCGGCGTGCCGGAGGGGGATGACAAGCCGCTGAAATACCCCTTGATGTACAAGGAATCCCAGGCATTGGTGCTCTCCAAGCTGGATACCCTGCCCTATTTTGACTTCGACGTGGAAAAGTTTCGGGAACGGGTGCTGTTCTTAAACCCCGGGATCCGGATCTTCCCGGTCTCCGCCAGGACGGGCGAGGGGATGGAGGCGCTGGAGCAGTGGCTATCGGAGGAGACGGCCAAATGGCAGGAGCGGGAAGAACATGCATGAGCTGAGTGTTGTACTGCATATCGCCAAGACGCTGGACGAGCTGGCGGAGGAGAACCGTCTCTCCCGGATCGGGTCCGTCACCCTGCAGGTGGGAGAGGTCTCCGGCATCATGACGGACTACTTCACGGAGTGCTGGGACTATTTCAAGAAAAAGCATCCCCTGCTCTCCGACTCCAGGTTGAAGCTGGAGACGCTCCCCGCCGTCACCTTCTGCGAGGGCTGCCGGCAGGAGTACGAGACCGTCCGATACGGCAGGATCTGCCCATACTGCGGCAGCGAGCGCACCTATCTTCTCACGGGAAATGAGTGCATCATCAAGGAAATTGAAGCAGAGGACCAATAAGAAAAGAGACGAATAAGCTAAGCCGCCCGGCAGAATTTGCCGGGCGGCTCTATTCTGGATCATCGTGAAGCTATAGGGAGTGAAAGTGTGGTAAACTAAGCCCTCTCTCCGAGGAGAAGGTGCCCATCGCTTTGCTCCGCCCAGTTCGCAAACCAGGGCGGATGTGCCGGAAACTTACCGGTTCTGAGCAATATCGAAATATCACGCAAGCAGCAAAGGAACACCTCATCCGTCTCGTCCCTCGCGGGAGATCGGGCCGAGCCACCATCCAACACAAGGCACCTCGCCGCGGCTGCGGAATCATAGATTCCGGCCGCGCCGGGCCTCCAGGGGAAGGCATTTTGCAGCATTCCGCAGTCTCCTCTCTTTCGTGCATGAAAGAATCGTGAAGAACACTTTTTTCGCTTTCGCGTTTTTATTTCTTCTTGTTCAGCATGATCTTCACGCCGCGGCTTACGATGTTGGGCAGGATCGCCTTCAGCTTGCCGTTCTCCGCCGTGTACATCCGGGAGTTGGCCGGAATATCCCGGCTGAGGTGGATGGCGTCAAACTCGCAGCGGGTGGTGCAGAGGCCGCAGCCGATGCAGCGGTTCTCATCCACATAGGATGCGCCGCAGGACAGGCAGCGGTTGGCCTCGGCCTTGACCTGCTCCTCGGTCAGGGTGAGGCGCAGATCCTCATAGGTACGGGCCGCGTCGCCGGGCTTCATGCCGGGGACCTGGCGGCTGGCGTTGTCATAGCTCTCCACCTTGATGTCGTCCCGATCCAGCTCGATGAACTTTCTCAGGTCGCGGCCGATGGTCAGGCTCTGCCCCTCGTGGACAAAGCGGTTGATGGAAACCATACCCTCCCGGCCGTCCGCGATGGCGTCGATGGCGAATCTGGCGCCATGGAAGATGTCGCCGCCCACGAAGATGTCCGGCTCGCCGGTCTGCAGCGTCACAGGGTCCGCCACTGCCGTTCCGTTGGGCCGCAGCTCCACCTTGGTGCCCTTCAGGAGATCGCCCCACACGGCCGCCTGGCCGATGGAGAGGATGACCGCGTCACAGGGGACGGTCTTCAGCTCATTCTCGTCATAGAGGGGAGCGAAGCGGCCGTCCTTGTCATAGACCTGGGTGCACTGCTTGAGAACGATCCCGGTCACCTTTCCGTTTTCGGTCAGGACCTCCTTGGGACCCCAGCAGTTCTTGATGACGACGCCCTCTTCCCTGGCCTCGGCGATTTCGTCCTTGGCGGCGGGCATTTCGTCCGGTCCCTCCAGGCAGTACATCTCCACCTCATCGGCGCCAGCGCGAAGGGCAGTCCTGGCCACGTCCATGGCCACGTTGCCGCCGCCGATCACCACGGTCTTGCCGGAGAGCAGCTTTGCCTGGGTCTCGTTGGCCCGGCGCAGAAACTCCACGCCGGACATGGCGGCCTCCTCACCGGGGACGCCGGCCTTGCGGCCGGCCTGCAGGCCGATGGCCACGTAGAATGCCTTGAAGCCCTGGGCCCGCAGCTCTTCAATGGTCACGTCCTTGCCCACCTCGACGCCGCAGCGGATCTCGGCGCCCATCTGGCGGATGACCTCGATCTCCGCGTCGATGACCTTCTTCTCCAGCCGGAAGCTGGGGATGCCGTAGGTCAGCATGCCGCCGGGCTGCTGCTCCTTCTCAAAGATGGTCACGGGATAGCCCTTGGTACGCAGATAGTAAGCGGCGGAAAGGCCGGCAGGGCCGGAGCCGATGACGGCGATTTTCTTGTCATCCCACTGCTCGCCCACGTCGTTGTAGCAATGCGGGATATAACGGGTCTCCGCGTTCAGCTCCTGGGCGGCGATGAATTTTTTGATCTCGTCGATGGCCACGGGCTGATCGATGAGGCCTCTGGTGCAGCGCTCCTCACAGCGGCGGTTGCAGATGGCGCCGCAGACGGCGGGCAGGGGATTATCCTGCTTGATGAGCTTCAGGGCGTCCATAAAGCGCCCTTCCGCTGCCATCTTCACATAGCCCTGCACCGCCAGGTGGGCCGGACAGGCCGTTTTACAGGGGGCGGTGCCGGTTTCGTACACATTGATCTTGGCGTCATCCCGGTAGTTCTTGTTCCACTTGTCCGGGCCCCACTTCTGGGCGTCGGGCAGCTCGGTCTTGGGATAGGTAAAGGCCTCGCCGGAGGCGTGGCAGAGCTTCTGCCCCAGCTTGGCGGCGCCCACAGGGCAGACCTCCACGCACTTGCCGCAGGCGACACACTTCAGCTTATCCACATGGGCCCGATAGGCGGAGGCGGACATATTGGGGGTATTGAAGAGCTGGGAGGTACGGATGGCGTCACAGGTGCCGGCGGAGCAGTTGCAGATGCCCACGATCTTGTCCTCGCCGTCCAGATTGGTGATCTGGTGGACGAAGCCCTTCTCCTCGGCCCGCTCCAGGATCTCCATAACCTCGTCATAGGTGATGTAGCGGGCGTCCTTGTGGGTCTCCACCAGGTACTCCGCCATGTCGCCCACGGCCAGGCACATATAGCCCTCGATATCGCCGACGCCCTCGCCCCGCATCCGCTGCTGGCGGCGGCAGGCGCAGACATCCACGCAGTATTTGTCATATTTCTTCAGCCAGTGGGAGAGATGCTCCACACTCACCGACTTGCTCTCGTGCTGGATGGCTTTCTCCACCGGGATGACGTGCATCCCCAGGCCGCCGCCGCCGTGGGGCACGAAGCGGGCCACTTTTCCCACCGGAACGCTGGATGCGTAGTTGAAGAAGGTGGCGATCTCCGGATGCTTCTCCAGGATGCGGCTCGTCATCATCATGTACTCGCCGGAGCCGACCACCCACTTGGGGATAAAGTACTGGCGGCGATGATCGGGACGCTCCCGGTCAAACTCCATAAGGCCGATCTCACAGATCTCGAAGGCCATCTTCTCGGCCTCCTCGGGGGTCATGCCGTTGCGCTGGGCCATTTCCTCAGGAACCAGCTTCACGGTGCGCTTTTTCTTAAAGGACAGCATGAACCTGACCTGCTCCTTGGTGAGCAGCCGGTCCAGGATCCAGTAGTCCGGGTGCTGATGGGTGATGTCCTTGGGGCCGTGGACCTGAATGTCGTCCGTGATCATGGCTGCCAGCTTTTTCACCAGCTGATCCTTCTCCGGATCCGTCACGACAAAGCCCTCGTTAAAGAAATCGTTCTCGTTAAACATGTAGTTTTCCAGGTTCTTCGGGATCATTTCTTTCTCCTCCCTTTTACAGGCGTAATCGGCTGAATTCCGAGGATGCTTCCAGCGAGATGATTATAGCATACGCCCTGCTTCATCGCAAGGAGATCTCCCCTATTTGGCGGGCAGGATCACCGACAGCCATCCGACAAGGGTGAGAGAGACGCCCACAATCCAGTAGATCGATGTGAGGGGATTGCTTGTACCGTAGATCTCCAGCACTCCCTCCACGACGCTGCCCACGGTAAGCGCAGCTATGCCGGCATGAAGGATGTTTCTTCTTATATAACCCGGGAATGGGCTTCCGGCCCTTTGCCTCATGAAAAACGGGACGGCGCCCAGAAGCAGCGGAAAGGCAAAGGCATAGATCATGGAGAATGCATAGACGCCGTGACTGAAGAGTTCATAGACCGCGCCGAAAAGCGCACAGAAAACCGTCGCGATCAAATAGGCGCCTATGATGGCATTGTATCCGGTTTTTCCCGCCCCCTTATCCGATGTAAACAATGTCGCTTACGCTCCTTTCCTTGATTTCCCTGCCGCTTGATGTGGGATTGTTGATGACCTTTCCCTGAAACACCATGGTTGACGATCCGCCGCCATCCAGATTGTAGGCCGTCTGCACGCCCTTGCTTTGCAGAAAGGCCGCCAGCTCGTACAGGGACAAGCCTTCGCTCTCCTCCGTTCTGCCGTCGGAAACAACAAAGAGATAGTGCAGTTCGTCAATGATCGCAATGGCCGTGCGCGGGTTGCTGGCTTTTGCGCGCCCCACTTCTTCATTCAGCGACACCGCAAGCTCTCCATTTTCAACCAGGGCCGGGCCAAAGCTGAATACCTCCCGCGCTCCGCTTTCCAAAAGCTCCCGGGCGGTGATCTCCGATTCCTGTATGATCCCCAGGCTGCCGTCTTCATAGATCACCAGATCCTCCGCATCCTTTTGGGCAGAATCCCGATACAGGACCCCGTTTCTGATCACATAACCGGATTGCCGGGCGCCGTAAAAATCGCCGTTGATGGCCAGCACGGCATTCACCGACTCCGCGATGGCCGAGGTCTTCTCCGTGACGTTTCGCCCATAGGTGCTGTCCGCAAAGGCGGTTTTGAGATCATCAGCGGATGAGAGTACCACATCAGCAACATATACCGTCGTGTCACCGATCCGCTCCTCCGATATGGTGATCGCAACGCCCCCGTCTTCATAGGAGCTTTCCGTCCCAAGGGGCTCCGTATTGGTGATTTCCTCCTCCCGGACCTGGAGCTGCGGAACGTCCAGGGCTTCCGATACGGATTCACTCCCTGCCTCCGGCGTCTGAACGACCTCAATTTTACGCACAAGGACGAAGGTATCCAGGAGGACATAGCCTGTGAATGCCAGCAACGCACACAGAAATACGGGCAGAAAGCAGTGTCCGATTCTTCTCATGAGAATTCCCTCCTTTCGCTTTCATGGCAAAAAGATAGCATGCGTACCTTATAATTACCTGAAAGGCATGAAAGGAGAACTGAACAATGCTATTCATAAAGGCGCCGGAGATTGTGATACACACATTCCCCGGTGCCTCTCTCCTCTTTCGGACATACGGGCCAGGGTGTTCTTTTACTATGTATTCAACCTCACAATTGCCGACGGAAAGCAGAATCCGCGTATCTCCGTGAAAGCTCGGGAAAGTTTATTCCCTCCCCGCCCTTGATTTGCGGCCCGGGATCAAGTATACTGCTGCCAAAGCGGCGCTTTCACGGCCATCGCGGAATATGCAGCGCAGCAAAGGAATTTGAGGCGCTGAAGGCCGCACGGGAAACAACGATTTCAGAAGGGAGCTTCAGAAAATGATCAAGATTTACGGAATGCCCACATGCCCCTACTGCGACTATGTGCATGAGCAGATCGCAGGACGGGAGAGCGAGTTTGAGTACATCAACATCGGCGAAAACATCCGGAACATGAGTGCCTTCACCCGGCTGCGGGACACAAGCCCCGTCTTCGACCACTGCAAAGCCATCGGCGACGTAGGGATCCCGGCCTTCGTGTTCGAGGACGGCCGCGTTTCCGTGGATCCTGCGGACGCGGGCCTCATCGAATACGGTTCCCCCAATGCCTGTTCCATCGAGGATCACAAGAGCGGAAGAAAGGGCTGCTGAGGTTTTTCTGCGATCCCCCATACCGGAGCGGATTCCCTGCAAGATACCCTATAATCAGCATATACGCAAAATCCGGAGGACTTTTCATAAAGTCCTCCGGATCCTTTTACCCCCATGGGGCAGATCAATGGAGTCAGACGGTGCCAAGGGAAAAGAGAAGGATCAAAGCGGCCCCTCAATGGCTGGCGGAATGAGTAGAGGCCGCGCTGCTGCTGATAATAATCAACATGAGGATCATGGTAATGATCGCAAGCTCGACAGAGGCGGTCATCATCGCCGAAGCGCCGAGACTCTCCTCACCGGAGAGGGATGCCTGCACCATCTGCACGGCAAACATCCTCCGGCAGTCTTTGCCGACGCCGAAGATTCCCCGGAAGGGCTTATACTGCTTCAGGAAGTCATCCGTTTCCGCGATTCGCTCCACCAGCGCGTCGGCAGAGAGGCCGGCATCGGCAAGGAGGCCGAGAATGGCAAGCCGGCTCCCGCCGCCCAGGGAGCGCTTCGCCGCCTTCAGTCCGCCGGCCAGCGCACAGAGCTTTTCGCATTTTGTATCCGTCCGACCGCTGCGGACGGCAAGGATATGGCTGAGCATCTGCAGGGTATCTCTGTCCACGCGCAGGTTTTCCTTAAGATACGCATAAATCTCTTCCGCTTCCGCATAGATAGAGGCGGCGTCTCTCCCGGAAACCGCCATCAGCGCGGCAAAGGGCAGATCATTCTCAGAAGTCAGCCAGGGGTGCGCCTCCTTCATCTCCTTATAGATCTGCTTCGTCTTTTCCGCCAGTCCCTCTCTGTGGTCCTGCTCCGCCAGGATCATGGCGGCGAGGACGGTCTGCTCCCCGCTGAAGAAGGTTTTCAGGCTCCGATACTCTCTTTCCAGATTATCAAAATAGAGGGCAGGGTCGTCGGCAAGGGCCATCTTGCAGCGGACCAGGAGCTCGTCCTGGCCGCGGAAGTTGGAAAAAATCCCCGCCTTGCTCTTTAAAAGCTTTTTGCACTCCTTCACCCTGCTCATGTCCGGGGTCACGCCCGCAACAAGATAGATCCCGGCACAGGCCAGAAGCATTTCCGAGAACTCCCATTTGTTCCCTGCCGCCAGGATCCGGTAGTTTTCAACCAGGTTAAGGCACTTGTTTTCAATCTGTCGATCCATATATTCTTCCCTCTTTTTTCCGTATCATCCGGGTTTCTGTCAAGCCGGGCGGAATCCGTTTTCGGCCTCGATCCAGTATAACACGGGCGCAGCGCTCTGTCAGCCCTCAATTCCGAACGGGGAAAGAAAACGGTTGCTTCTGTTGTCCCTGCTTTTTCCATCAAGACTCTTATCTGAGGCAAGTTCAAAAGCAGAGAACAAATCCTCCATTCTCCGGAATCCGCTTCTTATCCCGGCAGATTTTCCCCTCGGGCGTTCTGCCAGGGGGCCGCCTTGGGCCGCTCAAAGGCCGAAATGCTCCAGCATCCTGCGGATGCACGCTTCCTCGCAGTCGTGGCCTCTGCCGGGGATCACATCGTATGTGATATCCGCGGGCCCGA
The DNA here is from genome assembly GCA_946531435.1 of uncultured Clostridia bacterium. Lineage (GTDB taxonomy): Bacteria > Bacillota > Clostridia > Oscillospirales > Oscillospiraceae > CAMNAO01. The sequence goes on from CAMNAO010000004.1 coordinate 51,091, forward strand.
GCTTCTCCGCATACCTGCGAAACCGCTGTACGCCCGGATAGCACCCGTCCCGATCCCCGCAGGAGAAGAAGAGCTTCGGCAGCATTCCCGAGGCCAGCACCTCCGGATACCGGTTCCAGGTGCACTCCTCTCCGTCCACATAGTCCCGTACCGTGGGGTAACGGGCGATCATATTGATCTCCTTCAGCGTGATCCCCAGGGCGGGATTGCCGAACTCCGTGGGAAGCCGGGTCCGGTCCTCCTCCGCGAACGCCCGGAATTCCGGGCCTGTCATGTCCAGATAGGGCTGGAGGAAATCCGACTCCCGCATGGAGCTTCCCAGGGCGCCGATGCCCGCAAAGCGCTCGGGATGCCGGAAGCCCAGAAGCAAAGCGCCCGCGCCGCCCATGGAGTAGCCGCCGATATAATTATCCTCTCTCCGTTCGCTGCCGCGTAGGGAATGCTGAACAAAGGGCATCAGCTCCTCAAAGAAGAAATCCATGAAGGCAAAGCCGGTGGCAAACTGCATATGGTTGGCAAAGTCGCTGGTATATGCAGAGGGGATCACCACCATGAGCCGCCGGTTCCGAAACACATCCAGCAGGGTGTCCTCCGTCATCAAAGTCTCCCAGTCACAGCCGCCCCCGTGGAGAAGCCACAGCACCTTCCGGCGCTCATCGGAGGCATAGTAGGTCTTGAGGTCCTCATTGCGGCCGGGCTCCGGCAGCAGCACCATAACGGGAACGCTGGTGCCGACCCTGCGGCTCTTCAGTTTCAGTGAAAGCTGCGTCATATTCCCCCTCCTCACAGTCCGAAGTGATCGATGAGCTTTTTGAGCTCCAGATCCCACAGGCGGCCGGAGTGGCCGACCCCCTCCACCAAATCAAAGGTGATGTTCTCTGCGCCACAGTCCTCCGCCAGTGCCTTCATCCGCAGGGTGGGGCCGTAAAAAAGGTCCTCCGTCCCGCAGGCGATGTACATGGGCGGCAGCTTCCCCGACGCCGCCGCCTCCGGGAAGCGCCGGTACATGCACTCCGGGGAGTTCAGAAAATCGCGGACGGTGGGGTACTTTGCGATCACGTTGATTTCCTTGGGCTTGATCCCTTCCGCCGGATCTCCGTACTCCGTGGGCAGCTCCTTTCGATGGGCCATGGCATAGGCCCGGAATTCGGCGCCCGTCATCTCCGTGAAGGGCTCCAGAAAGGCGGATTCCCGGAGAGAACAGCCAAAGGCGCCGATGCCGCCGAAGCGCTCGGGATGCTGGAGCCCCAGGCTGAGGGCACCGAAGCCGCCCATGGAGGCCCCGGCCAGGATCTGATCCTCCGGGCGGGAGGAGGCGGGAAGCTCACCGAAGACGAAGGGCATCAGCTCCTCAAAGAAATAGGCGGGAAAATCGTATCCGCCGCCAAAATCCGGATAGCACCCGTAATCGCTGTTCAGCGCCGAGGGCATCACCGCCATGGTGTCGCGGCCCCGCAGGTATTGGGCCAGGTGACTCCCATATCTCCATTCCGTATGGTCGCCGGAGGCCCCATGCAGAAGCCAGAGCACCTTATACTTTTTATCGAACTCCCGCTCCCTTCCCAAGGGCGGATCCGGGAGGAAGACAGAGATATCCGTATTCATGAAGAGAATCCGGCTCTTCAGTTTTACCGTTGCAAAGCTCACAGGCAGTCCTCCTTTTATAAACGAAATATCATTTCCCTTTTCCCGGCAGGGAATCGTGTGCTTTCAGGGGCGGAGGGGGAAACCGGGTTTCCTCCCCAGGCCCGGCAGGCATCGCCCGATACACAGGAAAAACGACAAATCCGGAATGGCCTTTCGAATCTGTCGTTTTTCACAGTTTCCCGTCCGACCGCGGGACGAAAACAGATAACACTTCTATGGAGCCCTGAGAGCAATCAGGGCAGCTCGCCCCGGGTCATCTCTGTCAGGACGCCGGGCTCCGTCACCACCACCCGGTTCATGGGGGCGGTGGTGGTCTGACGCATGGCGGGGATGGCAAAGCCGAACATATCGTTGCTCATCCCAAGGCTCCGGCCCTGGCAGTGGACAAAGCACTGGCCGCAGCTCTGGCAGTTCTCGGGGTAGGCGATCACGGATTTGTGGGCGGTGTGATCGAAATAGAACACGTCCATGGGGCAGACCTTGACGCAGCTTTCACAGCCGATGCACTTGGATAGATCCACACGCACAACACTCACGGTTTTTTCCCTCCTCCCATCCAGCGGGGCGGCTCCACATGGAAGCCCCTGGCCTCCGGCTCCCCGGGGTAATAGCAGAGATAGCGCTTTTCATAGGCCTGCTCCCGGTCTCCGGTCCACTCCTCCTTCACCGGCACCTCCCGGATCTCCATCCCCTCGCCGGTCTTATTCACCGTGAGGTAGCAGAGGAAATGCTCATCGTCCCGATAGGGGTAGTCCTCCCGGTAGGTGGCGCCCCGGCTCTCCTTCCGGTAGAGGCTGGCTCGCAGCTTCATCTCCGCCGACAGGATCTTGTGCTTCATCTCATGGCAGAGGCGCAGATCGTGGCTGGTCCTGGCCATGAGATAGGGGGCCACGTGGTCCCGCATATACTCCACCTGGACGAGGGTGGCCTCCAGCACCTTCTCGGACTTGGAAATGGTCACCCAGTAGGGGGCCATGAAGCCGTGGAGCACATCCCGGGCCCAATTGGGGTCGAAGCCCCGCTCCACCCGAAGGGGTGCGGTGATCGCCTCCGTCCGCTCGGCAACGGTTTCCTCCGAAAGGGGCTGAAGCGTCGCTTCCGCGGCGAAGGCGGCGGCCGCCCTCCCGGCGTGGTCGCCGTCGATGGAACAGAAGCAGCTGGTGAAGCCCCGGCCGCAGGGATAGCTGGCCCCGCCGGGATAGCTGGCGTGCATGCCGTCCCCCGCCACATAGAGGCCGTCGATGCCGGTCCTGCCGGAGACATCCTCCAGGTCGCAGAGCACGCCGCCGGTGAGGTGGCTGGACATGCCGATGGCCCCGCCGTGGGTATCCGAGGCCGGCAGCGGGGAGCCCAGCTTGCCGCTGCGGATCTCGTCCGGGTCCGTCTCATAGCCCAGGGCAGCCCCCCGGCGCAGGGCGTTGGTCTCCGCCTCCCGCGTCACCTCTTTGCCTGTGCTGGCAGGGAGCCGGTTCTTCGCCGCCCGGGCCCGTCCCAGGACCACAAAATTTACCTTGGATTCGATGAAGGGCTTCAGATTGTCTTGGGAGGCATCCCCGCCGCCGGGCCAGATATTCTCCAGATACTGCCAGTTCATATAATAGAAGGGGCTGCCCGGAGCCACGCTGGAGGTGCCGTGGGAATCCTCAAACTCCTTGCCGGAGATGGGCAGGCCCAGCTCATAGGCGATGTACTCCCCGTCGAAGGTGTCGCCGCCCGCCGGGAAGCCCGAGGGCTTATAGCAGCCGCCGCCCATGGCCATGACCACCGCCCTGGCCGAAATGGCAATCACCTTTCCCGAGGGCACATGGAAGCCCATGACGCCGCGGACGCGGCCCTCCTCCACGATCACATCGGTGACCATGGTGTACTCCAGGAAGGGGATCCCGTTCTTCTCCAGCACCTCCACCCACTTCTCGTGGCGGTCAAGCTGCTGAAAGGCCTCCCGGTAGCCGGCGTAATCCTGGCGCTCAAAGAAGTCCCCTGCCTCCTGGGGCTTGGGGAAGGGGGTCAGCATGCCCCAGTCCCGCAGCCGATGGTAGATCCGCTTGGAGTCGGTGATCCACTCCTCATACCACTTCATATTGCTGATGTAGTCGCCCCCGATAAGCACCGCCCTGCGGAAGGCATCGGCGTCATCTTTCTCCGGGTCGAACCAGCGGAAGCTGGAGGGCCAGGGACTGAGTCCCGAAAAGCCCGGCCTCCCCTTATCCACCACCAGCACCCGCCGGCCGCTCTCTCTCGCGGTGACGGCGGCGTTGAGGCCCGCGAAGCCGCAGCCCAGCACCACCACATCCGTCTCATAGCGCGCCTCATAGGGGCAGGGAACCGATGCGGGTCTCGGAAGCTCTTTTGTCACGGGTTTTCGCTCTTTGTTCTCCACTTCTGCCTCCTTCGCGGCCCCGTTCTTTCCCGCCGGGGCCCTTCTTTTTCTCCAGTATATCACAAGTGTGCTGCATCAGAAAATGTAAAAACTGAAAGGGATCTTTCGGTTTTTGATCGCAAAGATCATTTTGGGAGGGGGACGCTTACCGCTCCCCATCCTTCTGTGATGGATCCCCGCAATCTTTCCAGCGCCAGGCTCATTGGCCTCTCCGCCCGCTTTATTCCGCCCGGGGGAAGATCGCCTCATGGCGCAGGGGAAGCATATGGTCCAGGGCGGCGGCAACCATTCTGTCCCAGAAGGGCCAGGAGTGCCCGTCCCCTTCCTCATACAGTCTTGTCAGAGGATATCCCATCTCATCCAGTCTGTCGATCACGGGCACATAGGCAGGGAAGCCCCGATCTCCGCTGCCCGTGGCAAAGAAGAGGTGGGGCAGCGGCTGCCCCGAGGCCAGATTCTTCTCCGCCAGGCCGTAGACGTCAAAGTGGAGCTTGAAGTTGGTCTCCTTGGGATCATGACTGTGGGTTGTTCCGGCGGCGCTCATCACCAGAGCGGCCCCGTAGCGGTCCGGATGCTCCAGGACCGCCTTCAGCGAGCAGTCTCCTCCATGAGAGAGGCCACCGATGAAGTTATCCTCCCTCGATGGACTGAGAGGGAAAAGCGTGCGAAGGACCTTGGGCAGCTCCTCGGTCACGAAGCTGTAATAGGGCTCCTCAAAAAACCTGCCGGGGCAGGAGGGCATCACCACCGCCGTGCGGGCGTTTTCCGCGTAACGCAGGATGCTGCTGTAATTCATAAAGTCGTTGTTGTCCCCCATGCCTCCGTGAAGGAGCCAGAGGGTCTGAAACTTCACCCCGGGGACATACACCGACGGCGCCCCCTCTTTGAAACCGTCCGTGGGCAGAACGATGCTGACGGTGGTTGCCCCGCGAAGGATCGTGGAGCGGTAGTTGAATGTGATCAATGCCATATGGTTCCCTCCCTCATGTAATACGGGCCTTTCCATGCCTTTTTTCCATCATAGCATCAAGGTCGAAATAATACAAGTATTCTTTTGAAGAAGATCTCCTCTTTCCCCCCATCACAGGAATCCCTTGCCTGCAGGCGCAGATGGTGGTATTCTTGGGACGAAGGGCCCCAACACCTGCCCCTTTGCCCCAAGTATCCGACGCGGAAGAAAGGAGGGCGGCATGATCATCAACACCGGACAGCGGACCGACATCCCCGCTTTCTACGCCCCATGGTTCGCCGGTCGGCTGAAAGCGGGCTTCGTATGCGTCCGCAATCCCTATAACCCCAGCCAGGTCAGCCGCTACCGCCTGGATCCGTCGGTGGTGGATGTGATCGGCTTCTGCACCAAGAACCCCGCGCCCATGTTCCCTTACATGGATCTTCTGAAGGGCTACGGGCAATACTGGTTCGTCACCATTACCCCCTATGGGCGCGACATTGAGCCCAATGTGCCGGAAAAGCACAAGCTCATAGAGGATTTCAAGCGGCTGTCAGACATGGTGGGCGTCCCCTCCATCGGGTGGAGATACGATCCCATTTTCCTTTCAGAGCGCTATTCCCCGGACTACCATCTGGGTGCCTTTGAGAAAATCGCTTCCGCGCTGGAGGGCCGGACAGAGACGGCGGTCATCAGCTTCATCGACCTGTATCCCAAGGTCCGCCGAAACTTTCCGGAGGCGCGGGAGGTGCCAAGGGAGCAGCGGCTGGAGCTGGGGAAGGCGCTCATCGGGATCGCCGCCCGCCACGGCATGACCGTCAAGCCCTGCGCCGAGGGGGATGAGCTTGCCCCTTACGGTGCGGACTGCGGCGGCTGCATGCGCTATAGCGACTATGAAAAGGCCATCGGCAAACGGCTGAACGCCCCGAAAAGGAAAGGGGCGCGGGCGGAATGCGCCTGCTATCTCTCCTGCGACATCGGCGCATACAATACCTGCAGGCATCTCTGCAGATACTGCTATGCCAATGCAGGACCCGCAGAGGTCCTGGCGCAAAGCCGCCTGCACGATCCGAAATCGCCTTTTCTCATCGGCAATTACATGGACGGCGACAGGATCCATGACGTGCCGCAGGAATCGTGGATCGATGAACAACTTGTAATGGAGGGATGAATCTCATCATTTTAAACCATCCGGGCGGAAATCCATGGGCATAAACAGTGATATCGGGGACATCCTGAAAAAGCTGAAATAGAGCGCTCCCCTTGTCCGTGTCCGATCCCGGGCGATGAAAAAGCGCGGGAGCCCGTCCCCTTCCGGATCGCGGGGCAGCAATGATCACCGGAATCACGATCCGGCTCTTTTGCAGGAGAACATAAAAAACAGAAAAGCTCCCGGTGATCATCCGATCACCGGGAGTCGCATTGATAGGGGGATACCGGCAGTTTCAGGAGCATAACCGGCATTTTAAAGGCGCTTTTATGCCGAGAGCCTTCCAAAAAGCGAAGGATGATCCCTCTTTTACTGTAACCTCAGATCCCCGTCCTTCACCCAGCCTGCCCTGCGGCAGAGGAGGTGGATAAGGGGGCAGAGCACCGCAGGCAGCACGATGCTGACAAGAAGGAGGCCCAGCCAGTCCATGGCGGCGGGGGTGATGGCCTGTGCCCCCCTTGAAACAGCGGCCTCGCTGGGGGCGATCCAGCCCGTCCAGACGCCGATAGGCCCGCAGAGGCCGCAGGTTCCCATACCCGCGTTGATGGGCGCTCCGTTCATCTCCAGCCTGAAAAGGCAGGTGGCAATGGGCCCCGTAATCGCGCTGGTGAGGATCGGCGCGATCCAGACGCGGGGATTCTTCACGATGTTCGGCATCTGCAGCATGGAGGTTCCGAGGCCCTGGGAGACGAGTCCGCCCCAGCGGTTTTCACGGAAGCTGATCACGGCGAAGCCCACCATCTGGGCGCAGCAGCCCGCCAGCGCGGCGCCGCCGGCAAGGCCGGTGAGGCCAAGCACAGAGCAGATCGCCGCGGAGGAGATGGGCAGCGTCAGCGCAATCCCCACCAGCACCGAAACCGCAATGCCCATCCAGAAGGGCTGCAGCTTCGTCGCCTCGTCAATCACAAGCCCGAAGGCGCTCGCCGCCGTACCGATGGGGGGCGCGATCCACTTTGCCAGCGCCACACCCACAAGGATCGTTACGGCCGGCGTGACCAGAATATCGATCTTCGTCTCCCTGGAGACCGCTTTGCCGCACTCTGCCGCTACAATGGCGATCACCAGGACAGCCAGCGGTCCCCCCGCGCCGCCCTCGGCATTGGCCGCCCAGCCCACCGCCGCCAGGGAAAACAACACCATGGGGTCGGCCTTGAGAGCGTAACCGATGGCAACGGCCATCGCGGGGCCGGAAACCGCCATGGCATAGGATCCGATATCGGTCAAAACCGCGAGACCCAGCTGCTGTCCCAGGGTACGGATGATCGTACCGATGAGCAGAGAGCAGAAAAGGCCCTGGGCCATGGCGCCGAGGGCGTCGATCAGATAACGCTTTGCAGAAAACTCAATGTTTTTGCGCTTTAAAAACCGTTTCAGCTTTTCCATTGCAGCATACGCCTCTCTAAAACAGCAGGTTTGGGATGAACGTCCATCTCTTTGCATTATACAAAAAACCTCCCCCCTGTCAATCGAAAGTTTTAAGGCGTGCCGTACCTGCGGGACCGCCTCATCCGTCATCCGGCTTGTATTTGACGCCGAATGACACCTTCCCCTCCAGGGGAAGGCTTTGCCGGCGCAAATCGAACCCCATAAAAAAGTTTATTCCATCGACACTCTTGATTTACGGAGCGAGATCAACTATACTACAAGTTGCGTGGTGCCTCAATGGCTATCACAAAATATGGTTGTCCATCCGGTGAAAGGGAGATGCGTTGCAATGGATTTCGGGAGCGGAAATACCTTGGAGTATCAGGCCATGAACTACAGCGAAAAGAATCACGATCTATTGATGCGGCAAAAGGTCGTTCTGGACCTCTTCCTGGAGAGGAGAGCCATCACCAAAGCCGATTATGACAGAGGGCTCAAGGCCATTGAAGCCATGGAGCGAAATGCCCCCTCCGCCTTTTGAGGACAGCATCCCCGGCCGCATTGCGGATCGGGGATTTGTCTTTTTTGAAAAAACTGTGATCCCACGGAAAAAGACACTGCGCTCCCTTGGGGGCCGGATTGGAGGAAAAATCATGGTGAAAACGGAATTCAACAAGACCCGGGTGGTGAAATATCTCTGTTGGACCTTCGGCCTTGCATATCTTATACAGGTGGGGGCGGCCTTTCTCTATCAAAGCGGGAAGGCGGCCATCGGGCAGCTGGTGATTGCTGCGATGATGTTTGTACCCGCGCTGGGCGTCCTGCTCTCCGGGGCCGGGCTGAAAAGCATGGGCTGGAAGCCCGGGATCCGGAAAAACATTACATTCTATTTGATCGCCTGGTTTGCCCCGCTCCTTCTCACCATCGTCGGCGCGGCGCTGTATTTCCTGCTCTTCCCCGCTCACCTGGATCTCAAGGGGGAAGCCCTCCTCCTGAGCGGTGGCGGGGAGGCCCTCGCCGCCATGGAGGCCCAGGGGATCTCTTACCCGATGTATATCCTCATGAGCGCCATCGCAAGCATCACTTATGCACCGTTTATCAACATGGTCCTGGCGCTGGGGGAGGAGCTGGGCTGGCGCGGATTCCTGTATCCCCAGCTGAAGGCCAGGTTCGGGCGGCAGAAGGGGCTATACCTGGGCGGCGCCATTTGGGGCGCGTGGCACTGGCCGCTCATCTGGCTCATCGGCTATGAGTATGGCGCGGAATACTTCGGCTTCCCGGTTGTCGGCATGCTGCTCTTCTGTGTGATCACTATAGGGTGGGGCATCCTGCACGATTGGCTCTATGAAAAAAGCGGCAGCATCTGGGTGCCCTCCCTCTTCCATGGCGCCATCAACGCGGCGGGGACCCTCCCCCTGGCGATCTGCCTCAGCACCGGCGGTTCCTCGCGGCTTTTGGGGCCGGCGCCGGTGGGCCTTCTTGCCGGTCTGCCGTTCCTTCTTCTCGCGGCGATCCTGCTCCGGCGGAAGGAAGAGCCATAAGGGGCTTTTCAAGTCTCAGAGCAGCACCGCGCAATTGCGTCTTCGGCGCATTGCGCGGTGCTGCCTTAGAAAAGGAGTTCTCCATGGAAAGAGAGTTTCATATCAACCAAAACGGATGCAGCATTCCCTGCCTTCTCTATGCCCATGACCATCAGGAGACAAAGCGGGTCATTCTGTATGGCCACGGCTTCGGCGGCCACAAGGGCAACCGGGCGGCGGCAAGATTCGCGGAGCATGTTCTTTCAAAGCAGAAGGGGGTCGCCGTGCTCTGCTTTGACTGGCCCTGCCACGGCGAGGACGCCCGGAAAAAGCTGCTGCTGGGCGACTGCGAGACCTATCTTGACTGCGTCATCGACCATGTGGATGCCCGGTTTCCGGAGGCGAAGAAGCAGGTCTACACCACCAGCTTCGGCGGCTATCTCCTTCTGAAATATCTGTCTGAGCACGGCAATCCCTTTGAAAAGCTCGCCCTGCGCTGTCCTGCGATCCCGATGTACGACGTGCTGATGAGGGCGATCATTCTGCCGGAGGAGCAGGCGAAGCTGGATAAGGGGAAGGACGTGTCGGTGGGCTTTGACCGGAAGATCCGGATCAGCCCGGACTTCCTGGAAAGCCTGCGTGAAAATGATCTGCGCCAAAGAGATTTCACGCCCTATGCCGACGAGCTTATCATTCTGCACGGCACAAAGGACGAGATCGTCCCCTTTGCTGAGGTGGAGGGCTTTGCCGGGAAAAATCACATTCCCTTCTTCCCCATACAAAACGCCGACCACCGTTTCTCGGATCCGGGGACCATGCGGGAGGCCATCGGGCTGATCGCAGAATTTTTAGAGGATTGAAGGAAGAAATGATGATGGATACAGCCCAAATGAAATGGATAAGGGAACCTGAGGATTACGAAATCAGCCCGGACAGGATTGCGATCACAACCGCGCCCCATACGGACCTCTGGCAGAGGACCTATTACCACTTCCGCAACGACAATGCGCCGGTTTTGCAGCTTGAGACGGAGGAGCGGTACTTCTCCTTTCTCGTGAAGACGGACTTCACCCAGAGCCATCACCGCTTTGACCAGTGCGGAATCGTGATGTATCTGGACGCCGGGAACTGGCTGAAGGCGTCGGTGGAATATGAAAACGACGTCTTTCAGCATCTGGGGTCTGTGGTGACGAATCACGGTTACTCCGACTGGGCGACCACGGCGATCCCCGCGGACGTCAAAACCATGTGGTACCGCCTCAGCCGAAGGGAGGACGACTATCGCATCGAGTGCTCGCCCGACGGAAAAGTCTTTACGCAGATGCGCATCTGCCACATGTGGGAGGGGGCCGGGGCCATCCGCTTCGGTATCTATGCCTGCAGTCCGGAGAACTCCAGCTTTCGGGCCGTCTTTACGGATTTTGCAATCACCCCCTGCGCCTGGAAGGCCCACGACGGCCAGCAGCCGGATTGACAAATATCAAAGCTGTACGCCTCCACTGCGGTACACGCGGCTGCTTTTCCGGTTTTTTGACAAGCCCATTTTCCAGGGAGGAGGAAGCAATATGAACCAATTGCTCAGAAGCCACGCGGATCAAATCGTACGTGAAGCCATTGCCGCCGTTCAGCCGGACGCCGCTGTCCAGCGGGCGCTGCAGGGGATGCATTTTTCCGGGCGCGTCCTTCTGGTGGCCGCGGGAAAAGCCGCCTGGCAGATGGCGAAAGCCGCCGGCGACTGTCTGGGCAGCCGAATCGAAAACGGCGTAGTGGTAACCAAATACGACCACGTGATGGGTCCCATCGCCAATGTTACCTGCTTTGAGGCGGGGCACCCCGTGCCGGACGAGAACTCCTTCCGGGGGACCCAGGCGGCGCTGGATCTAGTCTCCGATCTCACGGAAAAGGACACCGTCCTCTTCCTGCTTTCCGGCGGCGGCAGCGCCCTTTTTGAGAAGCCCCTGGTGCCCGCGAAAGAGCTTCAGGACATTACGGGACAGCTTCTGGCCTGCGGCGCGGATATTGTGGAGATCAACACCATCCGCAAACGGCTCAGCGCGGTCAAGGGCGGCCGCTTCGCCCAGCTCTGCTGGCCCGCCCGGGTGGAGGCCGTGGTACTCTCCGACATTTTGGGGGATCCCCTGGATATGATCGCCTCCGGCCCCGCCTGCCCCGATACCGCCACCGCCGAGGACGCCTGGCGGATCCGCAAAAAGTACAATCTCCGGATGTCTGAGGCTGCGGAAAAGCTTCTGGATGTGGAAACGCCCAAGAGCCTGGACAACGTGCGCACCCAGATCAACGGCAGCGTGCGGGAGCTCTGCGCCGCCGCCGGCAGCGTATGCAGACGGCTGGGCTATGAGCCGATCCTGCTGACCGATCAGCTCTGCTGTCAGGCCCGGGAGGCGGGAAGCTTCCTCGCCTCCATCCTGAAGACACACGCGGACGACGGCAAGGCGCTGGCCTTCATCGCGGGCGGCGAGACCGTAGTGAAGCTGACGGGGCACGGCCTGGGCGGCCGGAACCAGGAGATCGCACTGGCTGCCGCCGCCGGGATCAGCGGAATGCCCAATGCGGCGGTCTTCTCCGTGGGCAGCGACGGAACGGACGGCCCCACCGACGCCGCCGGCGGCTACGCGGACGGCGACACCTGCCGGGAGCTCACGGAGCAGGGGCTTGCCATCGACGCCGTCCTGCAGGACAACGACGCCTATCACGCCCTGCAAAAGACGGGCGGTCTCATAATGACCGGTCCCACCGGCACCAACGTGAACGACGTGGCGGTCGCCCTGTTGGGGTAACGAAAAGGGCGCGATCCAATCTCCCAATAGACAGGCCTCCCATGGGGTGCATAGCACCCCTTGGGAGGCCTCTTTGTTCTGTCAATGGTCGGCGCAGAGCGCTCCAAGACGCTTATGAAAGATCTTGCTTACCTTTTTTCAAACGCGGGGCGCCAGCCTGCGAATTGGCTGAGCTGCTCATCCGTGCGGTGGTAATAACGGCGTCCCGCATCCAGCTTCGCGATCTCCGCCATCTCCTCCTCCGTCAGGCAGAAATCCAGGATGTTCAGATTATCCCGGATGTGATCCACATTTCTGCTGCCGGGGATGACCGCAAATCCCATCTGGGTATGCCAGCGAAGGATGACCTGGGCAGGGGACTTTCCGTACTTCCGGCCGAGGGTCTCAAACACCGGCTCCTTCAACAGGGACTTATCCCCGTGGCCCAGAGGGTACCAGCTCATGAGCCGGATGCCGAAGCTGTCCAGCGTCTCCCGCAGCTCCTTCTGGGTGTCGTAGGGATGGGCCTCCGCCTGCATGAACTGGGGCACGATCTCCCACTTGGTCTTCAGCTCCTCCAGGTACTTCCCCTCAAAGTTGGAGATTCCGATGGATCTGGCCTTCCCCTCCCGGAAAGCCTTCTCCAACCGGCGGTATCCGGCGAGCCAGTTGCCCGCGGGCTGGTGGATATAGAGAAGGTCCACATAGTCCACACCCAGACGCTCCAGGGTCTCCTCCAGGGCGTTGGGGTTTTCATATTCGCTGGGCCACAGCTTGGTGGAGAGGAAGACCTCCTCCCGGGGAAGGCCGCTGGCCCTGATGCCCCGACCGACGGCCCGCTCATTGACGTAGGCGTTGGCCGTATCCACCAGAGAATAGCCCATCTTCAGCGCCTCGCGCACGCTGTTCTCCGCGTCCGAAGGGGAGAGCATAAAGGTCCCGATGCCGACGGACGGGCACTTGACGCCATTGTTCAGCAAAATATACTCCATAAATACCTCCTTAGTAGGTTGATGCCCGGGAGCCGGTGAATTTCCAGACGCCCGCTTCCTTTTGCAGGGTGAACGTTCCCTGCAGCCTCCATCTCATCTTCCCTCCGCCATAGACGGCGGCAAGGACCCGGCTTTGCCCGATCATGGACGCCCGCTCACCGTCCACCGTGACCTCGATGCTGTCATGCTCGGCCTCATAATAGTTGAAGGTTCCGTCCCGCAGGCCCTTCAGAAAGCTGTCCGCCGACTGCGTAACGCCGGTCATGTGCCGCAATCGGTAATCCTTCGCCATCAGCCGCCGCAGGCCCTCCGTGTCCTTGGCGATCATGTACCGCCAGTACTGCCGGTACATCTCGCGGATCTCTTCCCGATCCTCCACGGGCTGCCGCCTTATCTCAGCCCGTTGGCCTTCAGCCAGCGCTCCAGGCTACCCCGGGAATTCGCGGCAGCGCTGCCGGTGATGGGGAGGCCCTTTTTCACCTCCGCGCCGGGGGCGTATTTCTTCACGTCCCGCTCGCTTACGCCCATGCCGCTGCCCTCATTGGTGCAGAGGGGAAGGATCGTCTTGCCGGAGAAATCATAGTTCTCCAGGAAGGTGGCCACCGCCATGGGGCAGGTGCCCCAGTAGTTGGGGTAGGCCAGGATCACGGTATCGTAATCCTCCATACTCTCAGGCCAGGCGATCAGTTCCGGACGGGCCTTCTCCCGCAGGTCCCTCTTGGCCTCCTCGATGCAGGTCATGTACACCGGGGAATAGGGCTCCTTCATCTCGATTTTGAAGGTATCCGCCGGGATCAGCTCCCGCAGGATGTTGCAGACGATCTCCGTATTGCCCACCTTCACATAGCGCATGGCGCCGCCGAAGTAGTTCTCATCCGCCCGGGAAAAATAAGCGATCAGTGTCTTTGCCATTATCGAAGCCTCCTTGTTTTTTCTGTCTCTATCATACCCGATAACTATTGCAAAGTCCAATAGATATCGTATATAATCCATTTAAAATATAAATAGCAGGAGCAGAAGCCATGACAACAAAACAGATCGACTACTGCATTGAGCTGGCCCATACGCTGAATTTCAGCCGGGCGGCGGAAAACCTGTTCGTCAGCCAGCCCACCTTCTCCTATCAGATCCGGCTCCTGGAGGAGGAGATCGGGTTTACGGTTTTTGAGCGCAGCGGCAGGGGCGCCGTGCTGACGCCCGCCGGGGCGCAATTTGTCTCCTTCCTCACCGGCATGCGGGAGGACTTGAAGCGGGCCATCGAGCAGGGACAGAACTTCAGCGCCAGATACCGGGACAGCATCTCCCTGAGCCTCATGGTGCGGCAGGCCGTCTTTTTTCTTCCGGAGGCCATACGCCTTTTCGGGCTGAGCCACCCGGAGGTGCAGATCACGCCGGTCTTTCGCTATGAAAACGGGCTGGATTCCTTCTTGCGAAACGAAGCCGACGTTCTGTTCGCCCTCCGGGAGGAGCTGCGGCAGACCCCGGGCATCACCATCCACCCCCTCTTTGAGAGCCGTATCTACCTCATCGCGGAGAGGGACGATCCCCTGGCGGAGAAGGATCTCCTTCGGGAGGAGGATCTCTACGGGCGGACTTTGATGGTGGGCGGGGGCTCCCCCGCCGCCCTCCGGGCGGTGCAGCACCGCCTTTTGGCCTCCGGCCGGATCCGGTATTTCAACAGCCCCGATCACGACACGACCCTGACCAATGTGGCCGCCGGGCGGGGCGTCTGCCTGGCGCCGGGCTTTCTGAACGACCACAGCGGCCAGTTCGCCTGGATCCCCTTTGACTGCAAAGAGCGCTTTTCCTGCGTCCTCTGCACCCACAGGAACGATCTGCGGCCAAGCCTCGGGGCCTTTATCGGTCTTCTGCAGCAGCTCTACCGGGACGCCGTTGCCTTCCCCCTTTGAGAAAAGGCGCCCGACATTTTTTCGTGAGCTTTGGAAAAGGCGGGGCTCCGTCCCTTGACCTTGGGAGACGTTTATAGTAAACTAAAGAACTAAACAGAGAAATCAGTAAGGCCCTTCGGGTCGGAGACAGAGGACAAGAAACATGAGAATCGTCATCAAGGTCGGCACCTCAACGCTGACCCACGCCACCGGGCACATGGACATCCGGCGGGTGGAGACGCTTTGCACGGTGCTGAGCGACATCAAAAACGCGGGACACGAGCTGGTGTTTGTGTCCTCCGGGGCCATCGGGATGGGCGTCGGCAAGCTGAATCTGCGGGAAAAGCCCACGGATATGCCCACGAAGCAGGCGGCGGCCGCCGTGGGCCAGTGTGAGCTGATGTACGTCTACGACAAGCTCTTCTCCGAGTATAACCACAAGGTGGCCCAGATCCTGCTCACCGGGGAGGATCTGCGGGATGAGGTCCGGCACCTGAACTTTTCCAACACCCTCCGGCGCCTTCTGGAGATGGACGTTCTGCCCATCGTCAATGAGAACGACACCGTCTCCACCCAGGAGATTGCCGTGGGCGACAACGACACCCTGGGGGCCCTGGTGGCCGTCAGCGCCGGCGCGGACCTTCTCATCATCCTCACGGACACCGACGGGCTCTTTACCGCCGACCCCCGGACGGATCCCGACGCCCGGCTGATCCCCGAGGTCCGGGAGATCACCCCCGCCATGCGGGAGAGTGCGGGCGGCAACGGCACCGCCCTCTCCACCGGGGGGATGACCACAAAGCTGATAGCGGCCGATCTCTGCATGGACGCGGGGATCGACACGGTGATCGTAAACGGCGCAAGGCCGGCGATCCTCTACGATGTGCTGGAGGGGAAGCCGGTGGGCACCCGCTTTATCGGAAGGAGATCCAAATGAAAACAACAGCGGAGATTTTGCGGGAAACCCGGGCCTCCCGGGGCGCCCTGACGGGCGAGAGAGAAAAAAAGAACGCCGCCCTGCGGGCCATTGCCGGGCGTCTCCTCTCAGAGCAGGCGACAATTCTGGAGGCCAACCGTCTGGATGTGGAGGCTGCCAGATCCCGCTACGGCGAGGTGATGCTGGATCGGCTGACCCTGACGGGGGCCCGGATCGAAGCCATGGCCCAGGGTGTTCTGGATGTGGAGGCCCTGCCCGATCTGGAGGGCCGGGTCCTGTCAAGGGTGGAGCGGCCCAACGGCCTTGTCATCGAAAAGGTTTCCGTGCCCCTGGGCGTGGTGGCCATCATCTATGAGAGCCGCCCCAACGTCACCTCCGACGCCGCGGCGCTGGCCCTGAAATCCGGCAACGCAGTGGTGCTGCGGGGCGGGCGGGAAGCCTTCTGCTCCAACAGGGCCGTTGTTCAGGCCATCAGGCTGGGGCTGGAGGACGCGGGCCTTCCCCCGGAGTTGGTGGGCTTTGTGGAGGATACGGACCACGCCAGCGCCGAGGAGCTGATGCGCGCCGTGGGGCTGGTGGATCTGCTGATCCCCCGGGGCGGGGCCGGGCTCATCCGCCGCTGCATCGAAAACGCCCGGGTACCCTGCATCCAGACCGGCACCGGGATCTGCCACATTTTTGTGGACGCGTCCGCAGACCTCAATATGGCGCTTAAGGTCATTGAGAACGCCAAGGCCAGCCGTCCCTCCGTCTGCAATGCCGAGGAGGTCCTGCTGGTACACCGGGACGTGGCTGCCGCCTTCCTCCCCCGGCTCCGGAAGTGCCTGACTCAGGACCGCGTCGCCCGGGGCCTTCCCCCCGTGGAGCTGCGCCTGGACGATAAGGCCGCGGCCATCATCCCCGGCACCCCGGCGGGAAAAGAGGATTTCGACACGGAATTTCTGGATTACATTCTGGCCGTGGCGGTGGTGGAGGACGTAAACGCCGCCATCCGGCACATCGCCCGGCACTCCACCGGGCACAGTGAGGCCATCCTCACCCGGGATGAGGCCAACGCCGCCGCCTTCACCGCCCAGGTGGACGCCGCCGCCGTCTACGTCAACGCCTCCACCCGGTTTACCGACGGCGGGGAGTTCGGGCTGGGCTGCGAAATGGGCATCTCCACCCAGAAGCTCCACGCCAGAGGCCCCATGGGGCTGGAGGAGCTGAACAGCTACAAATACATTGTCCGCGGAGACGGACAGATTCGATAAGGAGGCAGACATGTACAGGGCCGGATTCATCGGCTGCGGCAACATGGGGGGCACCCTGGCTGCCGTGGCGGCAAAAAGCGTGGGCGGGGATCAGATCCTGACTTTAGACCACCACCGGGAAAAGCTGGAAGCCCTGCATAAGGCCTGGGGCTGCATCCCGGCCACGGCGGAGAAGGCCGCGAAGGAGTGCCGGATCCTCTTTCTCGGCGTCAAGCCCCAGGTCATGGGCAAGCTGGCGGAGGAGCTTCGCGAGCCCCTGAAAAGCCGCGCCGCCCCTCCCCTGCTGGTCAGCATGGCGGCGGGTCTTTCCATCGAGACCGTCTCCTCCCTCTTTGGCGGCGCCAGGGTCCTGCGGATCATGCCCAACACCCCGGCGGCTGTGGGCGAGGGCGTCCTTCTCTATGCGCCGGGCCCCGGCGTGACGGCGGAGGACGAGGCGGACTTTCTGGAGCTGATGGCCCCGGCCGGGCTCTGCGCCCGGCTGCCGGAGGAGAAGATCGACGCGGGCAGCGCCGTGACCGGCTGCGGCCCCGCCTTCGTGTGCCTGATGATGGAGGCCATGACCGAGGCCGGCGTCCGCTGCGGCCTTCCCCGGGCCCAGGCCAGGACCTTCGCGCTGCAGACCTTTGCCGGGACCGCCCGGCTGGCTCTGGAGACCGGGACCGATCCGGCGGAGCTGCGGGGGGCGGTGTGCTCCCCCGCCGGCAGCACCATTGAGGGCGTCGCCGCCCTGGAGGCCCACGGGGTCCGCTATGCCGTGATGGAAGCCGTGGACGCCGCTCTCCGGCGCACCCGGGAGCTGGGGAAGAGCTGAGTGGCTTCCGGGCATCCGGCAGAGCGCATGGATCATGAAAAAATACGCAAAGATGATATTCGGCAAATTCGTGTACTCCGCGAATTTGCCGAATATTTTTTGGATCATCGAGAAACTTTAGGGAGTGAAAGTGCGGTAAGCTAAGCCTTCTCCTTGAGGCCCAGCGTGGCCGAAATCTTTGATTTCGCAGCCGCGGTGAGGTGCCTTGTGCTGGAAGGTGCCCTCCGCTCCGCCCAGTTCGCAAACTGGGAAGAAGGGGTGGAAACTGACCGATTCTGAGCAACATCGCACAAGCAGCATAGTAACACCTCATCCGTCTCGTCCCTCGCGGGAGATCGGGCCGAGCCACCTTCCCCTCCAGGGGAAGGCATTTTGCACCATTCTGCGGTCTCCTTTCTTTAGTGCATGAAAGAATCGTGAAGAGCCGTATTTTTTGGTATTGTGCTTATACGGAATCACAGGGCGGAAGCGGAATGCCGCCTTATTTCGCGTCCGGGCTCTTCACAAAGCCGATCTGCGCGCCCTCTCCCTGCTCATCAGGTGGAAATTGCATTCATCGTCGCCGCAGCCCAGGGTCTTTGTTCTGTCAAGGACGGCGCCCTGCATCTCAAAAGTGTAATAGTCCATCATGCAGAGGTACTTTGTGATCTCCCCGCAGTGCTCCGTCCTCTCGGAGCAGCGGCGTCAGACAGTCCATGCTCATGGAGGGCTGCGATGCACGCTGACGGACGCGTCCTCCAGCGCAGCCTTTACGGCGTCGATCAAGGCGCCGGAGGAGTAGGTGGCCCCGCTGATGGTGTCGATCTCCGGGCTTTGTTTTGACAGCATCTCTCCGATCATAGCGCCGCCGTCCGCCTCCTCATCAAAGTAGGCCGGGTCGTCCATAAAGCCAATGATCCGAATTGCCGTCATCTCGCCCCCCGCGATCTCCACCTCCACGGTGATCTCGCCGTTGTTGCCCATGGCAGAGCCGGTGTAGACGCCGTCCCGATAAAAACCCGCGGGAGCTTCGTCCTCCTCTGTACGCTTCTCCTCCGTGTTTTCCACCTCAGCCTTTTCTGATTCCTCCTCTGATCGGGTTTCTTCCCCTTCGTCGGCCGCAGCGCCGTCAGAAGCCGCTGTCTCGGCTGCCGATGCCGGCGTTTGCGTCGCAGTGCTTTCCGAAGCCGGTTTCTTCCGCGCAGCCGCGCCAAGCAGGGTCACGCTGCCGGTGAGGGCCGCCGCCAGCAAAAGTCCGCAGATAAGGCCGATCAGCTGCCTGCGGGGGAGCGTCTCCCTCGCTTTTTTCTCACGGGCCAGGGCTTTCAAAACGCGGCAAATGGCATAGGCAAAGAATACGCCGCTGTAGACGAACACCGTAAGCCGATAGCCCGGCCGCCCCTGGAGGGCATAGGGGATCGTCAGGAGCAGGATATGGGCGCACAGCATTCCGTAAAAGAGATACGCCCAGCGCTGCAGCCGTTTCCATCGCCTGCCGCCCATCCGCCTCCGCACGGCAGGAAAGCTGGTGACAAAGAGGGGCAGCATAATGAGAATCATGCAGACCGAAAGCACTGCCGCCAGAAGCTGATTGACAGGCAAACGCCCCGGATTGGAAAAGAGCAGTACAAAATAGGTCTTTCCATAGGCCGTGTTGTGCCCCAGGGTCAGAAGACTGGCCAGAATGGAGAGCTCACCCCTGAGAGGGATCAGGAGCTTTTGGCCCCGGCTTTTCGGCGGGAAGGCGCCCGCCGCCATCACCAATATAAACAGCGCCCCCGCCAGGGCGCCCCGGGCAAAGACCGGCCAGATCCAGGTGCCGAACCAGGCGGGAAAACGCACGCCCCTCCAGGTCCCCAGTACCACGGCCACATCCACAGCCAGCGCACAGCAATAGAAGACCCGGGGATGTTTTTTGAGCGCATTGCCCCCCGCAAATACCAAAACCAGGGCCAACGCCATGGCGATCAAAAATACCATATCCTGTTCCTCCTTGCCGGGATCTTTCAGAGTGCAGACAAAGGCCTGTGGCCGGATTTCATACACTCAAGGGTTGGTGTTTCTTCAGGGTTTCCCCTTGCAAAGAATGCCTGGTCCTGACGTAGGGGCGGCTATCAGCCGCCCGATAAACAAAGAGAAATTTCGAATCATTGCCCGTAATTGCTATCTCTTTTCTATATTTGCACATTTTTCGCAGTTTTCCGGGTTCCTGCACGGGCGGCTGATAGCCGCCCCTACGGTGTCTGGGGAAATACCTGCCTTTCCGTGTTTCTTCTCATCATGCGGGCTTTGTCTACGCACTGAAAGATTCCGGCGAAAACATTCGCCGGAATCTTTCAGAATGTAGACAAACCTGATCTACGCGAATGACAGATGCAAAAGACTTGCAAGTATTGCGGCGGGGATTTGTGAAGGGGCCGGCCAAGAGGCCCCTTCACGTCGCATAACCCGCCCGTGGCGCAATATTTGCAAGCCTAAGCTTGCAAATATTTTCAGTGCGTAGACTTTGTCTACGCACTGAGATTCCGGCGAAAACATTCGCCGGAATCTTTTATTCATTCCATTGTGGAATTGTTTTTCGGATCAGTGATGTCCGCCGCCGTTGCCGCCGTGCTCACCGCTGCCGCCGTTACCGGATTCCTCAGCGGGACCGTAGGGGCTCAGGTGGCCGTCCAGCTCACCGGAAAGCTCCGTGGCTTCCCCGGAAGTGGCATCCTCCTTTTGAAGCAGGGCCTCAGCCTCCGCCAGATGCTCAGAAAGGGCATCGTCGTTCCGGGTCTCGAGGACCTCCTTTGCCTCCTTCACCAGCGCCTCCAGCGCGGCACGCTGGCCCTCGCTCATGGGAACCGCGGCCACAAGATCGGCATAGTTATCGGAGCCGATCATCACGCTGTAGGTCTCCTGCGGATCATAGTTCACAGGATTGCCGTCCGCATCCTTCATGGTGACCTTGCCGTCAGCGGGGGCCTCCGCGTTCACCAGGGTGCTGCGTCCGCGGCCGGTCCCCATGATAACGGTGACGGTGGGGTTCTCCAGGTCCGCGGGGATCCCCTCCAAAAGGATGTCAGCGCTGCCGTCCGGGGTGGCCTTGACCGCCGCATCGCCGGTGTAGGCGGGCTTGATGTAAATACCGTCGAAGGTATATACATAGACGCCGTCCGGCATGATGTAGGTGATCCCGGTGACGGTCTTGCCCACCAGCTTTTTCAGCTCCGCAATGTTGTCCCAGCGGCCGCCGTCGGCGATATGGGCGTTGGACATGCTCTCCTGGGAGACGTTGAAGGAGACCTCCCAGGGCTGGATCCAGATGCTCTGCAAGAACTCCATACCGACCTTGAAGCCGTCGGAGGTCTCCAGAATGATGCCCATGATTTGGGAGTTGATGGTCCACTCATCCTGCCGGTCCCGGCGCAGATAGTTCTTGGCGTCGTCGCCCTCGTTGTCATAGACGTCGATCTCATAGTCGCCCCAGTTGGAGCTGGTCTTCAGCTCGGCCCGGGCATTGGTCACCGTATCCAGTACCACAAATTCGGTGGGGCCGTAGACAGCCTCGCCGTCCACCACGGAGACGGGCTTGAACTGCGCAGGGACTTCTTCCGAAGGAACAAAGCTGTCGTTGAGCGCGGTATAGGCCTCCAGCTCACTCTCATAGACCGCCACGGGCACATTGCGGACCCCCAGGATCCGATAGCCGTCGGCGTTGGTCTCCGCATCCACAAAGTCGGTATGGGCGTTGGGGAAGGTCCCGGATTTTCCGGTGGTCGCGGAAGAGACGGCGTCCAGGGACTCCACTGAGCTTACATCCCCGGAATAGAACTCCCGAAAGCTCAGGGTCGCTGTACCGTAAACCAGTTCTCCGCGATCCTGGGGCTCCGCGGCAGTCTCCGTCTCCTCCCGGGCCTCCTGCTCCGCTGCGTCGGCAGGCTCCGCCTCATTGGCGGGCTCCGCCGCCGGTAACGCCTCCTGAGAGACCTCCTGCTGCGGGGTCTCCTCCCCGGTCGGGGCTGTCCCCTGGCCGCAGGCGCTGAGCGCAGCCGCCAGCACAAGGCAGGCAACCACCCAGAACGCCAGTTTCCTCTTTAAAATTCGCATACTTACCTCCTGCGGCAGCGATGGTGAGATCGGCCACTATATTAGAGGTGTCTAACCACCGTGCAAAATTTACGGTCAGTCGTTTTTCCGCCGATTTCCCTGGGGAAGCCCGGCGGTTAGTTGCAACTAACCATCAGCAGAATACCCCTTTTCGTTGCTTTTGTCAAGAAAAATCTGTCCTGTTCTCCCTTTTTGGCAGATCCTCTCCGAATGCGATCTTCACGATCACCATGTTGACCAGGCTGTCACAGAAGCGGATCATCAGCTTGTGGAAGGCGTTTACCTTGGGGTAGATGTCCCGGTAGCCGCGCATGTAGCTTTTCGTTGAGACATCTGCGAACTGTTTGCTCCAAAGCTTCAGGATCGCGGGGTCGTCCAGGGAGAAAAGGGCGCTGACATCCCGGATCCCCGCGCCCTTGAGCCAGGTCTTGGTCATCATCTTCGCGCCGCGCCGGTTGCAGCAGTCAAAGGCCAGCACCCCGCCGGGGAAGCGCGCGGCCATCGCCCGAAACAGTGCCTTGACCGCCTCCGTCTCAAAATAGTAGAACACCCCGGAGGCAAAGAACACCGCGCCGCCGCTCGCGTCGATCCGATCCATCCAGCTGTGGTCGTTGAGATCGCAGCCGATGTTCT
>CAMNAO010000005.1 GCA_946531435.1 uncultured Clostridia bacterium
CACCAGCGGGCATCGGAAATCTTGGTCTCATACAGCGTTTCTTTTGCGTTCATGTTTTTTGGTCCTTTCTGATCCGCCTGCAGATTCAGTATGTCAGGATCGCTTCCAGATAGTCCTCTCCGGATTTATGAAGTCTCATGGTTCCACCTTTCCCCTCGCTATAAGGGAATGCGTCTCCAGCATTTTGTTAGCATTGTCTAACCGCCGTTTATTGGAAATGCCCATTGCACAGATGTCCTAATTCGGGTCACTGTATGATGGGCAAATAAGGCTCATTAGACGCCGCTAACCATTATAGCGGATGGACCGCTGCTTTGCAAGGGATTGCAGTACTCTTTTTCTTGCAGAGTGACTATTCAATGATCCTGTTGCCTTCTGCAAAGCACTGTGCATTTTCCTCACGCTGATCGGCGGCTTTATCCCCTCAAAAAGCGCGGCGCGAAGTGATCCTGTCACAGCATTGCGGACGGAATGACGGACACGACGGTTTCACATGCTCCGGCCTGCGGCGGATCTTTTCCCCGATGGCGGCAAGTGATAGTCTATAAAGTCGCCGCGCAGCATCTGCCGCTCCATCGGATCGTTCCGCCAGCGTGGGATGAATGTTGTCTCAGCATATTTTACCTTGTAATCTATGGGGACGTCGCCGCGGAGCAGCTCATGGTAGCGCTCCTTGCGCTCCCGGTTTAAGTCCAGCTTGTCCCAGGTAGCGTGGACATTATTGAAATCCTGAACCGTGCGCGCCGACTCTTCATAGCGCCGCAGGGCTACCTCCCGCAGTTCCCGCGCCAGCAGCTTGCGTCCGGCTTCAGCTTCCAGTTCTTCCTTTTCCTCGGGGTTCAGCTTCAGCTCCAGCGCGACTCCGTCCTCCAGGAGCCTTTCCAGCGGGATCTCGATAGGCTCGTCGTCTGGCTTATCCTCGCGGTATTCTTCCCCGGCGTCTTCCCGATACGCAGCCCGGATGCGGGCCAGAAGCGTTTCTTCCGGTTCGTCCTCCCACCAGGCGCCTTCATCTTCCTCTTGCCCATCGGCATCGTCAGCGGTGTCGGTGGGTATTTTTTGTTCTTCGTCCAACAGATAGTCATAGCCGTAGCCGTATTCGTAATCGTCGAATGTGGGCTCTTTCCGTTTTGCCAACCGTACCGCCTCCTTCCTGTGGAACAAGAACAGTATACCATACAATTTAGCTGTTTACAAAAAGTTTTTATTTTATTTGCGAAAACGGTTCCGAAATAAGCCCTCGATTCTCCTATTAGTAGAGGGCAGTATTAGTAAACGAGTCTGTTTATCGGAAACCCGTAATTAAATAACTGCTCGCACTTTTCAATCAGGAAGGAGGTTTTTCATGAGAAGTTAGCAATCACCCCGGCGGGGTCTCCGATGCGAGGCCCCATTTTTGACATGAGGAGGGATGGATCAGAGACGATCATCCACTGCACCTTGAAAATTGAATATGAGGAGGGATCACAGGATCACATGGCACGGCGCAGGAAACTCATCAACAACACCAACATTCCACAGTACGAGATCGAGAAGATCGCTCGTATTCTGCTCCCGGACATTCAGGCTTACTATGAAAGCGAAGAGGGCCAGCGGGAGTTTGCCGAGTGGAAGGCAGCGCAGGATCGGCAGAAGACTGATGAATGCGAAAAACAGTAAAGACGGCTGCGGAAAGCAGACCGTCTATTTTTATGGCCGCACAGCGGCAGAAAGGAAGTTTTATGATTTTTACAAATGACAACAACAAGCCCGTAATCATTGGCCTCGACCACGGTTACGGCAACATCAAGACCGCGCACGCCGTGTTCAAAACCGGCGTCACGGCCTACGACAAGGAGCCGACCTTCAAGACCAATATGCTGGTCTATGAGGGACGGTATTACCTCATCGGCGACGAGCACAAGGAGTTCGCCGCCGAAAAGATGCAGGATCAGGACTACTACATCCTGACCCTTGCGGCAATCGGGATTGAGCTACATCTCCGCGGGCTGAGCTCCGCCCGCGTGCATCTCGCGGCAGGGCTCCCCCTCACCTGGGTGAGCGAGCAAAAGGAGGACTTCAAGGCCTATCTGCTCCAGAACAAGGAGGCGGACTTCATCTTTCGTGGTGAGAGCTTTCATGTGGAGTTCGTCGGAGCGGACGTATTCCCGCAGGGCTTCTCCGCCGTGGCGGACAAGCTGCGGGAGTTTCGCGGGGTGAACATGCTCTGCGACATCGGCAACGGCACCATGAACATTATGTACATCAATAACGGCAGGCCCGTCGCCAGCAAGTGCTTCACAGAGAAATACGGCACCCATCAGTGCATGCTGGCAGCCCGTGAGAAGCTGATGCAGCGTTTCGGCGTAACCGTGGATGACGCGGTAATCGAGGAAGTCCTCCGCTATGGCGAGGCCGACATCGGCAAGCCGTATCTGGAGACGGTCCGTGAGGCAGCGTCCGACTACGCCGCCGGGATCATGCGCCGCCTGCGGGAGCATGAGTACAACCCGGAGCTGATGAAACTCTATGTGGTCGGCGGCGGAGGCTGCCTCATCAAGAACTTCGCGGACTACGATCCCAGCCGGGTCACGATCAACAGCGATATCTGCGCCACGGCAAGAGGCTATGAGCTGCTGGCGCAGCGCAGTCTGGGAGGCGTCTAATGGAGCGGACGACGATCAATACCAACATCCGGCTGAACCTGAACAAGGCGGCCGACCGGCAGGCCTGGGAGTATCTGCAAAGACTGGATCGGAAGAAGTACAAGTCTTACAGTCGCGCCGTGGTGGAGGCGCTCAACGATTACTTCTCCCGGCAAGATAAGCTGGAGCACGACCCCTATCTGGAAACGCGGGAGAAGGAAGACGCTTTTCTGCAGCGGGTGCTGGATACGATCCGCGAGGGATTGCAGTCCTCAGACGCTGGGCTTGCGGGATTGACCACGCTGCTGCGGGCGATCCAGCCGAGTCCGGCGCAGGAAGAAAGCGCCATAAGAGATGAGGATTTGGACGTTGCCATGGATTTCATCAACAGTCTGTGATACTGCTATTATTACGGGCTTTTACTGCTGCTATTCTTTGAACTGACAGCAGAATTGAGCGCAGTCACTGTCACTTTCCCACGAGAAGTGATTGTGGCTGCGCTTTTTTCATATTTACTGCTAAACCATGATTTTTTGACAGAAAGGACGGATGAAATTGACAGAAGATGAAAAGAAATTGCTTCAAGCGAAGCACCGGCTGGAGGAAGCGCAGATGCGGGAACGTGTGAAAGAGCGGAAGGCTCGGACACGGAGACTGATCCAGGAGGGTGCTACGCTGGAGAAGCGTCATCCGGCTGTAGCCAACATGAGCTTGGAGGAACTGGATGATTTTTTACGAGAGACATTTCAATAACGATTGGGCAGGGGCGTTCCGGGAAACCGGGGCGCTCCACTCTTTTTTCTCCCGAAGGGCGCACTTACTCACCACTGGCCGAAGGCCAGCGGTGGTATCCCTCCCGTTGGTCGGGCTCGCGCGCTCTGCGAGGCGGATGCGGCTCCTGCGGGAGCCTGCCGCCAATGTCACAGTCCTGCGGGACTGCCGGCATTGTCGGTGCGTTGGAAATGTCTTCAGCGCCCATTTCCAACGCCTGCGCAAACCTGCCGCCGGCAGCTTTGTCGCAGCTATGGGCGGTTTTTCGCCGCCCATCTTCTTTTTGCGAAAAGAAGCAAAAACGAGAAACGGAGGTGAGAACGAATCGCAATCTACCATTTGGAATCCAAGGTCATCAGCCGCGGCAGCGGGCGCTCGGCTGTTGCGGCTGCGGCCTATATGAGCTGCGGGAGGATCTATAACGACTACGACGGCATCCAGCACGACTACACGCGCAAGCAGGGGCTCGTCTGGCAGCAGATCTTTCTGCCGGAGTACGCTCCGCCCAGATGGAAGGATCGCGCCGTGCTTTGGAACGCTGTCGAGGAAACTGAGAAGACGAAGGACAGCCGTCTGGCGCGGGAGTTCGTTGTGGCCCTGCCGATTGAGCTGAAGCCGGACGAGTGGAAGGAACTGCTGTCGGATTATATCCAGGCGCAGTTCGTAGCGGACGGCATGTGCGCTGATGTCTGCATCCACGATACCGACGGCCATAATCCGCACGCTCACATTATGCTGGCCGTTCGCCCGCTGGACGAGAAGGGCTCATGGCAGTACAAGACCGAGAAGGAGTATCTCTGTGTCCGCAATGGCGAGGAGCGCGGCTTCACCGCCGCCGAGTTCAAAGAGGCACAGAAGGACGGTTGGGAGAAGCAGTACCAGTATAAGGTTGGCAAAAAGAAAGAGTATCTGCCGCCGTCCCGGGCCGAGGGTCTGGAACGGACAAGCAAATACCCCAAGAGCACAAAATACGGTCGGCAGAATCCGATCTCCGAACGCTGGAACAGCGAGGAGCAGCTGGTGCTCTGGCGCGCGGCCTGGGCAGAGGCAGCCAACCGCTATCTGGAACGCGCCGGGCGGGAGGAACGGATCGACCACCGGAGCCACGCCGAGCGCGGGCTGGATGAGATCCCGACGATCCACGAAGGCGTCAAGGCGCGGGCAATGGAAGCCCGTGGCATCATCGCCGACCGCTGCGAGCTGAACCGGCAGATCAAAGCGGACAATGCCATGATCCGCAGCTTGAAAACGACCATCCGGAAGCTGACCGAGGCGGTGAAGGACATGGTATCCTCCCTTGCTATCGCGATGGAGACTGTGCGTGAAAACCTGCTCGTCTTCCACCTCGGGCTGCTGCATATTCGAAGACGCCGCCAGCGGGCAGCGGATTATCTGGCCAAGGCCAAGCCGCTGTACAGCAATTTCACTGAGTTCAGCGGACAAATCCGGGCAAAGCGCGCGGAGAAAGCTGCTTTGCAAAAGGAGCTGGACACCTTGCCCGTGCTGAATGTGATAAGGCGGCGTGAGCTGAAAGCGCAGATCCAGGTTGCCTCTGAGGATCTGTCCGAGCTGGAAAACGAGGCCATGACCATCGTCCACGGCTTTGGAAAAGAGAAACCGGAGGAGCTGAAAGCCGTCAAGGCTGACATCGCAAGTACGGAGAAGGCTGTCGGGAAATATGATAAGCAGGAAGCAGCATTGACCGCGGCCATAGAGCAATCTGCGGCAGAGTTTACCAGTCTGGAAGAACGGGCTGCGCAGCTTGATCCGGATGAATTGGCGGCGGAGCGCCTCCGAATTCGACCCGCGCACGAATCCAGCGCAAGAAGCCGCATGCGCGAAGCGCTGCACGGCGAAAAGCCCGGCATCTGGGACTTCGCCCAGGCTGCGAAGGAGACGGACCGCCGACTTGCCGAGCGCAAGCTCGCAACCGACCGAGGCCAGCGCGACCAGCAGCATACGATCGAAGAGAGCAGAACAGCACCGCAGCAAAAGAGAGACGAACTGGATAGGTAATGCTTTTCACTAATCAAATGATTTTACGCGCTGCACGTTCAGCGTGAGAGGGCGGGAACTGCCGAGCACATCTGCCACCGTGCATGCCAGATACTGCTTTTTTCGTTCCGGGTATTTGCTCTCGATCAGGCCGTTAGGTCTCAGCCGTGAAGCTTCGTCTGCTCGATTTGCGCATCCGCCCAGAGGGGGCGATCCTTGTCCGTCCACCAAAGGTCTTTCGTTACCGTGTATTCGGCGGTCAGACGAATGTCATCAGAGGAAGCCCCGATCTCCACATCCACGACGCCCTTTTCGGCCTTCCAGCGCATGCTGCTGTCCAGAAAAGCCAGCTGGCTGCCGGAGACGGTGAAGCACACCCGGCGGCTCTCACCGGCGTGCAACTGCACGCGGCAGAAGCCCGCCAGTTCCTTCACGGGGCGTGCCATGGAGGCAAAGCGATCCTTCAGATACAGCTGGACGATCTCCGTGCCGTCCCTGTCACCTGTATTTGTGACGGTGAAGGAGATCTCAATGTTTTCCTCCGGCGAAACGCTCTCGGCGGAGCGCCTCAGATCGCTGTAGGAGAAGCTGGTATAGCTCAGTCCGAAGCCGAAATACCAGCGCGGCGTGTGAGGCAGGTCGACGTAGTTGGCAAAGCCGATGCTGCCGCTCTGATCCCATGCGCAGTTATTGGGATGGTTGTAGTAAACCGGGATCTGTCCGGCGCTGCGGACCACGCAGACCGGGAGCTTACCGGAGGGACTGATCTTGCCCAACAGTGCGTCTGTGATCGCCTCGGCTCCGCATTCAGCCGGGGCCCAGCACTCCAGAATGGCCGAGAGCTTTTCATCCGCCGTGTCAGAGGAGATGGGTCTTCCGTCGAAGTGGAGGCCGATCAGGGGTTTGCGCAGCTCCGCTACGGTGCGGATAAAGGCGTCCTGGCAGGCGGGCAGATTGATGTTGCTGCCGTCCACGCCCTCGCCCATGGAGGCCATGAAACAAGAGCCATATTTTCCACCCAGGGTCAGCAGAACGACGTCCGCCCGCTCGGCGATGCTCAGCGCCTCGGCGAAACGGCTCTCATCCGCACCGGCGACAGGATAGCCGTAGGCATAGAGGATCTCCGTATCGGGCAGCCGCTCGCGCAGCTCCTCCACCAGGCTTCTGCAGTCAGGCTTCTGGCGGCGAAGGATCGCGTCGAACTCCGGCGCCTCATCGCTTTGGATATTCGTGCCGGGAACGGTGACGATCTCTCTCCCATCCGGCTGCAGCGTGCCGCTGACGCCGGCGATGGAATTTGCGATGGCAAGGGTGGACTCCTTCATGCTGAGCATGGTATAGCCGCCGAAGAATTTGCGCGCGCAATCGGCATGGGGGCCGATGACGGCGATGGTTCTGATCTCTTGATTCAGCGGCAGCGCGCCGTCGTTTTTCAGCAGCACCAGGCTCTCGCGGGCAGAGCGCAGGGAGAGCTCTCGATCCCCGGTCCGGACGATGGTCCGCTTCAGCTCCTCGCCCTCCATGGCGAAGGGATGCTCAAAGAGACCCATGCGGAACTTGCCCTCCAGCACGTGCTCCACCGCCCGGTCCAGCAGCGCGACGTCCGTCTCGCCGGAGAGGATGCGCTGCTTCAGCTTCTCCCCGTAACCGGTGACGGATGGCATTTCGATGTCCACACCGGCGGCGAGGCAATGATCTCCGGCCTCGCCCTCGTCTTCATAGAGGCCCTGGGCAAAGTGGGTGTTGCCGACGCCGCCGTAGTCGCTGACGATCAGGCCGTCAAAGCCCATGCGTTTGCGCAGAAGCTCCTCGAGCAGAGTCCCGGAGGCGTGCACCGGCTCGCCGTTGATGAGGTCATAGCAGGGCATGATGCCGCGCAGGCCTCCCTCGCGGATCGCCGCCTGGAAGGGCTTGGCGTAGATCTCCTCCAGCAGCCGGATCGGCGTCTGGCTGACCGTTCCGTGGATGCCGCCCTCGGTGTTGTGGAAGGCGACAAAGTGCTTGGCGACGCTTTCCGGCCTCCGGCCATCCGTGCTCGTTCCCTGGATACCCCGCGTGAAGGCTGCGCCCATTTGGCCGGAGAGCACCGGGTCCTCGCCGTAGGCCTCTCCAAAGCGTCCCATGCGGGGATCGCGGGCGATATCCAGCACCGGAGCCAGGATATGCGTCACGCCGCAGGCGGCCTCCTGGCGGCTGACAGTCCGGGCGATCTCCTCTTCCGTCTTCACATCCCAGGACGAGCCGCGCGCGATCCCCGCAGGGAAGGAGGTGCTGGCTTGGATAAAGGGACCGCAGAGCCCTTCCATATGGAAGATGGCGGGGATGTGGTGGGGGCTCTGGGCCATGACGACGCTCTGAATATGGCGCTGCCAGGCGGCTGCCTCCTCCGTCTCCATACTGCGCATTTCCAGCGTCGACACCTCGCCGATGCCCAGGGCGGTGCCGGAGCGGAGATAGTCCTCATCATAAACAAATTCGTTGAACGGGAAAATGCTGTTTACCTGCGCGAGCTTCTCGTCCAGGCTCAGATCTTGTAAGAGCAGCTGCGCCCGCTCCCTCGCGGACAGTTCGGTGTTCATCCAGGGTGTGCTCTTCATCGTGAATCCTCCTTGCTAAGAACAGAGAGGCGGAAAACTTCCCGCCTCTCCGGATTTTATGGAAATGTTTTATTCTTCCGTCGCGTTCTCACGGGCGGCCTTGCGCGCGGCGACCTCCTCGCGCATATGAGGCAGCTTTTTCTCCAGATCGAATTGGGTGAAGATGAGGAACATGAGGAAATTGATCACCAGGGGGACATAGTTGCCGATGGTGTAGATGGAAGCGCGCATGGAATCGGAGGCCGCGGCCAGGGTCGGGTCATAGTGGCCCAGGGCCAGCACCGCCGTCAGCAGAACGCCGCCCAGGCTGCCGCCGACCTTACTGCCGAAGCCAATGGCGCCGGAGGAGATGGCGACCAGCTTCTTATCGTACTTCCACTCGTTGTAGTCGACGGCCATCGCCATCAGCACGCCGTAGAGACACATGAGGGGGATCTGTACGAAGCTGCCGATCAGGCCGGTCACGATGTACATGATGTAGTTGGCCGGGGCAAAGCAGCGGATCCCCGCCATGGCGGCGGCGCCCAGGAGACCGAGGTAGATGGTATTGCGCACGCCCATCTTCTTGATGATGGCGTTGGAGAAGATGAAGCCGACGACCGTTGCGCCGAGGCCTGCGGCGCCGAGGATGGCGACCAGGTTGTCGTTGCCGAAGATCCACTTGCAGTAGTAGGTGCCGGAGGCCGCGGTGATGGAGTTGGTGATCTGGGTGATCAGGTTAAAGAGCAGGACGATGACCCAGTATTTATTGCGAAACAGCATGCCGATGGCATTCTTGAAGGGAACGGGCGCTTCCTCTTCCTCCTGGGGCGCCGCTGCGCCATCATCCGTATACTCAGAGGCGAACTTTGCCTTGCGGCCGTTGTTCCAGCAGAGCAGGAACATCAGCAGCACGAGCAGGGCGAGAGCCGCGCCGTACTTGATCCAGGCAGACTGGGTGCCGCCCAGGATGTTCGTGACTGGGATTGTCGCGATGGCGATGACCATGCCGGCACCATAGCTGCCGACCGCACGGAATACGCCCATCTTGGCGCGCTCTTCCTGGGAGTTGGTTCGCACGACCATCACAGCGGCAAAGGGAGTGGCGATGATGGTGTAGATCACAGCCGTGAAGAGGATGTTGGTGACGAGCACATAGATGAGACCCGCTGTCTGTTCTCTGGGAACGGTGAACAGCAGGAAGGTGACCAGCGCCGCCGGGATCGCGCCGATGAGCATCCACTTGAAGTACTTCTTGTCGCCGCCTCTGGAGTGGTCGATGATGTTGCCGAAGATGATGTCCGTCAAGGCGTCGAGCACCTTGGCGATCGCCATCATGACACCGATAGCACCGACGGCCAGGCCGACCTTGTCGGTGTAGAAATAGGTGAGCTGACCGACCAGATTGCCCATGACGCCCAGCGCGAACTGACCGCCCATATCCGCCATGTAATCTCTGGTCCGCATGACCTTTCGCATGCCCTGGGAGTCCAGGCCGAGTTCTTTCTTTGCCATGTTTCTTTCCTCCTGTTTTACTCTTATCCGAAGCTTTGTTTGCTCTTGCTGAGTTTACAATACCAGAAGTTCACACTTGATTATTGCAGTTTTTGCGACAGGATTACAAAAAACGATATTGTTTACAAATTCTCGCCGTTTTCGGCGATGGTCTGTGCATACCAGCGGGCGGAATCCTTCAGAATCCGCTTTTGGCTGGGGTAATCCACATACACCAGGCCGAAGCGCTTGTCGTAGCCCTCCGCCCACTCGAAGTTGTCAGTAAAGGACCAGCACTGGTAGCCGAGCACGGGGATGCCCTCGTCGGCGGCGCGCTTGAGGCCGTGGAGGTAGGCTTTCATGAATTCCACGCGCTGCGGGTCGTGGACTTCTCCGTCGGACATGATGAAATCAATGTTTGCCATACCGTTTTCGGTGATGAGCATCGGAAGCCCCCAGCGCTCGTGGAAGAAGCGCACTGCCCAGTAAAGCACTGTGGGCGTGATCTCCCAGCCCATCAGCGTCCGGGGCTGGCCGGGCCAGCACTTCGGATTGAGCTCGGACGCCGTGTGATAATAGTTGTTCGAGAGGTAGCAGTTGAAGCCCATGAAGTCCAGCGGCTGGGCGATGATGCGTCTGTCCTCTGCGGAAAGATAGCGTCCCAGCACGGGATGAGGCTCCCGGCCAGTCATGGGATCCATCCACCAGTGTGCGTTGTGGAGGGTAAAATCGGCGTTGAAGGTCTTTTCCTTCGCCTCGGCGATCCCCTCTTCCGTCTCCTCCCAGGGCGTGAAGATCGTGCCGGTGAGGGCAAGCCCGATCATGGGCGACGCCGGACAGTACCTCCGCAGGGTCTGTACCGCTTTGCCGTGGGCAAGCAGGATGTTCTTCGTGACCGTGCTCATCCGCCAGACATATTCCGGGGACTTCTCGTCGCAGGGCCAGAAGGGGGCATGGGTGCCGGTGTGATAGCCGAGATCGCCGAAGATGGAGGGCTCGTTGAGGGTCATCCAATGGGTGATCCGATCGCCCAGGCGCTCGGCCAGAAGCTTCGTGTAGTCGGCAAAGGCGTCCGACACGCCGCTCCAGAGCCAGCCGCCCCGTTCCTGCGCCCACATGGGCAGATCCCAGTGGTAAATGGTGCACAGGGGCGTGATCCCGGCGGCGAGCAGCTCATCCACCAGGGCGGAATAGAAGGCAATGCCCTTTTCGTTGACCTCGCCTGGGGCGGGGATCACGCGGCTCCAGGCCACGGAGAAGCGGTAGGACTTGAGGCCGATCTCCTTCATCAGCGCCACGTCCTCCTTGTAGCGGTGGTAGTGGTCGCAGGCGATCCTGCCGTTTTCAAAATGGCGCACATGGCCGTCGCACAGGGCGTCCCAGATGCTGGGGGACTTGCCGTCCTCGTCCCAGGCGCCTTCGACCTGGTGGGCAGCGCTGGCCGCGCCCCAGAGAAAACCTTTGGAAAAGCTCATGGTTGATCTCCTTTTCAGAATGATCTGATCAAACGGTACTGGATGCCGGGCACCGCTCCGTCCAGATCGAAACGGACGCTGTCGCCCTCATGGATGCCAGTGAGACTGCTCAGCACCTCGCCGATGGGGCTGAGGATCTCAAGCCGCGCTTCCCTGCCCTTGACAAGGAGGCTGCCCTCCAGGGTCTCGGCAAAGAGCTTGCCCGCCAAGGTCACGTTGGTCATGGGGAAGCCCCACAGGCTGGGTCCTTCAGAAAGTGTCGTTGCGTCACAGCCGGTCGTTCCCACGGCGCTGAGCAGCAGCTCTTCCGATGCCGCCAGGGGCTTTCCGTCCGCGGCCATCACAGAGATGGAAATGCGCTCGTTCTTTGCCTGAACGCGGATGCCGCCGGAGAGGCGGATCGTCTCCTCCGGCGCGCCGGAGAAGTAGCCGCAGTCCTCCGCGTCAATGGCGAAGCGGGCATTTTTCGCATCGAAGCAGATCTCTCCCGTGTCGGAGACCAGCTTGCCGTCCACGAGGCCGGTGTTTTCGTCGAGCAGGCCCCACTTGCGGAAGGCCTTGCTCAGTTCCTCGGCAAAGGCGGTGTAGTTGCCGCTGCCGGCCAGGGCGCCAATGTCCTCAAAGACCAGGTTTTTCGCGTCTTTAGCCGCGAGAGGCAGCCGCTGCGTGTCGAGATCGCGGCGGAAGGCGTCGCGGTATTGGCTCCAGGCGTAGTACACGCCGTGCCGGGCCTCGCTGAGGTCGCAGCCGTTGAAGAAGCCCGCGTTCATCGCGGCGTCGGCGTGCCCGGTATAGCGCTCGCCGCCGTCCAGGAAGACGTTGCGCAGAGAGCTGATATAGGGCAGGACGCAGTTGGGCATGGCCTGCATGGCCGGCAGGGTCTTCAGATCCTCCTGGGTATACACCAGATCGACGCGGTTTTTTGCCACATGGACGAGACCCTTGAGAAAGACCGTCGCCATGAAGCCCCACTGGCTGATGAGAGCGGGGTCGTTCCAGGCGTCGAAGACGCTGACGATCTCGTCGCCGGGCTGGTCGTTCCAGTTCTCGCTGGTGTGATAATTATAGACGATCAGACCGTCCCAGTCGTTCAGGCAGGCGTAAGCCACGGTGTGCACGAAGGCGGTGGAGTGGAAGGGATGAAGCCCGTATTCGTTCCACTCGGTGAGCATGAAGGGCTTGCCGTCCACAACGGCTTCGCTTGCCAGAGAGAGGATCGTCGTCGCCATGGAGCCGATGCCGGTCTGGAAGGTCAGCGGATCGGTGCTGACATACTCCGAGGGACCGGCGACAGTGAAGGTCGTGCCGTGCCAGGGGATCAGGGGATGGTTAAAGTAGCTGTTATTCTCCATGATGTCGCCGTCCGTATGGCCGTAGACGTCTGCCGCGCCGCCCATCAGGTTGCTGGCCGCGATGGGAACACGCACGCCGAGGGAGATCAGATAGTTCTTAAAGCGCCGGTAAAAGCTGCGGTTTGCCTGGATGCCAAACTCCATAAAGTCGGCATATCGGGCGGGAGACGGCGCCCAGGCGCTGCCGGCCCAGTCGCCATTCGGGTCGTTGACCGGCTGGGTGAAGGAGCCCTCCGCCATGCGAACCGAGCCCTTCGCGGGGTCCTCATCCTCGCCCAGCGCGCAGACCCCATCGGAGGTCCAGGCGGCGGCGAGCTTTTCGCGCGTGTCGTATTTGGC
Organism: uncultured Clostridia bacterium; assembly: GCA_946531435.1. Taxonomy (GTDB): domain Bacteria; phylum Bacillota; class Clostridia; order Oscillospirales; family Oscillospiraceae; genus CAMNAO01. The sequence goes on from CAMNAO010000005.1 coordinate 12,627, forward strand.
GAGCAGAAAGTGGTTGAATTTCCGCTGGATCTCCTCCCGGTACGGGACGATCACGGGATCCTGCGCATACTCCGCCGTGCCCTTGATGGCGGAATCCTCATTGGTCATCTGCACGGTGACGACCGCGGGATCGTCCACGAGACGCAGGCCGGTGTAGGGATTCACATGGGTCAGCATGACCTTGGCATATTCCATCTGGAGCTCGGCCAGGCGCTCGTTGATGATGGTCGGGCCCTTGGCGCCGCCCGGATAGCCGCCGGGGTAGTCCAATCCGTCGCCGGGAAGGAACTGCCGCGCCTGCATCAGATCCACGTGCAGATAGATGCCCTTCTCGCGCAGCTTCGCCACAAAATAGTCGAAGCGGTCCAGCCCCTTGGGGTGGAAGTTCCGGGAGGAGCCGGATTCGTAGTCCAGCAGCGGCGCTTCTCGCGTCTGGCTCCAGGTGCAGGGCTCGTCGTTGATCGGGGCGTCGGGAGCATGCAGGCGCATAAGGTTAACGCCCATGGAGGCAAAGCGCTCCGCCAGCTTTTCGGCGGTCTCATGGGTGGGCGTCGCGGCGCGTGTGGAGATGTTGAAGCCCAGGAAGCGGGCACGCGTGCCGTCTTCAAAATACAGGTGCCCGTCGCGGATGGTCACGAAGCCGTGCTTGCCGGCCGGTGCGTCCAGCAGATGGGAGAAGTCCATCGCGCCCTGATTGGGCACGGCCTTGTCGATGGAGATGCGCTGTTTCATGGGTGCTTCCTCCTGTCATTGTCGCATGTACTTTTTGATGGTTTCAGTATAGCTGAATATCGTGGGAGATTATTGTAAAAATCTTTTCTGTTTTATAAAATACTGTTTTCTTTTGCCGCAGGATATGTTAAGATCGGTTTGGGAGGGATGAGGATGGACCTGATCGCGTTCTGTAAGGAATACGCAGAGACAACACATCTTCCGGTCAATCTGCTGTGCGCAGGAAAAAGCGTCTTTTCCTCGCTCTCCGAGATGCTGGAAGACGTGCCGGCCGTGGACTTTGAGCTCTTTCCGCTGGAGCACAACCCAAGCTACTGCGCGCTGAGTGAGGACATCGCCTACGGCCGCGTCCATGTGGAGAACAGCGGCTATGACATTATTCTGGGGCCTGCCTTCGCGGTCCCGATGAGTGAGAGCGTAGTACGGCAATTCATGAACGCCCTGACGATCCCGCGGGAGAAGGCTGAAATCGTCGGCGATATATTGACCGCGCTGCCGGTCATGACCCACGCCCAGCTGGGGACTCACATGGCCCTGGTCTATCACTGCGTGAACGGAAACCCGGCTGATCTGTCTGCGGTCTACGGCGGCGAGACTATGAGTGCCGAAGCCAAAGAAACGCAGCAGCTTTTGCGCATGGACCGTCTGGACAGCGGCGAGATCAAGAGCACCTATCTCTTCGAAATCGGCATGTATGAGTGCATTAAGTCCGGGCAGGAGCAACGTCTGAAGGAGTATCTTCTGGAGAATGCCCAGAGCCTGCATGAGGGGCAGTTGGCCGCAACGCCTCTGCGGCACGCCAAAAACATCTTCATCACCGTGGCCGCCAAGGCCTGTATGGTCGGCGCCGTTCCCGGCGGTCTGGAAATCGAAAAGGCAGCCCAGCTCATGGAATACTACATCCGTGAGTGTGAACGGCTCAGCAGTATCGAGGCGGTCAGCAACCTGCAATACGCCATGCTCTTCGATCTTTGCCGACGTACGGGCGAAGCCAAGCTCCCTGTTGGCGTCTCCGCAGATACCTTTTCCTGCATGAATTATATCCGCAGCCACGTCAACGAGAGCATCACGCTCCGGGATGTGGCAGAATCGATCCAGCGCAGCGAGAGCTATGTGATGAAAAAGTTTGCTTCCGAGCTCGGCATGCGTGTGAGCGCCTATATCATGAAGTGCAAGCTGGAGGAAGCCTGCAGCATGCTCATCTATACGGAAAAAAGCCTGGCGGAGATCAGCGCATATCTCTGCTTCTCCAGCCAAGCCTATTTTCAGAACGTGTTCAAAAAAAGCTACGGCGTCACGCCCATGCAGTACCGCAGGCAGGGCAGAACGATATGATTCGGTCAGAACGTCACCACGATCTCGTGGGTCCGGCCGTCCCCATAATCTGGGAGCGTGTCCCCCTCGATCACTTGGCAGTCCGCCACAATGTGCGGTCTGCCGTTTTCTTTTCCCTTGGGGTTGAGGAAGAGGATATGATACGCCGCGCCGCGAAACTGCCTTGTCATCTCGGCGGAGGGCCAGGCGGCCGGAAAACAGGGCGTGATGCGTAGGCCCGCCTCGCCGGCCTGAACGCCCAGGAGCCCTTCGGTCAGCGCACGGAAGGTCCAGGCGGAGGTGCCCGTCGTCCAGGACTGGTATGACTTGCCGTAGTATTTCGGGTGGACGCTGTAGCAGTTTGTGAAGACCATCGGCTCCGCGCCGGAGCGGGAGACGGGGTTCTGCTCGCTGTCCGGCATGATCTTCCGGAGCGTGCGCAGCGCTTCCGTTGCCCGGCCCAGGCGGCAGTCCGCGTGGATCTTGAAGGCGCTGGCGTGGCAGTAAACGCCGCCGTTTTCAAACAGGCCCGGCAGCATGCCGCTCATGCGTCCCGTCTCCGGCAGATAGTGCTCGTAGGGAGGGTCGTTCAGCGGGAAGCCGAAGTCGCGCTCCATGCCGTCGACGGCGGCGAGCAGGGAGACCTTCCTCTCCTCCGGGACGATCCCGGCGAGAATAGCCCAGGTCTGGGCGTTGAGGTAGATCTTGCTGCCTTCGCTCTTTTGGCCGCCGATCACACCGCCTTGATACAGTGCGCGGGTATACCAGCCGCCGTCCCAGGCCTTGGTGTTGATCGCCGCCTTGAGCTTCTCCCGTTCCCGCTTGAGCTTTCTTGCAAAGCTCTCTTCGCCCGCCCGACGCATGAGGCCTTCCAGCTCTGCGAAGGCTAGGCAGGCCTGCTCCGAGAGCATGACCGACTCCGCGTTCTCGTCGACGGTGATGTTCAGGGCGTCGTTCCAGTCGGCAAAGCGGATGCGGCAGAGGCCGTTTGGCCCTTTGTCACGCATGAGGCAGCCGGCTGCAGCCTTCAGATGCTCCAGCACGCTGGCCTCTCCGCCGTCCTGCCAGGGCAGAAGGGTGTTCAGAACGTCGAGATCTCCGGTCTCACTAATGAGTCGGCAGCTCGCCCAGATGAGCCAGAAGGGCTGGTCGGAATAGCGGGTATCGTCATAGGGATACCAGGTCAGCACAGCGTGGCCGTCCTTGAACTGATGCCGCAGGCACTCGAGGATCTCGCTTTTTGCCTTCTCCGGACGGTAAGAGAGCAGCGCCGCGGCGATCTGCAGATTATCCCGCACGCCTTTCTTCCCGACGATGCAAAAGTCGATCTGCTTCTGCACCCATAGGTTCATCATCTGGTTGATGCGCGCATCCGGCGTTTTGATCCGGAGCGCGCTGTATTTTTTCAGCACAGTATGTTCTGCCTCCCGGCAGCTTCGGTCCGCGGCGCCCTTTTCCCGATAACAGGCGACGACTTGCTCCGCCTCCTCCGGGCATTCCGCCGTGCCGAGGACAAAGGTCAGCTCTTTTTCTTCGCCGGGTCTCAGCTCCAGCTTATGCTGCAGGACCGCACCGGGCGTGAAGAGCGCCGCCGCCGAGCCGCTGCAGTCCCTGCCGGAGACGACGGTCTCCGGCCTCTGAAACAGCGGCTCCACCGAAGCGTCCGCTTTGGTGAGCGTGGAGGCCGTGCCGCAGAACACGCTCAGGTCGCCGTCAAAGGCTGTCACATCCTCCGTCGAGGCCAGGAAAGCATTGTAGCGCGGATGCGGCGCAAAAGGATGGCGGGCGTCGCAGTAGACCCCGTTCAGCTTTTGATCAAAGCGGGTCTCGATACAGCGGTACATCTCGTAATAGCGGGGATAGGAAAAGCCCTCCAGTTCAAACTGCACGGCCGCGAAGAGGCTGAGCGATCTCACCCGGTCGTCGGTGTTTTTGACCTTGACCGTCCAGACCTCGTGAAAGCCGTGCTCTGGCACAAAGATGCGCCAGGAGGCCTCGATTGCGCGGGAGCGGCTATGGAGCTTCGTCCAGGCGATGCTGTGCTCGCAGCAGAAGTCCTCCGGCTTCTCGTTCATGGGGATGGAGCCGATGTTCCAGGCTGCCTTGCTCTCCTCATCCCGGAGATAGAGATAGTGGCTGCCGTTGCCGTTGATGCGGCAGACGTCCGCCCGCTCGTTGATCGTATAGCTCCTGCCGTGCCCTCCCTGCGAGATCTGCGCACAGTAGCCGTCGTCATTCCAGAGGTAGTTGTACCAATGGCGCGGCGGATCGGCGGTAAAAATCCGGCAGGTCTTTCCGCTTTCGCTGAAATCGTACAGGCTTTCCTTCACTGTCATGCCCTCCTTCGGCGTTTTCTGTTTCATTGTAGCAGACGAAGCACGGCAAGGATTGTAATAAACCGTTTCTCATTTCAAATATCTATATTTTGCCCCTTCTCTCGTCTCGAAAGCTGGCGCTTTCGTTTCAAAGCCGAGAAAACGCACAGTGCCGATAGATTGAGCTGAAGTCATTGAAACACATATTTTCACACGAAAAGGCGTCCGGAAGCCGTTGAGATCAGCGACTTTCCGGACGCCTAATTGCGTAGATATAGACATTTCTTTCGATTGCGTTACTTCGGAATCGCAAGTATGAAGAACATCATGCAGGATTGGGACGGATGGCTGCGGCGCAGGATACGAATGTACATCTGGAAGCAATGGAAGCTGCCGAAAACGCGGGTGAAGAACCTCATAAAGCTGGGAATGCCGGAATGGCAGGCTCACCGGAATGGAAACACCCGAAAAGGCTACTGGGCGGTTGCCGGAAGTGGAAGCTTGAAGCACACCATAACAAACGAGAGACTCGCACGAGCCGGATACTTTAGCTTATCCGACAGGTACGAGTCCCTGCACTTATACGGTTGAACCGCCGTGTACCGAACGGTACGCACGGTGCTGTGAGAGGTCGGAGGGCTCTCGCCCTCCTCCTACTCGATTTGCGCTCTCAGTCTTGCAGACCGTAATCTCTTCTGGACGCGCCTTTCACGAATTCCTCCAGCCCACCATTTAGGACCAGATCGGCGTATTCTATCGGCTTGTTGTAGACCAGATAGTCCAGCGCCGTTCGTTGGATCGTGTTAGCATCCGTTGCATCTTCAATGGCCAGCGTGTTGACGAGGATCATGCTGCCGTCGTTGTATTCAAGCTCCACGCAGCAGTTATCCATATTGTACTCGCATCTTTTGATTTGACCTTTCATTTTGACATACCTCCAAAATCAGTGTTTGTTCTTTCGTGTCCAATGGTCACGGGGTTTGCTCGTAGGAAGGATCGGAAATCCGTTTAGGAAGTGTGTCTTCTCAAAAAGATCGAAATAAACAACAAATCCGAACCCGTCTCCCACAAGGAAGATCTGGTTCGGATATTGTTGGTCTGGTGCGCGAGGCGGGAGTTGAATTCGAGTTTCATCGTCTATTGTAACTTTTTACCTTTAAAACATTCTATTTATTCTGTATTTCCGTGAGTTTCCGTACCTGTCAGTCCACCGGGTCCCGTTGTTTTACGCCCTGTAAAGGGTCAAAATTAGGGTCAGTTTATGAAATGAATACCTATGCAAAGCCCGCCTTGTGACTCATGCCGGTCCCCTACTTGGAGCAAATCATTCTTCATCTGTACGCATCACGCGGGGCTATCCTCGCCCGGGAACGCGGCTCTCCGTTTCAGATCGTTTTGCGGAGATAGTAAGTGGATCGCCCGCCGCCGTGCTTTTCGATCTCTCCACTTTCGCAGAGCGCTCTCAAATGCCGCTCCACCGACGAGGCGCTCATGGAGGTGACAAGCGCGGCGACGTCAGCCTTGGTGAACTTGCCAATCCTGGTCCGCACCGCGTTTCGCACGGTATCCAGCGGAGAGGAAGCGACCAACTCCATCCGCTCTTCAAAATCGCGGTATGCGGCGATGATCGTCCCCAGCAGATATTTGATAAAGGCTGTGGGATCATCCTTTCCCTCATGCCAGCCGATCTGCGAAGCCTCCAGCGCGTCGTAATAGCTTTCCTTCGTCCGGGCGATCCCGGCCTCCAGCGAGATATACTTCCCGATCTCGTACCCGCAGCGGTAAAGCAACAGCGTCGTCAAGAGGCGCGACATCCGGCCGTTCCCGTCGATGAAGGGATGGATGCAGAGAAAGTCGTGAATAAAGCAGGGAATGATCAGCAGCGGATCCACCTTGCCCACACCGATGGCGAAGTTGTAGGCGTCGCAGAGCTCGCGCATCGCCTCCGGCGTCTCATACGGCGCCAATGGTGTAAACAGCGCGTAGGTCCTTCCGTCCGCCGTGGTCGCGCTGATATAGTTCTGCACGTTTTTAAATGCGCCGCCGAAGGCGCTGTCGGTATGGCTGAACAGGATCTTGTGAAGCTGCAGGATGTAGTTGGGCGTCAGTGGGATATACGCGAAGTTCTCGTGAACCGTGTTCAGCGCGTCCCGGTAGCCCGCGATCTCCTTTTCATCGCGGGTACGCGGCGCCGTCTTTTCGCTCATGAGCTGCCGCAGGCGCGTATCGGTCGTGCGGATCCCCTCGATCTCGTTGGAAGACTCCGTGCTCTGGATCCTGGCGATCTCGATCAGCTTCTCTATGTCGGCTGGTTTTTGGCGCAGGTACAGTTCCTGCTTTCCTTTCAGTTCATGGATCTGGGAAAGATAACCCACGATCTCATTATCCCATGCTTTGTCCTTCAAAAAGCCGTAATCAAATCTCCGCATTTCCTTCACCTCGCTTTTATTCTCACCAATTATGCCATTTTTGATGAGAATAATCAAGCCGTTGAGGCAATTAATCTTTTGACCGCCATTGCTATACTCTTTTTCATCCTACGAAACAGCTCAAAACGGAATTAGTCTTCCCAATATGGCTCTGAGCGATCAATTCATGGCGCTCGTCAGACAGTCCTTCTTACCTCGTTTTCAATAATGTTGAACCGTTTGAATTCCGGAATCGCTGTCATAGCGGCCTTGTGCAGAACAGACTTGTCTTTGGATGCCGCCGATACCGCTCGGATACTGGCCGGATACACCGGCTTTTTCAGCTTGCACCGGCGGAGATCGTCATACTCGTCACAGAGGGGGATGTCGTTCTCTCGGCTGATATAATCCAGCATGGCAAGCAGATACAGACTCTCGGGATACCATTTTCGATCATAATAGGTTCGGATCTCTTGGCTTTCCAGCGTGTCCGCAATAAAGTCGATGTCGCCCAATTCCTTGACCCGATGGCAGATTGTGCTCTTGAAGTTTTCAAAGCTGCTGCGCTTCAAGATATAGGGGGCGAGGAGCTCCTCCATAGTAATATCCAGAGCATGGGCGATTCGATAGATCGTCTCAGCACTGCATTTTTCCAACTGTGCCTTGCCATTGCAGATATCATTCACCGTAGCATAGGGGACTTCGCTCGTCTTCGCAAGCCGATAAATGCTCATGCTCTTCAGCTTCAAAGCATCCTGTATTGTCATCGTCTATCACCTGCCTCTATTACACATTATGACGGTCAGCCGTTATAATGTCAACCGCGATTCCAGAATCAGTTTACCCTTATAAACTGTTAATGAAATCCATCGCCGTATCCAGATCATCCTCCATCGCCGCGTTGTTCTGTGCCTCTGTTGGTGCTGCTTGCCGAACTGTTTAAGCAGAGGGCTGGCAGCAATTCAGCATCTTTATACTGGCGTTTGCCACTCTGTGGGCTGGGTCTACGTGGATATGGAAAGTCGGACGATCACAATCGCAGAAACCGTACAGCAGAATGTTGGCGGGGACTATATTTCGGAGCCAAAAACGGAATCGAGCTATCGCACACTACCGACGAACGATGAAGTATTTGATTATCTGAAGGACTTAAAGAAAAAGCAGGAGGAGAGGCAACGAATCCTGGGAAGTTATTATCAAGATTCAGATTATGTCTGTGTACGAGAAGACGGAAAACTCATAAAACCAAACTATATAGACAGGGTCTATTCCCATGTCTTGAAAAAATCTTCCCTTCCATATATACGGTTTCATGACCTCCGACATAGTTTAGCTTCAAACAGTCTAAATAACGGCCTGTCAATCACGCAGGTACAAGCCTGGCTTGGTCATAGTACACCGGCAACGACCCTCAAATACTACAGTCACATCAATTCTTCAGACAAGCTTGATATGGCCCAAGTGTTGAAAAAATTATACGGTTCTTCTGACAAAGTGTAGAAAAGTGTTAGAAAAAATGGGACCAAGTGTAGAAGGCCTTCTTAAGTGGGGTCTAAAAGTTACGAAAAGTCCCGAAAATCAGAAAATTTCGGGACTTTTTGGCAGGGGCAGAAGGACTCGAACCCTCGGCACACGGTTTTGGAGTGGATGCAAAACGCTCAGATCCCTTGGAGCACAAGGGTTCTGAGCGTTTTTGGTTTAGAATCGTTTGGCACCTTTCTTCGCCGGAATCCCTTGGTTTGCAAGGGCTTCCGGCATTTTTGTCGATGATTCGGACCGCGTGTCGTCAGAGATGAAGAAAGCTCACTCGCAAGGCAATTCCGAAATTGATGCTTTTTTGATGCTCTGCGCAATTCTGCTTCCTTTGGTTCTCTCCTGCTATATTGATGCTATGACAGGGTTTTCACCGAAAGTTGAGCTGTCTTTTGATAGAGGCCACCCGGACTCCTTCCTGCACCATGCAAAAACTACGTCGCAGTAAACAAGGAAAAAGGCACCGGCATCCCTAAGCCGCTCTGGGCCGACAGCCGAACAGGAGATGCAGTCCGTCTTGGAAAGCAAGCTTTCCTCAGGGGCTAACGATCTCGGCGCTCTTTCTGAGTCCCTCCGCCTCCAGGTTCCGCTGCATAAGGCGCAGCGCCGAGATGGCCATGGGGAGGGCAATGAAGAAGGAGAGCAGGTCCGCCACCGATTGACAGTCGGCAAGCCCACTCGTCCCAAAGAGCCGGGGCAGTAACAGCAGCACGGGAAAATAGCAGCAGGGGCGGCTTCATAGGAATATAATCAGTTTGAAAATAGCATGGGCCGAATATAGTGGACCCCGCAGGGGTGCCGGACGCATTTCGGCGCGCCCAGGCGGCCGTCGGCTTCCACGGGCCAGACGAAGAGCTCCCCCGTGATCCGGTTCCCGGCGGCAAACCACCGCCCGTCGGGGGAGATTTCCCCGCAGCGGGGCCACTCCCGCTCCATACTTGCCCGCTGGGCGAGGGCAAGAAGGCCGGTATCCGGCGCAATGGCATAGACCGCCACGCAGTCCAGGCCCCGCACCACGCTGTATAGGGCGCTCCCCCGGGGATGGACGGCGATCCCCTGGTTCTCATAGACCCGCCCGGGCTGACGCCGCCCCGGATCGGGATCCGCGTCAACGGTCTGGACGCATCTCAGCTCCCCTTCCTCGGTATAGCGCAGCACGGAAAGGCCGGTATTCCCCTCGTGGTTCACATACAAGAGAGGTAAGGTGGGATGGAAGGCGCAGAAGCGGGGCTCATCCCCTGGCGCCGCCTGCCAGGGATCCCCGGCGGGAATCAGCTTCCCCTCCCGGATCCGGTAAAGGAAGACCCGATCATTCCCCTTGTCACAGACCGCCAGCAGCTCCCCCGAGGGGGAGAAGACAGCAGAGTGGGGATGGGCATGGGTCTGGGTCCTGAGGGGACCGGAGCCGTGGTGAAAGGCCACGTCGGAGACGCCTGAGATCCGCCCCTCCTCATCCAGGGAATACAGCACCAGGGTGGAGTCGTCGTAGACCGGTCGGGAGGTCCAGCCCTCCTCCTGGGAATAGCTGAGCTTATGCACAAAGGTATGCAGCGCGTGGTTGGCCGCAACCAGCCAGCGCCCCGTGGGGTCCAGAGCCAGGTATACCGGATTCGGGCTCAGAGTGGGCGCCTCCCCCAGCTTTTCCAGGATCTCCCCGGTCTTCGGGTCAAAGCGCAGCATCAGGATCCGATCCCCGCCCTCCCGGAATTTGGCGTCGTCCGTCTGGGCCGCGGTCACATACAGGATGCCCCGGTCCCGGTCGGCGCAGGAGACGTTGGTGGTGCAGTCCGTAGGGAAGCGCTGCCGCAGGGCGGGGGTCCCGTCCTCGTCGATCTCATAGACGGCAATGCCCGGTCTAAACTCCCCATCCTCTTTCCCCGGGATCTCACTGACATAGAGCAGGGTCTTCATTCTTCGCTCCTTTCCGTGACGGTTGTAAAGCCGGGGCGGCGGTCCGTAAAGCCCGCCGCCCCCGGGATATTTTCTGTCTGAACGCTCACCGGGAGTCTCCCGGCCGCCTCACTTTTCGCAGGCCTTACAGGAGGATGACACTCTCCCGGTTGATGTGCTTGAGATCGGGGGATCCCGTATTGCCCATGGCGCCCTTCAGCTCCGCCGTGACCTCCAGGATGTGCTGGGTAAGGCCATCGGGTCCCTCCTTGCTGTAGGCCGCCAGCATGCCCCGGGCGGAGAGGACGCCGTCGGCGCCCAGCGCCAGGGCCTTGAACACCTCATAGCCGGTGTTCAGGCCGCCGTCCACCAGGATCTGCAGCCGGTCCCCCACCGCCTCACGGATCTTCGGCAGGATCTTGAGAGGAGGAACCGCGCAGGGGAAGCGGTTGTTGTGGCCCGAGATCACGATGCCGGTGACCCCGGCCTCGGCGGCCAGGAGGGCGTCGTGGACGGAGACCACGCCCTTCAGGAAGAAGGGCAGGGGCGACGCCTCGCTGAGAAGCCGGAAATCCGCCACCGTCTTGGGGCTGAACTGCTCCTGTTGGGCATCCAGCTCACCGTAGACCGTCAGGCCGTGGTCGATATCCATGGCGTAGCCCGCGGCGCCGTTCTCCGTATCGAAGGCGATTTCCTCCAAAAGCCGCTTGTTGTCCTTCAGGGGCTTGATGACCCGGACCGCCGGGACCCCGGCCTTCAGAATTTCGGTCCACTCCGTCTTGTTGTGGAAGCCTGTCCAAAAGATGCTCCCCGCCTCCGCCGTAGCCCGTGCGGCGCCCAGCGTCCCGGCCTCGCTCACCCGGTCAAAGCCGCCGATGGGGCCCACCATCACCGGGGTGTTCAGCACCCGATCCCCGAAGGGGAACGCAATGGTGGGGACACAGCTCTCAATGAACTGATAGGAGATCACCAGACGGTCCCGGTAGGCGTCGGAGATCTGGTTGGAATTTAAAGACTTGATGACCACAGGTCCATTCTTTCCCTTGGGAATAAAGGTTGCCATATTCAATCCTCCTGATTCTTTAGATGCTTTTCCAAAAACGCAAAGGTCTTTTCCCATGCGTCCATGCACTGCTGCGGACGGTATTTCTCCTGATCGTAGCACCAGAAGGCGTGTCCGGCGCCTTCATATTCATAATAGGTAAACTGCTTCCCGGCATCGTCCAGCCGCTCCTTCAGCGCCCGGTTGTCCTCGGGAGAGGGGCCGTTGTCCTCGGCGCCGAAGATGCCCAGCAGGGGGCACTTCAGCTCCGCCGCCAGCGCCCAGGCGTCCATATCCTGGGCCGGGCCGGCCGGCCGCTCAGGATTGGGGACCACGTCCCCTCCCCAGCAGTTCACCGCGGCGTCGATTCCCTCCAGCGTACAGGCCGCCAGGAAGGTATGCCGCCCCGCGGAGCACATACCGATGACGCCGACCTTTCCGTTGGCGTCGGGACGGCTGCGCAGGAAATCCAGCGCCCCCGCAGTATCCTCCATCACCTGGGTATCCCTGGGGCCGCCCTTTTCCCGGATGGCGCTCCTGGCCTCCCGGGGGGTCCCGTCGCCGCCGTCCTCATAGATATTGGGGCTTACGACGCTGTAGCCGTGGGCGGCAAAGCGCCGCGCCGTCTCCCGGGTGAACTCATCCCAGCCCGGTCCGTGGGGGATCAGCACCAGACCCGGGGTCTTCCCCTCCCCCACCGGGCGGGCGTAGTAGGCATGGATCCGCTTCCCCTCATGCCCGGGGATCTCCACGATGCCGGCGGCCATCTCTGAGGGCTCAAATACCGAAAAAGAATTCCACATACTTCCTCCTTATTCCGTCTCCTCGCGGTTCCAGCCGAACCGGGAGGCCATCTCTTCTCTGGGTATATGATAACGGATCACATCCTTCAGAACAAGAATGTATTCATCCGCCATATCCTCCCGCACCTCAATGCCGGGGGAGATGACGCAGACGGCGCCGCCTTCTCTCACCGTCTCCTCCAGCGCGCCCTCCAGCACCCGGTGGGGGGCGCTGTCCCGCCCGGACCCGGCGTCGGAAAACAGCAGCATCCGCGGCCGGACAAGACGCATCTTATAGGAAATGCAGCGCAGCTCCTCCTGATGCAGAAGGCTGCCGCAGTCAGGCCGGGACATCAGTTCGTCGCTTCCATACCACTCATCAAACTCTCTTCTCAGATAGCGCAGCTTTCGTCGGCTGACAAAGAGTCCCCGGGAGAAGCGGCGGTAGAGGCCCAGAACGAGATTCTCCTGCAGGGTGAAGGCCCGGGAGAGGTAGCCATAGGAGGAGAACTCGGCAAAGAGACGCCCTCCCCTTTTTTTACACTCCCTGCGGACAAGGGGGCTGACCTCAAGGCAGTGTTCCATCCCCTCGGGGTGCCTGCGGGCCTCCGCCAGCGCCGCCTCCACCCGGCCGGACATGTCGAACACGGTTATGCGTTTCCCCTCACCGAAGCGCAGCTCCAGCTCCTGACCGCCCTCCAGCTCCAGACGCATGGTGCCCAGAAGCTTCCAGTCCCGGGGCCGTTCCCTGTCGTGAAGCATGCGAAGGGGCACCAGACGGGCGCTTTGCTCCCCATAGGGGGGATGGATGCTGCGAACAATCCGTCCGGTGGACAGGACCGAAATGCGATCACAGTAGAGCTCCAGCATTCTCATATAACAGCTGGTAATGACAAAGGAGCAGCCCCTGGACGCCATCAGACGGAGAACGCGCTTCAGCTCCCGCATCTCCTCCGGGGGGAGATTGGGAAGGGAATCCTCCAGAATGATGAGCTTTTTTCCCAAAAGATCCGCGCTGATGAGGGATACGATATACCTTTCACAGACGGTAAGCTCCCCCAGGATATCCTCCGCGTCAAAGGTCACGCCGATGTCCTGAATATACGCCTTCAGATAGCGGCGCACGGAGGTGGAGATTGGCCGCAGAAGGGACTTCGTCCCGGAGGCGCGCAGCATCAGAAGGTTCTCCCAGACACGGAGCTTTGGGATCTGCCGCAGCGGCGTTCCGATCCGCTCCGAGGGCGGCAGCTTCATAACCGCCTCCTTCAGATCGCTGTACCCCTTCCCCCGGATGAAGATGCTGCCCGCCCGGGGCACCGCTTCCCCGGAGAGCAGCGCCGCCAAAGCCCCCCTTCTTCCGGTGGAGGTTCCGTAGACGCCCAGGATCTCTCCCGCGGAGATTGTCAGATTCAGGCCGTGGAGCACATCCGCTTCCCGCACGGGAAGGCAGATGTTTCTCAGGCGCAAAAGCTCCTCCTTCACGGTGCAGACCCCTCCTTCAGAGGGATCAGGACCCGCACCGTGGTCCCCAGGCCCGGGTCGCTCTCGATCTCCAGGCCGTATTCGGGCCCGAAGCACAGCTTCAGCCTGCGGTCCACGTTGGAGATCCCCACATGCCGATTGGCGTTCTCCTCCTTTTCCTCCAGATCCGCCAGGGCGCTGCTGAGGGCGTCCATCATCTCCTCCCCGATCCCGCAGCCGTTGTCCCGCACCAGGATGCGGACGTTGCCGCTGAGAAGGCTAACGTGGATGAGAAGCTCACCACCCTCAGTCATATCGCTGAAGCCGTGGACAATGGCGTTCTCCACCAGGGGCTGCAGGGTAAGCTTCGGAAGGGTGGCCCTTTCCACCATCTCCCGGGGCTCATCCACCTGCACCCGATAGCGGAAGCGGCTGCCGAAGCGGTACTGCTGGATCAGCATATAATTGGCCACGTTTTCCAGCTCATCGGCCACGGTGACCACATCTCCCTTGGTGCTGATGCTGTAGCGGAAAAACTTCGCCAGGGTCTGGGTCATCAGCGCGATCTCGGGACAGTGGTCCGCAATCGCCTGCCCCCGGATGCTCTCCAGGGCGTTGTAGAGGAAGTGGGGATTGATCTGGCTCTGCAGGGCGCGGATATCCGCCTGGCGCGTCAAAAGATCCCGCTCGTGGTCCAGGGCGTACTGCTTTTCCGCCTCTTTCAGCCTCTCGGCAATGATGCTCTCCAGCTCCTCTTCCGTGAGACGAACCCGTTTTTTCATATCATCACCCGTGGATCTGCCGGAATTCCTTGGGCGTCAGGCCCACCGACTTCTTAAACTGCTTGGAGAAGTACCGGGCGTTGGGCATGCCCACCGCGTCCGCCACCTCGTTGATGTTATAGCTGGAGTTCCGCAGAAGCTCCCTGGCCCGCTCCATCCGCACCTGGGTCACATATTCCGTAAAGGTCTTTCCCGTCTCCCGCTTGAAAATGCTGGAGAAATACCCCGTGCTCAGGTTGACGAAGCGGGCCGCCTCCTCCACCCCGATTTCCCGGGTGAAGTTCTCCGTAATGTACTGGATGGATTTGCGGACCACGCGGCTGGACTGATTCGCCGCGTAATCCCTGAGGGCGAGAAGGATGCGGGAGATCCAGTCCCGCAGGACCCGGTGATAGGTCTCCATGGTGTAGGCGTTCTCCACGTCCCAAAGGATCTCCTCCAGAAGGTCCTCCTTCTCAAAGCTCTTGCGAATGAGCTCCCCGTCCTCCTCAAAAAGGCTGTAGAGGAACTCCTTCAGATAGCCTCTTGCAAGGCTGCTGGTCAAAATCGTCTCCGGCAGGTCGAAAAGCTCATCAATGGCCCGGCTGAATTCCGGCTCATCCAGGCTCTCATAGCTCTTCAGGATCCGCTCCCGGATCACCTTCAACTTGCTCTCGTAGGAGGGAGGGATCTCCGCCTCCCGCTCGGGCTGCCAGTAGAGCTTTCCCGTGCCGTAGATCCGGCGAATGCCCAGGGCGTCCGCGGCGCCGGCGCTGGCCTCCGCAAACTCACCGGGGGTGAAGACCGGCCGGCTGATCCCCATGGTGATCACCATGCCGGGGAAAAAACCCGCCAACAGGTTCACCTCCCGCATGAGGCCCTCCAGGGCGTCCTTCAGCGCCGTCTCCGCCTCCTCGGAATAGTTGATAAGGCCGCAGATCCCGCTGATCCTCTGGTCGAACACCGCGTCGTGGCACATCGGTCCCAACGCGCCCTCCAGCATATCCTCGATCTTGCTCTGCAGAGAGGTCAGCTGGTCCGGCGCCTCCGCCTCATCCAGGTCATAGTCCTGCTTGACCACCACAAAGCGGAATCGCCCGTCCCGGAAGGAGGTCCCATAGAGCTGGTTGAGCCGCTCCACCGTGTCCCCCGGGGTGATCCGGCTCATATCGCCGGAAATCAGCAGCCTTCTGAGGGAACTGTCCGGCTCCTTCTCCCGACCCCCCTGCTTGCGCAGGTCCCGGGCGATTTTGGCCAGCGTCCCGTTCAGCACGTCGGCGTCCACCGGCTTGAGGATAAAGTCATCCACGGAGTATTTGAGGGCAGTATAGGCGTAGTCGAACTGCTTATAGCCCGTGACCATGATATACCGGCAGGGCAGTCCCTCCTGCTTGATCTGCCGGAGCACCTCCAGCCCGTCCATCTTGGGCATATAGATATCAGAGATCACAATGTCCGGCTTCTCCCGGCGTATGAGCTCCAGCAGCATCTCGCCGTCGGTGGCGGTGCCGCAGAGGCTGAGATCCAGTCCCTCCCGGTCCACCAGCTGAGCGATCATCCGGCAGATGCGCGGCTCATCATCTGCCACCGCAAATTTGAGTGTTTTCCCCATGTGTATGCCTCCAAAGCAGAGAAGTCCGGTGCATTCTGCCTAAATTTTAGCACAAATGCGCCCTGCTTTCAAGAAGCCGCGGCTTCCTTCTCCCTTTGAACGCATTCCTCCGGGGACCTTCCCCCATTCCGGCGAGGCGTCCATATTCCGCGGAATATGGACGCCTTTCGTCTTTTTACAGGCCGTTGAGTTCCTTTGCCCTGCAGCAGGAGACAAAGTGGTTGGGCAGCAGCTCCACCAGCTCCTGGGGCTCCTGGCACCGGGCAGTGGCGTATTCGCACCGGGCCGCAAAGCGGCAGCCGGGCTTGGGGTTGATGGGGGAGGTCAGCTCCCCCTTCAGGATGATCCTCTGGCGCTTGTTCTTCAGATCCGGGGACGGGATCGCGGACAGCAGCGCTTTGGTATAGGGGTGGAAGGGCAGCTTGAAAAGCTCCCCGGAGGGACTCGTCTCCACCAGCTGTCCCAGATACATCACGCAGATGTCATCGGAGATGTGCTTGACCACGCTGAGATCGTGGGTGATGAACACATAGGTGAGGCCCATCTTGTCCTGCAGATCCTGCAGAAGGTTCAATACCTGGGCCTGGATGGAGACATCCAGGGCCGAAACCGGCTCATCACAGACGATGAACTTGGGACTGAGCGCCAGCGCCCGGGCGATGACCACCCGCTGCCGCCGTCCGCCGTCCAGCTCATGGGGATAGGAGTGGCGCAGCCGCTCATCGATGCCCACAAGATCCATGAGGCGCTTGGTCTCCTCCTCCAGCTGCTCCCGGGAGAGGTGGTTGTGGATCTTCAAAGGCTCCTGCACCGTTTGTTCCACGGTAAAGCGGGGATTGAGGGAGGAATAGGGATCCTGGAAGATGATCTGCATGCTCTGGCGCAGCTTCTGCATCTTCTTTCGGGAGACGCTGGTGATGTCCTCCCCCTGATAGATGATCTGGCCGTCGGTGCTCTCCAGAAGGTGGATCAGCGTCCGGCCCAGGGTGCTTTTGCCGCAGCCGGACTCCCCCACCACGCCCATGGTGTTGCCCTCCAGAATCTTAAAGGAGACGTCGTCCACGGCGTGAAGCATTCCCTTGGGGACCGGGAAATACTTTTTCAGATGATTTACTTCAATTAATGCTGACATACCGCACCTCCTCAGACGTTGTGGCAGGCACAGAAGTGGCCGGCGTCAATTTCCCGCATTTGGGGATCCTTTTGCCTGCATTGTTCCGTAGCCCGGGGGCAGCGGGGATGGAAGCTGCACCCCTCCGGCAGGTTGGTGGGATCCGGCGGCATTCCCGCAATGGGAGAGAGCCGGTCCACCTCCTCATCCAGCCGGGGAAGCGCCCCGAAGAGGCCCACGGTATAGGGGTGAGAGGGGCGGTTGAAGACCGATTCAATGGGGCCGTTCTCAACGATCTTTCCGGCGTAAATCACCGCCACCTCATCACAGGTCTCGGCCACGATGCCGAGGTCATGGGTAATGAGCAGCAGGGAGGAGTTGAACTCCACCTTCAGCTGATTGATCATCTCCAGCACCTGGGCCTGGATGGTCACGTCCAGGGCCGTGGTGGGCTCATCCGCCAATAAGAGCTCCGGGTTGCAGGCCAGGGCGATGGCGATGACCACCCGCTGCTTCATGCCGCCGGAAAACTGATGGGGATATTCGGAGGCCCGCTCCCGCAAGATGCCCACCCGCTCCAGCATATCCTCGGCCATGGTCCAGGATTTTGCCACCGAGACGTTGTTGTGGATCTTGATGACCTCGGCGATCTGGTCCCCCACCGTGCGAACGGGGTTCAAGGCTGTCATAGGGTCCTGGAAAATCATAGCCACTACTTTGGAACGGATCTGACGCATCTCCGCCTCCGGTACCTTCAGCACGTCGACGCCGTTGAGATAAATCTCACCGCCCCGCACATGAGACGCCACCGGGTTTAAGATCCGCATGATGGATTTGGCAATGGTGGTCTTCCCCGCGCCGGTCTCACCCACAAGGCCCAGGGAGTGGCCCTTTTCCAGCTTCAGGCTGACGCCGTTGACGGCGTGGATGATCTTTCCCTCGGAGGTGTATTCCACCCGGAGGTCCTTGATCTCAAGGAATTTCTTTTCCATGTTCTGTTCCATTTCCGTGCCCTCCTCAGTCCTTCAGCTTGGGATCCAGGGCGTCCCGGACGCCGTCGCCGATCATGTTGAAGCAGAGGACCGTAATGGCGATCATCACGCCGGGGAACACCAGCATGTGGGGATAGGTACGGATATAATCCTTGGCCGCGCTGAGCATGGCGCCCCATTCGGGAGAGGGGGCCGGGATTCCCAGGCCGATGTAGGCCAGGGTCGCCGCGCCCAGGATCTGCTGGGCGACGCCCATGGTGGCCTGGACGATCATGGGTGTCATGGCGTTGGGGATCACGTGGCGGACAATGATCCGCGCGCTGGAGCAGCCGATGGCCGTGGCAGCCTCCACATAATCGATCTTGCGGACGCTGAGGATGCTGGCCCTGAGGAGCCGCGCATACCCCACCATGCTGCCTACGGAGAGGGCAATGATCATGTTGGTAAACCCCGCCCCCAGCACTGAGGAGATCAGGATGGAAAGGAGGATGCTGGGCAGCGCCTGAAACACGTCAAAGATACGCATGATGATCATGTCCACCTTGCCGCCGAAGAAGCCGGCGATGGCGCCGAAGATGGCGCCCACCAGAACGCCGAGGCCGGTGGCCAGAACGCCGATGGCCAGGGAGTACCTGCCGCCGTATAGGATGCGGGAGAAGATATCCCGCCCCATATCGTCGGTGCCGAAGATGTGCTGCCAGCTGGGAAGCTGATGCAGGGCCTTGGAATTGATCTCATCATAGGCATAGGGGGCAATGAGGGGGGCGAGATAACAGGCCAGCGCCATCAGGACAATGATGATAAGGCAGGCCACCGCCGCCTTTTCCTTTTTGAAGCGGCGGCAGAAAATGACGAAGGAGGTCTCTCTCGGGGCCTTGATGCTCTTTTTCATGCCGCACTCTCCTCCCCGGCTTCCGCCTTCTTTTTCCGCTTGCTGCTGTCCTCAAACTGGGCCTTGATCCTGGGGTCCGCGTAGGCGTAGAGCACGTCGGTGATGAGATTCATGACGCAGAGGATAAAGGCGAAGAAAATGACCGCCCCCTGCACGCCATAGTAGTCCCGGTTGTTGATGCTGCGGATCAAGAACTGGCCGATCCCCGGAATAGCAAATACGTTCTCGATTACCAGGTTGCCTGCCATCTTGCCGCCGATGGCGCCGCAGAGATGGGTGATGATGGGGATGGCCGCGTTGGGCAGGGCGTGCTTATAGACGATGTCCCGCTCCACAACGCCCTTGGCCCGGGCCGTGGTGATGTAATCCTCCCGCAGCGCCTCCACCAGGCAGGAGCGGGTCTGCCGGGTCTGCAGCGCGATGGTCATGAACCCGGCGGAGAGGCAGGGAAGAATGTAGTGGGCAAAGCTGCCGATGCCCTGGGAGGGCAGCAGCTTCAGCTTCAGAGAGAAGAGAATCACCAGCATCAGCGCCAGCCAGAAGCCGGGGATGGAGACGCCCACCAGGGAGAAGAACACCGCCAGCCGGTCCCGCAGGCTGTTGGGATGGGTGGCGGCGGTGATGCCCAGGGGCGTGCCGATGCAGGCAGCAAACACCGTGCTGAGGACCGCAATAAGGAAGGTCCTGGGGAAGCGGCTCAGGAGCGTTTTGGTCACCGAGGAGCCGTCCACCAGGGAATTGCCGAAATCAAAATGGAAGAAGACGTCCTTGAGATAATCTAAAAGCCGCACATAATAGGGGCGGTTCAGGCCCAGGGCTTCCCGCTTGGCCTCCACCTCCGCCTCCTCCGCGTTGGCCCCCATCATGATGCGCACCGGGTCGCCCGGCACGAAGTACATGATCGTAAAGATCAGGACCGTCACCGCCACCAGAATGGGGATCATCCACAAAAGACGCTTCAAAATATATCTTAGCATTGTCTTTCATCACCTCACTGAGCAAAGAAGGGCTCTATCCGCAGGAGCCGGTACAGCTGTACCGGCTCCGCAAAGGGTTCGTTCACTTGGTCGCGGGATCAGTCTGCAACAGACTTATAGTCCTCCGTGAAGGAGCAGGCGCTGGGAAGCACGTTGCTGACGTTGGAGATCCGGATGTTGTTGATCCCGGGCTGGGCCGCGTAGTAGTTCTGGGTGCAGTAGAGGCCGTAGAAGTAGCAATCCTCCAGGAAATACTGCCGATAGAAGGCCATGACGTTCTCGGGGGTGTTGCCCTCCAAGGTCAGCAGGACCTCGCAGTCCGCGGCGGCCTTGGCGGCATAGTCATCCTTCAGGAACACAGCGTTGCCGGAGGGGGTGCTGCCCAGGGTGAAGAGGCCGTTCCACACCGCCTGCACATAGCCGGAGGAGTTGCCGCGGACCGTCATCATCACATCCCAGCCCGCGGTGGGATCGCTGCGGTAGGTATCAAACAGGGCGGAATCCCACTGGTCGATCTTCAGGGTAATGCCCGCCCTGGCCGCCTGAAGCTGGATGGTCTGGACCGCCTTGCCCATGGTGGCGTCGGAGTTGACCATGATGTGCAGCTCGATGCCGTCGGGATATCCGGCTTCGGCCAGCAGGGCCTTGGCCTTCTCAATGTCGGTGCCGTAGAGATCCGCGGCGCCGGCGGCCTTCAGCTCATCGGTGACGTTGGCATACATGTTGCCGCCCACGGTATAGGCGACCTCACCGGCGCCCTCCAGGGTGATGTCCACAACCTCCTGATTGTCAATGGACCAGGCCAGGGCCTGACGGATGCGGGCATCGGAGCAGGGGCTGTTCTCGCTGGCGTTGAAGCTGAGGTAGTAGCTGGGGTTCGTCACCAGGGTGGCGGTGGTATAATCGCCGCCCAGGAAGTTGCCGATCTCAGAGGCGCTGACGGAGTTGGCGAGGTCGATGACGCCGGTCTCCAGAGCGATGGCCATCTGGCTGTTGTCGGTAATGATGTTGTATCTCACCGTGGAGGCGTTGCCGGCAGTGTAGGGATGGCGCTCACTCTCGGGAAGGGCGTTGCCCCACCAGTTCTCATCCTTCTCCAGGACGTAGTAGGATCCGCCCACATAGTCCGCCAGCTTATACTGAGAGGTGTAGACCGGGGTGGTGGCAAAGCCATCCGGGCTGGCCTCATAGGCGGCCTTCGTGAAGCAGGGGACGGAGTTGAAGGTGCTGTACATGACGGTGACGTTCTGGGTGTTCATCAAAAAGTCCACGTGGGTGTCGTCCACCACCTTGATGTCATCGATGTACTTCAGGGCGGCCTTGTTGCCGAGATCGCCGTAGAGCTTGTACATAAAGGCGATATCGTTGGCGGTAAAGTGGTTCCCCGCCTGGTCGTAGACGTTGTCGCGGATCGTGATATGCAGGGTCATATCCTCCCACTCATAGCCTTCGGCCACCCAGGGAAGGAACTCGCCGCCGAACTCGCTGTAGGAGAACAGCTGCTCGAAAAGCTCGAACATCATGGTGGCTCTGCCGGTGTTGGACTGGGCGAAGGGGGCGAAGCTGGCCGGATCGACCTGCAGGCCCACAACCACGTTCACGTCCTTGGACGCGGACTCAACGACCTCCTGCTTGGGCTGGTCCAGCGTAGTGGCCGGGCTCGTCGTGTTTCCCGTACCGCCGCTGCTTGCAGCACCGCCGGTGCTTGCCGCGCCGCCACCTTCACCCGTCTTTCCCGTATCACCGGAAGCGCAGGCCGCCAGGGAGAGGACCAGCATCAGCGCCAGCAGAACACTGAGCAATTTCCTTGACTTCATTTTCATTCCCTCCTCATGTTTCTTGTGGGGTCTTTCGGCACCCCTGCCGTTATGCCAGAAGTATAGCATCGGCGGGGGAGGTTTTAACATGAGGTAAAACCACGAAAATGTGCACTTTCGTGAGATGTTTGCCGCTTTGGTTTGGTTCACAAAAAGGCGCGTCCCGAAAAACATTTCCGGAACGCGCTTCTTGGAATCAGAATATCGTTCACGTCAGCCAGGCCGGGAGATAGCCGGAGAGGCTACACATCCGGTCGATGAGTCCCTGAGGGTCGTCGTCAGCGCGGTGCCACCCGTCCCAAGGGGAGCGGAGTTCTACCTCTTTTCCGCTGTTTTCCAGCTTCATTGCCAGAAGCATGGGAATCGCCAGAGAGGTATGGGGGTCGGAGGACCCATGGCAGATCCACCAGTGCTGGCAGCACCCCTCCCCATCAGTAAAGTTCATGGGATTCATCAGGGTTCGGACCGCCTTCAAGTCCGGCTCCAGCTCCGCTTTTGGGTCCCCGGTCTGAAGGCGAAGGCTGAACTCCGTAAAGTGGCGGCCACGGACCGTCTCCGTCCCAAACACATTGTTCTCCGGCGTCCCCATCTCCAGGGCATCAAAGGCGGGCAGAGGCTTCATTCTGCCACAATGATTTACATAATCTTTAAAAGAAAAGGATGCACCCTCCCCTTGCCAGCAGATCCAGGGGTTCTTACGGAGATAGGTCTCCCTCTCCCCGGCCTCCAGGCCATTCAGAAAGCGGGTCGCGGAGGCAAACAGGACAGTATCGCAGAGGACGGCTCCCAGATTCTCCGGGGTGATCTCTTCCCCCTTCGCGTCCCTGATGCCCTCCGTCGCAAGATAGTCCCGGAACCCATTCTGCAGGGTCCGAGAAAGGGTCTGATCCTCCGGATCATCGCCGGGCTCCAGACGTGTAGGTCCCATCTGCATGGGTACCGTGCGGGGATAGGGGCCGAACTCCCACTCATAGGCGCCGTCGGCATGCTCCAGATTGGTAATGGGGCTGAAGCAGGCGGCCATAAAAATATCGTCCCGCTCTTTTGGGGCGCCAATGGCTTCCAAATAGGGCTCAAAGCGGTGATCATTCCCCGTGGCACCGATGAGGGCCGAGACCGCACCGCCGGCGCTGCCGCCGGTGGAGAGGATGTGCTCGGTGTCACCCCACATACGGTCCCGATTAAACCGCAGATAACGGACGGCAGCCTTGTAGTCCACGATCACGGAGGGGGCATTGCCGAACATCCTTCCGGCGTCATCCACACAGTTCCAGCCCCGCACCCCGGGGGTCACTACCACAAAGCCCGCCGCCAGAGCGATCTCATCCTTGTCGTCCATGGCCTTTACATAGGGCTCCGGCCGGCCGCCCTTTCGTCCCCCGTCCTCCGTGAAGGGACTGTCCTTCACGGGGGTGTCCTCGGTGTTTTTTACGGCAAAATAACCGCCCACCAGGATATTCAGCAGGATCGGCGCGTTTTTAGAGTCCACCGGTCTGCCGTCTACCGCAAAGGGGACCTTGATGTTCATGGTCTGATAGTCCCGGCTTACTGGGAAAGCACAGTAGGGAATCCGCTCGTAATATCGATAACGGACCCGGTGCGTGCCATGCCCGGTGCGGACGGTCAGGTCGTGAACCGTATACGGCCAGTTCTCAGGGAAGCGGTTATTCATGGCTTTACCACCGCCTCAGTTTGTTGCTCTGATAGATGATCTGAATCCCGTCCACCGTGAGCACACGCTTATATTCCTGGTCCCGCCTGGCGTCCGCGTCGATCTTCCGATCCTCGGGACGGGCGCCCTGGCGGTTGTAGATCTTCCGATCCCTGTACTCCTCAGGCACGGGCGGCTCCGATCGCTTGGGGAAGCTCATGCCGCCGAACTTCTCCCCCTCCTCACCTGCGAGGATCCTGCGCATCCCCTGCAGCATGGCGTCAAAGCATTTGGCGTCGATCATGGGTCGGGATCCGGCACAGAGCCAGTCAAAGTCTCCACGGACCTTTTCGATCCGGCTGAACTGCTCCTCCACATCGGAGACGTAGCCGTTGATCATTTTAAACCGGTCCCCCATTTCATCCCCCACAAAAAGGATGCGGGTCTTCCGCTCCAAAAAAGCAGCGCTGCCCACGGCGTGATCGGGGCATTCAAAGACCTCCAGCTCTACGCCGCCACCCAAATTGATTCTGTCCCCCTGACCAATGATTGCTTTTGGATAATCCCGGGGAAAGTCAATCCCCGCGAAGCTGGGAAAGGGAAGAGTGGCAAGCTCAGCGGTCTTCACCGTCATGTAGGCCTTCTCAAAATAGCAGTTGTTGGCGGTGTGGTCGAAGTGGTCGTGGGTATTGGCAATATTACGCACCGGCTTTTCCGTCAGAGTCTGACAGAACTCCCGGATATTGCCGCAGCCGTAGCCGGAATCAATGACCAGGGCCTCGTCCCCGCCCTCCACCAGGTAACTGAGATCCCCGTCGGAGAGAACCGCGAAGACGCCGTCCGCCACCTTGGTCGCCTGAAAGAAGGGCTCATCCATGGGTTGGAGAGAGCCATCCTTATTGCGGATCAGGATATCGTGTTTACAGGAAAAATCGATTGTTTTCATGGATATTTCCCTCCTGTCAGTTGATTTCATTGACCCTGCAGCAGGATACGAAGTGATCCTTCTCCACCTCAGTGAGTGTTTGGGGCTGGTTGCAGGCCTCGGTTGCAAAGAGGCAGCGGGGTGCAAAGCGGCAGCCTGGCTTGGGATTGATGGCGGAGGTGATCTCGCCCTTCAGCTGGACCCGCTGCATGGGTCGGTCAATGTCGATGCTGGGAATGGCGGAGAGGAGCGCCTTGGTATAGGGGTGAAGCTGGTTGCGGAAAAGCTCCCGGGTGGGGGCTGTCTCCACCAGCTGTCCCAGGTACATGACGCTGATGTTGTCGGAGATGTGCCGCACCACGCTGAGATCGTGGGTGACAAACATGTAGGTGAGGCCCAGACGATCCTGCAGGCGCATGAGTAGATTCAGCACCTGGGCTTGGATGGATACGTCCAGAGCGGAGACCGGCTCATCGCACATAATAAAATCGGGATTGAGGGCGATAGCCCGGGCAATGCCCACCCGCTGGCGGCGGCCGCCGTCCATCTCATGGGGATAGCTGAGGCGCAGACGGTCCTCGATGCCCACCTGATCCATGAGCTCGTCCACCTTCTCCTCCAGCTCCTTCCGGGAAAAGCGGCGGCTTTCCTTCAGGGGCTCCCGAATGGTCTCCTCCACGCTCATGCGGGGATTCAAAGAGGAGTAGGGATCCTGGAAGATGATCTGCATCCTCTCTCGGACCTTGCGCAGCTTCCGTCCCCGGACCTCGGTAATATCCTCGCCGTCCAGCAGGATCTTGCCTTCCGTGGGATCATAGAGGCGAATGATGGTTCGGCCCAGGGTGGACTTTCCGCAGCCGGACTCCCCCACCACGCCCATGGTGGTCCGGCGCTGGATTTTCATATTGATGTCGTCCACCGCGTGGTTGATGCCGCCGGCGCTGGAAAAATACTTTTTCAGGCCCTGGATCTCAACAAGGGCATTTTTCTCTTCCATCAGTTGTTCCCTCCCGTTCGTATGCAGCGGCAGAAATGGCCTGGGCTGAGTTCGATCATGGGGATCTCCCCCTCCCTGGAGCAGGCCTCCGTGGCACGGGGGCAGCGGGGATGGAAGGAACAGCCCCGGGGCAGGTTCGTGGGATCGGGCGGCAGTCCCGGGATGGGGTGCAGCTCCTTGCTGTCGTCATCCATCTTGGGAAGGCTGTCAAAGAGGCCCAGGGTGTAGGGGTGGGCAGGCGCCTTGAAGAGATCCCGCTTGGTGCCGAATTCCACAATTTTACCCGCGTAGATCACCGCCACGTTGTCGCAGGTCTCGGCCACCACACCCAAATCGTGGGTAATCAGGATCATAGAGGTGTTGAGCTTGGTTTTCAGGTCGTTGATCATCTCCAGCACCTGGGCCTGAATGGTCACGTCCAGGGCGGTGGTGGGCTCATCCGCCAACAGCAGCTCCGGGTCGCAGGCCAGGGCCATGGCAATGACCACACGCTGCTTCATGCCGCCGGAAAACTGGTGGGGGAACTCCACATAGCGCTGTCCGGGAATGCCCACCATCTCCAGCATTTCCACCGTCCTTGCCTCCGCCTGTGTACGGGTGAAGTCGTTATGCAGCAGCACCGCCTCGGTGATCTGCTCCCCCACACTCATAACGGGATTCAAGGCCGTCATGGGGTCCTGGAAGATCATGGCAATCTTGTTGCCGCGAATCTTCAGCTTCTCATGCTCAGAGAGCTTCAGAATATCCTGCCCGTCCACCAGGATCTCACCGGAGCGAACCTTGGCAGGAGGATTGGGAAGGATATCCAGAATTGCTTTCGCAATGGTGGTCTTGCCCGCGCCGGTCTCGCCCACAAGGCCCAGGGTCTGTCCACGATCCAGGCTGAGAGAGACGCCGTTCACCGCGTGAACCACCTGTCCACCAGAGGTGTACTCTACCACAAGGTCTCTGACCTGGAGGAAGTTTTCATTCTGTTCCATTGTCACGTCCTCCTTAATCCTTCAGCTTGGGGTCGATGGCATCCCGGAGACCGTCACCGAAGAGGTTGATCGCCAGTACGGTCACGGCGATGCAAAGACCAGGGAAGATCATCAGATGCGGATAGTACAGGATCTGCTCCCGCCCGGCGGAGAGCATGGCACCCCACTCCGGCAGCGGAGGCTGGATGCCAAGGCCGATGTACGCAAGACCGGCTGCACCCATAATCGTACCGCCGATGCTCATGGTGGTACCCACAATGGCAGGGGCAACGATATTGGGCAACATGTGCTTATACATGATGGTAGCCCGGGAGCAGTTGATGGATTTGGCCGCCTGAAGATACTCCATCTCCCGTTCCTTAAGGCACATGGCACGGGTGGAGCGGACAGAACCCGCAAGGCCCCCCACCGTCATGGCCAGAATGGTATTGCCGAAGCCGGAGCCAAGGGTGGTGGAAATCAGGATCGCCAAAAGGTTGCCGGGGATAGCCTGCAGCACGTCACAGATACGCATGGCGATGTTATCTACCTTTCCGCCGGCATAGCCCACCATGATGCCAAAGACCTGGCCAAAGGTGAAACCGCAGATGGCGGCAATGAAGCCCAGGGAGAGGCTGTATCTTCCGCCGTAGAGGCAGCGGGAAAACAGGTCTCTGCCCAACTTATCACAGCCGAAAGGATGCTTCAGAGAAGGCAGTGCATAAATGCTGTCATAGTCCATCTCCGTGATGGAATAAGGCGCCAGAAGCGGCGCGAATACCGCGGAGAGGATCAGAATCAGCAAGATAATAAGGCCAATACAGGAAACCGGATTCTTCAGGATCCGCTTCAGGACTGCCAGGAACATGCTCTGTTTTCTGCTCTTTTTCCTGGTCATGTTGGTTTTTGCTTCGGTCACGCCTGATCCTCCCTTCTCTTTTTCGCTGCATAGTTGACATACTGAGCCTTGATGCGGGGGTCGATGAAGCCATAAGCCAGATCCGTGAGCAGAGTGGCTACGGCAGCAAACAGCGCCAGCACCAGGACACAGGAGCGCACCACCGGATAGTCACGGGCGGTAATACCGTTCATCATGTAGGTCCCGATGCCAGGAAAAGAGAACACAGTCTCAATGACCACGGTACCGGCGATGGCGCTGCCAAAACGCTGACCGATACCGCCCACAATGGGGATGAGGGCATTGGGCAGCATGTGTTTATAGGTCACGTCATGGGCCTTGACGCCCTTGGCCTTCGCAGTGGTAACAAAGTCAGCACGGATGGTCTCCAGCACCGCGGAGCGGGTCTGACGGGCGTTCATGGCCACACCGGAAAGGGAGCCCGCGATGATGGGCATGACCCAATGCTTCCAGGTGCCAATTCCGAAGGAGGGCAAAAGGTGCAGCTTATTGGTAAAGAGCATGACCATGAGAAGGGCAAGCCAGAAGTTGGGGATAGAGACGCCTACCATGGCAAGCACCAAAAAGCCCTGGTCCCAGATGCTGTTGCGGTGCAGTGCACAGGTGACCCCCAGGGGGATCCCGATAAGTGCGTCAATGATAAGGCAGATCCAGCCAAGGGCCAGGGTCCGGGGCAGGCGGCTGGCAAATTCCTCCATCACCGGAGTGTGATAGGCGTACGAAGTTCCGAAATCAAAACGAATGAAGGTATTATACAAGTATTTCCCGAGCTGTACCAGGAAGGAATCATTGAGACCCAGCATCTCACGGTAGGCGTTCAATTCCTCCGCTGTGGCTTCGGTACCCAGGGCCATCTGGGCCGGATCGCCGGGGACGAAGTACATAACCGTGAAGATCAGGATCGCGACAGAAATCGAGGTAACGATCATCCACAGCAGTCTTCGTGTAACATATTTCCACATAGCATTTCCTCTTTCGAGATATGGTTCGGACGCCGCCCGCCATACGGGGACGGCGCCCGGGATCCTGATTCTTATCTTTCGGGATTTACGCCTCGAAGACGCAGCCGCCGGGGACCAGGTACAGCTTGTCATTGAAGCAGAGCTGCTTCAGATAGCTGGGATACAGCACGTAATTGTACTGCGCGTAAAGGCCCATGCAGTAGGCATGCTCGATGGAGTACTCCACATAGGCGGTGAGCTTCTCCTTGGTGTGGCCCTCCACCGTAGCGGTCTCATCCAACATATCCTGCCAGGTGCGGTCGTAGACGAAGTTGGGGGAGTGATCACCCGCGGCAGTGTTGGAGAAGTCGTGGTTGTGGCTCCAGAGGGTGGGCATATAGTCGCCCGCTGTCATGTTCACATGCAGTTCCCACTGGGTAGGATCGCCCATGACCTGACCCATGGTAGCCCGGTCCAGTGCCTGGATATTGATCTTGATGCCGATCTCACCCAGCATGTTCATAATGATCTCACCCAGGGAGGACTGGTTGTTATTCACCAGGATGCGAAGCTCCTCGCCCTTATAGTTGGACTTATCCAGGAACTCCTTGGCAATGCCCAGATCCGTGCGGGTGTTGTAGTTATCCAGCTTCTCCCAGTCAGGGTCATAGTCACTGAAGAAGGAGGTACCAACGAAGGGAACGGGGCTCATGGATTGGGCGCCCATCATCTTGCAGATGCCCGCATTGTCCACAGCCCAGAAGATCGCCTTGCGCAGGTTCTCATCGTGGGTGATGGCCTTTTCATCGCAGTTGCACTCCAGAACACTGCACATATTGGCAAGGTAGGAATAGATATCGAACTTGTCGGCAAAGGCGCCGCCGTCCATGAAATCGCCAAGGTAGTCGGCCTTCAGATCCTGGGAGAAGTCCAGGGTGCCGTTCTCCAGGGCAATGACCGTCTGGGCAGCCTCGCTCAGCTGAATGTATTCAATGGTCTTGATGTTGGCAAGCTGGATCTGCTGCTGCTTCTCCAGATCCTGCCAATAATCCTCACGCACGTTCAGCACGGCCTTGGAATCGACGGTGAACTCACCCAGCGTATAATGGCCGGTGCCGCAGGCGTCAGTGGCAAACTGAGAGGGGGACTCCTCATAGGCCTTCTGGCTGAAGATAAAGGAGCGGCACCAGATATTCTCCAACTCACCCAGCTTGTTGAGTTCGCGCTTGGTGTGCCAGGTCAGGGTATAGTCATCTACCACCTCGATATCCTCAGGCATGGCATCCTGCCAGCCGGAGGTCTGACCGGCTTCAAAGGTCTTGGTGAAGCTGAACTTTACGTCATCTGCAGTGATGTGGTTACCCTTGGAGTCGGTGATATTCTCATAGAGATACACGGTATACTCGGTGCTGCCCGGGGCATGGTCATAGCCGCCCATGCCGGCGCTGCCCTTTGTGGGGTCGCAGAGCACAGGATACATGCCGCCGCCCATGTTATCGTCGTTCTGGAACAGCATCTCATAGAGAGAATAGTAAAGACCGGTGGAGGCGTTCTTAATGGTGAGAGGATTCAGAGAACTCAGGCCGTTGGACTGATGCATGCGGAAGATATCGATGATATCGCTGGTCTTCGCTGCTTCGTTGTCCTTATTCAGCGCGCCCGCTTCGTTGATGTTGTTGGCGCCGGCAGTACCGGAGGCGCCTTCGTTGGCCTTCGCGGTATCTGCGCCTCCGGCATTTCCGGAATTGCCTGCGTTGCTGCCGGAAGTCTCGCCGCCCTTGCTGCAGCCCAGGGCAAGCATTGCCGCCAGACCGGCAGAGCCGATGGCAGCGGTTTTCAGAAAATCGCGTCTTGTCAAGGTTTTCATTGTGCTCTTCCTTTCTGTTTTTCTTCCGAAGAAGATTTCTTTCATTAAATGGCATCATTCTCTCAAAATCTTCCAAATCTCGAACATATGAAATTAGATCATGATTTAGAAGAATTGATAAAACGATATTAATTCATGATCTAATAAAAGTCAAGGAGTATTTGCAATCTTGTAGAAGTTCACAAAAAAGCGGAGACAAAATTGGTCATTTTGTCTCCGCTTTTTCTGTATTGGATTGTGATTTGTCACCGGAAAGAGGATCCGCTCACCGTTTCCTGGGAGGCATCGGCTTGATGCAGCCCTCAAACCAGGGCTGCTCACTGAGAATATGATAGTTTCCTACAACAAAATGCTTGTGATAGAGTGGCGTCACCCATGAAAGCATAAAGCGGTTGATGGGGCCCTCCAGCAGATAAGGGAGTCCCATAGCGGTGTGCCGATCCCGCACGGTGGTCCAATAGAGCACGGCGCCCTTCAGCTGAACCGAGAGGTCCCGGTGGATATTGCTCATAACCTGGGCCGAGCTGATGCTTTCCGGACGTTTTCCCGTGATGACCATATAGCCCTTCTCAATGGCTTCGTGAATGGGCTCCAGCACCATGGGGTGAAGCATCAGTTCCTCAAAAAGATCTTCGTCACATTCCGTATAAATCTCCCGAACAACGCCCTTCCCGATTTCCTGACAAAAGGAGGCATAGAGCAGATAGGCCCAAAGCACCCGGTAAACCACATTATCCATATGGATCTGGGGCGGCAGAGGGTTCAGCTCCAAAAAGCGCTCCAATTGCTCCCTGCAGAAAGCGTACAGGAGGTCCTCCTTGCTTCCGAAGTGGTAATAGAATGACCCATAGGCTACTCCGGCCTCCGCGCAGATGTTGCGCACAGTCAGATAGTCATAGCCATCCTGATCCAGGATCTCGCCGATGGTATCTAGTATCTTTTCTTTGGTAGCCTGGGTTTTGATTTCACGGGGCAGGGACTTTTCCATGGCTTCTTTCCTCATTATTCTATCAGTACTGCGTCGGAAGGGAGCTCCACAGGATTGGGAAGCTTTTCATAGACTGTGGACCGCTCCGAAAAAAAGAGGCCCAAAAGGGCACTCCCCCCCAGAAGGGCAGGCACCGGCAGCAGATACGGTCCGCTCCCCTCCTGAGAGAGAATGAGGCCAATGAAAATACCTGCGCCGACGGCAAACTCGCAGGCCGCTCCAATGAGAGACCAGCGGATCAGCCGTTCAGAGGAGGCCCGATATTGTCCCAGCGTCATTTTCTCCGACGAAACACAGTAATTATAAACGCTCCGCCCCACCAATACAAGAGCAAAGAGGGAGGCAACGGTGGGAATTACAGAGAACGCGCTCCGATTCACCGGCTGTGAGGGAAGGGCGGAGGACAATAGCCCCGCCAGGGACGCCAGCCAGAGGCAGACATAAAGCAGTTTTCTTCCTCCCATGGTTCCGGAGATGAGCCGAGGATGATAATAGGGGCCCGCATAAATACGTTCTACCCGCATTCTCCCCTTTTCATCCAGGCGCTTCATTTCCGCATAGCCTTCGAAGTAAGAGTGATAGGAGGAGGAATGCCTGATTCCGCCTGGGCTGCCCTCCTCTCCACCCTGTGGCATAAGGCGGCGAAGAAGGCCCTCCCGCTGTTTTCTTTTTTCATAGGCGGTGTAGCGATCCTTCGGCTCTGGCACTGTTTTTTCCTCCAAGGTGATCTCTCGCGGGAATGTGTTTCTGTCATCATAAGTCATTTGCTGCAGTTGTGTCAAGACCCGGGACGGTGCCGACAGGAAAAGGGCACGGGTATCCTGTCCTGCCAGAGAGAAAATTTTGGGGGGCCGCGCACAGCCTATTTATGAAGAGAAAAGCGATGGGAGGAGCGTCCGAAATAGAGCTCGATCATCAAAACGACGCCGAAGATCACATAGGCAATGGCGGAATTCAATCCGAAGGCGTCGGTCACCCGCTGGATGGATACCAGGACCAGGGCGGAGAGAATCGTGCAAATCATACTGAAATTATGCCCGATGCTGCGGCGGGCGGAAGAAGAAGCACCCGACAGGTGGGTCCCAAGGATCACCAGCGCGTCATACTCCACGCTTTGGGTCACCGGTACCGCGCCCCGGATCCCCGTATCCAGGAAGGCCGCCACACCAAAGAACAGCGCGCCGATGACAAAGCCGGAAAAGGCCACAAGGCCCGTATTGGCCCCGCTCATCCGGACCGCGTTCTCATCCTCCTTCACCGCCAGAAGATACCGGCCCACAAAGGTCTGGTTGAAAAGAAGATAGCCAACGATAAGGCACAGGAGCATGATAAGCAGCGCAATGGGCGTTCCAAAGGCCGCGGCGGAAAAGGCAGCTGTCCCGCCGTCCGCCGCATTATGGGCCTCTGCCAGGCTGGCAAGACCATAGGTGACGAACATCATGGAGATGACAGCCGCCGTGGGGGCGAAGCCCAGTCTCCAGATGAGAAGGCCGTTGGCGGCACCGCAGAGGAGGCCCACCAGGATGCAGACGATGAGGGCCATCCAGAGGCTCCATCCGCCAAGTCCGCAGCGCACCATGAGAGCGGAGGACAGGGCGATCTGGCATCCGCAGGAGATATCCACCCATCCGCCGGACTGGATAAAGCTCATCCCCGTGATGGCTACCGCCACCGGGGCGGAAACCCGTAGAAGCTCCATCCAGTTTTGGGGCCCCAATACCCCGGGAAAGGCAGGAATCAACACCGCCAGGGTCAAGGGGAGCAGGATCCAGCGAAGATTGATCAGCAAAAATTTTTTTACGCGCTCCATCGGTTCTCCTCCCATCCCTCCCCGTCATCCGGTGCGGTCATGAAAAGTATAGCGTCCCCGCTCTCTCCTGTCAACGGGCGCGGAACGCCGCAATCTCACGGAAGGGCACAAAATCGCAGGATCGGGCGGTAGACAGGTCCGCCCTTTTGGGGTATTCTGTATGTACCGGCGGAGAGCCTCCCTCCCCGCCGAAAGGAGGGCGTTATGGATCTCAGGCACGTTCACCACAAAGCACTCACCTTTTACCTTTTGGCGGCCGTTCCCGTGGTAGCTGTTCTCTTCATCCATCCCCTGACAGAGATGATTCTGGCCGGGGCCGTCCTGGTCTTCGGCGGCTTTTTCGTGGCGGGATACTTCACCGCGCTGAACGGTCACCGCTGCCCGGACTGCGACCAGCTGCTGCCCCTGCACTTCCGGCTGACCCGCAGGTGTCCCCACTGCGGGAAAGAGATCGAATATTCCCCCGAAAACCGGTAGTCGCGAGGAGCCGGGCGCTGCTTAAAACCTGCAGCGCCCGGCTCCTTCCTTCTTTCCCGCAATTGCGCCGCCCAGGGGTCGGGGCGGTCGCCTCAGAAATCGAACAGGTTATAGCCCAGACGGACATCCTCCACATAGTGATCCAGCTGGAAATACGGCATTGTGGGGCCGAGCCGCTTCTGCTTCACATGGAAGTGGTTATTGTAGCCCGCGCGACTGTCCTTTTCCAGGTTCTTCTTCTCCACAAGATCCTCCATACACTGGCGGACATTCCGGACAAAGTCGATCCCAAAAACGCCCACATCATGGGGATTCAGGATCTTCACATCCTCCGGCATCATGGAGAGGAAGCGCTCGATCCACCCGAGATACTCCTTGCCCTTCTCATGGCCGGGGAAGCCGTTCCAATGCTGGATGGCGTCGCCCACGAAGGCAATGTTTTCCGAGCGCCAGTAATAGATGGTGCTGCCGATGGAATGGGTTGGGCAGAAGATGGCCTCCAGCTTGACACCGCCGAAGTCCAGAACGTCCCCGTCGTTTACCTGGATGCAGTCCTCCTCCTGCAAAAGCTCCCGCACAAAGTGAAGATAGCAGAAGTTCATCACGTCGTGATCGGTGTCATCCACCCAGCGGCTGTGGCCGCAGAACCACTCCAGATCGCCGAAGCGGCGGTAGTGATTCCGGTTCCAGGCGAGGTCCGGGAACTCCTTGGGGTTCACGTAGACCTCATCAAATAGTGGCGCGCCGCCCACATGGTCGGGGTGGGTATGGGTCAGCACCGTGACCATGGGCTTCTCGGTGCCGCTGATATAGGTTTCGATATAGCGCCGAAGGCCGCTCTGGGCGCCCAGGCCGGAATCGATGACCACGGTCTTCTCCCCGCCCAGAAGAACATAGATCCGGAAGGTGGAGTTGACGCCGTAGCTCTCGGTGACGACCCAGAGATTGTCCTGCAGCTTCTCTCTTGTATAGAAATCAAATTCGTTCATATTTTAGTCTTTCCTCCATTCGGCAGGAGTTCCGCCGTATTCTGTAACGATTTTATCCGCCTTCCGCCCCAAAAACAAGAGCGCAGTTCTCAGAAAATGGATACATTTCTCAGTTTTCCTTTCCACGATTATTACGGCTTTCGGGGAAGGCCATG
The DNA here is from genome assembly GCA_946531435.1 of uncultured Clostridia bacterium. Lineage (GTDB taxonomy): Bacteria > Bacillota > Clostridia > Oscillospirales > Oscillospiraceae > CAMNAO01. The sequence continues at coordinate 46,944 of CAMNAO010000005.1, forward strand.
GGTTTTGTGCACGAATTCACGGCTTCCGGCACTTGCTGCCGAAAGGAAAAACCATTAAAATAGGATCAGCAAAGTCATACGCGTATCAATGCTTTTGAGAAGGAGGAATTCCATGCTGAACACCATCCAGTCCGAGCTTTTGACCGTTGAGCTGACAAGCCCGGGGTCAGCGCCCAATGACAACTTCCGCTTTGACCGCACCGGCTATATCACAGAAGTGGTTTTGAAGGACGGGACCCGCTTCGCGGCGTCGGAGCCCCGCAACCTAAGCCACCCCAGCTCAAACGGCAGGGGCTTCTGCTCCTGCAACCGCTGGGACATCTCTGAGGAGGTGGGGGTCGGAGAGTATTTCCCCATCATCGGCGTAGGTCTCATCCGCAAACCGGATGAGCAGAAGTACCGGCAGTTCAATCGCTATGAGGAGGGCTTCATCCCCTTCGAGATCAAATGCGAAATGGCGGAGAACATCGCCACCTATGCCGTGCTCCCCATGCCCTGCCAAGGCTACGCCTTTCATGAGACCCGGGTCATCAAGGCCATCGGCAACCGGGTGGAAAACCGGGTGACCCTCCGAAACGTGGGGGAAAAGCCGGCCACCGTCATGGAATACTGCCACAACTTCATCTCCATCGAGGGGATGGCCGTGGGCCCGGACTACACCATCGAATTCCCCCAGGTCCCGGATCTCACGGGTCTTCACTTCCAGGAGGCGGAGCGGGGCGGCGAGACCAACTTTGAGGGCTTTGGCCACGGCTTCCGTATGAAGCGCTATGAGCCACAGAGCTACTCCGTGGCATTGGAGGACTATTCCTTCTACAAGGGCGAGCCCTTCCGCTGGAAGGTATCGAACACCGCCGCAGGCGCCTATGTTTTGGGGACGGATACCATTCAACTCAGCCGGGTGAAGATCTGGTCCTCCGACCACATGGTCTGCCCTGAGATCTATCAGAACTTCACCATCCGTCCCGGCGAGACCCTGGAGTGGAGCCGACAGCTGGAATTTGGCCGCCTGTAAGGGAAAGGAGGAAGGGCCCATGTTCACAAAAGAATTTCTCTCCCGCTCCATCTTCACCGGCCAGCCTCTGGCCTATGACGGTCCCGGCCCGGTACTGGAGCCGGCACACGCCGCCGACGGCGCCGCCTGGCGGGAAAACGGCGACATTGACTTGAGGCTCTACGCCCCCGAGACCCGGAGCATCGAGTTCCAGATCATCGGCAGCCGGCGCTATACCATGGTGAAGGGGGAGGACGGCTTTTTCACCTTTACCATCCCCTATAATCCCTACCGCAACGGCCCCATCACCGTGGACTTCTATTTCGACGGGAACCGGCTTCTGAGCCCCTTTCTGCCCATCTACTATACCTCCAACAATCCCCACAACTACCTGGAGTTCCCGGACAAAAACCAGGAGTTTGCCCACGTGAAGGCGGTTCCCCACGGCTCCGTCAGCAGCGTCCTCTATTACAGCCACATCCATCAGGGCTATGAGCGCTGCTTCGTCTATACGCCCCCGGGATACATGAACGGAACGGAGCGCTATCCCGTCCTCTATCTGCAGCACGGCGGCGGAGAGAACGAATTGGTATGGGAGACCACCGGCCGCATCTCCTCCATACTGGATAACCTCATCGCCGAGGGCGCCTGCGTTCCCTTTCTTGTGGTCATGAACAACGATATGCTGCGCTATCCCGGCAACGAGGGCGGCCCCTTTGATCACGGCTTTGAGAAGATGCTGATCGAGGAGTGCATTCCCTATATCGACAGTAGCTTCCGCACCAAAACGGATAAGTGGTCCCGGGCCATCGCCGGGCTCAGCATGGGCTCCTACCTCAGCTGCGACATTGCCCTCTTCCACCCCGAGGCCTTCGGCTACTTCTGCGCCCTTACCGGGACCATGCACCAGCGGCCCACGATGGCCCAGTATCCCCGTCCCTACCTGGATCTGGAGGCCTGCGGCAAAATCTTCCGGGAGAACTACCGGGTCTTTTTCCAGTCCGCCACCCCCCAGGAGGATCACCTGGACTACTGCTGGCTGGACAACCAGCTTTGCAAGGAGTGCGGCATCGCGGATATGCCCGGCTACCGCTTCATCGTTCACGACGCCCACGCCACCAAGTGGACCAGCTGGAGACTGGGGATCCGGGATTTCGCCAGGCTCATCTTCCGGGAGGAGGAGGCCTACGCCTCCCCTGAGGCCCTGAAAAAATACGACCGCCCATAAGAAGGAGGGAGAAACGATATGAAGACTGTGAAACTGGCAAGCGCGGGGATCTGGCACGCCCACGCCAAGGACTTTGCCAACCGGGTAAAGACCATTCCCATCCCGAACTGCGAGATGGCCGCCGTCTATGACAAGGATCCCGGAAAGGCCGCCCAATGGGCGGAGGAGCTGGGCTGCAAATGCTATACCGATTATGACGCTCTCTTGAAGGACCCGGAGATCGACGGCGTCATGGTCACCTGCGCCACCACGGAGCATGCCGACCTCATCATCCGGGCCGCCCGGGCGGGCAAGAACGTCTATGTGGAGAAGGCCCTGGCCGCCACGGCGGAGGACGCCCGAAAAATCCGCGAGGCGGTGCATGAGGCGGAGAAGGAGCACGGGATCCGTTTCGTCATGAGCGACCCCATCCAGGGCGGCGCCGTCCTGGCGGCCAGGGAGATGATAGAGAAGGGCGAGCTGGGCAAGGTGCTGCTGGTCACCGCCCGGAACGGCCACGACAACGCCTTCAGAGATCCTGTGCTGATGCGCCCCTTCCAGACTCCGGCCGAATCCGGCGGCGGCGCCATGCTGGACATGGGACACCACGCGGTCCACATCATCCACTTCCTGCTGGGGCAGCCCGTCGCCGCCTCCGGCGCCTTCCTCAGCGTCAATGACTATGCCAAAGAGACGGGCGTGGAGGATTTCGCCTCCCTGACCTTCCAATACGCCGACGGCGCCATCGGCATTGCCCAGGGCAGCATCGTCACCCCCGGCTTCACCGGGGAGCTGGAGGTAGTGGGGACAAAGGGCATCCTGCATTACAGCCGTCCCACCGGCCTTTCCGTCATGCTCTCGGGGCAGGAGAAGCGGATCATCCCCGAGGATGAGCTGCCTGGGAAGTGGCAGAGCCCCCAGGTCTACTGGGTGGAGTGCATCCGGGACGGAAAGCCTGCGGAGCAATACGGTGTGGACGAGGCCTGCGAGCTCGTAGAGATGATTGACGCCGCCTATGCCTCCAGGAGCATGGCCTGCGCCCTTTAAGGCGCAGAAGGTGCCGACGGAATGAAAAACTCCTTAGAGAAAAAAGTCGGTCTGGACCTGACGGAGGGCAAAATCCTCCCTCAGCTCCTCACCTTTGTGTTTCCCCTTCTTCTGGCAAACATCGTTCAGCAGCTTTACAACACCGTGGACATGATTGTCATCGGGCAGTTCGTGGGCTCCCGGGGTTCGGCCGGCGTATCCCAGGGCGGTGAGATTGCCACCCTCATCACCTTTATGGCCGCCTCCTTCGGCTCCGCCGGGCAGATCTACGTCGCCCAGCTCTATGGGGCCAAGGATCACCGCTCCATCAGCGAGACCCTTTCCACCGGCATGGTGTTTATGACCGGGCTGTCTCTTTTGACGACCGCCCTCTGTATCCTGTTCTGTGACCCGCTGCTGGGCTGGCTCAACTGCCCGCCCGAGGCCCTGGACCAGGCCCGCAGCTATATGGTCATCGTCTCTCTGGGGCTCCCCTTCGTCTTCGGCTACAGCATGATCTGCGGGATCCTCCGGGGCATGGGGGAGGCCAGGCGGCCCCTGCTCTTTGTCACCGTGGCGGCCGTGAGCAACGTGTTCATGGACATCCTTCTGGTGGCGGTCATCCGTCTGGAGGCTGCCGGCACCGCCATTGCCACCGTGGCGGCCCAGTTTGCCTCCTTCGTGGCCGCGGTGGTCTTCCTCTATCGGCGCCGGGGCCAGTTCGGCATCAGCTTTACCCGGGAGAGCATGCGCCTGCACAAGCGCCACCTGATGGTGCTGCTGCGGCTGGGGATCCCCCTGACCATGCAGTCCGCCCTCATCCACTTCACTCAGCTCATCTGCACGAGAAGCATCAATTCCTACGGCATCGTGGCCTCCACCACCAACAGCGTGGGAAACAAGATCCAGAAGCTTGTGAACATCCTGGCCAACTCCATCGCCCAGGGAGCCGGCGCCATGGTGGGGCAGAACATCGGCGCGAAAAAATACGACCGTGTCCGGGAGATCGTCCGCACCGCTATCCTCTGCGCCACGGCCTTCGGGATCCTGGCCAGCATGATCTCCCTCTTCCTCCCCCGGGCCGTCTTCAGCCTGTTCATCAAGGCGGATGATCCCAATTTTGAGGCCATTCTTCAGCTGGGCGTCACCTATATGCGGATCACCATTTTTGTCTTTTTAATCTCCCCCTTCCAGGGCACCTTCCAGTCGGTGGTCACCGGCAGCGGGAACGCCCGTCTCGCCATGATTGCCGGACTGCTGGACGGCGTGATCCTCCGCCTGGGGATCAGCTACCTTCTGGCCTACGGGCTGAAAATGGGCATTGTGGGCTTCTTCTGCGGCAACGCCCTGGCCCGCATCGGCCCCCTTTTGGTGGGGGTGATCTATTACTTTACGGGAAAATGGAAAACCTACCGTCTACTGGACGAAAATTGAAAAGGAGGAATCTTGCATGAAGAAGCGCATTCAAACCGCCATCTGCGGCTGCGAAGGGCATGTGGAAAAATTCGGAAAGCTCATCAACTCCTATGAGGAGAGCTGCACCGTGGCTGTCTGGGATCCGGACAGGGCCGCTGCCCGGCGGGTGGCCGAAGAGATCGGCGACTGCCGGGTCTATGAGGATTATGACGAGCTTCTCAGAAATCCCGAGATCGACGGCGTCATCATTGTCTCCCCCGCCGTGATGCACGCGGAGATGGTCCTGAAGGCCATTCAGGCGGGCAAGCATATCTTTGTGGAGAAACCCCTCTGCATCCATACGGAGGACGCTTATGAGATTCAGGAGGCAGTGAAGGAACGCGGTGTCAAGTTCTACATGACCGACCCCTTTGTGGAGAACACCACCCAGCGCCTCAAGGCGATGATGGAGGAGGGCTTCTTCGGCAAGCTCATCTCCGTTCGGATCAAATACGGAAGCCTTTTTGATCTTGGCGGTCCCGAAGGCATTGCGGGCAAAGCCCGGCGCTTCGGCGGCGGCATGATGGCGGACACCGGCGGCCATCCCCTCCACGGCCTCTACTACCTTCTGGGCATGCCCGAGAAGGTGTACTCCCACTTCTCCTATCTCGACCCCGCGGCGGAAAAGGCCGGCTATGAGCAGATCGTCGATCTCATACTGGAATACCCCGACCATGTCACCGTCTCCATCGCCTGCGACACCGTCAGCCACGGCCTTGCCAATATGATCGAGGTCTGCGGCACAGAAGGCGCCGCCCGGGATGTCTCCCTGGGCAATCACAAAAACCGGCTGAGCCTGAGGCGCAGGGGCGACGCGGAGTGGACCGTGGTTCCGGAGAGCGAGCTGGGCCCCGTCCCGGACGACCATGTGCGCTATTTCATCAAGATGATCGCCTATGATCTTCCCAACGACGGCGTGGGCACCGATCCTCTCAGCACCCACGGCATGAGCATTGACGACTCCGTGAAGCTGGTGGAGCTGCGGCAGGCCATCTACGCCTCCAATGATGCCCAAAGCCTCCTCCCGGTGGCCCCCTTCTGCAAGGGATAACCCCTTCCGCAGGGCCTCTCGGGGACGGTAACTCCTTAAACTTTACTTATTGAATAGCAAGCTGTACTTGCCTCCCCCCCCTGGGGGAGCTGCCCCAGCGTTGCGGCGCTGGGGCGGAGAGGGCCAGGATAGCAACAATTCTTCTCATCCCTCTTACGTCGGCAGCACCGACAACTCCCCCTAAGGGGGAGCCATGCGGGTTCTTTTGTTGTTTGAAAATTGAACTGTTAAGGACTCGTAGGGGTGATTGCCCCTTCCGGCGGCAGGAAGCGATGGTGAAACGGAAAACTCCCGGCGAATTCGCAGAAAGTACGATCTTTGCCGTACCCGGCTGCGATTTCGCCGGGAGTTTACTCTTATATGCAAATCTCTGCTGCGCGGGAGGCCCAAGGGCCTCCCCTACCATTTTTACTGCAGCGCCTTCCTTTTGAAACAGCCCCTGCCGTGATTGATGCCGCTCACGCTTTCATCCCATTTATGCCCGCTTTCTTCGGAGAGAATCATTCTTGGGGGGCATTGCGTGCCGAAAATCCATAGTGCTCGCGGACAAAGTCCCGAAGGAGCAGGTCCAGCTCTCCCTCCATCCCGCTGTGAGGGACGGGGGTGGAGGAGAGCTCCAGCCAGCCCATCCTGTCAGAGGCCGCCGGCCAATGGGGCAGCCCCTCCCCGTTGGGGTCACCGTTTTTGATAAAGTTCGCCCACAGCGTGGAGGCCATCTCCGCCAGGCGGAAGTCCTCTTCCCGCCAGGGGCGGCTGGGCGGGACCCCCTCCCCCAGGGAAGCAAAGACGTACCACATCTCGCTGGAGTGATAGGCAAGCAGCCAGTCGGCGTCCCTGCGGGTGCCCCGGTCCTGCTCCCGATCCGGCGGAACCTGGCACCAGAGATAGGTATAGACCCGGCTTCCCGGCGCCTTTTCCGCCCGCTCCAGCCCGAAAAGACGGTTCAGCATCACATTCCTTGCCATGTTGGCCCGGCTGGGCAGAGTAAAGCCCAGGGCCGCCAGCCGACGGGCCACCGGCCAGGCCGTCTCATCCGTGACAGGTGCAAGGGAGGGGAAGTCCGCTTTTTCAAACGTTTCCCCCAGCAAAAGCCGGTAATTGTCATAAAACGCCTCTTTGGTCTGGAAAGGGGCATAGACCTTGCGGTCCACGTTGACCTGGGGCGGAACCTCGCCCAGGTTGCAGCCGCAGAGAAAATCGATCTTCCCCGCTGTCTCCCATGCGTCAACCACCGAGGGCCAGGGGATCACGACACCGTCGTACACCATGGTGTTTTCCGGCGCCTTTTCTGTAAAGAGCGCCCATACATCCTTTTTCCGCAGCTCATCGGGCCCGGTCTCACGGGGAATGCCCAGGGCGTCCAGGGTTTTAAGGCCGATCTCCTCCCCCTCCCGGAGGGTGGGATAGACCATGTTTCGCTTCAGGCCGCTCTCGGAGATGAGACGGCGCACATGGCCCTTCAGTTCCGGCACCGCAATGAGGGGCGAGGTTTTGCTGGTGCCCCCGGACTGGCCGCCCACGGTGATATTCTCCGGATCCCCGCCGAAGGCGGCGATATTCCGCAGAACCCACCCCATGGCCATGAGCTCATCCAGATAGCCATAGTTGCCGCTGACGCCGCCCTGCTCCCGGGAGAGCTGGGGCAGGCAGAGGTAGCCCAGGATGCCCAGCCGATGGCCCACCGTGACCACGATCACGCCCTTTCGGGCAATGGCCGTCCCGTCGAACTCCGGCTCATAGGACCATCCGTGGTCCAGGCCGCCGCCGTGAAACCAGACATAGACCGGCCTCTTCGTCTCGCTCTTTTCCGTGCTTCGCCACAGGTTCAGATAGAGGCAGTCCTCGCTGACAGGGGGCATCCCCTGCCAGTAGAAATCCTCCCCATAGGGCTCAAAGCTCTCTTCCCCCAGAGGAATACGCTGAATCGCTGCCGGGGCGAAGCGGTCACAGAGCCGCACATCCTCCCAGGGCTCCGGCTCCCTCGGCGCGCGAAAGCGCAGCTCCCCCACCGGGGGCGCTGCGTAAGGAATGCCGCGGAAAACCTCCACGTCGCCCAATGAGACGCCTTCTACAAGGCCTGCGTCGGTTTTGACAGGGTTCATTTATCATCGCTCTCCTCTTGCGGTTTCTAACTCCGTCCCCACAGCCCGGAGGACCGTGGCGCTTCCAGGAATACAAAGCAACTGGGCGGATCATGCTGCATCTGCCCAGTTGCACCACCCTTAGCCCTTTGCGTAGGTAAACAGGATGGGGCCCACATGATGGACGACCCGTGGGCCGGGCTTCGGCGTCTCGCCCTTCCGCTCAGGATGGGAAGCGCGCATGGCTGCCCAGCTCTCCTCATCGTCCGGGTCCGGCGTATAGCCCGCCAGCGTAGGCGCCCCGGGAACCACAAAATGCTCCGGCGCCGTCTCATCCGGGAAGCTGCCGCCCGCCAGCACGGTACGCATGGCGTCCACCAATTCCCGCATCATATCCATGGTAAGCTCGGGGGGACGGGTCACGCCATCCTCATAATAAGTATGCCCGCTATAAAACATGGTCTTGTCGGTAAAGTGGGCGAGGTAGCGGTCAAAGCGGTCAATGAGGTCCTGGGTGATGTTGCCGATGGCCAGGGTATAGGTGGTATTGTCCCCGCAGAGGGCGTAATCCCGCTCCCTGTTGTAGAAAACCAGGGAACCGTGTGCATTCATATAGATGCACTCCAGCTTTGTGCCGCCGAGATCCACCACGTCGCCGTCATTCAGAAGCTTCCAGTCGATCTCCTTCCACTTCACGTCCACATAGTTCTCCTCGCAGTATTTCCAGATCTCCATGGCCCGCTCCAGGTCTCCGTGAGGCTTGGAGCCCGGCATCCCGGTGAAGGCGAAGGTGGCCGCGTCGTGGACCCGTCGCTTGTTGTTCAGGCCCCAGGCCAGCTGGGGCAGCTCCACGGGATGGATGTACTGCTCATCAAACAGGGTGCAGCCGCCGATATGATCCGGATGGCTGTGGGTCATCAGGGCGATCATAGGCTTTTTATCGGTGATATAGGTCTCAATATACCGCCGGAGACCATGAGTGGCGCCGCAGCCGGTATCCACCACCGCCACCTTGTCCTCGCCGATGACCACGTAGATATCGATGAGCTGCGGCCCGCCCCAGTCCTCAAAAACCCGGTAAAGGCCCTCATCCAGCTTTTCGTGATGCAGGAAATCAAAATCGTTGAATTTCGCCATGTCAAACCTTCCTTCCAACATTTTTCGGATAATGTGCCTGGGGCATCAGCCCGTTTTTTCTGTAATCTGCAGGTAAAGCGTCTCCGTCTTTTCCGCGGTTTCGCAGTTGAAGAGGATCCACTGGCGGTCAGTCTCCACCAGAAGCCAGCTCTTCGTCCCGGGATAGCAATAAATTCGCCGGGGCGGCGTTCCCTCCTCCCGGTAGACCAGAAGTTTCCCGTCCTCACTCTCCCTAAGCGGGATCGGCGGCTCCTTTAACAGGGTGATCCTGCGCACCCCATCGTAGCGCACCGCCTCCGCGTCTCCGTAGACGCCCACCATAAAGAGCTCCCGGTCCAGGGTCACGGAGATCTCCCCCCGGCTGCCGCCGAAGAGGGAGGCCGCCGTCAGGGCGACGAAGATGAGAAGCGTAACCGCCATTGTCCATCTGGACTGGCGCTTCAGCCAGGTCTCTCCGGTCCTGTCCACCTCCCGGTAGATCCTGGCCTGATTGGCAAATAGGTTATTGTTCAGCGCCATCCTGTCCTCGCTTCAGATCCTCGTTCAGCTCATAGACCCGGCAGCAGGAGACATAGTGCTTGGGGGCCACCTCCACCAGGGTCTGGGGCTCAAGGCACTTCTCCGTGGCGTAGAGGCAGCGGGGCGCGAAACGGCAGCCCGGCTTGGGATTCACCGGGGAGCTGATCTCACCCTTCAGCATAATCCGGTTTTTTTGGTTATGGATATCCGTGGAGGGGATGGCCGAGAGCAGTGCCTTGGTATAGGGGTGATAGGTGTGCAGGAAGAGCTCCTCGGACTCGCTGGTCTCCACCAGCTGGCCGAGATACATGACAGAGATGTCATGGGAGATGTGCCGCACCACGGACATATCGTGGGTCACGAACATATAGCTCATTCCCAGCTCGTCCTGCAGATCCATGAGCAGATTCAGCACCTGGGCCTGGATGGAGACGTCCAGGGCGGAAACCGGCTCATCGCAGACAATGAACTTGGGCTCCATCGCCAGAGCGCGGCCCACGCCGACCCGCTGGCGGCGGCCGCCGTCCATCTCATGGGGGTAGGACATCCGCATCCTGCGGGCAATGCCTACAAGGTCCATGATCTTTGTGATTTGGGCGTCGATCTCACTACGCTGATAGCGGCCGGAGAGTGCCAGCGGCTCCTTGATGGTCTCCTCCACCGTCATGCGGGGGTTCAGCGACGCATAGGGATCCTGGAAAATGATCTGCATCTTCTGCCGAAGTTCCACCAGCTTTTTGGGGGTCACCCTGGTGACGTCCTCCCCCTCATAAAAGATCTTGCCGCCGGTGGGCTCCTGCAGATGAATGATGGTCCTTCCCAGGGTGGACTTGCCGCAGCCGGATTCCCCCACAACGCCCATGGTCTTGCCCGCCTCAAAGCGCATGGACACGTCGTCCACCGCGTGAAGGGGGCCCCGGGGCGTACGAAAATACTTTTTTAGTCCCTTGATTTCAACCAGCGGTTCCATTGCTTCCCCTCCTCCTTTCAGCGGTCACCGGGCTTGTCCGCCAGAATACAGCGGCATTCATGGGTCCCGCCCAGGTTCCGCATCTCCACCGGGGCTTTTTTGCATGCCTCCGTCGCCCGGGGGCAGCGGGGGCTGAAGGAACAGCCCTCCGGCAGCTTGGAGGGATCCGGCGGCAGCCCGTGGATGGGGCTGAGGCGCTTCACTCTCTTCCCCATGCTGGGCAGCGCCCCGAAGAGACCGATGGTGTAGGGATGGGTGGGGTGGTCGAAAATATCCTCCAGGGTGCCGTATTCAATGATCTCACCCGCGTAGACCACGCCCACATAGTCGCAGAGGCCGGCCACCACGCCGAGATCGTGGGTGATCAGGATCATGGAGGTCTGCTGCTCTACCTTCAGATTCTTGATGAGCTCCAATACCTGGGCCTGGATGGTCACATCCAGGGCGGTGGTGGGCTCATCCGCCAGAAGCAGGTCCGGCTTGCAGGCAAGGGCCATGGCGATGATGACCCGCTGCTTCATGCCGCCGGAAAACTGGTGGGGATACTCATAAAAGCGGTCCCGGGGAATGCCCACCATTTCCAGCATGCGCTTGGCGTGCTCCTCCGCTTCCTTTCGGCTTACGTTCTCATGAAGCTCCACCACCTCCTGGATCTGGTGGCCCACCTTCATGTTGGGGTTCAGCGCGGTCATGGGATCCTGGAAGACCATGGAGATCTTTTTCCCGCGGATTTTCTGCATGTGCCGGTCATCCAGCTGCAAAAGGTCCTCCCCCTCCAAGAGGATGCGGCCTCCCCGCACCTTGGCGGGGGGGTCGGGGAGGATGCCGATGATGGACTTGGCAATGGTGGTCTTTCCCGCGCCGGTCTCTCCCACGAGGCCCAGGGTCTGTCCCTTGTCCAGCCGGAAGCTGACTCTGTTGACGGCGTGGATCACCTGGTCGTTGGAGGTATATTCCACCACGAGATCTTCAACACTCAAAAACTGATTGTCTTTCATCCTTCTCGCCTCCCATCAGTTTTTCAGCTTGGGATCCATGGCGTCCCGCAGTCCGTCGCCGAACATGTTGAGGGACAGGATCGTGATGGCCAGCATCAGGCCGGGGTACAGGATGAGATAGGGGTAATAGCGGATCTGTGCCCTGGCGGCGGAGATGAGGGCGCCCCATTCCGGCGTGGGCGGCTGTACGCCCAGGCCAAGATAGGCCAGGCCGGCGGCGCCGTTGATGGTGTTGCCGATGCCCATGGTGGAGCTTACGATGAGGGGGGAGATGGCGTTGGGCAGAAGGTGCCGGAACATGATCTTTCCGGAGGGGCAGTTGATGGCGTGCTCCGCCTCAATGAACTCCCGCTCCCGAAGGCTCAGAAGCTGGGCGCGGATCATCCGGCAGTTGCCGGGGATGCCGCCGAGGCCCATGGCGATGACGGTGTTGATCCAGCCGGTGCCCAGGGCCGCGCAGAGGATGATGGTAAACAAAATGCCGGGGATGGACTGCCAGACGTCGCAGATGCGCATGATGAGGTTATCCGTCTTGCCGCCGTAATACCCGGCAAAGCAGCCCAGGATCACACCGAAGAACAGGCTGAAAAGCTGGGCGCAGAGGCCCAGGCCCAGGGAAAAGCGGCCGCCGTACAAAATCCGGCTCAGGTAGTCCCTTCCGTACTCATCCGTCCCCAGAAGGTGCTCCCGGGAGGGGGTCTGGAAGGTCTCATCCAGATTCATCTGGGCGTAGTCATAGGGGGCCAGGACCGGGGCCAGAACGGAGGCCAGGGCAATGATGAGGAAGATGACCATGCCCACCGCGGCGGTCTTGTTCTTCATGAGCCGCTTCAGGACCTCCCGCAGCTGGCTCTGCTTCTTACCCCGCCCCTGTTGTTCCTTTTCTGAATTAAGCATCTTTCCGTTTCCTCCAGAAGGCAAGGTTGAAGGTCTGATTCTCATAGATGGCCTTGATGCGGGGATCCACAAACGCATATACAATATCCACCAGCACCATCACCACACCGAAAACGATGGCCAGAATGACCACCACGGAGCGCACCACGGGATAGTCCCGCTGGGTGATGCCCGTGGTAAGATACATGCCCATGCCGGGCATGGAGAAGATGTTCTCCAGGATCATGGAGCCGCCGAGGCAGCGGGCCAGATGGCCGCCCATCATCGTAATCAGGGGAATGAGCGCGTTGGGCAGCGCGTGCTTATACTTGATGGCCCCCGGGGCAAGGCCCTTGGCCTTTGCCGTGGCCACATAATCGGACCGGATCACCTCCAGCATGGCCGAACGGGTCTGCCGGGCGTTGCTGGCAATTCCGGGAAGGGAGCCGCAGACCACCGGCAGAATCCAGCATTTCCAGGAGGACATGCCGAAGGTGGGCAGCCAGTGCAGCCGCAGGCCGAAGAGGATCACCGCCTCCAGGGCCAGCCAGAAATCCGGGATGGAGATAAAGGTCATGGAGCCGATCATGCAGAGCTTGTCCGGCAGCTTGTTCTGATTGACCGCCGCCGTGACGCCCAGCGGGATGCCCACCGCAACGCCCAGCGCCATGGTCAAAAAGGACAGCAGCAGCGTGCGGGGGATCCGCACCCGCAGCTCCGTCATTACCGGGAAGCCGGAGAGCCAGGAGGTGCCCGGATTCAATTTGATGAAGAGCTGATAGAGGAATTTCCCCAGCTGCACAAAGTAGGGGTCTGCCAGTCCCAGGAGCTCCCGCTCCCGCTGCAGCTGCTCCTCCGTAGCGTCCTGGCCCAGAATATTTTTTGCGGGGTCCCCCGGGACGAAATACATGATCGTAAAGATCACGATCGCCACCGCGATGACCACCGGAATCAGCGTCAGTAGTCGCTTTATAATATAATTGATCATAGTTCCCCCAGCGTTTCCGCAATTCAAAACGCGGCTTGAAGGCCGTAAAGAAAGCGGGGGCCGTGAAGCTTGATCCACGGCCCCCGACCGGAAAAACTCAGTCGTGTACGAAGCTGCCGTACATGCAGTTGCGGTTGAAGTTGATGACCACCTCGTTTACCCACTTGGGCACCACGATGTTGTCGTAGTTCTTGTAGAGGCCGCGGACCCAGGCGTTGTCGTAAACATACTGCCAGAGCTTCTCGGTGGCCTCCTGCGTCCAGGTCACGCGGGACATACAGGGCTCCGTATAGCTGAGGAGCTCCTGATACATGGCGGACTCCTTGTCGAAGTGGTAGTAATAGTTGCTGGAATCGTTCAGCTGCCAGGCGTTGACGACGCCGTTCCAGCCCATGCAGTACATGGTGAAGTCGTAGGAGTCCTCCTCCGTCAGGATGGTGTTGAAGGTGGCGGGATCATAGACCTTCATATCCACGCCGATGCCCAGCTCCAGAAGCTTGGCCTGCAGGATCTCCGCCGGCTTGGGGCAGTTGGCGTTGTTCTGCACCGCGAACTTCACCACCACATCCTCGGCCTTCTTCCCGCTCTCCGCCAGGTACTTGTCCAGATACTCCTTCGCCGTATCCATGGAGAAGGGGAAATACTCCCGCTCATCCCACTTGGGATCGTAGTCGCCCGCGGAGGAAGCCGTTCCGTAGGGTGCGTTCATCCGGACCGCCTCGCCCTTGGCCAGGGTGTTGATCATGCCGTCCAGATCCACCGCGTGGCAGATGGCCTTGCGGATATTGATGTTGCCGCCCAGCTCTGTATGGGCGTTGAAGGTCATGAAGTAACCCAGGAAGCCCTCGTTCTTGACCACCTTGAAGTCATCGGCGTGCTCGCCGCCCTCCTGGAAGAGGGTGATGTCCTGCTCGCTGACGTTGGCGGAGGCGTCAATGTCGCCGGTCTCCAGGGCGATGGCGATCTGGGAGACCTCGGTAATGACGGAGATCTCGATCTCATCAAAGTTGGCCTGATAGTCCCGGGGAACCTCGTACCCGGCCTCTGCCTGCCAGAAGTCCTCCACCTTTTCCAGGATGACCTTGGCGCCGACAGAGAAGCTGGAAACCCGATAGGGGCCGGTGCCCACAGGGGTGGCCACCATGGCGTCCTCACTGGCCTCCCAGGCGGCCTGGGTGAACATGTATACGCCGCCCTGGGCCAACGCGGATTCCACGTTGTTGCGCTTGACAATGTCGGTGGGATTGTAGTAGATGACCGCCGTCTTCTCGTCGATGGCCTTCACCTCAGTAAAGTAGTCGTAGCTGGCGCTGTTGGCCACTTCCTTGGTGGTGTTGTAGCTGTAGGCCAGATCGCTGGCGGTGAAGGGATTGCCATCGTGGTCATGGATGCCGTCCCGCAGCTTCACCGTGACAGTTGCTCCGTCCATATCCATCTCATAGGATTCGCAGATGGCGGGAATCGGCGTATCGCCGGCCTTCAGAAGGTGCATGGCCGCCTGATAAATGTGGAAGCAGATCATTTTACGGGCGTCATTGCCCAGGGCATAGGGAGCCAGGGACTTGGGGTCGCCGCTGACGCCGACCTTGATCTTTGTATGGCCCGTCTGTTTTTCCGAGCCCCCGGATCCGCAGCCTGCCAGCAGCATGGACGCGGAAAGGCTCACCGCTCCGCCAAGGGATACTTTCAGAAAGTCTCTGCGAGTAAGTTTCATCGTTGTTGTCTCCTTTTCTCCTTGTTACCTGATTTTCCTGCACTCGTCTCTTCTGTGGTACCCTGCAGCCTGACGAAACGCGCTGCGTCGTCAGTCTACATGGGAAATCATATCGAAAGTTGTCAGTCAGAACAAGAAACCGATTCTCCTTTTTTGTGCATAATTATCAGATTTTGACAAGGATCCTCACAATCTTTCTCGCTATAAACAAAGAGAACACGCCAGCGGTACTGTTCATCACAGCGGCGCCGGCGTGTTACTTTATGATGAGGAATGGTTTTACCGGACTTTCGGCATCAAGGGGGAGATCATTATTGACCACGCCTGGGGAATAGAACCCGTAACGATGCAAGATATCAAATCCTACCGCAGTGACAATCACAGCCTATCGAATGGGCAAGTCCTCCCAAGACCTTATCAGTACCAGGAGGCACGACTTGTCTTCCATGAGATGATCGAAGCTCTTTTTTCTGATCTCTTCTCGAAGCATCTTGTGACCAACATCTGCACTTGGTGGGTAAAGCGATTCCAAATCTGGGCCAGCAGGACGCGCTGATCCTCGAACTGCTTGAGCGGCATCACGCCTTTCCGGAAGAAGAATAAAAGGGCCTGATCTTCGCGCCAGAAAAGCACCATGAGGAATACAAGAAGTCCGTGCCGGCTCTCGACAATAAGTGTCCTGACCGTCTTGCTTCCACTGATAACTCATAGACGCTCTCAGGCAGCGACTTGCCGATAATCAAATGCTATAGGCCATCAATCCCTGCCTCTCCGGCGGGGATTGATGGCATGTTTTCTTTATTCACTACATTTACTACGGCCCCTGCGTTAGAGAATCACGCCCGATTCAACTTCTGCTTAACCTCCTCGGCGATGGCGGTTCTCTCTTCCACCGTCCTGGCCCTGTTGTAGTTCTTCAACGCCTCGTCCCGGATCCTCTCCGCCTCCAGCGACCATTGGTTGAACTCCGCCTGGGTCATCGTCCCTGCCTTGATGCGGGCGAAGTATTTCTTGTAGGCCCGCTGGTGGTACTTCCAGACGTCGTTCTCCCTAGCTTTGGCCTGGAAGCTGGTCACAGCTCCCACCTCCCGGCAGGTCTTCTCTGTCTCCCCCGGCGCAATCCGGGTACAGTAGGAATAGGTGGCTCCCAGCTCCTGCAGGAACCAATGGCCACAGCAGAGACAGCGTTTGGGGATGAAGCCCTTCTGCATTCCCTTCATGAACTCCACGTACACAAAGTCGATGAGCCGATCGAAGTACATCTTCTCCACCAGCTCGGGGTTCCCCTCCCAGCCACCAATAATGGCATACTGGATGTTCACATCGGGAGAGTCTACCTCCCTGTTCTCTCCCAGGCTCACCCCGCTGACGTAGGCGTCCTTCAAAGAATGGAATATCCTCTGGGCCGGAGTCTCTTTCTTCTGGCCCTTCTTCTTTTCCGGCGTTGCATCCCGGAAGACATCGTCCAGGAACCGGGCGTATCTCTCCTTAATCATTTTTAGATCCTTTGCAATCAGCTCATATACCTCTGGCTCCTCCCTCGGAGGGAAGAACTGGGTCGGATCCAAATAACGATTGTAGAGAGGCAGCTTCGTGCTCTCGTAATACGCCAGGGCGAAGGCCCTTGCCTCCTGGAGCAACGCTTCATCGCTCTCTATTGCTTCCCTGAGTTGGACGGTGCGCTCAAGATAGAGATTGAGACCCTTCATATAGTCAAGATCGATTATACTGTTCTCCGTCGCCGCCTTCAGCTTGACTACGCTCTCCTGAAATGCACTGTCATCGAAATCAAAAATCTCTGTCAGCACCGCGCCATAGGGGATCGGCTCCGGATCGTCTTCAATCCAGTAATGCCGTTCCCCAAACTGCACCCTCACGCGAAAACGAGACTTGAAGATGTCTCCCATCAGATCCTTCCCCAGCACGCCCATAGGCTCCTCCTGAATAGATAATGCATTTGATGATTTAGAGTAATGATATGTTATCTATTGACGGATGTCAAGATCAATGTTAAACTCCGACATTATAGATAATTCTTTTTGGTCAAAGATTATCTATTCATTATATGAGGAGGTACACACAATGAAGGAATCCACTTACAAAAGCTATGGGGAGCTGCCGCTCATTCTGAACGCGGAAGCGGTGGCAAGTGTGCTGGGCGTCTCGCTGACTTCAGCCTACGAGCTGATGCACCACCCCGGCTTTCCAACGCTCAAGTTGGGACGACGGCTGGTGGTGCCAAAGGAGGATCTGATTGCCTGGATCTCCGGGCAGACCCACAGGCAAACCGTTGCAGAGAGGAGGCGCGGATGATCGGAAAGTCCAACGGCAATGCATACAGCATGGGCAACCGCTTCTCTCTTCCCAACGAGGTATTCCAGCTGGGGCTCAGCGCCGGAGCGCTGGCGGTCTACAGCTTCCTCCTCCGCTGCGAGGATCGGAAAAACTACCAGTGCTGGCCCAGCTACCAGACCATCGCCAAGGCCACGAACCAGTGCGTGACCACCGTGCGAAAACACGTGGGAGAGCTCCTGGAGAAGCGGCTCATCCTGACGGAGCCCACCACTGTCGTCACCAAGAAGGGCGTGAAGCGGAATGGGAACCTGCTCTATACCATTCTCCCCATCTCCCGGGCGCTGGAATACAACTATGAACAGCAGCTGCGGGAGTTGGAGATGGAGACGGAGAAAGCCCGCCGGCGCGAGAACGAAAAACCCCTCCCAGG